>JANQEO010000306.1 GCA_028278325.1 Candidatus Binatia bacterium
TACCTGGATCGCGAGCAGGGCATCCCTCACCTCAAGGGAGTGCCCTGTCGAATCAACAAGCTACCGGGCTCGGCATGACCGCGAGCGACAAGGAGCTACGCAAGCGCGAACGCGCAGCAACCATCGGAATCTGGATAGCAGGACGTGCCGCCCGCAATCAGACCCTACTGGACCGCGTGTGCCGTCGACTGCTCGCCCGCGCCACAGGCGTAGATCGCGGCAAGGACTTCATGCGCGATCCGTTGGTCGACGAGGAACTCGGATTCGACGCCGAAGAGCTCGATCGCTACCAACGAGGGGAAATCGACTGAGCAACCCAAAGTTCTGCCTATGCCCCGCTAGAGAAGCGGCATATCCTCTCTGTTTCCGCGGCCGGTAAGTCGCGAAATCGGCGAAACGATCGCGACCGCTCTGCTTAGCTACCCCCCGATTAGGAAGGCATCCGCAACTGCCCCCTTACCGATTGTGGGTTCAGCGATGTGGCGCCGCGCAACGGAGGTTCTGTTACGGGCAAGCATGGGTAGTCATGATCTCGTTGACTCAAGACGCTCTTGCTCGTAACTGTTTGTGTCGGCTCCAGTCTCCCGGCGGGCCAGGGGCAATCAATGGGCGTGAGGCATACGAGACTTTCTCGTGCGACCTTGCTAGCAGGCGCACTAGTAGCGACCATCTCGGCACACACGTCCCCCGCACTAGCGATACTCGGCAGCACATCGACTTCGAGCAGCACGACGAGTACGACCCTCCTGCCCGGCGTGGCGTCGGTGCTGAACGCACCTCCGTGCGCCCAGCCCGTCAGCGTCGGAGCACTCCCTAAGGCCAGCGATTGCCTGTTCATCTTGAATGTGGGCGTCGGGATAGGCTTCTGCGTGCCGGCGTGCATCTGCGACGTCAACGGTGACTTCGACGAAAACGCCTCCGATGCCCTACTGTGTCTGAAAATAGCCGTGGGGATCGACTTGCCCCGTGCTTGCCCCTGCCCCACTACCACCACAACCTCAACGAGCACCACAACAATGCCCGGTAGCACAGGGGCCTGCTGTGTAACACGCCGCGGAACGTGCGTGATCACCACAGAGGCGAACTGCAGGGGGACCTATCTCGGCAACAGCGACAGTGTCGGCGTTTGCAGTGCGGCGGAGCAAGCGACCTGTGATGGCAGTGAACCTACTACTACCACAACCCTTGACACGACAACGACGACCATGCCGCCTGTCCCGAGTGGTGCCTGTTGCGTTCGAGGCGGCGGCTGCATCATATCGCCCGCTGATCGGTGCGCCGGAGTCTATCTCGGAGACCGCATGAGTGGTGACCTGGTGTGCGACGCCGGGGACGTGGCTGCGTGTGCAGCGGTTACCACGACGACGACCACCAGTACGACTACAACGACTACGACACTGCCAACGACCACGACGACGTTACCTGCCTTGGAAACCGGTGCCTGCTGCACCGCTATTGGGTGCGGGGTCGGAGAACGACTTCTTTGTGAGTTGTTCGGAGGTCACTACCTCGGGCCCAGCGAACTCGACTCCTGCACACCGAGCGAACTCGCGGAGTGCATGATCATATTCCCCACAACGACGACGACAACCACAACCCTGCCGCCTGTCCCGACTGGTGCCTGCTGCGTCCGACGCAGCGGCTGCATCATATCGCCCGCGGATCGGTGCAACGGAGTCTATCTCGGAGACCGGGCTAATGGTGACCTGGTGTGCGACGCGGGGGACATGGCTGCGTGCGAGGCGCTAGCCACCACGACAACCACCAGCACGACCACTACGACAACGAGCACGACCACCACCACGCTACCGGGGGCACCTACAGGAAAGTGCTGTACGGGAAACGGCGGCTGCGACATAATCACCGAACAGGCATGCTTGGATGGTGGCGGCGAATACGGCGGCGACGACCCCAACGCCTTCTGCAGTGCCGCTGACGTGGTTCTCTGCGTACTGCGCTAGGACTGCTTCAAGAGATGCATTACGGCGGCGCCGCACAAGCCGGAAGGTTCGCGGCTCTCGGAGGAAAGCGCCCCCGACGGGATCTGAACCCGTGTCGCCGGCGTGAAAGGCCCAAAGGCCAAGTGACAAGGAAGGTGAAATAAGGGGAAAGGTGCTACTTCATGGTGTCAAAAGGCCAATGACGGTGACACCCGGTGCAAGACGACTTCCCAATTTCTGAACCAACTTTCCTCAGCGTGTCACTAGCTAGCGCCAGGGTTCGAGTCCGGCGCAGGGAGTTCTCCCAGGCTTCCGGCAATAGGTTGCACGCCGACATGCGAGCCCGGGAGCGGACGCAGCTAACAGACGAGAAGCTGCCCGGCAGTTGTTAACGCATCGCGGGATAAGGACGCTGGGTTCGTTCTCTGACAACGCCGATCGGCTTTAGGAACTACCGGTCTCGGCGAGTTCCGGCGCATCTGGGTGATTGACGGACTCCACGCCAAGAGTATAGACACTGATCCAAAGCGTGACGCAGCCGTGCTTCCGCTATACATCGGCCTCTGTTGTGAACCGTGCCAAACCTGGGGGGATAGAATGCTACAGTCCACACTGTTCCGCTTTTTTGCTAGCCTACTACTGACAGCAACCCTGATGTCTGCAACAACTGCGGATGCTCAGTGCAGTGTCTTCAACAAGCCGGCCAAGGCCAAGACCATGAAGGTCGATATGGTGCGCACATACGCTCCATGTCCCAATAGCCAGATCTTTGCCCCAAACACAGCTACGAGCACTGGGATTCCAGCGTGTGGACCGGCTATCACCGGTGACTATTCTAGCGACTCCGATACATCGTTCGACTTTGGCGCCAAGGGCAAGTGCAACGCAAAGCTTATTCGTGTCGTAGAGGACCCTTGTAGCACCGGTAGCGGCGTCCCGTGTTCGAACCTCAAGGTCAAGTCCAAGTGTTCGGATGTTCTGCTGTTCGGCGCCAATCCGGCAACAGGCAGCGGCTGGGAGTTGGTACTGGGTCTGCGCGTCACAATGGAGGATCAAACCTTCCCCGGCAGCGGCATGACCCTCATAGACTTAGGACTGGAGAACTTTGCCGAGGTACGCTTCGACTTCGAGCCCGCCATCAATGGAAAGCTCAAGCTCAAGGGTGACTACGCGTCCGATGCTCATTTTGTTTGCATCGGGACTTGCTCGGGCGATCCCCTCATAGCCTGTGATTCGGATACTGTTTGCAGCGATCTCGGCGTCGGGACGTGTCAACCTGGTCTCGGCGGATGTACACCGGGCGCCGATACCCCCGCCCCGGACTGGCTTGAAATGCCAGCATGCGCGAACGTCGAAATCGTTGATATGCTAGTACGCGATCCTAACGGCCAGTTGTTCGCTAGACCGGGCCTCGGGGGCAACTAAGACTTCTGACCGGCACCTCGAACCGAATGGTTCGCAAAGCGTACGGCCCGGGGAGCCATGAAAGTATCCTTGCGGGGGAAAGGAACACCCTAATCATTTTCGTCGATACGCATGCAAGCGGTTGACCGGGTCTTTCACAGGGTGTTAGCTGTTTGATCGACGAACTGAGTTAGCTCGACGACCTGCCCTGCTTTTTTAACAGGGCCAACCGCCGCCTTGGCCGGAGTTGCCTGTGAGTGATTTCATGAAGTCTTCCTCCCCGTGGGTTTTCTCCGCTGCGGCGAAAGTAAGCAGTGTAGTCTGCGTGTTACTTGGCCTTGTTCTCTTCGCGATCTTCGTACCGAACTACCTCGATGGATTAGAATCCATGGCCGCCAGATTCGCCAAGGTCAAAGTTGCCGATGTCGTCGCCATGGATGCGAACGTCGCATCTCTCCTCGCCGCGGCGGTGCGGATGGAATCCATATTCGCCATCGGGACCGGATTGTTCCTGCTCCATACGGGACTGTTTGTCCCGTTTCACAAACGTGGTGTACCCCAGTTGATGTTGGCTTTTGTTCTCGCGATTGCCGTCTACAGCCACACCCAGTTCATCACCCGCTCTGGTCATCCGTGGATCCAAGGAGCCGACGTCTCTTCCCACATTGTTGATTTCTTTATCCCTGTCCGCATCATCCACGGCCTCGCCTGCGTCGTCTTGCTCTCGCTCGCGGTAGCCAGCTTCTTGGCACCGACACCTGCCAAACATTAATCCGATTAAAAAGTGCCAGACGTCCGATGGGAGCGACTCTTAGCGCAAGCTGACTTCCCAGTTGCTGAGCCAACTGTCGGCGTGGATAAGCTAACTACTGAAGAAGGAAAGCGTCCCCGACGAACTTCGCACCTTGTGGGTACCGATTCGCCTGAGGTATCACCCGACACGGGGCATTAGTCGAGCGGCGTAGCCGGAATCACCTCCGGAGCGGGTGAGCCTGTGGGCGGTCGTGAGACCGCCAGCCACGTTGGCGGCTTTCGGCTACACACGCGCTACGTAGAACGCGTTGAGCGGGTCGCCCTCCAGCTGCGTGACGTCGATGTTGGTGAAGCCGGCTTCGGCAAGTAGTTCTCGCGCTTTCTGTTCACCCCACACGGCACCGAGGCCTTCGCCATCGTAGGCGAGCGAGACCGTCATGCAGTGCAGTAGTGAAGTCCCGTAAAGGAACGGGCCAGCGGGGTGCGTCAGATTCTCACCGACATCGCTGTGCGCGTTGATGTCGACCATCAGGAACGTACCGGCGGGACGTAGGGATTGCCGGACGATGCCCAGTACCTCTCGCGGCTTTGCCTGGTCATGGATAACATCGAAGCCGGTGATGAGGTCCCAATTGGCCGCCGAGTCCAGGTTTGCCAGGTCGCGGACCTGGAACTCGACGTTGGTCGCGCCCATGTCGCGTGCGTTCCGGCTGGCCTCCTCGATCGCCTTCTCGCGCAAATCGAAGCCGACGAATCGGCTGTTAGGATATGCAGCGGCCATTACGTTCGTTGCATGCCCCTCGCCGCAACCGATCTCTAGTACGTCGATTCCCGCTACGAGCTTGTCATCGATGTTTGGGATCGCTTGCGGAAGCTGATCGAGCAACGCTCGCTCAAACTTGTCAGCGTTCAGACCCGCCCACACTTGCATGAACTCGTCATATCGATCGTAAGGCACACCGCCACCCCGGCGAAACGCGTCGAGGACCTCATGCCTCCGATCTGTCAGTAGCGCCGTCGAGTGCACAAATGCGGCAAAGTTGTCGGCACCAGCGGCACGCGTCAGAACCCGCGCGTGCTCGGGTGGCAGCCGATACTTCCCATCTTCGTATTCGACGATTCCACCGGTGACCATGCCGCCCAGCCATTCCCGCACGTACCTTTCAGTCAAACCGCTCGCTGTCGCGATCTTCTCAGAGGTCGAGGTCGGCATCCCGTCCAGAATATCGAAGAGTCCCAGCTCATGGCCCATGCTGACAAGCACCGACAACATGCCCTCGTTCATCAGGGTACTCATACGGGTTACAAACTGCTCCGCTCGTGCTGTATCCATCCTTCTCTCCAGCGCTGTAAAGATCGGACGCTCGTCTGAACGCCGGCTCTAACGGCCCCCCGGGCGAAGCCCAGCAAGCCGGCGCAGTATGCCGGCGCGCCACGCAGTGGGCAATGGTTAAGCTGGCTTGTGCTTCTTGAGACTCGGTAACGGGCGCTGGAGCGAGGACTGCTGCCGGGAAAATGCCTGCTCACGCCCCAGTAAAGGAAAGCCTCCCCGACGGGATTTGAACCCGTGTCGCCGGCGTGAAAGGCTCAAAGGCCAAGTGACAAAGAAGATGAAATAAGGGGAAAGGTGCTACTTCATGGTGTCAAAAGCCCAATGATGGTGACACATGGTGCAACCTGGCTTCCCAATTTCTGAACCAACTTTTGCTTGCCATCGAGCGTATTCGACGCTCAGGGCACGCCACTCGCGCTAAGAAAAGCGCCCGGTACGATTCTAACTTGCGGCATACGGGTTCGAGGTCACATCTCGACACCGACCCGTTCGACAAGCATTGAGCGGGTTTTCGTTGCTATAGCTATGTTTACGGCGCAGCCACAGTTCTGTGGAGTTACACTGATTGCGGTTTTTTTAAGATACTCAACCGGCACCAATACCGGCACCGGGCGCGCTGCTGGGACGAGCCCGCCTCTTTGGCTACCCGATACAAGCGGCGGCCTACTTAAGCTGTGCCTTGTACTGCAAACCGTCGTCTTTCTTGACCTCGTTCATCGTCGCAGTCACGCAGAACCCGCTGCTGGTGAGCATTTGTATCGTCGCCGTGTTGCTGCCGGCGAGGCCCGCCACCACTCCGGTCGGCAGGTTAGTATAGCCTTTTGCTGCGTTATTCTTGCCTTTAGCGTCGGCTTTTCCTTTGAGGGGGTCACCGGATGTGTAACCGATCTTTGAGATTCCTTCCGCGGCAAGGAACTTGTCCTTGTATGTATAGCCTTTGGTCCCCTTCTTTTTCCAGCAGGGCTTCTCACCACACACGTCACCGGCTCGGGACACAAACAGGTCCTCAACCAGACTGCCGCTATCGTCGTAGATACACGCCGTAACGTGCGTAGCTCCGCTCCAGGGGTCACCAAACTCGGCCTGAGTCGTGGGCACATCAATCTTCTTCCACTGAAGTGTCATCTTCTCTTTACCGGCGGTCTTTTCCTTGTACAGAATCTTCGCCCTTTGCACGCTGAGACAACCGGGTGCGGGCAGGTCAGGGCAGTTACGCACACTGGCGTCTGTGACCTTGAAAACGCTGTCCGCTTCGTGGTCCGCGAAGAACAGGTTGCCGGACTTGTCTACGGCAACGCCCCACGGCTCGCGCACGTCATCGTCATTTGGGAAACCGAACTCGGCAAAGATCGTAGTCGAAGCCCCCTGCGGGGAAACCCTGAGTGGCGGGTCCCAAAAGTCGGTGATGAAGGCATTGCCAGCCGAGTCGGCTGCTATTCCTAGTAGCACGCTACCCACAGTCGTGGCGTTTGTGACCGGAAAGGGATTATCCGGCGTAATCCTGACCAGAAAGCCCCCGCCCACGCCGAAAACATCGGTCTCACCCGCGATGACGAGCAAGTCGCCACCACCGTCGGCTGCCATACCGAGGATAGGGAACCCTGCAACGAGAACGCCCAAGTCCACGATTTCGGTTATGACGCCGCCAGGAGTGATTCTGAAGATATTGCGACTGAGGAAGCCAGCGACAAAAACGTCGCCGCTACTATTGGTAGCAACCGCTATTGGTCCATCTAGTGAGTTGCCAGCGCCGTCGCCCGTCGCATCGATGATCTCGCTGATCACGCCACCCGGCGTTACCCTGAAAACGTTGTTGCTACAGCCCCCTGCAACGAACACGTTGCCGGTCGCATCGGTAGCAAGCGCAGTTGGAGCAGAAAGTTCGTTGCCAGCGCCGTCGCCCGTCGCATCGATGATCTCGCTGATTACGCCACCCGGCGTTACCTCGAAAACGTTGTCGCTGCCGTGTACGGATAGGCACAACAAGGGAGCGCCCAAATCACCACTGGCAATGAACGCGTTGCCGGAATCATCCGAAGCGAGGGCGCTGACGCGCCCCAACATGCTCCCAGCGCCGTCGCCTGTCGAGTCGATTATGGTGCTGATCACGCCACCCGGCGTTACCTGGAAAACGTGGCTGCTGAATCGGCCTGCAACAAAGACGTTGCCGGCGCTATCTGTGGCTATCGTCGTTGGTGCGCCGAGGAAATTGCCAGGTACACCAAGTGCGCTATCTACGATCTCGGTTTCGACCCCACTAGGCGTGAACCTACGAACGTTGTGGCCGTCACCGCCCGCAACGAAAAGATTCCCCGCATTGTCTGTAGCCACGTACGGCATTAAATCGAATCCTAAGCCACGCCCAATGCTATTAACGGTGTCAACCAAGGTGACAGCCCCCGCGGGCGAGATCACGGAGACGCTCGAACCGAGACCAACGAATGGAACTAACTCCTGGCTACCCACGTAAGCGTTGCCGGCAAAATCGGTGGCCAGCCGGCTGACCCGCGTCCATACACCGGGTGGATTCGGGAATGCCGACGCGATGAAGCCGCCACCCGCCACGATCTGAAATGCCATGTTGCCGTCGGGGTAGAATAATCCGCCGGCCTCCCCACCTACAAAGACGTTCCCAGAAGCGTCGGTGGCTATGGCTCGTGGGCCGTTCAAGGCGTTCCCCGCACCATCGCCTGTCGCGTCTATGATCTCTATGACCACGCCAGCCGGCGTGATCTCGAAAGCGTTGTTGCTGGACACGCCCGTCACGAACACGTTACCGCCACCATCTGTAGCCACGGCACTCGGGCCGTCAAGTGGATTGCCAGCGCCATCGCCCGTGGCATCGATGATTTGACTGATCGTACCGCCCGGCGTGATCTTGAAGACATTGTCACTCCCCAAGCCCGCGACAAAAACGTTACCGGAACTATCGGTGGCAAGAGCCGTTGCGCCGTCCAACGTGTTTCCCGAACCATCGCCGGAGCCATCTATAATCTCAGTGATCACGCCGCCCGGCGTAACCTTGAAGACGTTGTTGCTCTCAGTACCAAGGATGAAGACATTACCGGCGGCATCTGCGGCCACCGCACCCGGGCGATCGAGCGTATTCCCAGCGCCGTCGCCAGTGGCGTCTATAATCTCCGTGATCACGCCGCCCGGCGTAACCTTGAACGCGTTGTCACTGTAAAACCCAGTCACGAAGACGTTCCCGGCAGCGTCGGTGGTAACGCCCAAAGCTGACATCAAGCCCGGCGTTACTCCCGTATCCCCTGTGGGGCCGATGATCCGCGTGACGTCGGCGGCAGCCAGTGGAGAGAGCGCTAGGTCAGCAGCTAGGATCAAGCCGATGAACGTGCCTGCCGCCCGAGAACGACAAAGGCCCGTAGGAACTTGGCAGACACGGCGAAGCTGCAGCATGAGACCCCCCTCTGGAATGCTAAATAGTCGCGAATCCTACATCGGCATTCCTCACAAAGTCCAGGCCGAATCGTCTTGACCCCTCAGGTGGGGTATAGGGAGCTGCCGGCTGCCTCACGAGTCCAGCCTTGTCGCTCCAGTCAAGCCCAGCGAGGCACTGATTCGAAGCCCGGTGCTCTATCCAGCTGAGCTACGGACGCGCATTCGGCTTCTTGCTGTAGTTCGTTCCAGCTTCCCCGTCGCAAGACCCGCACGCACGCTCGTTTAGTGAAAGGCCCAAAGGCCAAGTGACAAAGAAGGCGAAATAAGGGGAAAGGTGCTATTTCATGGTGTCAAAAGCCCAATGATGGTGACACTTGGTGCAACCTGACTTCCCAATTTCTGAACCAAGCTTCTGCGGCATATGTCACTCAACTAGCACCGGCAGCGACTCGATACCCGTACCCCGTCTCGTCTTGTCCACCAAAGAAACAAGCGCCTCGGACAACTGCGACTCGGTCATCCATCGTCGACGTGCATGCAACTGGCTGTCGCCCTAGCGCCAGATCGGAGCGTTCAACTACCCGGCCATCAGCCGTTACATACCAAACAGCGCCTCCCCGCGTTACTTGTGCCAGAATGCAGACCTCTCGAGGACCACATTCACTCCCTAACCTAAGCCCTGGCACTGCGTACCTCAGGCTCCATTCCGAACACTGCCCACCGATACACACGGGGTCAGGCCGACGTCCTGAGAGGCAAGGAATCGGCCAATTCCTAGGGGTTAGGATTCGGTGCAGCCGGTCTAAACTGGCAATCTTGGAACGCAACGGAGCCTCGTCAACAGACCGATCCGAGTACACGTAATAGTCGCGACACCCGGACCATCCTCGGCGGACACTAACCACTCGGCACTCTTGCGTTGACGTACACGATCTATCAGACACTAGGTCGTCGATTTCCTCCCTCAGTTCGCCCATGCGCACCCTTCCCGCTTGTTCCAGCTTGCGTACCAGCTCCGTCCCGACAGTAGGCACGGGCGGCAAAACCACTAAGCCAACTAGCATCGCTAAGAGAACGACCCGGTGCCAAAACCAAGAACGACGACTCCTCAACCTACCCCTCATGCCTGGGCTTCACGATGTCTTACCGCGCCCACCAGCGGGTGTGACGAAGACGGTCGGAGATTATTCTGCCGTGAACCAGGCGAGCGATGTTTGCGTAGGAAGGGAAAGCGTCCCTTACAGTTCCCAGTTGGAACCAACTTCTCCGATCCCTGGAAGAACTCGCTCAGCTGGGCACAACCTGAAACACTGATTTCTGCGCCTATGGTGCAGTGAAAAGCGGTCGGCCCTCGCCGTGCCTACCCTACTACCACGTGGGATTAGAACCATATGAGTAAACGCCTCAGGTCACGCCGTGACCTAGGTGAGGATGACGGTCGAAGGGTGATGTAGGGTTGCAGGCAAGGCCGGCCATCCTCGAAAAGAGCCGAGCGCAGCGATACCCCCGATCTATGCAGGACATCACGCTGTGTGGTAAAGGAGGACAGATGTCCGGAATGCCCGAGACCAAGTACGCCAAGAGCGGCGACGTCAGCATCGCCTACCAGGTTGTCGGTGATGGGCCGGTCGACCTCGTGATAGTCCCGGGAATGAGCCATCACGTCGAGTACATATACGAGCTTCCGGGTTACCCGCGCTTCATGGATCGACTAACCTCGTTCGCACGGGTGATAGCGTTCGACAAGCGTGGCAGCGGTCTATCCGACCCGATCGTCGGGAGCCCCAGCCTTGAGGAGAGGATGGACGATATTCGCGCAGTGATGGACACCGTAGGCAGCGAACGCGCTGCCCTGTTCGGCTGGGCCGACGGTACACCGATGTGCTTACTTTTTGCTGCAACGTACCCGGATCGAACAACCAGTCTCGTCTTGTACAACTGCTATGCTCGCATACTTCAAGCGGAGGGCTACGGTGGAGTCTCGCCGGAACAGTTCGCAACACTTTCGGCTTCCGCGGTCGAGACTTGGGGCCAAGGAACCCGGGTACAGAGTCTGAACCCGTCTGTCCCGTGGGGGCCGGAGTCACGATCACTATGGGCAAAGTTCGAGCGCCTCTCCATCAGCCCAGGGGCTCTGCGTGCGGCCATTGAACTCATAGGCGAGATAGACGTGCGGTCGATCCTACCTGCGATCCGGGTGCCAACGCTGGTACTGCACCGCCGGGAATCTTCCATGATTCCCGCCGTCGCTGGTCGGTACGTGTCCGATTCGATTCCGAACTCCCGTTTCGTACAGCTCGAGGGTGGCGACTACTGGCCGTTTCTAGGGGACGCGGACTCCGTGCTCGCCGAGGCCGAGGAATTCATCACCGGCGAACGTCATGCCGTCGTTGGAACAGACCGGGTCTTGGCCACGGTTCTTTTCACCGACATCGTTGCCTCGACGAAGCGAGCTGCCGAGGTTGGTGATCACCAATGGCGACAGCTGCTCGATGCTCACGATGAGGTCACGGCCAGACAGCTCGCACGGTTTCGAGGCTCGCTGGTCAAGAACACTGGTGATGGAGTACTGGCCACTTTCGACGGCCCCGCTAGGGCCATCAACTGCGCAGGTGCGATTTGCGAAGCCGTGCGGGGGCTGGGGTTAGAGACTTGCGCTGGACTTCATATCGGCGAGGTCGAGAAACGCGGTGACGACATCGGCGGCATCGCCGTGCACATCGCTGCTCGTGTACTAGAGAAGGCCCGGCCCGGCGAGGTGCTCGTGTCCCGTACGCTGACCGATCTCGTAGCGGGCTCGGGTTTGCAGTTCGAGGATCGCGGTGAGCACGAGCTACAGGGTATCGCCAAAAAGTGGCAACTGTTCGCCGCTTCGACATAAACGTAGCTCAGCACCGTAGAAGGAAAGCGTCCCCGACGGGATTTGAACCCGTGTCGCCGGCGTGAAAGGCCGGTGTCCTGGGCCAGGCTAGACGACGGGGACCCAGATTAGCTTTCCTACCGGGGTTGCGAAGCGGAGATGGTGAGCCGTGCAGGACTTGAACCTGCGACCCGCTGCTTAAAAGGCAGCTGCTCTACCACCTGAGCTAACGGCCCTAACCCCGAGTCGGCAAACCTTATCAGCGCTAGGACGATTTTCAAGCGGGTCGCGGCCCGCGCGAGCCGCAAAGATCAAGGATCTGACTCCGGGAAACGATCGATCGCCGCATGCAGGCGCGGCGTCGTGAGGCTCAGCTGGCCTGGAGATCCCAGAGCTTGTACTGCCAGCCCTTGGCCGAACGCGTGAGAGCCTCGAGCAAGGGCAGCACGTGGGGCTGGTCTATCATGTAGGCAGCCGACGACATCGGGGTGTCACTGACCGCGATCGAGACATTGTCCTTGGTGTAGACCTTGAACATGTCCTCGTCGGTGCGGTCGTCACCCATCGTGATCAGCATGTCGGCTTTGGGGTCGAATCCGTCCTCTTGAAGGATGAAACGCACGGCCTCGCCCTTGTTGATGCCGATATGGCGTACCTCGACGGCCTTCTTGGCCGTGGTCACGCCCAAAGGCGTGCGCTGCAGGAGACCGCCCAGGGCATCGGCAAGCTCTCGGGCCTGCTCTTGGGCGAAGATCGGTTCGGCCATACGGTAGTGCCACACGACACCGAACTCTTTTCTCTCGATGCGGGAGCCGGGGATGCGCTTTTCGAAGTCCGTCATCACCCTCAGCACGTTGTCCCACAGGTCCTTGAAGTGGGAGTCGTCGACCATGTGCTCGCATTCCTGGTCGCCGGCGCGGCGAATGCAGGCACCATGCTCGGCGATCAGCGTAACATCGTGGGGTAAGAACTCTTCGAGGAAGCGCCTGTCGCGCCCACTCACCACGGATATCCGGAAGTTCTGAATCCCGGCCATGTCCTTGAGCAGCTCGATGACCTCGGGCGTGGGTGTCGCCAGCTCGGGCTTCTCGGCCACTGCTACCAAGGTGCCGTCGTAGTCGATGAAGAAATGAGCGTGGCGCGCGTTACTCAGACGATCCACGAGTTCGCCGGGATCCGGATCCAGGGTCTGGACGTCGACACTCAAGGTATTTCGTCTGCGCGTCTCCGCCAGGGTATCGAGGAAGCCCGTGCTCCAGGCGCGGTTGTCGTGGAGCGCGAGACGGTCCCAGAGATCCGACATCATCTGGCTTTTCTTCTCATCGGACATGGACAGGGCCTTGTGCATACCCGCGGCCATGCTGTCCGGGCTCCACGGGTTGACCAGAATGGCCTCCCCCATTTCGGCAGCCGAACCCGCGAATTCGCTAAGCACCAGCGCACCGGGATCCTCGCCCTTGGACGCGACGTACTCCTTACACACCAGGTTCAAGCCGTCGCGAATCGGTGTAACTACCGCGACGTCGGCGCGCCTATAGAGGGCGAGCAGGTGATCGCGGGTGAGAGTCTGGAACAGATAATGAATCGGCACGTAGCCGGGCGCTCCGAAACGACCGTTGATCATGCCGACCAAACCGTCGACTTCGGCCTTGAGGTCGCGGTATTCATCCACCTTCACGCGCGAAGGCACCGATACCTGTATGAACGAGACCTTGCCGACCAGGTCGGGGTGCTTTTCCAGCAATGCGCTGAACGCTTCCAAGCGCGGCGGTATGCCTTTGGTGTAGTCGAGACGGTCTACGCCTAGGATGACCTTTTTGCCTTTGTAATTAGCATCAAGAGCCTCGATCTGCTCCTCGGTCTCAGGCAAGCGCGCCTCGGAGTGCATCGCCTTGACATCGATGCCTAACGGGAAGGCGCCCATCCTCACCAGCCTCTCCCCGTAGTTGAGACTGTCCATGTGCGGCTCCAGTCCCAGGACGCGCGCGGTCGAGTTGGAAAAATGCCTCATGTACTCGAGCGTGTGAAAGCCGACCAAGTCGGAGCCCAGCACACCCGAGAGGATTTCGTTGCGCCAGGGCAAGACGCGAAACATGTCTGCAGAAGGAAAGGGAATGTGTAGGAAGAAGCCGATGCTAAGGTCACGCTTCATGCGCCGCAGCATGTTGGGCAACAACATGAGCTGGTAGTCCTGCACCCACACGATGTCGTTGTCTTGAACCTCGGAGATGATGGCGTCGGCGAACAGCTGGTTGACCTGCTCGTACGCCTCCCACTCCGACGGGGAAAAGTGGCAACGGTCGGGCATGTAGTGGAAGAGAGGCCAGATGGCTCCGTTGCTGAAGCCTTCGTAGTAGGACTCGTAAAGATCGGGAGGGACATCGACGATACGCAGTCCCTGCTCTTTCAGATCGGCAAGATCGCTGTCGGCGACCTTTAGTTTGGACGAGCCGGTCTGTCCGGCCAGACAACCCATCCACAAGGATCGGCCGCTCTGGTGGACCTCTTCCAGCCCGTTTACCAGCCCGCCGGAACTACGTTGAAGAACTATCCAGCCGTCGCCCAAAACGGACGTCGATACCGGTAGGCGATTGGATACTATTATTACTCTGCCGTCTTCGGGTCCCACTACTTACGCCGCCTCTAACAAAAACTAACCACTGTTTGACTCAAGCACACGCTTGCAGACATCGGTTCGTCAACGGCGAAAGGACGCCCGCCCCCACAACTCCCGCCAGATTACACCTTATGATTATCGCACATGCCATGTAATTGTGAGGAATAAATGGCCTTAACCGCACAAAATCCGGGGCTTTTCGTGGGCACGCCATGAGCGGCGGGCAGGGGCCTGAGCGGCGGCTCGCCGGCGAGCTAGTCGAGATCGCCAGGTTTCGAGCCAAATACGGGCCCGTCGAGCTACAGGTCGACGATGACTGTCAGGCCGCGTCCCCGAGGCTCGGGCTTTTCCAACCCGAGGCCCCGGAATCCCATATCGATCCCCAGGAATTGCTGCGCTCGAAGTCTGTCGAGGAACCTCCCTACTGGTTGCTGTTATGGATCGGTGCCCGCGCCATCGCCCATGAGATGCTTACGGAACCGCCACCGGCCGGCGCCAGGGTACTGGACCTGGGCTGCGGCCTCGGCCTCAGCGGACTCGCCGCAGGGCAAGGCGGGGCCCACGTCACCTTCTGCGACAAGATCGAGGCTTGCCTGGGCTTCGCGGCAGCCAGCGCTGAAGCCAATGGACTGAGAAACTTCGAGACCGTCAAGGCGGACTTTGTCCAAGATAGTCTCGGCCGTCGCTTCGACCTCATCCTCGCAGCCGACATCGTCTACGATCCGGCTTCCTACGGTGCACTGGCCGATTTTCTCGACCAGCACCTGGACGAATCCGGCTCCGTACTGCTGACGGAAAGCCTGAGGGCAGATGCGGGGGTTTTTCTACAAGCCATGAAGGATCGTGGATTCGGTGACGAACGGCGGGCGATGTGGGTGATGGAAGAAGGCCGGCGCGAACGAACCTGGCTGCACCGGCTCTGCAGAATCGCCTAGCCGGGCCGGCTCATCCGCCGGGGTCGGGCTCGACCAACAGCTCTTCGGTTTCCTCGGGCGAGTAAACCCGGCCCTGGTCGATGCCCTCGCACATTGCCCGCACTTCATCGGTCCAACCGTTCTCGTCCACGAAGGTCGTCCAGAAGGGAAAGGTACGGCACTGGAAGGGACGCGCCTCGTAGACCGTGCACTGATTGGTTTCCCCGTCGAGAAAGATGCATCGATCACCCTCGAACAGCAGTTCTCGCCAACCCCCTTCGTCCACCTTGGTGTATCGGCTGCGGAAGGTCTTCCGGGGCACGTCGAGAAGCTTGGCAAGGGCCTTCACTTCGGCATCATTGACGTAGACGTAGGCGTATTCCCCGCGAATGCGGCAGCACTTGCCGCAGGACGTGCACTCGAAGCGTAGCGGGGGAACACTCACGCTTCTCCATTGCGAAGGCCCGCGCAAAGCGCAAGTCGGAGCGCGAAGTTTTTCCCCGCACGCGCCGCACCCGGCGCTACACTGGTAGGCACGGGGCGCATGTCTGGGACGGCGCCCCGAAAACTACCACCGATATGGTTTCATCGAGCCTCGCCAGCAACGGTTCCTTTTACCCTCGGGCCCCGAAGCGAAGCTCGGATACCGGGCTGTCTCGCTCCTTCCTTCTCAACCTGATCCTCAAGACCCTCTACTACCGCCAGGAGATGCTGGGCCACGAGATCGGCCGCGAGCTGTGCGTGCCGTTCTCCGTCATCGACGAACACGTCAGCACTCTGCGCCGCGAGAACCTGATAGAGGTCAGCGGGGCGGCCACGACCACTTCGGCAACGTATCGTTTCAAGATCTCCGACCAGGGCCGCGAACGCGCCCGCCAGGCTCTGAAGGTCAGCCACTACGTAGGCCCGGCCCCGGTCACCCTCGAGCAATACATCGAAGGGATACTCGAACAGACGAGCGCCAGGCCCCATCTCAACCGCGATGCGTTGCGCAATGCCCTGTCGTCACTGGTTCTACCGGCCGAGGTCATCGAGCAGATCGGCCCCGCCTTGGAGTCACAAAGGGCACTGTTTCTTCACGGTGAACCCGGCAACGGTAAGACCGCTCTAGCAGAAGCCATCGGTCAAGCCCTGGGCGGCGACCTGTTGATGCCCCACGCGGTCGAGATCGACAACCACGTGATCAAGGTGCTCGACCCTATCTTCCACGGCGAGAGCGAAGCCAACCCGGGCGCCGCCCTCGATGCTCTAACCAACAACGTCAACGACCCGGTCTTTACCGGCGAAGAGGTCTCGGGTCCCGCGCGTGTCTACGACGAGGGCGTGACGACCAACACACCCACCGACAAGCTCGACGACCGCTGGGTTCCGGTGAAGCGGCCGGTCGTGTTCGCCGGCGGCGAATTGGATCTGGAGATGCTCGACCTCACGCACAACGAGCGTGAGGGCTATTACGAAGCGCCGCTCCACATGAAGGCCAACGGCGGGGTGTTCATCATCGACGATTTCGGCCGTCAATTGGTCAAGCCCCGCGACCTGCTCAACCGCTGGATCGTTCCCCTGGACAAGGGCATCGACTTCCTGACCCTGCATACCGGGCGAAAGTTTCCCATCCCCTTCCATGCGATGGTCATCTTCGCGACCAACCTGAGTCCGCATGACCTGGTCGACGACGCCTTCCTGCGCCGCATCCATTACAAGGTGGAAATGGGAGCGCCGGGGCCGTCCGACTATCGCGAGATATTCTGGCGTCAGTGCGCTCAGTACAGCATCGATCCGAGCCACGAGGCCATCGAGCACATCTACCGCCGCTACTACAAGGGCATGCGGATCCCGGTGCGAGCCTGTCACCCGCGCGACCTCATCCAGAAGGTCGTCGAGGTGGCCCGCTGGAACGGAGAAAAGCCGGAGCTGTCGATCGAGTTGATCGATCTGGTCTGCCGGAGCTACTTCCTCGCCGACGAAGAGACCCTGGACTGACCGCACCGGCAAGCTTCAAAACCGCCTGGGATTCGTGTACAGGTGGCCCATGTCACGACTCCCGGTAGCATCCCTCACCGCAATCGTCTGTCTTGCCCTGCTCTGGCCCGCCCCTGCGCGTTCGCATCGCGGGCCGGCCATGGACCACTCCGGGTGCCACAAGGATCACCGGGAGAAGAACTACCACTGCCACAAGGGCGAGATGGACAACCTCTACTTCCGCTCGAAGGCCGACATGATCAAGATGCGCAAGACCGGCGAGGACACGACCATCGAGGCGCCCGAAGAAACCTTCCTCGGCGACCTGTTTGGTAACTCTAAGCGCAAAGCCGCGAAACAAGACAAGAAGACCGGCGAGCTGGAAGCAAGGGTCAAAGCGCTGGAGAGTCAGCTCGAAGGCGGCGCCGCGGCCCAGGCGGCTCCTGCGGCCGCTGCCGGCGCACCTGTCGCGGAGAGCGCCGTCCAAACTCGCGCAGCCGCCCCCGCCCCGTCGTCACACTCCTCCTTCCCGGTGCGGGCCAACGAGGCCGAGGATCGCCTCTTCCGTCTCAAACGCCTCTACGAGAAAGGCCTGATCACCGAAGAAGAGTACGACGCCAAGCGCAAGGAGATACTCGACACTCTCTAGCGCCGGGTAGAGTCGATTCCGAGCATTCGGTCGCCCAAGACCAGCGCGTCTTCCAAACTGCCGAGTACGTCGCCGGCTCCCGAGTCGAGCGCATGTGCGACGAAGGTATCCGAGATCGTCATGATGTTGGCCGCGACCAAGTCCGGGCTCAACCCGGCCCGAAACTCTCCCGCCTCCAGCCCCTCGCGGCATATCTCAGCCACGTAGCTTATGAAGACCCGGCTGGTGTTGCGCACCTGACCCGAGAGCTGATCCTTGACCTCCCATTGCACGGCGTCGGTGTCGGACACGTAGACCCGCAGCTGGTCGAGAACCAGAGAGAACAGTTCGAACAAGACCGTCTGCAACTCGTGAATCTTGGCCGTGGGCGTCGCGCACTGGTCTACACGCCCCTTCACCATGGAGAAGAACCGCGCCTGCTCTCGCTCGACCAGATGCCGGAAGATCTCGTCCTTTCCGCGGAACAGCTTGTAGAAAGTCCCTATGGAGATCTCGGCACGCTGGGCTATGTCGCTGACGGTAGCGCGGGACAGGGTCTTTTCGGCGAAGACCTCCCAGGCCGCATCGAGGACCAGATCCATCCGGAACCGGTGTTCTCGTTCGCGGCGGGTCAGACAGTCGGGATCGACCTGCCCGTCGAGGGCGTAGGCGGTCGGGATGACTTCCTGGGCAGCAAGGGCGGCCCGGCGCTTTGGAGTGGCGGCTTGCACGAACGCCGGGACAATAGAGCCACGTCCCGGCCTGTGTCAACGAGCCCGCCCTGAGGCCCTAACCTCTAACGCTCGAGCAACTGGAGACGCTCTGCCGCCACGAACTTCTCCCTCAACCCTGCGTAGTCCTCCGGCCCGAAGGGCTTGAACGCCTTGTCTCCCCGCTCGCGCCAGTAGATGCGGTCGCCGACGTTGCCGGGATTGAAGTGCTCGGCCTTGAGATTGCGCACGAGTATCTTCTGCGTACCGGTGTAGGTGAAGTCATCGACCACGCGCACGAAGTCCGGGAACCATTTCCGGTCCATCCCGCCGTGCTCGACGTGCTCCTCGCAAAAACCGAAGAACCCGGCCGGGTCGAACTCGGCGCCTTCGCGCATCTTCACGGCGGCCATGACCAGCTCGTCCGAGACCACGCAGGGCACGCCGTAGGCGGCGGCCAGAGGGATGTCGGGATGTTCCGAGATCATGCGCGCGACCTGCAAGGCCGAGAAGTTCTCGCCGTCCTTACGGATCCAATCATCGGTTCGGCCGTCGAAGTAGAGATAGCGCTTGCCGTCACGCACCAATACGTGCCCGAGATCACCGGAGTGATACACGCCGTCTCGGTACTTGGCGGTATCGGCATCGGGGTTGTCGAAATAGCCCTGGAACAAGGAGGTATCGGGCGCCACCCGGCAGATCTCACCGACCGCTTCGTCGTAGTTGAGGATCTTGCCGTCCTCGTCGAGTTCGGCCGGAGGCTTTTCGTTGTCGTCGGCGTCTAGGATCTTCACGGCGGCGTCTGTGATCTCGCCGACGCTTCCGCGCGGATCGCCCTGACGGCGGAACGTGCTGATGGCCGCTTCGGTCGACCCGTAGAGCTCGAACATGTCCTCGAGGTCGAGCCAGTCCATGAACTTGTCGATGTCCGGAGGCGCCGCGCCGTTGCCGACGGCATAGCGCAGATGGTTGTCGGGGTTGCTCGTCACCTCCTGCCTCAGCCTGGCTTCGTCGCCTGCGTAGGTCTTTGCGAGAGACGACAGCACATAGTGCACGGGCTCGCCCACGTAGTTCCAGTAGGTCACACCGTACTCGAGCACATCGGGCACGAAGCTGCTGGCGCTGAAGCGCTCGCGCAGGCCCACGCTTCCCCCTACCCAAAACGCCGGCATGAAGCCCACGAACATGGAGTTGGAGTGGAACAAAGGCATACAGGTGTAGCCGACATCGTCTTGCCCGAGACCGAGCTGTTGGGAAACGAACATGCCGGTGGCACACAGCTTCATGTGGTTGTTGTTGATGCCCTTCGGCAGCCCGGTGGTGCCGGAGGTATAGATGACCATGAGGTTGGACTCGGGGCTGACCTCTACGTCCGGATATGCCAACCCTTCGCCCGTTTGTCCGACCTCGCGGTCCAGGCAGGCGCGGTAGTCGAACTCGGGGCTTACCTGGCCGCCTTGAGTGGGCAGCACGAGGATGTTCTCGGGAGAAACGGTCTCGAGCTGGTCGCGCACCTTGTCGATCTCACCCAGGAAGCGCTCGTCGACGATGAGGAGGCGTGAGCGCGAATGATTTATGACTCCGGCCAAAGGCCCGCCGCGCAGACCGGTATTGATGCCGAACAGGGTCATGCCCGCGATGCCGCAGCCTCCGAACAACGCCGCGAGCTCGAGATGGTTCTCGAGCATCATGGCCACATGGCCGGGCTTGTCGTCGTTGGACTCGCCTAGGCGCCCGACCAGGAAGTGGGCGACTCTGGCCGACTCGTCCCTGAATTGCCGGTAGGTCCATGCACGCTCGTGCTGACGCAGAAATACCTTGTCTTTGGCTTCCGGATGCTCGGCTCTGGCCTGCAACTGGGCAGGCAGAGTCATGTCTGCTTCGAAAAGTAGGGGACCGCTGGACACCTGTGCTCCTCCTGAATTGGTAGTGAGAGAGGAACTAGCTAGCAGATGTCGCCAGCCGAGGGGAGAGCCGCGAGCACCGGCCTGACCGCGCCTGCGGGCCGGCCTAGCGGCCTTTGGCTTCGATCTTCTTCCAGGTGTCGCGCAGGGTCACGGTCCTGTTGAATACCAGCCGGCCGTCGCCTGAGTCCGAGTCGAGGCAAAAGTAGCCCAGGCGCTCGAATTGACAGACGCCGCCCGGCTCCGCGGATACGAGGCTGGGCTCGACCAGCACCTTGGGAACGACTTCCAATGAGGCCGGGTTGAGCGCCGCGGCCAGATCAGTTCCGTCCTGCCCGGAGAAAGGATCGGCTTCCGAGAACAACCTGTCGTACAGCCTCGCCTCGGCTTCCAGACAGTGGGCGGCCGAGACCCAATGAAGGGTGGCTTTCACCTTGCGGCCGTCGGGCGCATCACCGCCCTTGGTCGCCGGATCGTAGGTGCAGCGCAACTCGATGACTTCGCCGCTGGCTTCATCCTTGATGACGTCGGTGCATGTCACGAAGTAAGCGTAGCGCAGCCTCACTTCGCGTCCGGGCGCCAGGCGGAAGAATTTCTTGTGAGGCTGCTCCTGGAAGTCGTCACGCTCGATGTAGAGGACACGCGAAAACGGCACGCTGCGGGTTCCCGCGGCCTCGTCCTCCGGGTTGTTGACCGCTTCCAATTCCTCGGTGAGATCTTCCGGGAAGTTTTCGATCACCACCTTCAGCGGCCGCAGCACGGCCATGACACGGGGCGCATGCTTGTTGAGATCTTCGCGAACGGCGGCCTCCAGCTGGTCGTACTGCACCGTCCCGTCGCTGCGATTCACGCCCACGCCTTCACAGAAGTTACGCAACGCAGACGGCGGGTAGCCGCGCCTACGCATGCCCGAAATCGTCGGCATACGGGGATCGTCCCAGCCGGACACGTGCCCTTCCTCGACCAGCCGGCGCAGCACACGCTTGCTCATGACCATGTGGCTGAGGTTGAGCCTGGCGAACTCTATCTGCTGGGGGTGACACTCGACGTCGAGTTGGTCGAGGATCCAGTCATAGAGAGCCTTGTTGTCGGCGAACTCCAGCGTGCACAGGGAGTGGGTGATCCCCTCTATCGAGTCAGACAGACAGTGGGCGAAATCGTACATGGGGTAGATATGCCACTCGTCGCCGGTTCTGTGATGAGAGCTGTGCTGGATCCGGTAGATGACCGGATCTCGCATGCAGATGATCGGAGAGGCCATGTCGATCTTGGCCCTCAGCACACGCTCGCCGGCCGCGAACTCCCCGGCTTTCATGCGCTGGAACAGATCCAGATTCTCTTCGACGGAACGCTCTCTGTAGGGGCTGTCACGCCCGGGCTCGGTCAGAGTGCCGCGGTATTCGCGGATCTGCTCGGCATCGAGATCGCAAACGAAGGCCTTGCCGGCACGTATGAGGTCGAGGGCGTATCCGTAGAGCCGGTCGAAGTAGTCCGAGGCGAAAAACAGATTGTCGGCCCAGTCGAAGCCGAGCCAGCGCACGTCGCCCTGGATCGCACGAACGTACTCGTCCTCCTCGGCGCTGGGATTGGTGTCGTCGAAGCGCAGGTGGCACACGCCGCCTGCGTTCTCGCCGGCAATGCCGAAGTTCAGGCATATGGACTTTGCATGGCCCAGGTGGAGGTAGCCGTTGGGCTCGGGCGGAAAGCGGGTAACCACCTTACCGCCGTGCTTCCCCGCTTCCACATCGGAGGCAACGATCGCACGCACGAAATCCCTGGGAGTTGGCCGGTCGTTGCTGGACACCGAAGGAATTCTATTGGTAACGCCGGAAAATGTCGCGCTTCCCGCGTAGTTCGCCGGCGCCGCCGCCAGAATAGGAAACGATGGTGACCCCAACGGGAATCGAACCCGTGTTTTCGGCGTGAGAGGCCGACGTCCTAACCGCTAGACGATGGGGCCGCAATGCTGGAGCGGACTCTACGATGGGTTCCCGGCGCCGTCAATATCGCGAGACGGCGGGCGAAACCGGACGGGCCTGACAACACTGGGCGTTTGTGAAATACAGGCCCGAGGAGTGATCAGCAATGCCCACCATTGAAAGCACGCCCCAGTTTGTAGAGGGCGTATACCGCTCCATGCAAGACCGCCTCGCGCGGGTGGCCGACGCTTCCGGCCGACCCATGACCCTGGCTCGCAAGATACTTCTCGGCCATCTCGACGATCCGGACAACGCGAGCACCGAGGGCGGCCGCGATTACGTAGAACTGAGACCCGACCGTGTAGCGATGCAGGACGCCACCGCGCAGATGGCTCTCCTGCAGTTCATGCAGGCGGGCAAAAGCGAGGTGGCGGTGCCGGCCACCGTGCACTGCGACCATCTCATCCAGGCCTATACGGGGGCCGACGAAGACACCCGCCGTGCGGCCCTGGACAACGACGAGGTCTACCGCTTCCTCGCCTCGGCGTCGGCCAAATATGGAATCGGCTTTTGGAAGCCGGGTTCCGGCATAATTCATCAAGTAGTGCTCGAGAATTACGCTTTCCCCGGCGGCCTCATGATCGGCACCGATTCCCACACACCGAACGCCGGGGGCCTCGGCATGTGTGCCGTAGGAGTGGGTGGCGCCGATGCCGTCGACGTCTTGGCCGGTTTTCCCTGGGAAGTGCTCATGCCCAGCGTCCTCGGGGTGCGCCTGACCGGCGAATTGTCGGGCTGGGCCTCACCCAAGGACATCATTCTAAAGCTCTGCGGGCTTCTAACGGTCAAAGGTGGAACCAATAAGATTATCGAGTACTTCGGGCCCGGAACCTCGAGTCTTTCTTGTACGGGCAAGGCGACCATCTGCAACATGGGAGCCGAGCTTGGAGCGACCTGTTCCGTGTTCCCCTTCGACGAGCGCATGGATACCTACCTGCGAGCTACCGGACGGGGCGAACTTGCCGACCTTGCCTCTGCCAACGCCGAACTCCTCAGGGCCGATGCGGCGACCGCTGATGACGCCGAGGCTCACTACGACGAGGTCGTCACCATCGACTTGTCGAGTCTCGAGCCTCACGTAGTCGGGCCTCACACCCCGGATCTTGCCAGGCCCATATCGCAGCTCGCCGCGGCGGTGAAAGAGGAAGGCTACAAGGACGAGATCTCGACGGCCCTGGTGGGTAGTTGCACCAACTCCTCCTACGAAGACATCACCCGTGCCGCCGACATCGCAGCCCAAGCTGCCGAGCACGGCCTCGAGACGAAGAGCCGCTTCCTGGTAACGCCCGGCAGCGACATGATCTTCGAGACGATCGAGCGCGACGGGCAGATGAAAACCCTCGAGTCCATCGGCGCTACCGTAATGGCCAACGCCTGCGGCCCCTGCATCGGTCAGTGGAAGCGTGACGATATCGAAAAAGGCCAGACCGACACGATCATCACCTCGTTCAACCGTAACTTCCCCGGACGAAACGACGCCAATCCACAGACATTGGCATTCATCGCCAGCCCGGAGATCGTGGTCGCCATGGGCCTGGCAGGTAGCCTGTCGTTCAACCCTCTCACCGATGCGCTTAGCACCGATGGCAGCGAGTTCCGCCTTCAACCGCCACCGCCTGCGCCGGAGGTGCCGCCTTCGGGGTTCGCCGAGGCGACATCGGGCTACCAAGCGCCGTCGGACGATCCCGGATCGGTAACCGTCGACGTGGCGCCCGACAGCGAGCGCCTCGCCCTACTCGAGCCTTTCCAAGCGCCGCGTCCCGAGCAGTTCCAACGCATGCCGCTTCTGCTCAAGACAGCAGGCAAGACCACGACCGACCATATAAGCCCCGCCGGTCCCTGGCTGCGCTTCAGAGGTCACCTCGACCGCATAAGCGACAACATGTTCAGCGGGGCCATACGCGCCTGGACGGGAGACCGCGGCGTAACCCGCGACCCGCTCAGCGGAGACTATCCCGTCGAGACCCAGAAGGTCGCGAGAGGCCTCAAGGCCGCGGGCAAGAAATGGTTCGTGGTCGGTGACGAGAACTACGGCGAGGGCTCGAGCCGTGAACACGCCGCCATGTCGCCTCGCCTTCTGGGTGCAGGCGCCATCATCGCGCGAAGCTTCGCGCGCATCCACGAGTCCAACCTCAAGAAACAGGGCGTGCTCGCGTTCACGTTCGTGGATCCGGCGGACTACGAAAAGATCCGTGAAGACGACGAGCTGAGCCTAGCCGAGCTGGATAGCCTGGCGCCGGCGAGCCCGGTGTCCGCCACCGTTCACCACGCCGACGGCTCCGAGGACTCCATAGAACTCAAACACACGCTCAACACCGATCAGATTGCCTGGTTCAGAGCGGGCTCGGCCCTCAACCTTCTCGCCGAGCAAGAGAGTTAGGCTGCTCGTATCGGAAGGTTCCCCTCGCGGACCATGCCGACTGCCGCGCGCAAACGCGCCAGCGTCGTCTCCTTACCCAGCAGGACGCAGACCTCGAATATGCCCGGACTCTCAGTCCCGCCCGTAAGGGCCACGCGCACCGGCTGAGCGAGCTTCCCGAGCTTGAGACCGTCACGTTCCATGAGTTCGCGAAAGGCGCCTTCCACCCCCTCCTCGCTCCAGTCGCCTACGCCTTCGAGCAGCGCCGACAAGGCGTCGAGGACCTGCAGGTTCTCCTCAGCCAGGAACTTGGCGGCGGCCTTCTCGTCAAAGTCGATCTCGCCGACGACGAAAGGCCGCACCCGTTCGGCCAGTTGAACCAAAGTCTTGGCGCGGTCACCTATCAACGCGACTGCGGCTTCGAGATGGTCATCTGCATTCGCAGCTGAGTCCTCGAGCCAGGGCCTGACCATGGGCGCCAGCGATTCGGCACCGACCCTCTTCATGTGCTCGCCGTTGACCCAGGTCAGCTTCTCGATGTCGAAAGCGGCGGCGGCCTTGCCTACTCCGTCGACGTCGAAGAGCTCGACGAGTTCGTCACGGGAAAACACCTCCTGATCACCGTGAGACCAACCCAGCCGTGCGAGATAGTTGACGAGAGCGTCGGGCAACAACCCCATGTCACGGTAGGCCGATACCGAGGTCGCCCCGTGACGCTTCGACAAACGCGCCCGGTCCGTACCGACGATCAAAGGCAGGTGTCCGTAGGCCGGAGGCTCGGCTCCCAGAGCCTTGAAGATCTGGAGCTGCCTGGGCGTGTTGCTCAGGTGATCCTCCCCGCGAAGCACGTGGGTTATGCCCATGTCTATGTCGTCGCATACGACTACGAGGTGAAAAGTCGGCGTGCCGTCGGAACGCACCAGGATCAGGTCGTCGAGTTCACGGTTGTCGAAGGAGACAGGTCCGCGCACCAGATCATTGACCATGGTCTGCCCGTCCAAGGGCGCTTTGAATCTGATTACCGACGCTTCGCCGTCGCCCGGCGTGCGACCGGCGTCCCGGCAGGTACGATCATAGAAAGGCTTGCGGCCTTCCTTCTGTGCCTGCTCCCGCATCGACTCCAGGCGCTCAGGCGGGCAAAAGCAATGGTAGCAATGGCCGTTCTCGAGCAATCTGCTGACGGCCCCCGCATAGTGGTCCGACCGCTGACTCTGAAAATGCGGGCCCTCGTCGTAGTCCAGCCCCAGCCACTCGAGGCTGTCCAGGATCGCGTCGACGAACTCCTGGGATGACCGCTGGCGGTCGGTATCCTCGATCCGGAGCACGAAAGACCCGCCGTGATGGCGGGCGAAGAGGTAGTTGAACAGGGCCGTCCTGGCCCCGCCTATGTGCAGATGGCCGGTGGGACTGGGGGCGAATCGGGTGCGGACCTCCGGCATCGGCGGGACTCAACCACGCACCGCCGCAAGGGTCAACGTCAACGGCGAAACGGTGACGCCGACCCCATGACGGCCGGCGGCGGCAGAGCAGAAAAGTCATCGCGACGCCGCGCCGTCGAGTACCATCGTAAGCGTGGTACTCGATGGTCTCATCCGTATCCTGGTGGTCGAGGACAACCCCGACAACCGCAAGATCCTGGTCTACCGGCTCAAGCGCATGGGGGAGTTCCTGATCGAGGAGGCCGCCAACGGCCTGGAGGCCCTCGAGGCCATCCAGCGCTGCACGCCCGACCTCATCATCATGGACATCAACATGCCCGTCATGAACGGCCTG
Source organism: Candidatus Binatia bacterium (assembly GCA_028278325.1). Lineage (GTDB taxonomy): Bacteria > Desulfobacterota > Binatia > UBA1149 > JAJCZL01 > JANQEO01. Next base: position 26,533 of record JANQEO010000306.1, read on the forward strand.
GAGGTGACCAAGGCCGTAAGGGCCATGCAGGGCGGGATTGCGGAGATCCCGATACTGCTGCTGACCGCTCAGGTATCGGAAGGATATGCGGCCAAGGGCTACGAGGCAGGCTGCACGGATTACCTTCCGAAACCGATCGTCGACCCCAAGGTTCTTCAAGCCAAGGTCATGGCCTGCCTGTCCGGCCGTCAGAGTAGTTCCCAACCTGTGCAGGCGACACCTGTAGCCGAAGCCTAGACGCCGCCCCCACACCCCCCTTGCTCGAGACTTACTGAACTCGAGTTCAGTAAAAATATCGTTCAGTCCAGTGAACGCCTCTCGCACACGCCATGCCAAGTCTCATAGCACCCGATTCGGCCTGGTTAACGGCATGAGCGACGCGGCAAACGCCTCCTCGACGCCTCGTAACCCGATGTATAGGAGCGCAAACGCCTGTCACGCCGAAATCGGAATTGTTCCCTAATTCCTAATGCGACGCGCCATCGTGCGCACAAGCAACCGCGTCAAGTAATAATTTGTTGCCCGGCCCACTTCGCGGGCGCATAATTTTCGAGAATCATGATTTCCCGGTTTGTGTGGAGATGGGGGCGCAGAGTGAGATCTTGATACCAACCTAAGCTCTGCTCGATGAGGAGCTGACGATATGGATGACAAGACGAGGAGCTTCGAGGACATCATCAAATCCGATCGCGCGCTGTCGGGAGATGTCGACTGGTGCGGAAGCTTCCTTGACTATCTCGAGAAGGTCAAAGCCGACTCCTCTAATATCAAGCTTGCGCATTCTCGTCTGTACGACACCATCGTGCGCCACGGTGTCCAGGAAGTAACCGAAGACGAGACCGGCAGCGTTCTGCTGCGCGACGGCATCAACAAAACATACTCCTTCTTCTCCGATCAGTTCTTCGGCATCGAGAAGGTTCTGTCCCAGCTCGTTCGCTACTTTCACTCGGCTTCTCTCAAAGGCGAGGAATCCCGTCAGGTTCTCTATCTGATGGGGCCGGTCGGCTCGGGAAAATCGTCACTGGTCGAGAAGCTGGCCGCCGGCCTCGAGGAAAGCCCGCCCTTCTACGGCATCGAGGGCTGCCCGATGTTCGAGGAACCTCTGCACCTGGTGCCCCGCCATCTAAGGCGCGAGTTCGAGAAGATGCTCGACGTCCACATCGAGGGCGAGTTGTGCCCCGTATGCCGCTTCCGCCTGGCCGAGGAATACGGCGGCAAGTACGAAGAGGTGCCCGTCCGCACCTACCAGTTCTCCAAACGCGGCCGTGTAGGCGTCGCCGTCGTACCGCCTGTCGACCCCAACAACCAGGACACCTCGGTATTGATCGGCAGCGAGGACATCTCCAAGCTCGACATGTACTCCGAGGGTGATCCGCGTGTGCTCGACCTCAACGGCGCCCTCAACGTGGCCAACCGTGGCATGTGCGAGTTCATCGAGGTCTTCAAGAACGACACCGAATACCTGCACGCGATGATCACCGCGACCCAGGAGAAGTCCATCCCGGCGCCCGGCCGCCACGGAATGGTTTATGTCGATACCGTGATCACGGCGCACTCCAATGAAGCCGAATGGCAGAAGTTCAAGGCCGATCACACCAACGAGGCCATCCTCGACCGAATAGTCGTCGTCAAGGTGCCCTACAACCTGCGCCTCACCGAAGAGGTGAAGATCTACGAGAAGATCATCCACAACTCCGACTTCAGGGCCCACATCGCTCCCCACACTCTCGAGATCGCCTCCAAGTTCGCGATCCTGTCGCGCCTGGAAGCCAACCCGAAGTGTGACCTGATGACCAAGCTGAAGATCTACAACGGCGAAGAGGTCATCGAGAAGGGCCGCGTCAAGAAGATCGAGATCGAAGAGTTGCGTGACGACGCCCGGCGCGAGGGAATGGACGGCATCTCCACCCGCTTCATCATGAAAGCGCTCGACAACGCACTGTCGGACAACGTCGAGGGCGCCTGCATAAACCCGATCAGCGTCAGGGAATCCCTAGTCAACATGGTTCGGGAGTCGGAGTTCCCCGATGACGTGCGCAAGCGTTACCTCGAGTTCCTCCAGGACACCCTCCACAAGGACTATCTAGAGATCCTGGAGAAAGAGATAACCAAGGCCTTCGTGTTCTCCTACCAGGAGCAGGCCGAGGCCCTTTTCCAGAACTATCTCGACCACGCCGAAGCCTTCGTCAACAAATCGAAGGTGACCGACCGCAGCACGGGCGAAGAGCTACAGCCCGACGAAGGCTTCCTGAAATCCATCGAAGAACAGATCGCGGTGATAGGCTCGGCAGCCGAGGGATTCCGACAAGACGTGATCTCCTTCCTGTGGGCCAGCAGCCGTCGCGGTGCCACCATCTCCTACGCCAACTACGAGCCGCTGCGCCAGGCCATCGAGAAGAAGCTGATGTATTCCGTGCGCGAGATCAGCCGCATAGTCACCAGAGCCACGACCCGCGACCAGGACCAGAGCCAAAAGTACGACGGCATGGTCGGTAATCTGCTCGATCACGGCTACTGCAGGAGTTGCGTCGATACCGTTCTCAAGTACGCGGCCAACAACCTCTGGAAAGATTGACGAGATCCCGCCATGGGCGCCGTATTCCGAGCCAAACGCGAGGCGTCGGCGGACCGTAGCGCCGGCGACCGGCAGCGCCACCGCCAGAAGGTCCGGTCGTCCATCCTCGACAACATCGCCGACATCATCGCCGAAGAGTCCATCATAGGGCGCGCCGGCGACGACGTGATCAAGGTCCCCATTAGGGGCATCCGCGAATACCGCTTCATCTACGGAGAGAACGTCCCCGGAGTCGGAGAAGGCGCCGGCGAGGACCTCAAGAAAGGCGACGTAATCGGCAAGGACTCCAAAGACGGGCGCAAAGGGCAGCCGGGCCAAGCCGGCGAGCAGCCCGGCGTCGACTACTACGAAACCGACGTAACACTCAGCGAGCTAATCGACCTGATGTTCGAGGATCTCGAACTACCCGACCTCGAACGCAAGGAACTCCGCGTACTCGAGTCCGAGAGGATGTCCAAGCGCAAGGGTTACCGGCGCGTCGGACTGCGGGTGCACCTGGACAAGCGCCGCACCGTGAGATCCAAGCTGCGACGGGCCAGAGCCACCAGGCTCAGGCGGACCCTGGAGGCGGGCGAACCAGAGCGCGATCCCTTCCATCTCTCCGATCTGCGCTTCCGTCACCGGACCATCGAGATTCAGCAGGAATCCAACGCCGTGGTCATCTGCATCATGGACACCTCAGGGTCCATGGACATGGTCAAGAAGTACCTGGCGCGCAGCTTCTTCTTCCTGCTCTACCAGTTCGTCCTGCGCCGCTACGAAAACGTCGAAGTCGTGTTCATCGCCCATGACATCGAGGCCAAAGAGGTCAACGAGGAGCAGTTCTTCCACAAGGGAGAAGGCGGCGGCACCTTCGTATCCTCGGGATACAACAAGGCTCTGGAAGTGATCGGCGACCGCTACCACCCCAGCCTGTGGAACATCTACGCGTTTCACTGCTCGGACGGTGACAACTTCGGCTCCGATACTCCGCAAGCGCTCAAGGCCGCACGCGAGCTATGCGAAGTGACCAACCTTTTCGGCTACGGCGAGATCAAGCCTAGAGGCGCGGGATTCTACGGCGGGTCTTTGATCAACTCGTTCAAGGGAATCGAGGCCGACAACTTCCAAACGATTCTGATCGAGAGGAAGGAAGACATCTGGCCCAGCTTCAAGGGATTCCTGAAACGCGAAAAGGTACCCCAGTGAGCGAGACAGTAGAGAGCCTCGAGTACTGGGATTCCAAGATACTCGAGCTGGTCGATGCTTACGGACTCGACTGTTTTCCTCAGGAGTTCGAGCTCTGCGATCACCACGAGATGATCGCCTACACGGCGTACTCAGGCATGCCGTCCCACTACCCTCACTGGTCCTACGGAAAGTCCTACGAGAAGACCAAAACTCTCTACGACTACGGCGTGAGTGGCCTGCCCTACGAGATGGTCATCAACTCGGATCCGGCCCTGGCCTACCTCATGGCCGACAACTCCTTGTGCCTCAACGTGCTGACCATCGCCCACGTCTACGGCCACAACGACTTCTTCAAGAACAATTTCACCTTCGACACTACGCGCCCCGAGTTCGCCATCGGCAGCTTCAAGGCGCACGCCGAGCGTGTGCGCGCCTACGTGGAAGATCCGAGCATCGGTGGAGCCAAGGTAGAACACACGCTCGACGCGGCCCACGCTCTATCCTTGCAGTGCAGCCGCAACCTGGCAGTCCGCAAGCTGGGGCGCGAAGAACAGGAACAACTGCATTTCGAGGCCTCGCTGCCGCGTGAAGACCCTTTCCGAACCCTGCACGCGGCGCAGCCCCATACGCCTCCCGATCTACACAAGGTGCCTCTGTATCCCGACGAGAACCTGCTGCTCTTCGTCAGAGACAACAATCCTTACCTGGAGTCGTGGCAGCGTGACTTGCTCACCATCGTTCACGAGGAGGCCCAGTACTTCATCCCTCAGATCGAGACCAAGATCATGAACGAAGGCTGGGCGAGCTACTGGCACTACCAGATCATGACCAACCTCGACAGCAGCGACGATATGAAAGTGGAGTTCATGATCCACCACAACCAGGTGATCCGCCCTCACCAGGGATCGCTGAATCCGTATCACGTCGGGTTCAAGATATGGCAGGCGATCTATTCCGACATCGAAGGCCCCGAGCCCCCCGACCACAGCAAGGCGACCCACGGCCGCGCCGAGCTATTTCGCGTGCGCGAGATAGAAAGGGACCAATCCTTCCTGAGACGGTTCCTGAGCAGGGAATTGATGCGAGAACTCGGCCTCTTCGAGTTCACCAGCCGGCGCGGCGACGTCGTAGTGACAGAGGTCGCCGACGACGACGGGTGGGAAAAGATAAAGGATGCCTTGATCCACAGCGTGGGCACGGGATCGATCCCGATAGTGACGGTAGTCGACGCCGATCACGGCGGCACTCGGTCCCTGCTTCTCAACCACGCTTTCGACGGGCGTGAACTGAGCCTGGAATACGCCGAAAAGACTCTTATGTACGTGCACCGCCTATGGGGTCGCGAGGTAGTGCTCGACACAGTCCTTGCAGGTAAGCCGGCCCAGCTCGTCTACAACGGCGAGGGCTTCACAACCAAGAGAACGAAATAGAACCTCAGTCCGGGGCCACTTCGACGAGCACCACGGCGCGGGCCTCGACCGCATCGCCCCGTCCGACCGGCCCGACACCGTCTGAACTCTTGGCCTTGACCGACACGGCCCCGAGGTCGCAACCTAGGGCCGCCGCAAGCGCTTCGCGCATCGCCTGCAGATGAGGACTCAAGCGCGGCTCTTCGAGGACGACGGTAAGATCCAGGTTGACGAGGCGACCACCTCTCCCTGCCAGCATGGCCGCGACTTCCCTCAGGAACACTGAGGAGTCCGCGTCTTTCCAGCGCTGCTCGGAGGAAGGGAAATGGGCGCCCATGTCTCCGAGCGCCATCGCCCCGAGAATCGCGTCGCAGACCGCATGCGCCGCAGCATCGCCGTCGGAGTGCCCAAGGCTGCCGCGGCCGGCCGGCACTTCCACGCATGCCAGGCGTAGCGGCCTACCATCGACCAGAGTGTGTACGTCGTAGCCCTCTCCTATTCTTAGCATCTCGTCGGCCTCGCCAAGCCCGTTTAATCGAATAGCACGGCCATGTTAGCATCTCGAAAACCTTCCCGCGGCCCATGCGGCCGGTTCTTTTCGATGAAAGCCGACGCTCTGCGCACACAAGACCCCGACTACGAAATGATCCTGGGCAGCCTGATGGGCGCCGTCGTGGTCTTCGGCCCCGGAGGAGAGGCTCAGTACGTGAACCAAGCCGCCGAATCCCTGACCGGGCGCTCACGGGCGGCCACACTGGGCCGATCGGCCGGGGAGATCTTCGAGGACTCTCCGTGGATTAGCCGCCTGCTCTCCCGGCGTCGTCAGAGTGGAGAGACGAGCATGCGCGACGAGGGAGAGCTCTCGTCACCACGCGGCCCCATCAGCGTGACGGCCGTGGCCACCCTGCTTCACGACCGCGACGGCAATGTCGGGGGCAGCGTCGTGGTGATCCACGACAACGAGCAACGCCGCAAGATACAGACGGACGAGGTGACTCGTAACCGGCTGGCCAACCTGAAGGATCTGGTCGCGTCGGTCGCCCACGAGCTAAACAACCCTCTGGCGGGAATTCGCGGAGCCGCCCAAGTGCTCGAGCGCAAGATCGAGGACGACGAGAAACTCACCGACTATGCCGCGATGATCGTACGGCAGGTCGACCGTCTGTCGGAGTTGATCGGGAGCCTCGCGCTACTCGATACGGCGCCTCCAAAGCTCAGCCCCCTCAACATACACCGTGTGCTCACCGACGTGATTGTGCTGGAGCAGAGCGTTGCCGAGGCTCGCGGCATTACCCTGGGCCACGAATTCGACCCCAGTCTCCCCGAGGTTCTCGGGGACGCCGATCAGCTTCAGCAACTGTTCTTGAATCTGCTCAAGAACGCCATAGCCGTCTGCGACGACGGCTCGGGCCGTGTCGGCGTACGCACGCGCATGGAAAACAGCTTTTATGTCGACCGCGGCGACTCGCGCACCCACTACATCGCCGTGGAGATTACCGACAACGGGCCGGGCCTCGACGAAGAGGCCAAGGCCAACATGTTCGTGCCTTTCTACAGCCGCAGCGAGGGAGGAAAAGGGCTGGGCCTCACGATCTCTCAGCACATTGCAAGCGCACACGATGGGCATATAAGAGCCGAGTCGGCCAAGAACGGAACGGGAACCTGCTTCCGCGTTCTGCTGCCGGCCTGTGACAAGACACGCGCCGACGCCTGAGATGACCACACCCCACGCAGGAAGAATCCTCGTAGTCGACGACGAAGCCGACGTCCGCCGCCTCATCGAGGACGCCTTGGCCGAAGACGGCCATGAGATCGTCGCGGTAGAGACCGCCGAGACCGCGCTCGACTTGCTCGGCAACGAGCACTTCGACCTCGCCTTCGTGGACATCAACCTCCCCGGCATTAGCGGCTTCGACCTTCTCGACCGTGTGGCCGAAGGAGAGAGCGAAACCGCGGTCGTCATCGTCACCGGCCGGGCCACCGTCAGCAACGCGATCGAGGCCACGCGCCGCGGCGCCTACGACTACATAACCAAGCCTTTCGATCTCGACGACCTCCGTCTTCTTGCCGCCCGGGTCGTGGAGAGACAGGTGATGCAGAACCAGCTGCGCACTCTTCGCGAGCGCACTCGCTCGGAGTTCGCCCCGGGCGTCGAGATCATCGGTCAGTCTCCTGAGATGAACGAGATCTACAAGATAATCGGGCGTGTTTCGGAGAGCCCTGCCACGGTTCTCATACAGGGAGAGAGCGGCACGGGTAAGGAGATCGTTGCACGCGCCCTTCATGCCTACTCCGACCGCTGGGAGGAGCCGTTCGTCGCCGTCAACTGCAGCGCCATCCCCCAAGACCTGCTCGAAAGCGAGATGTTCGGCCACGAGCGCGGCGCCTTCACCGGAGCGACCGAGCGGCGCAAGGGAAAGTTCGAGCAGGCCCGCGGCGGAACCTTGCTGCTCGACGAGGTCAGCGACATGCCGCTGCCGCTTCAGGCCAAGCTGCTGAGGGTCTTACAGGAGCGCGAGTTCTCGCGTGTCGGCGGACATGATGTGATGCCGGCGAAGTGCCGTGTAATCGCCGCCACCAACAAGAAATTGGAGGCTCAGGTGGAAGCCGGCGCGTTCCGGCAGGACCTGTACTTTCGCCTCAAAGTCGTCGTCATCAACATACCGCCGCTGCGAGACCGCCGGGATGACATCCCCCTGCTCGTGGACTTCTTCATCGAGCGCATGAACTCGACCCACAACTTCAAAATCAAGGGGGTAAGCGACGACGCGCTGTCGCTCCTGGTCTCCCATTCATGGCCGGGCAATGTCAGAGAGCTCGAAAACGTCCTGATCCGGGCGGCGGCGCTGGCGCCCAACCGCCTGCTGACAGCCGAGGACATACCTCTGGGCCGGCGGCCCACCGACGAGGCCATCAGTGACTCCATGTCCCTCGACGATGTGATCTCGGTCAAGGTCCGCGAGTACCTCGCAGACTCGGGTGATGTCGATCCCCGCGATCTTCATCCACGGGTGCTCTCGCTCATCGAACGCCCCTTGCTCGAGGCGGTTCTCGAGCGCACCGAAGGCAATCAAGTCAAAGCCGCCGAGATACTGGGCATAAACCGCAACACGCTTCGTAAGAAGATCACCGACCTGTCTATAGCCCTTCCCAAAGCCCGTTCGTGAAACACATCTTCGATCCGCCGGCTTTGTATCCGATCGTTGACGTGCGCGCGGAGGAAGAGAGCCCCAAAGCGCTGGAGTTCGCCGCGATCCTGGCCGAAGCGGGAGCAACCGTCGTGCAGCTGCGTGCCAAACCCCTGACCTCGGGGCCTCTCGAGCTGCTCGCCACCCGCATGCGCAAAGCCCTGGATCCCCTCGGCTGCGGACTGATCGTCAACGACCGTGCCGACGTCGCGCTTTCGAGCCGGGCCCTGGGCGTGCACCTGGGCCAAGACGACCTACCGCCCGCGGCCGCACGGGCCATATGCGGCGCCGATACCGTCATCGGGGTGTCGACCCACAGCCCGGATGAGGCGCGCTGCGCGGATACCGACGCTGCGAGCTACCTCGCCTTCGGTCCGGTGTTCGACAGCCCCACGAAAGCCGGAGTGCGCCGCGCCCGCGGCATCGATGCTCTGGCAACCGTGTGCCGCGAGAGTCCTCTGCCCGTCGTCGCCATCGGCGGCCTGACTCTGGAGCGGGCGCCTCTAGCCTGGGAGGCCGGCGCTGCGTCGGTGGCTGTGATCAGTGAGCTGGAAAGGGCCGAGGACGTGGCCGCGTTGGTGAGACGCTACCTGGAAAGCGCGCGGTCTTATCCGCGGTCGTCGTAGCCGATCTCGTCGCCGGCAAACGCCGCCGACTCTTCTCTGTAGGAGAGGTTCGAAAAGCGCGCGAAGCGCTTCTCGAAGGCCAACCTGGCGGTTCCGGTAGGCCCGTTCCTCTGCTTGGCGATGATCACCTCGGCGGTGCCGGCGTCGGGGGAATCCTCGTGGTACTGGTCATCCCTGAACAGGAAGGCGATGACGTCGGCATCCTGCTCGATGGCGCCGGACTCACGGAGGTCGGCCATCACCGGACGCCGATCCTGGCGCATCTCGACTTGGCGGTTCAACTGAGACAGGGCGATGACGGGGATGTCGAGCTCCTTCGCCAATGCTTTCAGAGACCGCGATATCGCCGAAATCTCCTGCTCTCGGCTTTCCTGCCCTGTGCCGCGCATCAACTGAAGGTAGTCGACTATGATGAGCCCGAGGTTGGCGTCAGGGTCACGCTTGAGACGCCGCGCCTTGGCTCTCAACTCCATTACGGTGAGGGCCGGAGAGTCGTCGATGTAGATCTTCGCACGCCCCAGCCGTCCGGCCGTCAAAGCCAACTTCTTGAAATCCCGGTCGCGCAGCATGCCGGTCCGAACTCTGGAGTTGTCGAGCTCGGCCTGGGAGCAGAGCATTCGCATGACTAACTGCTCCTTGGACATCTCGAGAGAAAAGACGGCCACGCCGGTCTCGGCATCCAAGGACGCGTATTCCGCAACGTTGAGACAGAAGGCGGTCTTACCCATGCTCGGGCGACCGGCGACGATGATGAGGTCGGAAGGCTGCAGACCGGCCGTGAGCTTGTCGAGCTCCTGGAATCCGGTGGGCACCCCTGTGACCTCTTCCTTTCGGTCGTAGAGCTTTTCCACCCTCTGCACGGAGTCGACGATGAGGGCGTCTATCCTGTGAGGATGTCCGTGGCGGGAGTGGTCCGAGATCTCGAATATCGACTGCTCTGTCTGATCCACGTACTCGGTAGGCTCGACGTCGGTACTGAAGGCCTTCTCCACGGCGTTAGTGCAGACGCGGATCAGAGTCCGAAGCAGGGACTTCTCGCGGACGATCTTGGCGTAGTGGCTGATGTTGGCCGCCGTGGGCACACGCTCGGTCAGCTCGGCCAGATAGGCCACGCCTCCGACGACCTGCAACTCTCCGCGCTGCTTGAGCCGCTCCGATACCGTGACCACGTCCATCGGCAGGGCCTGCTCGCTCAACGATTGCATGGCCGCGAAGATCCGGGCCAAGCGCTCCACGTAGAAGTCGTCGCTGGTGATGACGTCGGCCACGCGGTCGAAGGCTTCGTTTTCGATCAGAACTCCACCGATGACCGACTCTTCGGCCTCGGTGTTATGAGGAGGGACTCTCGATGATGGACCCGACAATGCTCAGCCTTCTCCGCCGACCCGACCGCATAACCTGGCACGCGCGGGTGTTCAATCGTTAGTGTGCAAGAGAAACGCCGCGGTTGGAAATCGCGGCCAGCTCCCGGATGGCCGAGGGCAGCCTCGGCCCGTACCAGGCCAACAACTTGCCGTCTACGCAGACAACTGCACCGCTCACTCCGGCCGCGTTGAGCTCACGGCCGTGCTCTTCGGAAAAAACGTAGGGCTCGTCGGGCAACAGTAACAGCTCGGGCTCCTCGGCGGCCACCTCCTCGAGGCCGACCTCGAAGAAATCGTCTCCCTCATGATCGCCGAACACGTTGGCGAACCCCGTTTCTCTCAGAACATCACCGATGTAGGTGCGCGAGTGGAAGGTCATCCAGGGACGGCGCCAAATCGGACAGAAGGTGCGCGGAGGCCGCCTGCCGTCCGAAAGCCCGGCGCAGTCCTCGAGCGCCTCCCGGCAGGCCCGGGCAAGGCCGGCGCCCTGGTCGGCGGCGCCTACGGCCTCCCCCAAGGTCTCGAGCATCTCTACCGCCTCACGCACGCTGCGGGGATGGGTGACGTGAATGGATAGCCCTGCCGCGCGCAACTCTTCGACGTCTTCGAGACGGTTTTCTTCCTTGTTCACGATCACCAGGTCGGGGTGGATGTCGACGATACGGGCGACATCCGGGTTCTTGGTGCCGCCTACCGCCTCTACGGCTTCGATGGTGCCGGCGGGCTCGCTGCAATAGCGCGTGCGGCCGACCAAATCCTCGAGCTTCCCGAAGGCGACTATGGTCTCGGTCAGGCTCGGAACCAGGCTTACGATTCTCAATCCGACCTCGTGCGCCCGGCGCGCCTTCCCGGGGATGTCGGACCGGGACGCGAGTCGCCGGCCGTGTCGAAGACCGGCCAGCCCCTGCGCTTGGCTTCGACGCGCAGACGGGGATCCGGTTTGACCACCACGGGGCGGCTCACGCACTCGAGCATGGGCAGATCGCTGATGGAGTCCGTGTAGAAATAGCTGTCGCTCAAGTCCACGCCCTGCTCCTCGACGAAAGCCCTGGCTTTTTTCACCTTGCCGCGGCCATAGCAGAACGGCGGCACAGCACGACCCGTAAAGCGCCCTTCGATAACCTCGAGCTCGGTGCCTATCACGTGCTCAACGCCGATGTCGCCCGCTAGAACGTCGTTGAGATAGCGCGTTCCGCCCGTGAGCAGGGCGACCAGCCTACCCTCCCGCTTGTGGCGGTCGATCTCGTTTACCAACTCGGGGCGAATCTCCTGACGTACGTCGCTGTGGTACCAGTCCCGGCAGTGTTCGAGGATTTCGCTTTCGAGGCGTCCGTCGAGCCAGCGCGAGGTGACCTCGGCCATACGCTCGAGGTTGACGATGCCGAGCCTGTAGGTGACGAAGCCCCACATCAGCCGGAGTTGGTCGGCGCGCGACATCAACCCCCGCCTGCGCAGGTAGCTTACGTAGGAGAGTCCCGACTGGATCCTCAGAAGGGTCCCGTCGACGTCGAAGAAAGCGACTCCCTTGGATCGGCCCAAGCGGACCCGCTCCGTTCAGACCCGCTCCACGACCATCGCGATGCCCTGGCCGCCGCCGATGCACAGCGAGGCCACACCCAGACTCTCGCCACGTCTCTTCATCGCGTAGAGCAGCGTAGTCAGGATACGCGCGCCGCTGGCGCCTATGGGATGGCCGATGGCGATCGCGCCGCCGTTGACGTTCACTCTGTCCAGATCGACCTTCAACTCGGCCAGCACTCCCAGCGATTGAGCCGCGAAAGCCTCGTTGAGCTCCCAGAGGCCGATGTCGGACTTGCTCAGGCCGGTCCGTTCGAGCGCCTTCTCGCAGGCCGGCCAGGGGCCCATCCCCATGATCTGGGGATCCACGCCTGCACTGGCCGCGCCACGGATGAGAGCCAAAGGCTCTCGCCCCTCGGCGCGGGCCTTGTCCTCCGACATCACGACGAAGGCCGCGGCACCGTCATTGATCCCCGAGGCGTTACCCGCCGTCACGGTGCCGTCCTTCTTGAAGGCCGGCCTCAGCTTGGCGAGACCATCCGCGGAGGTCTCGGGACGGGGATGCTCGTCTTTGTCGAAAAGAATAGGCTCGCCGCGCTTCTGCTTGAGCTCCACGGCGAAGATCTCCTCGGCGAAGGCGTCCGAGCCTTGCGCCGCACCCGTTTTGTTCTGGCTCGACGCCGCGAACTCGTCCTGAGCTTCACGGGAGATTCCGTACTTCTCGGCGATGTTCTCGGCCGTGATGCCCATGTGGTAGTCGTTCATCGGACAGGTCAGACCGTCGCGGATCATCGAGTCGACGATGTCGCTCGGTCCCATGCGATAGCCGAAGCGCGCCTTGGTCAGAAGGTAAGGCGCCATCGACATGTTTTCCATGCCGCCGGCCACGACTGTCTCGGCATCCCCGCAAGCGATGGACTGGGCGGCCAAAGCCACCGCCTTCAGGCCGGAGCCGCAGGCCTTGTTGACGCCGAAGCTGGGAACCTCTTTGGGAACCCCCGCGTCGATTGAGGCCTTCCTCGCAGGGTTGAGCCCGAGGTTGGCTGCCAGGACGTTGCCTAATATCACCTCGTCCACGGACGAGGCTTCCACACCGGCTCGCGACATGGCTTCCTTGACCGCCAATGCTCCTAGGTCCGTGGCCGGCGTCGACGCGAAGGCGCCGCCGAAGGTTCCGACCGCGGTACGGGCGGCGCTTACGATAACTGCTTTAGACACTTGGGTTTCCTCCAGTCCGTGACCCGAGCAGGCGGCCGCTCACGTCCTTGGTGTAACGTTGCCCTTGACCCACTCGACGATGTCGTTGGTGCTCGCGCCGGGGGTAAACACGGCCTTCACCCCGATCTTGTGCAACGCTTCGATGTCTTCGTCGGGGATTATGCCACCTCCGAAGATGGGAAGGTCTTCGACTCCCTTTTCTTCGAGCAGCTCGATGATCTTCGGAAACAGCGTCATGTGCGCTCCCGAGAGTATCGACAACCCCACTGCGTCCACGTCTTCTTGTACGGCGGCCTCGGCGATCATCTCGGGCGTCTGATGCAAACCCGTGTAGATCACTTCGAAACCGGCATCGCGCAACGCTCTGGCGATGATCTTCGCCCCACGGTCATGACCATCCAAGCCGGGCTTGGCAACCAAGATCCTAAGAACCTTATCTGGCACTCTGTACCCCCAATCTCCTTCAGACCCACGCGGGGTCGCCGTAAACTCCGAAAACTTCCCTGAACACGTCGGAGATCTCCCCGACACTGCACGACCTTCTCACCGCCTCGATTATCGGCGGCATCAGGTTTTCTCCGCTTCGAGCCGCGCGGCGAATGCCGTCCAGCCCTTCAACCACGCTCTCTGCATCCCTCCCGGCTTTCAGTGTCACCAGAGCCTTCGACTGCCGCTCCTCGATCATCGTATCGATCTTGAGCGTGTCGATGCTGGTACCTTCCTCACCGGAACGGTATCCGTTGACGCCGACGGTAACGTATTCACCGGCGTCGCTGGCCTGCTGAAACGCGTAGGCCGCATCCGCGATCTCTTGCTGGGGGTAGCCGAGCTCGATGGCTCGAAGGATGCCCCCCATCTCGTCGATCTTCTCGATGTACTCCCAGGCTTCCGCCTCCATGCGGTCGGTGAGGGCCTCGAGGGCGTAGCTGCCGCCGAGCGGATCCACGGTCCCGGTAACGCCTGTCTCCTCTGCGAGGATCTGCTGCGTTCTAAGGGCGACGGTTACCGCCTCCTCGGTGGGAAGCGAATGAGTCTCGTCGAGAGAGTTGGTGTGAAGAGACTGAACCCCGGCCAGTACCGCCGCCAGAGCCTGCACCGTAACCCTGACCACGTTGTTGACCGGTTGCTGCGCCGTCAGAGACACTCCGGAGGTCTGTGCGTGTGTCCTCAGCAGACAGGCGCGGTCCGTCTTGGCGCCGAAGCGTTCGCGCATGATCTTGGCCCACATGCGGCGCGCGGCACGGATCTTCGCAATCTCCTCGAGAAAATCGTTGTGGACGTTGAAGAAGAACGACAGGCGCGGCCCGAACTCGTCTGCATCCAACCCGCGTTCCACGGCCGCCTGCACGTAGCCGATACCGTCAGCCAACGTGAACGCCAGCTCCTGAACCGCCGTCGAGCCGGCCTCACGAATATGGTAGCCGGAGATCGACACCGGGTGCCATCGGGGCACTTCCTTGGTGCAGAACTCGACCATGTCGGTAACGACTCTGAGCGAAGGCTCGGGGGGACAGATCCACTCCTTCTGGGCGATGAACTCCTTGAACATGTCGTTCTGGATGGTGCCGCTGATCTTGCGCCAGTCGCACCCTCGCCTTTCTGCCACCACCAAGTACATGGCCAGCAGGATCGACGCCGTGCAGTTGACGGTCATCGACGTCGTGACCTCTTCCAAGGGGATGCCGTCGAACAGCACCTCCATGTCTTCGACGGTGGAAACGGCTACGCCCTCACGCCCCACTTCACCGAGAGCTCGGGGGGAGTCGGCGTCGTAGCCCATCAACGTGGGCATATCGAAGGCCGTCGACAGGCCGCTGGTGCCCTCGGCCAGAAGATACTTGAAACGCTCGTTGGTATCGCCGGCGTTGCCGAACCCGGCGAACTGGCGCATGGTCCAGCGCCGTCCTCGGTACATGTTCGGATATACGCCGCGGGTGAAAGGATACTCGCCCGGGCTGCCACCGTCTTCACCGACGTCGGCGGGTCCGTAGACTTCCTTCAGCTCCAGACCCGAGAGCGTGGAATGTTCAGGTCTGGCGGGCTGTTGGGGTTGTTTGCGTGCTGGATCGGACGCCATGGGCGCACTTCAACGAACGGCGGAGTATAGCCAAATCCCCTGCCCGAAACCAGGGCGGCTATCTAGTGATAGTCGGGCTTGTAGTCGAAGCGGTGGCGGGTCTCCAGAAGCCGCACCGTGCCGCTGGCGGAGCGCATGACGACGGAATGGCTGACGGCACCCCCTTTCGAGAAACGCACGCCTCTCAGGTATTCGCCGTCAGTGACGCCCGTGGCCGCAAAGAGCACGTCGCCCGACGCCATGTCTCCGAGTTCGAGCTTCTTGCGCGGATCGGAGACCCCGGCCGCGTACAGAGCGTCGGCGTCGGCCTGGGAACGGGGATGGAAACGGCACTGCATGAAGCCGCCCATGCACTTGTTGGCTGCGGCCGACAGGATGCCCTGCTCGCCGCCGCCCGTGCCGAGCAGCAGGTCAACTCCGGAGCCTTCACGTGCCGCGGCCATCGCCGCGGAGACGTCACCGTGGGGAATCAGTTTCACACGAGCACCGGCAGCCCTGACTTCGTCAACGAGGCTGTCGTGGCGCGGCCTGTCGAGGATGATCACCGTCAAGTCCTCGACGTAGACCGATCTAAGTTCGGCCAACGCTTTTAGGTTGTCGGTCGGACTCTTGTCGAGGTCGAGGACTCCTATCCCGTCCGCCGTCGTCGCGATCTTCTCCATGTAGGTGTTGGCCGGACACCGCAGCATGCCGCCGCTGCTGGTCAGAGCCACGACCGACATCGCGTTGGGCCCGCCCAGTGCGCAGCTGATCCCGCCTTCCAAGGCGTTGATCGCGACGTCGACCGCCGTGCCCTTGTTGCCGAGACGATCGGAGGTGAGCTTGGCCGCGTAACCGCGTCCGACTACCAACTCGCCTTCGATCTCGAGATCCTGGAAGGCCGTGACCATCGCGTCGATGGCCGACCGTTCGGGCGCCATCTCGTCGCCGCGTCCGTTCTCGCGAGCGGCTGCGAGGGCTGCCGCCTCCGTAACCCTGACCAGTTCTAGCGCTAGGTTACGTTCCACCGCTCAGGCGTCCTATCGAGCATCTCTGCGTGTTTCCTCCGGCCGTCAACCAGGGGTGGCATTATTTCTTCGTCACGCCTCGCCCCGCACGAAGCGGTCGAGCAGCCCGTGAGCCTCGTCGATCATAATGCCGGTGGCTTGCGCCTCCGCCTCACTGTAGCGCTCGCTCCCACCACGGTGGGAAGAATTGTCCATTATAGCGAACGGCACGGGGTCGGCCGAATGGGTCTTGGTAGAAACCGGCGTAGCGTGATCCGGCAGCACCATGATCCGCCAATCCCCGTAACGATCGATCCCGTTCAGGATGGTGCCGATCACGTCCCTGTCGAGGGCCTCGATAGACTGCACCTTGAGCGCCGCATCTCCCATGTGACCGGATTCGTCGGGAGCCTCCACGTGCACGAACACCAGGTCGAGGTCCGCGAGCGCGTCCAGGGCGTACTGCCCCTTGCCAACGAAATTCGTGTCGATGAAGCCCGTGATTCCGGGGACGTCGATGCGCTCGAGGCCGGCGAGACGCCCGAGGCCGCCTACGACATCGACGGCGGTGATCACACCGCCTTTCAGACCATGACGCTCGGTGAGGGTGGGAACGCTCGGCTTGCGGCCCTGCCCCCAGAGCCATATGTCCGTGGCCATCTTCTCGCCCCTCTCGCGGCGGCGCTTGTTGGCCTCACTGCCGGCGATGATTCGGTTGGCCGCCGCCGTCAGTTCGAGCAGCTTGGCGCTGCCCTCGCCTTTGGGAAGGAAGTCGGCGACACCGCGGTCCGTTATGTCGTGCGGAGGAGTCGTCTCCATCGCTTCGGTGCCCCCGTGCCAAACCATCAGGTGGCGATAGCTCACGCCGGGGTGGAACGAGACCGTGCCGTCACCCAACTCGGCCTGCAGCGAGTTGATTATCTCCGCTGCGTCTTCCGATGAGATGTGGCCAGCCGTGAAATCGTTCATCACGTCGCCCTGATGCGTAGAGTCCAGAGTCACCAGATTGCATCGGAAGGCCACGTCTTCGGGGGCCAGGTCGATGCCCATGCTGGCGGCTTCGATGGGCGAGCGGCCGGTGTGATAGCGGGTCGGGTCGTAACCGAGGATGCTCATGGTGCCGACGTCGGTCCCCGGAGGCATGCCCTCGGGAATCGTCACCGTCAGGCCCAAGGTCCCCTGAGCCGCGATCCTGTCCATGTTCGGGGTGTCGGCGGCTTCCAGCGGGGTCTTGCCTCCCAAAGACTCCACGGGGTAGTCCGACATTCCGTCTCCCTGGATGAGTACGTACTTCATGCTTCAGTCCAGCCCCATGGCCTGCAAGGCCTCTTCCACGCTCGGCCCGATCTTGGTCGGCTCGGGGCAGACCTCTATAGCATTGGTGGGGTCCTTCAATCCATGACCGGTAAGAGTGCAGACGGCCGTGCTGCCCGGTTCGACCCGCGATTCGCTCACGGCCTTCTTGATGCCGGCGATCGACGCGGCCGAGGCCGGCTCTGCGAACACGCCCTCGCAGGCCGCCAACTGCTGGTACGCTTCGATGATCTGTCGGTCGGTGACGGAGTCGATGATGCCGCCCGACTCATCCCGGGCCGCCGCGGCCCCCTTCCAACTCACGGGGTTTCCGATCCGTATCGCCGAGGCGATGGTCTGAGGATCATCGACCTGCTGGCCGATGACGATGGGCGCCGCCCCCGCCGCCTGGAATCCCATCATCTTGGGCAGCCGGTCGCTGACGCCGTCGGCCTCGTACTCTTTGTAACCGAGCCAGTAGGCGGTGATGTTGCCGGCATTGCCGACGGGCAGGAAGTGATAGTCGGGAGCACGCCCCAAGACATCACAGACCTCGAATGCCGCCGTCTTCTGACCTTGTATACGTAGCGGGTTGATCGAATTGACGACCGTTACCTGCGCTTGCTCCGCGACGCCGGTAACCACCCTGAAGGCGTCGTCGAAGTTGCCACGAACGGCCAGCACCCGGGCGCCGTGCATGACAGCCTGGCTGAGCTTGCCAAGCGCGATGTTGCCCTCCGGAACGATGACGAACGCTCTTATTCCCGCGCGTGCGGCGTAAGCCGCGGCCGCCGCCGAGGTGTTACCGGTCGAGGCGCAGATGACGGCCTTTGCGCCGCGGGCGACGGCCGCCGACAACGCAACGGTCATGCCGCGGTCCTTGAAGGAGCAGGTCGGGTTGAGCCCCTCATACTTGAGAAAGATGCGACCGTCGAAACCGATCGTAGCGGCCAGGCGCGGCGCTTCGATCAAGGGAGTGTTTCCCTCGAGCAGGGTTATCGCTTCCACACCGGCGTCCAGCTCGATGCGCTCGCGGTACTCCTCTATCACGCCCCGCCAAGCCATTCAGTCGGCCTCCCCTAGTGCTTCCTCGACCCGGATCACATTCGGAGCAGCCCGGCAGCTGTCGAGCTTTCGTATCCGAGCCAGGGCTTTCTCCAGGCCCCCTTCCTTGGCCTTGTGGGTTCTTATCACCACAGGAACGGCTCCACGCTTGGCGCGCTCGTGTTGAGCAACCGTGGCAATCCCGATGCCCTGGCGGCCGAGGATCTCGGCTATCTTGGCCAGAACGCCCGGCTTGTCCGCCACACTGAGCCTGACGTAGTGTTCGTGGGAAAGCTCCTTCATCGGCAAAACGCGAGCCGACTTGATGGAGGTGGCCGGACGCCCGTAGGCCGGCTGCGCCGCAGATCCGGACAACATTGCGCGTGCGGCATCCGCTATGTCGGCGACGACCGCGGTGGCCGTCGGCATCATGCCCGCTCCCTGGCCATAGTATATCGAGGTGCCCAAGGCCCGGCTTCGCAGGCATATCGCGTTGAACGGACCGGAAACCTTCGACAGCAAGTGAGTGTCCGGAACCATTGAGGGGTGAACCCGCGCCTCCACACCGGCGTCGGTGATGCGCGCGCTTGCAAGCAACTTGATCGTGTACCCGAACTCGTGAGCGTACTCGATGTCGGCCCCGGATATGTTGCTGATCCCTTCCATGTGAACACGAGCCGGATCGATCTTCTTGCCGAACGCCATCGCCACCAACACTACGAGCTTGTGCAAGGAATCCGTGCCGTCGATGTCGAAGGTCGGGTCGGCCTCCGCCAGGCCCATGGCCTGAGCCTTGGCGAGAACTTCGGAAAACTCCCCGGCGCCTTCGGCCATCTGAGAGAGGATGTAGTTGGCGGTGCCGTTGACGATTCCATACACGTCGAGATGACGGTCACCGACGAGCGCTTCACGGATCACACGAAGGATCGGTATCCCGCCGCCGACGCTGGCTTCAAAGCCAAGCGTCACGCCCTCTTTTTCTGCCATAGCCGCGAGTTCCAAGCCGTGTCGCGACAGCAGCGCCTTGTTGGCGGTCACCACGCTCTTGCCGGCTCGTATGGCCGTCTGCATGAAACGTCTGGCCGGCTCTATCCCTCCGATCAACTCGACCACGACATCGACCGACGGGTCGTCGATCAACGCGGCCGCATCATCGATCAGCGTGCCGGCAGGCAGGCGTACTCCGCGGTCGGTCTTGGTGTCGAGATCCGCGACTCGACGAAGCTTGAGGCGGGCACCGATCCTCGCCTCGATGTCGGCAGCGTGGTCGCGCAACACGCGCACGACTCCGGTACCGATCGTCCCGAAGCCGATCACGCCCACGCCGATGTTCTTTTGCTTGGCCATCCCGACTTCTCTCAGCCACCCAGCATTTGCTTGATGCCGCGCACGGCCTGTCTTGTGCGATGTTCGTTCTCGATCAAAGCGAAGCGGACGTAGTCGTCACCATGTGGCCCGAAACCCGCACCCGGTGACACCGCGACCTGGGCTTCGGTAAGCATCAATTTCGAAAACTCCAGCGAACCCATTTCACGGAACTGCTCGGGGATCTGTGCCCAAACGAACATGGTGGCCTTGGGAGGCGGCACCTCCCAGCCGATCCTGGTCAGCCCCCGGCAAAGGGCATCCCGGCGCTTACGGTAAGTCTCACATATGTCTTGCACGCAGTCCTGGGGTCCGTTGAGGGCCTGTATCGACGCGATCTGTATGGGAGCAAACATGCCGTAGTCGTAGTAGGACTTGAGCCTCGACAGCGCTGCGATCATATCCGGGTTCCCGGCCACGAACCCCACCCGCCATCCGGGCATGTTGTAGGTCTTGGACAGCGTGTAGCACTCTACGCCCACGTCTTTGGCCCCGGGGACCTGAAGGAAGCTCGGAGCTTCGTAACCGTCGAAGGTGAGCTCCGCGTATGCGTTGTCGTGGATGACCATCAGGTCGTTGTCGCGCGCGAAGTCGACGATCTTCTCGAAGAACCCGAGGTCGACCACCTCGGTTGTCGGGTTGGCCGGGAAGCTGATGATCAAGAGCTTCGGTTTCGGCCACAGATCCTCCATCGCTTCGACGAGGTTCTCGAAGAAGTCTTGACCCGGGATCAAAGGCACATGCCTGAGATCCCCGCCGGCGATGATCACCGAGTACTGATGGATCGGATAGCTCGGAGAGGGACAAAGCACCAAATCACCGGAGCTGATGCTCGACAAAACCAGATGGCCCAGCCCCTCCTTGGCGCCCATGGTGACGATCATCTCGGTGTCGGCGTCCAGCTCTACGTCCCACTTCCGCTTGTACCAAGCCGTAGCAGCGAGGCGCAGCTTGTAGAGCCCGCGTGAGACGGAGTAGCGATGGTTGCGCGGCTTCGACAAGGCCTCCACCGCCTTTTCGACTATGTGACTGGGCGTGGCCCCGTCAGGGTTGCCCATGCCGAAGTCGATTATGTCTTCGCCGCGCTGGCGTGCAGCCTGCTTGAGCTCGACCACCGCGTTGAGCACGTAAGGTGGCAGCCGGTCGATTCGTTTGAACTCTGAGCTCACGGCTGCGGATTTCCCTTGGCGAACATGCCGTCGGCCCTATAGGACGACCTGACCAGCGGTCCCGACGATACTTCTTTGAAGCCGAGTGCGCGCGCTTCCGAAGCTATCTCTTCGAACTCGGTAGGATCGAGATAGCGATCCACCGGACGGTGGCGGCGGGTGGGACGAAGATACTGCCCTACTGTGAGCAGATCACACCCTGTCGCGCTAATATCGGCCATCGTGTCGCTAATCTCCGCTCGCGTCTCGCCCATGCCGACCATCAGGCCTGTTTTCACCAACCAGGGCTTTCCGGCTTCGCCGGCCAGCCGGGATTTTGCCTTGGCAAGCACTTCCAGCGATCGCCCGTAGCGGGCGCGTCCCCTCACCTCCGGCGTCAACCGCGCTACGGTTTCCAGGTTGTGGCCGAAGACATCGGGACGGCTCGCCAAGACCATGTCGATCAACTCGACTCGCCCGTTGAAATCCGGTGTCAGCACCTCTACCGAAACGCCCTCGATCCGTTCGCGGAGCGCTTCGACCGTTCTCGCAAACACCGACGCACCCTCGTCGGCCAGGTCGTCACGAGCCACGGATGTGACGACCACGTAGCGCAGCCCCATGCTGGCGGCAGCCTCAGCCACCGACTCCGGCTCCCTGTCTTCGAGAG
>JANQEO010000310.1 GCA_028278325.1 Candidatus Binatia bacterium
GCGGAGCAGGATCGCCTGGTAAAGACCTTCCCGAGTCGGGTGCTCGAAGGGTCGCCGAAGTGTCAGACACTCGAACAGCGTGGCGCCCAGAGACCAGACGTCGGTGCGTCCGTCCAGAGGGATGGTGTGCCGGGTCAGCTGCTCCGGTGACATGTAGGCCGGCGTTCCGAACAGCTCTCCCGTTCCCGTGAGGGTGGGTTGGTCCGGCTCCTCCTCGCGTGCGAGGCCGAAGTCCATGAGCACCGGCATCTTGTCGGTGGTCACCATGATGTTGCCCGGCTTGATGTCACGGTGAATGACGCCGGCTTCGTGGGCCGAATGGAGAGCACGCGCCACCTTCTCGATCGCTTCGACAATCCCGAAGAGGGTTTCTCTTTGCTGGAGCTCTGGGGGCAGCAGGGCCACGGCGTCGTCTCGTTCGGAGGTGCCGCCAGCCTCGTTCGCGGTGGGAGAAACCGGGGTCGGGTTCGGGTCAGCACCCGTTTCCTTCGCGGTTGCGATGCGCCGTCCGAGCGTCTCGCCCTCTATCAGCTGCATGGCGATGAACGGGACGTTCCCTTCGTTCCCGGCTTCGTGGACCGTGCAGATGTTGGGGTGGTTGAGTCGCGACGCGATCTCCGCCTCCCGGTGGAACCGAAGGAGTGCCTGCGCCGACCTCGCGTGGCGATCCGTCAGCAGCTTCAACGCGACCTCGCGATTCAGTCGCGTGTCCTCCGCCAGGTACACGACCGCCTGTCCACCACGTCCGAGCTCTCGCAGGAGTCGGTACGGCCCGAACCGACCGTCGGGCCCGGCTGATTCGTCCGCAGTATCTGCCGCCGATCGGGAACTCTCGGCAGCGCCTCCATCGGTAAGTTCGAAGAACTCCCGAGCCACGACCGCCCAGTGTTCCTTGGGGAACCGCTCGAGGTACTCGGCGACGGATCGCGTCTCACCCCGGGCCCGATCCGCGAGCCAGTCCGCCCGGAATCTCAGAATGACCGCTTCATCGATTTCGTCTGAGCGACTCACGGCGCGACGGCTCCAGCTCCTCCGATGGGGATGCACTCATAGGTGATTGGCCGGCCCTCTGCTTCCGCGTCGTCCTTTCTCCGAGAAACCAGAGGCGCCCACCAACTCGAGGTCCTGCGGATCGCTGGAGAACGTTCATCCTCGTGAGCCGGCACGCGGTCTGAGATCAGCGCACTTGCTTCCATTTCTCGAGAAGGTCGGCAAAAGCGGAAACCTCAGGGAAGGTCCGCGCGTGGTCCTCCAGGACCTCGATGGCCCTGTCGACCTGGTCCCGTCGCTTGAGGTGTCGGGCCCACGCCAACACGGTGTCCCGCAGCAACTTCGCCGAAGGGAGCGTCCCCGCGGCGCCGGGCTTTGAAACAAGCTCATGCGCTTGGCGCGCTTCGATAGCTGCTGCTTCCCATTTTGCCGTCAGGAAGAGAATCTCAGCCAGATTGAAACGCGCCCTCGCGAAGTCCTGGTCGCAATTGATGGCCTCGCGAAACGCGTTGATGGCGCCGTCCACCTGGAACCCGCGCTTCAGAGCCTTGCCAAGCTCGTTGTACGCCCGGGCGTATTTCCGGTCAATTCGAATGGCGTCTTCGAAAGCTCTGATGGCGTCTTTCCGTTTTCCCTGCTTGGCGAGAATGAGGCCGATATTGAAGTGCGTCGGTGCGTGCTCCGGATCGGTCCTTAGGGTCTTGCGGTACTCGGTGATGGCCTCATCGAAGCGATCCATCCGGTGAAGTGCAACAGCGAGGTCGCGCCGCGTCGCGGCGTTGTCCTGGTCGACGTCGAGAGCCTTACGGTATTCGACCAGCGCCTTATCGCGCTGATTCTGGTCTTCGAGGAGGGCCCCGAGCGCTCGATACGCGTCGATGTATTTCGGGTTGACGTTGGTGGCCTCGCGGTAAGCAGCGATGGCTTCGTCAAACTGGCGCTTTTCCCATAGTGATCCCGCGAGGCCGTGGTGGGCCGGGGCATAGTTCCGATCGATTCGGATGGCCTCGCGGTAAGCCGCAATGGACTCGTCGAACTTCTTCAGCTTCTTGAACGCCGTGCCGAGACCGTAGTGTGCGAGCCCCAGACCCTTGTCGATGTCGATGGCGCGACGGTAGGAAGCAACGGCTTTGGTGAAGTTCCCCTGAAAGTGAAACGCGGCACCGAGGTTGCTGTGAGCAAGGGCGAGCTCCGGATCCGCCTGGATGGCGGCTTGGTGGCTGGCGATGGCCTCGTCCAGTCGGTCCTGTTTCCGGAGGAGATTGCCGAGGTTGGTGTGCGCATCGGCGAACGTCGAGTCGACGGTGACGGCTCTGCGGTAGGCGTGTATCGAGTGCTCAGAATCCGTTCTGCGCGTCGCGAAGCCGATCCAGAACCAGGCGCGCGAGGACCTCGGCCAAAGAGCTCCTAACGTGTCGGCAACGGCGTGTGATGTTGCTTCTCTTCCGCGGTGCCCCACGGCGTGGGCGAGCTGGAAGTGGTACGCACGCCGTGGCCTTTCGCTCGCTCCGACGGCCCGACGCAGCAACGCCTCCGCGCGTGCGAATGCTGCCCGCCCTTTCTCGGTCCCTTCACCCGCCGATTCGCCCCTTCGAAGAGAGCGAGTACCCTCGACGAACCAGAGCAAGGCGCTGTCAGGGCGCGGGGCCTGGGCCGCGGCCTTCTCGGCATCGCTCCTTCGGCCGAGGGCCCGATACACGTCAGCCTTTATGCTCAAGAGGACCCTCGGGTCGGGCAGCTGACCCTCACCACGTTCAAGCGAGTCGAGTGCGGACTCCGGTTGCTTGAGCTTGAGCTGCGCGAGTGCAAGGCCAGCGACCGCCTCAGGAACCGTCCTCTGTTCGAGAGCGTGCTCGAAGTGGGAGACCGCGCGGATGGCCCGACCATGGTGGAGCTCGTACCAACCCCGCTCGAGCGCCGTCTCCACCCGATCCGTGATTCTAGCTTCGCGCTGGGCTTCGATGTTGGGGAGGTTCGCCCATATGTAGCCGGCCAAACCGGCTACGACGGGAATGGTGATGATCAATGTGGCCGTCAGTGCGGCCAGCACCGGACGGCGTTTGGCCCAGCGGGTCATGCGGCCGAAGGGGCCGACGGCTCGAGCGGCGATCGGGCGAAGCTCGCGTACCGCGGCGAGATCATCGGCAAAGGCGGCAGCGGATTGGTATCTCTTCTCCCGGTCCTTCTCGAGCGCCGTCTCCAAGACGATCTCGAGATCCCGAGGGATGGCGGGGTTGAGCTGGCGTGCGCGCGGCGGGTCGCGGAGCAGGATCGCCTGGTAAAGACCTTCCCGAGTCGGGTGCTCGAAGGGTCGCCGAAGTGTCAGACACTCGAACAGCGTGGCGCCCAGAGACCAGAC
>JANQEO010000397.1 GCA_028278325.1 Candidatus Binatia bacterium
GTAGAGGAGCACCCGGGCACCCGGATTGGCCGGGTTATCGACCAGGCTGCCTTCGAGGACCTTGAGCTGCCGGATCTTCTTCGGCATCACGCGACCTCCGGCACATCTTCGAGGACGCCGCGGCCGCCAATCGAGAACGCTCGCAGATCGCCCGACTTGACCTTGGCGAAGGTGTCGGAATCAAGTTTGAACCCGACCCACCAGCCGACCTTGCCGAGATCAATCCCGAGCGCGGCCTGCTTCTCCTTCGTGAACACCATGCTCTCAACCAGGGCGCCGACGCCGATCGTCTTGTGCATCTCGCCCGCGACCCGGCTGTCGAGCACGAAACCGTAGGCGGCCTTCTCGAGCTCTGCGGGCTCGATCACGTGGTCCTGCAGGTCGACGACCGCTTGACCGTCTTCCTCGACGACGGAGAGCCAGCCGAACGCGAGGCGTTCGTCCTCTTGGACGGCTGGGTTGCCGTCATCGTCCTTCGCCACTTCGATGAACAGCTCTACCGGCTCGCCGCCAGCCTTCGCCGCGACAGCCGACGCCTCGCTACCATTCGTCGTCTTCCGGCGACGCTTCCGGCCGCTACCGAGCGGCGTGTCGACGTGGGTCGCATCGCCAGAGGGCTGGTGTTGCTTCACCCACGGGCCCTCACCACACTCGGGCGGCCGCCATCCGGCCGATCGGACCGCGCTCCACGCAGCGCCGAAGCATCGCTCCTCGGACCCACCAGCCGCGAGGGCGTCATTCGCCGCCTTGCAGAAGACGTGCAGCGCCGGATCGGGAAGCGCTTCCCGCACAGCTGAAGGTAGTTCTGAAGCGGTTGAAAAACCCATGCAGATGTCAATGGAGTAAGTTGCAATACGGCGTCAACACTCCTATAGTCAATGTCAGGTCATGTCACTTTATGCCGGTTCGAAATGCTTGATCGCCTCGTCACTTGGCCGGAAGTCCTAAAACGTGTCCCGTATAGCGAGCGGCAAATCCGTCGTCTCGTCGAGACCGGCGCTGGCGGCTTCCCGAAACCCGTGAAGGTGGGTGAGCGTCGGGTCGCCTGGCGGGAGAGCGAGCTGCAGGAATGGCTTGAGAGTCTGCCGAGGACGACACTCAAGAGAAGCGATTGAGGATCTGATACTCCACTACGCACCGGCAATTCGGCCCTGCTGGTGGGGTCATGTGCGCAACGCCTTCCACCACGAATGGCTCGTCGAGGCCGACGGGCTCCGCATGATACCGCCGGTGCGCCGCCGCATGTGAGCCGCGGGTCCGCCCGTCCAGAACTGCCGTCCAGACGCGTTTGATGCCGTCCCGAGACACAAGCCCTCGGTTCGCCGCATCTAGGACCAAGCGGTGTTGGCCCGCATTCAGCGCTCGGAACAGCTCGGTCCTCGCGATGTCGTTGGCGCGCTTCTCGATCAGGCTGTCGCGATAGCGCCTGACCAGCGTCTCGATCTGGTGGCCAGTGAGACGGCCATCTGCCATCTGACGACGAACCAGTGCCCGGTCGAGGGGGCTTAACCGGCGGTCCGACGGGTTCATGCCACCGAGCGTCGAGCGTTCGCGCAGCTGCTGCTCGAAGGTGTACGCCGCCCTGGACTGGCTCTCCGTGAGCCCAATCACCTGCTTGATCCGTCGGGAAGCCTCGGCGGACTCCAATCTGTCCGCGACCGCTCGCCGGATGATGCCCTGGACCGCGCCCCGGGTGGTGGCCGTGACCTCGCGGAGCAACCTCGGCTCGTTGAGTCGCACGTAGTCGGCCGCGCGCTCGCGAACCAGCTGGAGGTCGAGCAGACGACGGAGCTCGGCCGGGACCACCCGGCTCGCCAGATCAGCGCCGCCGGCATGAACGAGCTCGAGCGCCTCGCCACCGAACAGCTGGCGCTGGAGTTCGGCCAGCGCCCGGGGGCCGGTCTCTGCCATCGGACGGGTCGCGATGTCATTCGCCGCCTCGAAGTCCGCGGCCGCCAGTCGATCGGTTAGGGGCTGATCGGGAACCCGTCCCCGCCAGACGCTCGTCAGCGTGGTGAAGGCTCGGGTGATCCAAGGCGCATAGCGGGCAATGAGCGCATGCGCGCTGCCGAGCGCGGATGGCTCGCGGAGCTCAATCCTGGCGAGCATGGCGTCAGGCGGCGGATTGCGCGTCTTCGTCATCCAGCATCTCGGGCGTGCCCCTCGGCGGGTCGGGATCTGGTCGCAGGGGCGCTGCCGAGCCCTCTGGTGCCGGCAGCCCGACCTGGTCGAACACGAACCGTTCGAACTCGCCGTCCTGGCTCCCGAGCGGCATGCCCGCCGCCCCGAGGTTCACCAGCATCTTCGAGAACTTCTCGACGTCAACGTTCCCGGGCTTACCGTGCTCGAGCCGGCAGCGGCCCGTCATTCCGTTCAGAGCGAGCAGCCTCGGCAGCTCCCGCTCGTTGACCTCGTTCCGGATCGTGTCGAGGACGTAACCGAATGCCGTCGCCCAAAGGTCCGTCTTCGTCACTCCGAGCGCGTAGGTACCGGTCCGCGAGTGCCCGAGCAGCATGAAGTCGCTCATCGCCGACATTGCGATCTCGGCGTTGTAGCGGTTGATGATGTCGGTCGTGTCGGCCTGCCGTCGCGAGCCGGTCGACAACAGGGTCAACTCGTAGACGAGGTGCCCCTGGTCGTCGCGGAGACTGGGCAGGATCACACCTTCCTGCTCGTCTCGCTTTAGGTCACGAACTAGCCGCTTGTAGCTCTCCAGCTTCTCCTCATTACCGGACATGAACATGGACGGGTCACCGTAAAGCACCGGTAGCCCGGCAAGATCGCGCTCGATCCCGATCGCTTCCAGCTCTTGGAGCCGCCGCTTGAAGTACCAAGAGCGGTAGGCCGTTCGAAGAAGGCTTGCGCCCTCGGGCGAACCCTTCTTGGGGTTCAGTCTAAACAGCACGGCCTTTTCGAGCGGGATGAAGCGCGATTGGAAGTCCGGCGGAGGCAGCTGCCACATCCCGGTGAGCCGTGCGTCTCCGTCGAACTCCCAGCGCAGCAGGCTATCCTGGGCTCGGATGTCGAAGCCAGCCCAGCCCCAGCGGCCATCTTCATGGCGGCTCGACATCAGCCGATCGCGCTTCTGGCCGTCGCGGCGCTTCCACGTGACCTCCATGAAAGACCAACCGAACACCAGCATCGACAACGCTTCAACGACCGTCTCTGACCACGTGTTCGACATGTCGGCCATGCAGGTCTCGACGAAATCCGCGGCCTCGCGGTCTTCGGGGAGGTCTTCGTCATCAGGCTCGACATGCCAGTCGACGGCCGAGAGCACTGCGCTGATTGCGAACAGGATGCCACCAACAATGGCATCGTTCTCGGACATCTCCTTGAAGACCTTGATGCCGCGCTTGCCCGACAGCTGCGGCAAGTACTCTTCGTAGAGATGACCACCGGCCTGCTTG
Source organism: Candidatus Binatia bacterium (assembly GCA_028278325.1). Taxonomy (GTDB): domain Bacteria; phylum Desulfobacterota; class Binatia; order UBA1149; family JAJCZL01; genus JANQEO01. Next base: position 3,411 of record JANQEO010000397.1, read on the forward strand.
AGACCAGGGCGGCCAATCGCAACGTTCGGGCGGATTTGCTGCTGTAGCTTATCGAGGTCCGTAGTCTCGACAGTAGCGCCTTGGTCGTTCGGCATCACTGGATCCGATTTGGACTAACGCGCGAGATGCTAACTGGCGCGATCAGATCAAACAAGGGCTTGGCTATCTCGGTTGCCGCCCAGACCATTGCGTCGAGCCGATCCGGTGAGGTCATTCCCGGCACCCACTGCGTCATTTGATCCTCGAGCTGCGGAAACTTGCCGGCATGCCTAATCTCGCCCGTCTCGTAGAGGGTGCTGATCGGTTCAGCGCGGATCGCCTTGCCTCGGGATGCCCGCACTTCTTTGACCGGTAGGTTCGACCGGATCCGCCTCAGGTTGTCCTTCACCATCGCGCCGCCGAAGTTGGTCTCCGCCACGACAAGATCTGCCTCGTGGTCATCAAACGCCCGGATCACCGCCGATGCCCATTCCCGGGGTGTCCCGGCCGTCGAGCGGTCGTCCAGCACGTAGCTGCGCTTGTTCGCCGCCACGTGACCCATCACGACAATCCCGCACTCGGCCGTCTCTCCCGGTGGATCGACGCCTACAACAACGCGATCAAGTCGGGCCGGTGGACCTTCGCATCGGGTCTCGTCGATCAGGCGGAGATTCCAAAGCGCGCCCTCGACATCCTCGAGCAACTCGCCGTAGAGTTCCCGCCTCCCGATCCTGGTGCCCTCGTACTTGCTCAAAGAGTTGAAGAACTTCGTCGCCAGGTTCGCCCGGTTGTCGTACGTCGACCCGCGGGTCAGGACCGTGTTCGGGTCCTTGAGGATCGACTTCAGCGGCTCCATCGGTCTGGGCGTCGTATCGACCACGCAGCGCGGGTCATCGCCGATCCGCAGGGTGAACATCAGGTTGTCCCAGGCCTGCTGGGCCTTCGATCCCATCTCTTCGAGGCGTTTACCCTTGGCCACTGGCCAAGCTGCAAGCTCGGTCGCCCAGGCGGTATCGACGTTCGGGCCACGGATCTGGTCGGGATCCTCGGCGCTGTAGACCATCATCTTGAAGCCGGACGGCCAGACGATCTCCTTGCGACCAGCGATGTAGGTCGGTCGGTCCCTTGGCCGTCCGACGTTCAAGAGCCCGGACGGCCCCTCGACGCAGAACACCCTCGCATCATGGGGAGTCGGCGCCACCAGGGCCCCGAGCTCGAACTTGCCTGATATGGCGCGCTCATGGACCCATTCGGCCGCGGATCTCGTCTTGCCGGCCCCACGGCCTGCCATGTAGACCCAGACCGACCAGTCGCCTCCAGGTGCGAGCTGCTCGGGTCGCGCCCGGACATCGCGCCACCCGTACTTGAGGTCTTCAAGCTGACCGGGCGTGCGTGTAGCAAGCCAATGGCGACGATACTCGTCGTCATACCCGGCAAGCAGGTCAACAATCGGCCCGTGTTGGCTCTGGCTCGGTTGAGCCGTTCGCACCAGACTTGTCCTCGATCAAGGCGGCATGCTTTTCGATTTCATAGAGAAGTTCGGCTCTCATGTCCTCTATGACAAGTCGATGGTCAACCTGGCCTTCATGGTGATGGTTGACCTGCAGGGCAGGCGTCAGCAACCCGAGATAGCGCATCAACTTGTCCAGAGCCGCGAGCTTGTCCTGCTTGACCTGGATCGTCTCGCCCGCAGCCGTGCGAGTCACCTTGAAGCCCGCGACACCGGCCGCGGCATCGTCGGGCCATTCGTGCGGCGGCAGGATCTTGCCATCGGGGCCGTAGAGCCGCCGTGGATCGAACAGCGCCATGGCGACGACCTCGGACAGAATCCGATCGGCGTTGATCTGGTGCCGTCGGGCCTTCTGATCGAGCGCCCGGTCGACCGCCGCCACGACCCTGGGCCTACGCAGCAGCGCTGCGCCCTGATGCTTGGCGTTCTTCTCCGAGTAGCCGGCCCGGCGCGCCGCCTCGGTGGCGTTGCACTCCTCGGCGAACGCCGCAACGAACTGCCGCTCGCGGTGGGTCAGGGCGTCGGGATCCGACCGCTGCTCGTAGGACAGGGCGGGGCTCGGCCTGGCCTTAGCCATGACCCAACCAAATGCCTAGGCAGATCGGCCCCAAGATAACAGCGGTCAACACAACCGGCCGCCACATCCCGTGCGTTACGCTCTGCCGGATCTGCTCTCGCGTTTCGCCGGCCGCGACGCGCCGGGACCACGACCGATGGTCGTCAAAATGGACAATGAGCCAGACCCAGAACCCGATCCAGATCAAGTAGAGCGCGAAAACCACGGTCACGACCAACCACCCGGTCATCACGCCGCCTCGCTGTGATCGATCTTGTGGATCTTGCTCTCCCAGTCGAGCCAGCTATTCCCGCTCTGATCGGCGTCGTGGACGTGCTCGCGCCCCAGTTCCGTTTCGAAATGGCAGGCTACCGACTTGAGCTCGGCGCCGGCCCACTGGATCACACCGTACCGCCCGTTGTAGTCGACCGAGCAAGCGAACATTGAAAGCCGGGCCC
>JANQEO010000343.1 GCA_028278325.1 Candidatus Binatia bacterium
ACTTCTGGTAGTCGCCGGAGACGACGTTGGCGAGCCAGGTGGTGTTGCTGAGGTACCAGTCCATGGTCTTGACGATGCCCTCTTCAAAGGTCACGGAGGGTCGCCAGTCGAGTTCGTCGATCATCTTGCTGGCGTCGATGGCGTAGCGTCGATCGTGGCCCGGCCGGTCCTTGACGTATTTGATCAGCGAGTCGGGCTTGCCCAGGTGGTCCAGGATGAGCCGGATCACTTCGAGGTTAGGCTTCTCGTTGCAGCCGCCCACGTTGTAGATCTCGCCCGAGGGCGCCTTCTCCAGCACGCGCCAGATGGCGGTGCAATGGTCGTAGACGTAGAGCCAGTCGCGGACGTACATCCCGTCGCCATAGACGGGCAGGTCCTTGTCGTTGACGGCGTTGTTGATCATCAGCGGGATGAGCTTCTCGGGGAACTGGTACTGACCATAGTTGTTCGAGCAGCGCGTGATGTTGTAGGGCAATCCGAAGGTGTGCCCGAACGCGCAGACCAGGTGGTCGGCCGAGGCTTTGCTGGCCGAATAGGGAGAGTTCGGACTCAAGGGCGTCTGCTCGGTGAACATGCCCTCGGAACCGAGCGAGCCGTAGACCTCGTCGGTCGAGACCTGGACGAAACGGCTGATGTTCTTGTCGCGGGCCGCTTCGAGCAGGGTCAGGGTGCCGCTGACGTTGGTGTCGATAAAGATCTTCGGGCCCGTGATCGAGCGGTCCACATGACTCTCGGCCGCGAAGTTGACAATCGCGTCGATCGCATACTCGTCAATCAGCCGCTCGACGAGGGCCGCGTCACCGATGTCACCATGGACGAACTTGTGACGCTCGTGCTCGAGGTATTCGGCGAGGTTTTCGAGGTTGCCCGCGTAGGTCAGCTTGTCGAGATTGACGACCAGACAGTCCGGCTGCTCGGCCAGGACCATCCTAACGAAGTTGCTGCCGATGAATCCCGCACCGCCTGTAACCAGAATGTTTCTCATCGATCTGCCTCAGAAAACGTTCAAGGGGCCCCTGCCAGGGCTCCAGGGGAGTAGTCAACAATGCCTGGATCTTACCACAATCGAGGCGGCTATTCAAAGGCCGGCGGGCCGGGGTCTCGTAGCTGGAACTGGGGCACGGCTCGACGTCCACGTCCAGTCCGAGCCGATCGACGACGAATTCAGCGATGCCGAATCGACTGACGTAGCCGGAATTGGCAAGATGGTAAACGCCTTCGGTCTTTTGCTCGATCAACTCGCAGATCGCTGCGGCCACGACGGTGGTCGCCGTCGGCGATCCGATCTGGTCGTCCACCACCCGGAGCGTATTGCCGACTTGGGCCAGCTCGATGAGCTTGGTCACGAAACTCGCGCCATGGACACCGTACGTCCACTCCAGACGCAGAACGCAATGGGCGCAGCCGCTCTCGGCCAGGAGCCGCTCACCAGCCAGCTTGCTCTTGCCATACTCATTGATCGGAGCCGGCTCGTCCGCTTCGGTGTACGGCCTGTCGAGCTTCCCATCGAACACGAAATCCGTGCTGATGTGAACAACGCGCTTACCATACTCGCGGGCCAACTCGCCCAGGCACCCTACCGCCGTAGCGTTGACCCTGTGGGCCTCGGACACATTGCTCTCAGCGCCGTCCACATCCGTATAGGCCGCGCAATTGACGATCACATCGCAAGCGGTCACCGCTTCACGGACCTGGTCGGGATCGGTGATGTCAAACTCGGGCAGATCGTATGCCTGCACGACATGCCCGGCCGCCGCACATGCTGTCGCGACGTCGACGCCGAGCATACCCCTGCCCCCGAAAATAGCAACGCTGTCTTTACTCATCCCCACCCGCCTTATCATAGAGGGCTGCGCCGTGCAGCGGCCGGAACGTCGGACATTTCCTCGCCCGGCCCAACCCGATGGCAACGCCGCCCATGTGAATCCCGATGCGTTCGCGGTACGCGACCGACGCGGTCATTTCGGCGGCTCCTTCCGGACCAGTTCGTTGGCTTTGCTCAGCGACCCGAACGTTCCCGCGTCCGTCCACCAGCCCTGCAAGACTTCCGACGTCATCTGCCCGCGCTCGACATACGCGTTGTTCACATCGGTGATCTCCAATTCGCCGCGACCCGAGGGTCTGAGTTGGCGAATGATGTCGAAGACGGTCGCATCGTAGAAATAGACACCGATGATGGCGAAGTTGGACTTGGGGTCCTTGGGCTTCTCTTCAATACCCACGACCCGGTCGCCCTGGATCTCGGCCACTCCGAACCGCTCGGGGTCGGAAACTTCCTTGAGCAACAGCCGCGAGCCCATGCCCTGGTCCATGAAGTGACGGGCGTGCTCGCAGAGGCTGTCCTCGAAGATGTTGTCGCCCAGAATGACCGCCAGCGGCTGACCGTTGGCGAAGTTCTCAGCCAGACCCAAGGCCTGGGCGATTCCGCCGGCCTCGTCCTGGACCTTGTAGGTGAACCGGCAGCCAAACTCGCGACCCGAACCAAGCAGCCCTACGACATCGCCCATATGCTCGACCCCGGTGACGATCAGGATCTCTTCGATCCCGACACCGGTGAGCTTCTCGATCGGATAGTAGATCATGGGTTTGCACCCGACCGGGAGCAGATGCTTGTTGGTCACCTTGGTCAGCGGCCGAAGT
>JANQEO010000370.1 GCA_028278325.1 Candidatus Binatia bacterium
GGCGCGCTGCTCGCACTCTGGGTCTCCCTGCTGGCCTTGCGCCGTGCTCACGAAACGTGGGAGGCGGCACCTCTTGACGGGCGGGAGCAGAAGGAATGACCAAGCGCCCCAGGAACCCCGGCCCTGGCCGCATCGTCTGCGTCGTAGCGCTCGGATTCATAGGGGTGTTGGGCGCTTGCGCGAACACCCACGATGGAAACGGCGATACGCTCAGGTTCGTGCATATCCCCGGTGAGGGGCCGCGCGACCACGGTTTCCTCGTGGCTGACCGGGAGGTCTCGGTAGACGAGATGAACCAGTACCGGCGCGTCATCGGGGCGAGTGTCGAGCCCGGTGAGCCCGATTCACCAGCAGACTTCGTGTCCTACGACGAGGCGGCGAGCTACTGTGAGTGGCGCGGGTTCGCCCTCCCGACTGTCAACCATTGGCTGCGCATGGCAGGGCTCCAAGAGACTCTGCCCAAGAGTGGAGACCGCACGCTGGCTGACTGGATCCGCCACGCGCACGCGAAAGCGCCCTTCCCCTACACGACACGCGGTCATAGGAACGGAATCTACGAGTGGTGCCGGGAAGGAAACTTGGCGGATGCGACCGTGACTCCGCTGGGCGCCTCCTTCAACCCGAACGGCTCGGTGCCCTACTTCGCTCTGCCTCGAACCGGTGTACGCCCGATCATAGAACTGCGTGGCCGGGTCATGTCGCCAGTGAGGTAGTCAGGTGCTGCGGCTACGATTGCGGGAACCTTCGAGCGCTGACCACGAGTCCGCCGAATCCGGTCGGGGTCAGGAAAGTGCTTCAATGCTAATCGCCAGCGGCTCATTCGGGGTCTATGCTGCGAGGCTCGAGCAATCGTTGCTGCGGAGATTGTCACAGTGAACGGCGCCAAGCTGTATTGTCAGCACCTGGATACGTGGGCAAGGGATAACGAGGGAGGGCGAGGGGCGTGAGGGAGTCGGACCGCACTGTCAGACTTATAGGCGCTGCACTCACCGTAGTGGGCGTCTTGCTTCTCATGGGCGTCTCCCCAGAGGTCACGATCTTGGTCTTGGGCTTATGTCTCGTGGCTGGTCCTGCCGTCACGAGCCGGCGGCGGGAGCCCGAATCATGACCCCGCGAGGGGCCTCAGACCACCTCAGACCCAGGCGAGCGCATCGCTGGCGTAGTGCTCGCGCTCATCGTCGCAGTGGTCGTGCTGATGATGGTGGCGGGTTTGTTCGTGCTCGGGTTCGTAGTCTTCGGAGATCCGCTTCTGACGGCGGGGTGAAGCGGCCTTCAGTGATGGAGCGCCGTCGGCCGAGCCCAACTGTTTGCTTGTACGTGCTGAGCATGTGTTGCCTCGTAGTCAGTCTGCCCGGATGCGCCGAGGTGAAGCCG
>JANQEO010000393.1 GCA_028278325.1 Candidatus Binatia bacterium
GCATTCGGTGAGCCCGTCCTTGTCGGTCTCAAGCCCCCGCAGGGCCTTCTGCAGCGATTCCTGAAAGCAGCGCCCGATGGCCATGACCTCGCCGACGGACTTCATCTGCGTGGTCAGCCGGGCATCGGCCTGGGGAAACTTCTCAAAGGCGAACCGCGGCACCTTGGTGACCACATAGTCGATGGTCGGCTCAAAGGATGCCGGCGTTGCAGCGCCGGTGATCTCGTTGCGCAGCTCGTTCAGCAACAAATGGCACGCTATCAACAGTCGCGCTATCCTCGCGTCCATGGACCCGATCCCGACTCCCCACGATACCTTCTTTCGCGAGAGCTTCGGTCGCCGCGAGGTCGCGCTCGACTTCCTGCGCGTGCAGCTCCCGCCCTGGCTGATCGCCGAGATCGACCTCAACAGCCTGGAGATCGAGAAGGACAGCTATGTCGCCAGCGACCTGCGCGCGTCCTTCTCCGACTTGGTCTACCGCGTCGCCGCAGGCGACGCGCAGCTCAGTGTATACCTGCTGTTTGAGCACAAGAGCAGCCCGGAGCTCTGGGCGGCATTGCAGCTCCTGCGCTACATCACCGCCGAGGGGGAGCAGCACCGCAAGCAGCACCCGAAGGCCCGGAGGCTCCCGCCGGTCTACCCGATCCTGATCTACCACGGGAGACGCAACTGGCGTGCTCCAACCGACTTCCACGACCTGATCGAGCCGCTGCCAACCGCACTGAAGGCCTTCGTCCCGAGCTTCCGCTACCATCTGGTCGACCTGTCCGAGCGCACCAACGCCCAGATCAAGGGCGCCGTGCTGACTCGACTGGTGCAGCTCGCACTGCGCTGGATCTTCAATGACGCCCCGGTAGAGCGCCTGCGCGAGCTGATCGCGTTGATCGAACAGATCGAGGACCGGGAGACCGCCGTGGCGGTGCTGGAATCCCTGCTGCGCTACTACGTCCAAGGTACCGAGCGGGTGGACGAGCCAACCGCCCGCCAACTCCTGCAACAGACCTCCACCGGAGAACCGATCATGCAGACCTTCATCGACCGCTACATCGACCAAGGCCGTCAGCTCGGCTCGGCGGCCCTGTTGCTGGACATGATCGAGCACAAGTTCGGTCAGCCTGGCGAGGCCGTGCGCGAGCAAGTGATGAGTGCGGACCCAGACACCTTAAGGGAGTGGTCGAAACGCATCTTCGATGCGGATTCGGTCGACGCGTTGCTACATTGAGCAAAGAACGGAAGCTCTCTGTCGCCGATCGCCAGCACGTCTTCCGTAACCGTTTAGCCCCACCCCACCGGGCGCGGAGAAATCAGATCAAAGAGTTACGAGACAAATCTGATGTACTGCGACAAGATTGACCGCCGACGCGCC
>JANQEO010000395.1 GCA_028278325.1 Candidatus Binatia bacterium
TCATGGCGGCCTGCGACACCTACCGCTACGAGCGGCTCGGCTGCGAGGGCTATCACGACAACTGCACCGACAACCTCTTCGAGGCCATGGGCGCGCTCGAGCTGACGCCGCCGGACTGCCCGAGCCCGCTCAATCTCTTCATGAACATCCCGGTCGGCCCCGACGGCAAGATCCAATGGGGCTCGCCCCTCTCGAAGCCGGGTGACTACGTGGTGCTGCGCGCCGTCATGGACTGTGTCGTCGCCATGTCGACCTGCCCCCAGGATATGACCCCGGTCAACGGCCCGGACCAGACCCCGACCGAAGTGCACTATCAGATCCTAAGCTAAGAGGTGTTTCACCACAGAGGCACAGAGACACAGAGACACAGAGAACCAAAGACCAACTTCCATTTTCTCCAATAAACCAAAACCGGTTTTGGGTTTCCTGGAGAACAAGCCCTTTTGGTTTTTTCTCTGTGTCTCTGTGCCTCTGTGGTGAGTTCTTTCGAAGGTGCTCAGCCGCGTTTCCAGGTCGTGCCCTGGGGACCGTCTTCCAGGAGGATGCCCTGGGCCGCCAGCTCGTCGCGGATGCGATCGGCCTCGGCAAAGTCCTTTCTCTGCCGCGCCGCCGTGCGGGCGGCGATCATCGCGTCGATCTGGTCATTTGATAGTCCAATTACGACCGTCGGATCTGTCGTTCCCGTCTTTGCGACCGCTGGTTCGGGGGTTATCGTCACGCCGCCCTTGAACCAATCCTCAGGGTCTCGTTCGAGCAAACCCAGCAATGTACCTGCACCCAACAATTCATTCCGGTACCTCGCTATATACGCGGGGCGTCCGGCATCGAGGTTGCTGTTGAGGTTTGTGGCAATCTCGTGCATTCGAGAAATTGCCAAGGGTGTATTCAGATCGTCTTTCAACGCGCCTACAATCTGAGTGGGCAGGCGCTTATCGCCATTAGGCCGGTCCGCCGATTTTCGCAAGGCCCCATAGAGCCGGTCGAGCTGGGCCTTGGCCTCTCCGATCTTCTCGCGGGTCACGTCGAGGGGCTGGCGGTAGTGGCCGCTCAGGAGCGCGAGGCGGATGGCCTCGCCGCGGAAGCCCTCCTCCAGGAGCTGGCGCACGGTGAGGAAGTTGCCGAGGCTCTTGGACATCTTCTCGCCACCCACCACCACGTAGCCGTTGTGCATCCAGATCTGGGCGAAGTCGCCGTCGGTGCCGCAGGACGACTGGGCGATCTCGTTCTCGTGGTGGGGGAAGATG
>JANQEO010000419.1 GCA_028278325.1 Candidatus Binatia bacterium
CCTTCTGCAACTGGTCCACCATGTAGTCTCGCACCAGTGACGGACTCACATAGCGCGACGTACTAGACGCCCCCGCTTCGCTGCCTCCTCCGATGCCCCCGACTCCGTCGCCGCGTCTGTCGAACATCCGTGAACCGTCGAAGTCCGGGCTGCCCTCCTGCCAGAAGCTGGGATTGACGTAGAGAAAGGCCGGATCTCCGCCCGCGTCAAGCTTCTCGAGAAACTCTCGCAGTGACAGACCGGGAAAGGTGACGCCGCCGGCGGTGATCGGCTGTTCGAGACACGAATGCTGGGGGAACTTGCGCCAGCCGCGGGCGCTGAAGGGGGTCCAGATTTGCGGGGTCAGGTGGCCGTGATACACGTCGCGGAAGCTCTCCATCATGGCCACGATCATCCCGTAAGGCAGATAGGGGCGCGGGCCTCGCTCGGGGCGTACCCGGATGGCGTGTTCCGGATAGCCGTGGGTGGTCATTACCCGCGCAAGCTGCGGCCGGGCGTCCAACTTGTGGCGCAGCGGGATGAACTGCAAGGGGACCTTCTCCACGCCGCCGGCGCGGTCTCGCATCACCGTTGCACTCGCGGCCGTTCGCTCGCGGACCCACTGGCGGTAGACGTCGCACATCCGCCGATACTCTCCCTCTGGCATGGCGACCAACCGCCATGCGGGCAGCGCAAACCTCTCGCTCGGCGCGAGAGAAGCCTGATGCTCGAAGACGAGCCGCGCGTGCCGTCCCGCGTCGATCGCCCCCATCCGCTTGAGTGCTCCGTACCGATCGGTGTTCATCAGCATCAGCCCGCCACGCCGACCGTACATTCCCATCCACTGCATGCTGCAAACGTTGCTTGGGTACCCCAGCACAAACGGGAGTTTCCCGTAGATCCGCATCTCTTGGAAACGTTCGTCCAAGGGCAAGATAGCGCCGCTTTGGTAGGGGTAGACCAGGTACCGACGCCGGCCCTTCGCCACGAGAGCGTTCGCCGGAAAGCCGACGAGCTCTATTTCTTGCGACGATCGATTGTCCACTTCGATTGACATTTCGATCCACGGATCGCTGCCAAGGGTCACCGTGTAGACGGCCCTTACGTCGTTCGGTGGTGGAATCGAGATCTTGACTTGCACCTGTACTCGGCCCGCGTCCTCCGAGACTGTCACTTCACCGCGCGGTGAGGCCAGCACCCTGCGCGTGCCGAATTCGACGTACCAGACCGGTTCCTCGGCTTGCCAATAGAGCAGCTCTTCACCAGTCCGGACGTCCTCGACCGAGCGCACCGCGCCGTCCTCAACCAGCACGCGGAGGTGGTCGT
>JANQEO010000443.1 GCA_028278325.1 Candidatus Binatia bacterium
GACGATCTGCGCACCTACCGCGACGAGCTCGAGCAGATCGCGGCAGCTGGCGTCTTCGGCTCCGAGGCTGCGCGGCGCCTGCTGGCGCTCATCTAGCTCGCTTCGTCACCCGGAGGGTGACCGAAGCGGGCTAGCAGCAATGCCAGTCAGATAGGCGGATTCCTGGATTATTTCGATCTCTTGGGGCGACTCGAAGCGGTTGCTCGCCGCTTCTTCGGGTAGTTGCTCATCTTGACCTTCACGGCCCGCGGGTAGCTGCGCTCCGACCGTCTGGGAGGCAAGACGAAGAGGCTGATCTTCTCACGGAGATTCCGCAGATGCCGCGGGATGGCGCCCGGCGATGCGATCGCGCACCACAACCACTCGTCGCAGATCATTCGAAACACGGCGACGAAGCTGATCCGTGTCGGCGGGACGCCGGCCTCGTCCGCAACGCGAGCCATTTCCAGACGAATGAGGTTGTAGGCGATGAGCAGTCCCCAGATTTCCTGGCGAACACGGTCCACGTTCTTGCTGCGCAGCGGGACGCTCTCCAGCATCTCGGTCTTCACTTCGTCGTAGCCCAGCTCGATTTCCCACCGCTCGTGGTAGAGCGCGATGATCTCCTTTGCCGGATAGGCTTCCGCATCCACCAGCGAGGTGAGCAGCATTTGCGGCCTGAAACCCTTGCGCTGATATCGAATCAGTCGCATGCGCCAGGTCTTGGGAAGCGAGGGGTCTTTCTGTCGCGCCGACCGGGATACGTTGAATTCGACGATCTCGTCGTTCGTTCCCAGTCGCTCGACACGCGTGTACTTCGCGCTGCTCTTGGCCCGGATGAGCCAGTGACGGTTGGTTTCGTCACGGTGCAGAGGGATCAGGATACGAGCCGCGAAGAAGTTCTTGTCGACGACAACAAGGCTGTTTGCCGGGACACAGGGCCACAGGTCCTCCGCGTACCAATGCTCTCCATTCGAATACGGGCCGAAGCTTGCGGCAGCTAGCACGTGCGACCGAAGGGCCATGAGGCCCGCCATCCGGACCAGCGGATACCCGCTGGTCCCGCGGTGACCGCCGCTGGCCAGTCCGAAGAAGTCTCGATTCTCCTCGGAATCCGGCACGCGGAGAGTCATTCCGTCGACAGCGTATAGCGCCAAGCCACGCCATCGATCCCGGGCCGCGTGGTCGTGTGCCCAGTGGTTCCCTGTGTGACTGAAGAGCCACGCCATCGGCGCTTCACCGAGCCGAGCCCGCGCTTGCACCACCGTGCTTGGAGCGACCGTCGGACTCACGGGGCTCGGCATCGCCAAATCGAGCTTGTTCACGACCTCCGTGATGGGCCGGTCGCGATACAAGGCCATGCCGATCACGAGCCAAGGCACCTGCTCTACGGGCAGCCTGCGCTTGCGCAGTGTTGCCGTGCCTGTTGCTGCGAGCGCTTCATCGATCCACGCAGGATCGATATCCTTCGCGAACTGACGGAATTCAGCGGGGGGCGGAAACGACGCGATGCATTCGAGTGCGTGGCCGAGCTGCACGAGGACCTCCAACGGATCCCGCCATCATGATCCTCTGCCCACCATCCGCAACCCCTTGAAATCTCCCGGTGGAGTTCCGGAGGAATCTCGATCGGTTACGCCCTAAACGATCGGCATTGGCCCTAGCCTGGATACGTCACGCTCCCCGCGGCTGCGAGGCGCATCTGCGGGGAATCTTGGGCCGTACCGCTTCGCCCCCACGGTCACGGGCTACAGCCCGC
>JANQEO010000458.1 GCA_028278325.1 Candidatus Binatia bacterium
CCGGCCAGTAGGTGGTGATTGGACAGTCCGAGTCCGAAACACAGCGCGAAGAGGTTGAGGTAGCGCCATTCCTTACGCTCGGCCCAAAGAACGAGCGAGAGGATGCACCCGACCATCAGCACGCTATTGAGGGTGTAGACCTCAGCAATGACCGCATGCGACCATTGATCGCGAAGAAGACCGAAACCCAGCGAAGCCGCGATCGCCGCCGGCCACGATTGAGCGATGACCAGGATCAAGGCGCCAAGTAGGGTGACCGTTGCGGCTCCCAGCAAGGACGACATGAACGCAACGCGGAAGGCCACCTCCCCGAACGGGATCAGCGTGGCCGTCGCCTTGGCCAGCAGACACCACAATGGGTAGCCCGGAGGGTGCGCCACACCGAAGGTGTAGGCAGCGGTGATCAACTCCCCCGCGTCCTCCCCCGTCACCTTCCGGGCACAGGTGAGCCCGTAGATGATGAGACTGCCGACGAAGAGGGCCAGAAGCCCCCACTTAGTCTTTCGCGCCCTCAGGATGTCCGAGGGCCGCGGTTCAGTCGGATCTGTGGTCGCGGTGACGGCCGCTCGGCGTTGCTTCCGCACTCTCTCGCGCTGCTCGCGACGGGCTGATCGGCGGTTGCTACGCACGCTCATGCGACGACCTCCGTGGTCGAACGCGCGTCGGAGAGCTGGGCGACCGAACGGCGTCGGTCACCAGACCTCTGCAAGCGCTCCCTCCTCAGCTCACGCAACTGCCGCAGCCACGTCAGCGCGACTCGGTGATTGAGCTTGGACTCGCCCGCATGGCGCGCGCGGAAGGTGAACGGCACTTCGGCGACGCGGGCCCCGGGAAGTGCCGCCAGGATCTCGAGCAGGATCTTCCACCCCCGCGGCTTCACGTCTGTCGCAACCGCCTCAAACGCCGAGCGACGCAGCACGAAGTACCCGGACAGCGGGTCCTTGATGTCGATTCCCAGAGCCCAGCGGGAAAGGAACCCGGCGACTCGGCTCTGCAACTCGCGCACGAAAGACCACCCGAGGGTTCCCCCTTTCGGCGTGTAGCGGCTGGCAACGGCGACGTCGTGGGTCGTCAAAGCTCGGACGAGCTGCGGAAGGATGCTCTGGTCGTGCTGGAGATCCGCATCCATGACGCCGAGGTAGCGGCCGCGAGCGGCACGGAAGCCATCCAGGACGGCAGCGGAAAGCCCGGGGTGCTCGGTCCGTCGCAGGACTCGCACCTGCGGGAACTCGTCTCGAAGGCCCTCCGCCACGTCCGCCGTCCCGTCCGCCGAGGCGTCATCCGCGAAGATGATCTCGTGCGCGGTGCTCAGGGTGCGCGAGATGCGTGCGACCAGGGCCGGGATGTTCTCGGCCTCGTTGAGCGTTGGGATGATCAGACTGAGGAGCGGCCCTGCCGACTCCGCCTTTTTCGACCCCGGCAGATCGACATCGATCAACACTTTTTGTCCGTGTGACTTGCACGGATTCATGCGGGCAAGAAAACCATGCCGCTCCTGGCCGTGTCAACGGGTTGTTGCGCTCATAACCCTCGCATGTGCCATATCTCCCTGTTAGGATTGCCCTTGGGAAAACAAATGAGGGCGATCAGAAGGGGTGCTAGATGACCGAGCAAGCCCTGCCACCTGGAGCCAAGCCACTCCCCCCCGACGCGAGCTACGGGGATATCTGCCGGGAGCTGGTTCGGCGCGCCTGCTTCTTCGAAGACCTGCAAGTCTCGGAGCTCGGACGCCACCTGGGCATCGACGGCAAAAACACCTCGACCGTCGTTTACAGGGGGGAACTGGCCTTTCCCAAAGCCCTGGAGCTGGCGGAAATGGCGCGTGCCACCGTGCCGGAGATGGCGCAGATGGAGCGTGCCTGGCTCAGGCGAAAAGCGGACAAGGACGTCCGCGGCGTACTCACCCGGTGCTTCCGCATGATCGAGCGGTACCGGGAGGAGATGGAGAACATCGACGCCTTCCTAAAGGAGCAGGGACTCTGGGAGGAGTACGTCAAGCGACGCGGCTGGGACCACGAACTCGGGCTCGTGCAGGAAGAGAAGGCGGATGAGAAGCCCGCTAAGAAACAGACGCGCAAACGTCGATCGAAACGGGAATTGGCGTCGACCAGCCGGCGTCGACGTGGTCGATAACACCCCCCCGCCCTCTCGGTTTTTTCGAGAATTCGTGACGGAAACCGCCATGCTGCGGATCCTTGGTTCGGCGGGGTTCCTCGCCACCCAGCTCCTGCCGGAGCACGTGAGCCAGCGAACCGGGGAGAAGTCATGGCGCGGAGTGAGTGGATCCGTGTGCGTCGTCTCATGCATGGAGTGAGGGTGCGTAGCGGGGAACGAGACAAGCGGACCCTGACGCAACTCCTCGACGAGAGCATTGACGCGAACGAAGCGGACTTCGACTTGGATGAGGCACAGGGAAACCCTGCGTCGGCCGAAGGTGACGAATCCCACGTGG
>JANQEO010000416.1 GCA_028278325.1 Candidatus Binatia bacterium
GCCACGGGATCGGCCGCGCCCTGCACGAGGCCCCCCAGGCCCCCAACTTCGGTTCGCGCGGTCGCGGCCGGGCGATCAAGGCCGGGATGGTGCTGGCCATAGAGCCGATGATCAACATGGGGGGCGCCGCTGTCCGGGTTCAGGACGACGGCTGGACGGCGGTGACGGTCGATGAACAGAGATCGGCTCACTTCGAGCACACCGTAGCGGTGACCGAGGATGGGCCCGAAGTACTTACGAAGCTGTAGGCGGAACAATGAAAGTCAGAGCATCAGTCAAGAAGATGTGTAGGGACTGCAAGATCATCCGACGCCGTGGTGTCGTCAGGGTGCAGTGCAAGAATCCCAGGCACAAGCAGAGACAGGGTTAGGCGATGGCACGAATCGCAGGAGTAGACCTGCCGCGCAACAAGCGCATGGATATAGCGTTAACCTACATCTACGGCATCGGCCGCACTTCGGCCGTGAAGATACTCGCGGGCGCCGGGATCGACCAGGGTAAGAACAGCGACGATCTCAACGATACCGAGATCAACGCGATCCGCGCCCAGATAGACCAGAACTTCAAGGTCGAGGGTGATCTGCGGCGCGAAGTCGCCACCAACATCAAGCGGTACATGGACATAGGCTGCTATCGCGGCCTCAGGCATCGGCGTGGGTTGCCGGTGCGCGGCCAGCGTACCCATACGAACGCCCGCACCAGAAAAGGACCGCGCAAGGCCATCGCCGGTAAGAAGATGGCGCCCAAGCGCTAGGGTAGGCAGGTATGGCGGTACAACAGAGAAAGAGTCCGGGCATCGCCGCCCGCCGAAAGAAATCGAAGAAGCGTACAGTGCCCGAGGGGATCGCCCACGTGCGCGCCACCTTCAACAATACGACGGTGACCATCACCGATACCAAGGGCAACGTCGTGTCCTGGAACAGCGCCGGCCAGGCGGGGTTCAAGGGGTCGCGCAAGGGAACGCCCTTCGCGGCGCAGCTGGCCGCCGACAGGGCGGCCAAGACCGCCATCGACATGGGGATGCGAACCGTCTCGGTTTTGATAAAGGGCCCGGGCGCGGGCAGGGAATCGGCTGTGAGGGCGCTGGGGGCTGCAGGTTTGCAAGTCAGCGCCATCAAGGACGTCACGCCCATACCTCACAATGGTTGTCGGCCGCCGAAGAGACGCCGCGTCTAGGTCAGGGAGGATTCGATAAGTGGCTCGATACACGGATCCCGTGTGCAGGTTGTGCCGTAGGGAGGGCATCAAGCTCTTTCTCAAGGGCGAGCGTTGCTACACGGACAAGTGTGCTATTGAACGGCGCAACTACGCTCCCGGCCAGCACGGTCAGGGCCGGAGGCGCAAGATATCGGAGTACGCAGTGCAACTGCGTGAGAAGCAGCGGCTCAAGAGGATGTACGGACTCCTCGAGAAGCAGTTCCGTCGTTACTTCGACATGGCCGAACGTTCGCGCGACGTCACCGGCGAAGCCCTCGTTACCTTGCTGGAAAGGCGCTTGGACAACATGGTGTACCGTCTCGGTATGGCCAACTCGCGCGCCGAGGCTCGTCAGTTGATCCGACACAGGCATTTCATGGTCAATGGTCGACGCGTGAACATCCCCTCGTACCTCACCAAGGCGGAGGATCAGATCTCTGTGGTCGAAAAGAGCCGCTCCAAGGATCTCTTCCGCACGGCCATGGAGATCTCCCAGAAACGCGGCGTGCCGGCGTGGCTGGAGATCGATGCGGAGAACTTCACGGGCAAGATACTCAAGCTCCCGGATCGTGATGAGCTCACGATTCCGGTCAACGAACGTTTGGTCGTCGAGCTGTACTCGAAGTAGGCGACCTGAAGGCGTCCGTACATTAGCGGGCGCTACGGAGGCTCATCAAGGATGCTAGACAACTGGAAAGATTTGATCCGCCCTGAACTCGAGATCAGGGAACTCGGAGACCAGTACGGTAGATTCGAACTCGAAGCCCTCGAGCGGGGCTTCGGCACGACGGTAGGCAGCGCACTGCGCCGGGTATTGCTCTCTTCGCTCAAGGGCGCGGCGATAACCGGCGTCATGATCGACGGCGTGGTCCACGAGTTCTCGACCATCGACGGTGTTACCGAAGACGTGACCGACATCGTGCTGAACCTCAAAGAGGTCAACCTGCGGATCCATGAAGGACAGCGTCACACGGGCGTCTTGGAAGCGACTGCCGAGGGGGAGGTGACTGCCGCACAGATACAATTCGGCCCCTCCGTGGAGATTCTCAATCCCGAGCAGCACATCGCCACATTGTCGGCCGGCGCGCGTTTGCGGCTGGAGGTGACGGCCAAGCGCGGGAGCGGCTACGTGACCGCCGACCGTAACCGCGAGGAAGACGCTCCCGTCGGAACCATCAGCCTGGATGCGGCTTTTTCCCCCGTGACCAAGGTCAACTTCGCGGTTACCAACGCCAGGGTGGGGCAGAGGACGGATTACGATCGTCTCAGCCTCGAGATCTGGACCGACCGCAGCATTCGCCCCGATGATGCCGTGGCAATCGCCGCCCGCATCATCCAGGACCAGGTGCAGGTGCTGGTCAACTTCGACGTCGAAGAGATAGAGGCTCAGGAGTCGGCCAAGGAGCCCGAAGCGGAGCCCCTCAACGAGAACCTGTTCCGTTGCGTCGACGAACTCGACCTTTCGGTGCGGTCAGCCAACTGTCTCCAGAACGCCGACATCAAATACATCGGCGAGTTGGTGCAGCGTACGGAGCCGGAGATGCTGCGAACCAAGAATTTCGGGCGTAAATCGTTGCTCGAGATCAAGGAGCTTCTCGGCGAGATGGGGCTGTCGCTGGGCATGCGCCTGTCGAACTTTCCCGAGCGCGAGGCTCTTGACCGTATGAGGCTAGAGCAGGAGAAGTACTGACCGTGCGACATCAGAAGGCAGGCCGCAAGCTGGGCCGATCGTCGAGCCATCGAAAGGCGATGTTCCGAAACCTCGTGACTTCGCTGATCGAGCACGGCCGCATTACGACCACCGACGCCAAAGCCAAGGAACTGCGCCGCTGGGCTGATCGGATGATCACGCTCGGCAAGCAGCAGACGGTGGCGGCGCGGCGTCGAGCCAGAATGTTCGTTCGTACCGACGCCGCGGTTAAGCGATTGTTCGACGACGTGGCGCCGGCTTTCAAAGACCGGCCCGGCGGTTATACCCGCGTGATCAAGATCGGCACTCGGCGAGGCGACTGCGCACCCGTATCCATCGTAGAGCTCACCGAGCAGGTCGCCGGCGACGAGACCTAGCGCGCCGGACAGTCTCCGGCGATGAAGACCGAACTCGCAGCCGTTCTCGAGCAGGCCATCGCCGCAGCTCGGGCCGGCGGCGACCTCGCCATCGACGAGGCCCCCCAGCCTCACCTGGAGATTCCCAGGGACAAGGAGCACGGTGATCTGGCCACCAATGTGGCCATGCTGCTCTCCAAGGCCGCCCGCCGCCCGCCCCGCGAGATCGCCGAGCTGCTGACCGGCCACATCTCCGATCCCTCCGGCATGCTCTCGCGTGTGGAAGTAGCAGGCCCGGGCTTCATCAACTTCACGTTCAGCGACGGAGCTTGGCGAGATCGGCTCGTCACCATACTGCAATCCGGTGACGACTACGGCTCCTCCAAGCTGGGTGAAGGCAAGCGTGTGCAGGTCGAGTTCGTATCCGCCAATCCGACGGGCCCCCTGCACATCGGCCACGGTCGCGGCGCCGCCAGCGGCGATGCGCTCGCCCGCATCCTGGAAGCCGTCGGGTTCGAGGTCGATCGGGAATACTACATCAACGATGCCGGCGTCCAGATCGAGACTCTGGGCAGGTCGGTGCATGCTCGCTACTTGGAGTTGTGCGGGCAGGACGTGGAGTTCCCGGAGGACGGCTACCCGGGACAGTACGTCACCGACATCGCGTCGGATCTCAAGGACGAAGAGGGGCCTCGTTGGGTCGAGGCGCCGGCCGCCGAAGCCGTGTCGCACTTCGGCGCCGTCGCATCGGCCAGAATGCTCGAGGAGATCCGCTCCGACCTCGATAGGTTCGGGGTGAGGATGGACAACTACCAGAGCGAGCTCGAGTTGCGCAGCAGCGGCGACGTCGAGCGAGCCATCGAAGCCCTGCGTGCCGCCGGTCATGTCTATGACAAGGACGGTGCGGTCTGGTTCAACGCTACCGAGTTCGGTGACGATAAAGACCGGCCGCTGATAAAGAGCGACGGACAGCTGACCTACTTCGCCGCCGACGTCGGTTACCACTTTCACAAGCTGGAGCAGGGGTACGACACGACCATCGACGTCTGGGGCGCCGACCATCACGGCTATGTGAAGCGGGTAAAGGCAGCCCTGGAAGCTCTCGGCAAGGACCCGTCCAAGCTCACCGTGCTGCTCGTCCAGATGGTGAACCTCACGCGCGACGGGGAGCCCGTGAGGATGGGCAAGCGCAGCGGCGAGTTCGTAGGCCTCAGGGAGGTCATCGATGAGGTCGGCCCCGACCTGGCGCGCTTTTTCTTCCTCATGCGCAAGTCGGATGCCCAGCTCGAGTTCGATTTGGAATTGGCCCGCCGCCAAAGCGCGGAGAACCCGGTGTTTTACGTGCAGTACGCCCATACGCGAATCGCCGGGATCTTCAGGCAGGCCGATCAGAAGGGGCTGTCCGAGCCGAGCGCCGACTCCGCTACTGCTCAGGCCCTGGAGCATCCCGACGAGATAGCGCTCGTCCGGGTGCTCGACGAGTTCCCCGATGTCGTCGAGTCCGCGGCGCTCTCGTACGAGCCGCACAGGGTCGTATTCTATGCTCAGCGGCTGGCCGGAGACTTCCACCGCTTCTACAGCAAGCACAAGTGCGTGACCGACGATGCCCGCCTAACGGCGGCCAGGCTTCTGCTCGTCAGCGCGGTCAAGCTGGTCATAGGCCGGGCTCTTCGGCTCGTGGGTGTGAATGCGCCCGAGCGCATGTAACATGTGTTGATGGCCCGCCGCGGGAAGGGACAATTTCAGTTCACGGTGCTGGAGCTGACGGCTCTGGCCCTGAGCTTCACGGTCACCTCGGCCTTGGTTTTCCTGCTCGGTGTATACGTGGGCCGGGAGGCCGCCGTCGAGCACCGGCCAGCTGATCCCGACGTCGCGAGGCCGGCCTCGCCAGCCGAGGAGGGCGTCGAGGTGGAGCGGATTGCTTCGGCGCCAGTCGTTCCGCAGGCGGTGCCTCAGGCCCCTCCTGCGAGCCCGAGGGCGCCTTCTCTACCTCCCGAACAAATCCCTGAGCCGCAACGTCAAGAGTTCGAGAAGCCGAGCGCCCGTGACGACGCCGTGGCGAAGCCCGAGCCTGAGACCGGTGGGCAGTCGGCCTATACCGTTCAGGTGATGGTGAGCAGAAGCCGCAAAGAGGCCGAGTCTCTGGTCGAAGGGCTCAAGAGGAAAGGCTATGGGGCCTTTCTCAAGACCGTCGAGGACAGCACCGGTCGCTGGTATCGGGTCCGCATAGGGCGATTCGATGACCTTGCCGGCGCCAGGTCGATGGCGGAACGTTGCCGTAAGAATCTGGGGCTGAGCGACGCCTTTGTCCTTTCCTACTAGGTAGAACTCGTGAGTATCGTTCCCGACCTGAACAGCTTCAAGAGTTTGGCTCGAGACGCCAACACCATCCCCGTATACCGTGAGGTCGCGGCGGACCTCGACACGCCGGTGTCGGCCTTCATGAAGCTGCAGTCGGGCGGAGAAGGTTTCTTGCTCGAGAGCGTCGAAGGCGGGGAGCGATGGGGCCGCTTCAGCGTGCTGGGGGCCGACCCGCTGATGACGCTCAGATGCGTCGGCGGCAAGCTTTCCATCCGCCGACGCGACGGCGGTTCCAGCGAGGTGACGGGCGAGCCGCTGGAAGCTCTCGCCCAGGTGCTGTCGCCGTTCCGGCAGGCCGAAGTGGCCGGCCTCAGCCGTTTCGGCGGCGGGTTCGTCGGCTACTTCGCCTACGACATCGTCCGGCATTTCGAGACTCTGCCCGAGACCTGCACCGACGATCTCGAGGTCGCTGATTTCGCGGGGCTGGTGGCCGACAACTTCGTGCTCTTCGACAACGTCAGCCACACGATGAAGGTCGTCAGTCTCGCAGTCCTGGACGAGCACCAGAGCGTCGAAGAAGCCTACCAGGCCGCCGTCGATGCCGTGGACAGCACGGTCGATTTGCTCGCCAAGCGGCCGGTGGAACTACCGCAGCCTTCTGCTCCCGCGGAAGGCGGCGTGGTCTGCAACCGCACCAAAGACGACTACGCCGGCGCCGTGGAAGCCGCCCGTGAATACATCCGCGCCGGCGACATCATTCAGGTAGTGCTCTCCCAACGCTTTTCCCAGCCTCTGGCCACCCATCCCTTCTCCATTTACCGGGCATTGCGCGCCATCAATCCGTCTCCTTACATGTTCTACCTCGACCTGGGCGATGAGATCCTGGTCGGGGCGTCGCCGGAGATGATGGTCAAAGTCGAGGGCAGAACCGTTTCGGTCAGGCCCATCGCCGGTACGATACGCAAGGGAGCGAACGAGGAGGAAGACCGGCGCTTGGTCGCCGAGATGATGGCCGATCCCAAGGAGAGAGCGGAGCACATAATGCTGCTCGACCTGGGCCGCAATGACGTGGGCCGCGTTGCCGAGATCGGTAGCGTCAAGGTGCTCGAGCAGATGGTAGTCGAGAGTTATTCCCACGTTCACCACATCGTTTCTCACGTCGAAGGCCGCCTCGAGGAGGGCAAGGATTGCTACGATGCGTTCCGGGCCACTTTCCCCGCCGGCACTCTGAGCGGCGCCCCCAAGATAAGGGCCATGGAGATCATCGAGGAACTCGAGCCTACGCGTAGGGGAGTCTACGGTGGCGCCGTCGGATACTTGGACTTCAAGGGCAACCTGGATACATGCATCGCAATCCGCACCGTGCTCATCAAGGGTGGGGCAGTCCACCTCCAGGTGGGTGCCGGTATCGTGGCTGATTCCGATCCGGCGCGTGAACAGGCGGAATGCGAGGCAAAAGCCGAAGGCGCCGCGCAGGCCCTCGTTCGCGCCATGACCATCGAGGCGCGATGAAGGAAGCTCTGGCGACGTTGCTGCGAGGCGAGGACCTCGAGTCCTCTGTAGTGGAGGCCACGGTCGGCCGGATAATGGACGGCGAGGCTAGTCCCGTCCAGATCGCCGCTTTTCTGTCCCTACTGGCCAGCAAGGGTGAGACCGTAGCCGAACTGGTCGCGGTGGTACGCGCGGTTAGAGCCCGTGCCGTGCATCTGGACGTCGACGGGCCCCTGCTCGATACATGCGGAACCGGCGGGGACGGCCAGGGTACGTTCAACATCTCCACGGCGACAGCCTTTGTCGCTGCGGCTGCAGGCGCGGTCGTGGCCAAGCATGGAAACAGGGCGGCATCCGGTCGAGTAGGAGCGGCCGACGTGCTCGAGGCCCTAGGAGCTCGTATCGACATTCCCGCGCAAGCCTCCCGGCGAGCCCTACGAGAGATCGGTATCGCTTTCCTCTTTGCGCCGATCTATCACCCGGCCTTCAAGCATGTGGGGCCCGTGCGCAAGGAGCTGGGCTTCCGGACCGTGTTCAACATGGTGGGGCCTTTGTGCAACCCGGCAGGCGCAACGCATCAGCTGCTGGGTCTGTTCGCCCGAGAGTGGATGCGGCCCGTCGCCGAAGCCCTGCGCGAGCTCGGTTCCGTCAGGGCCCTGATCGTACACGGCAGCGACGGAAGCGACGAGATCACGACCCTGGGCCCCACTCATGCGGTGGAGCTTCGAGACGGTGAGATCGGTGAGTTCTCGATCGACCCCGAGGCCCTCGGCGTGCCAAAGGGAGATCAAGAAGCGATCGCCGGCAGTGATGCCGAGGGCAATGCCGAACTGATTCGCTCTATTCTAAGCGGCGACGGCGGGGCTGCCGCTGACATAGTCGCCATCAACGCCGCCGGCGCCATCTACGTAGCGGGTCTCGCCTCCACATTGAAAGAGGGCGTGGAATCGGCCAGGAGCCTGATGCGGTCGGGCGCCGCCTCGAGCAAACTCGACGAATTCGTCGCGTTCACCAAGAGCTGCGCGTGATACTCGATCGAATCCTCGAGACCAAGCGGCAGGAGCTGGGCGGCGCCAAGAGCGATTGGCCTGAGTCCCGGCTGCGGGACCGCCCTGTCTATTCGCAGCCCCGGCGCGGGTTTGCCGACGCGCTTCGTAGTCACCAGGGGCGCCGGATAATAGCGGAGATCAAGCGGGCTTCGCCTTCGCGCGGAACCATTCGTGCGGATTTCCGCCCCGCCGAACACGCTGCCGATTACGAGAAGGCGGGCGCCTGCTGCCTGTCGGTACTCACCGACAGGACCTTCTTCCAGGGCAGCCTTCGTGATCTCGAGGAGGCGCGTTCCTCCTGTTCCATCCCCTTGCTGCGCAAGGACTTCATTCTCGATCCCTATCAGATAGTGGAGGCGCGCTCCTGGGGCGCCGACGCCGTGCTGCTGATAGTGGCCGCTCTCGACAGCGGCCAGCTTCACGAGCTGCTCGCGTGTGCCGAAGGGGAAGGGCTCGACGTCCTCACAGAGGTCCACGATTCGGCCGAACTGGCAACGGCCGTCGATGCCGGCGCCACGCTGGTCGGGGTCAACAACCGCGACTTGAAAACTTTCGAGACCAGCCTCGACATCACCCGCCGGCTCATGGCTGAAGTGTCCTCGTCGATGACAGTCGTCTCCGAGAGCGGCTTCAAGGATCCCCGCGACCTCAGCGAGCTCGAAGGCCTCGGCGTGTCGGCTTTCCTGGTAGGAGAGCATTTCATGGCAGCCAGCGAGCCCGGACAGGCCCTCCGCGAACTCTTAGAATCCACATGAGCATTTGGGTAAAGATCTGTGGAATTACTAGGAGTCAGGATGCTCAGGCAGCAGTAAAGGCGGGCGCTGACGCCATCGGGGTTAACTTCTGTCCGGCCAGCGTGAGGCTGTGCGACGAGGGCGCTGCCCGGGCGATCGTGGAGGCGGTACCCCCGGATTTTCCGGTCTACGGGGTATTCGCGGGGGCCCCTCGTGAGCGCATCGAGGCGACGGTAAGCGCGGTCGGGCTTCGGGGTGTGCAACTCCACGGCGGCGAGCCCGAGGGGGAGGCTATGGGCTGGAGCCTGCCCGTGATCCGTGCGGTCTTTTGCGAATCGCGGTCGGCAGTTGCCGGTTTGCTCGACCCTCGGCCTTACCGCGTTCTGCTCGATGCCCCGTTCGGGGGCGGATCCGGCAAGCGCATAGATGCTGCGCTGATCGAGGGCGTGGATCTATCCGAGGTCATCGTCGCCGGTGGCCTGGACCCCGACAACGTCGGCGGACTCGTCAGGTCCTTCCGGCCCTGGGGAGTGGACTGCGCCAGCGGGGTTGAGAGTGCGCCCGGCATAAAGGATGCTGCGCTGATGGAGCGGTTTGTAGCCAATGCCAGATCTTCCTGACGTCGACGGGCATTTCGGTGAGTTCGGGGGGCGCTTTGTCCCCGAAACTCTCATGCCGGCTCTGTTGGAGCTCGACGGTGCGTACGCGCACTGGAAGGCTGCGCCGGAGTTCCAGTCCGAACTCGACGATCTGAGGCGCAACTACGCCGGCCGTGAAACCCCCTTGTACTTCGCGGGCCGCCTCACCGAACACCTCGGCGGCGCCAAGGTCTATCTGAAGCGCGAGGATCTGTGCCACACCGGGGCCCACAAAATAAACAACACCCTCGGACAGGGATTGCTCGCTCAGAAGATGGGCAAGCACCGCATCATCGCTGAGACCGGCGCCGGCCAGCACGGAGTAGCCACCGCCACGGTGACCGCGCTTCTCGGCCAGGATTGTGAGGTCTTCATGGGCGCTCAGGACGTGCAGCGCCAGTCTCTCAACGTCTTCCGCATGAAGCTTCTGGGCGCATCGGTGACGGCCGTCGAGTCGGGCAGCAGGACCCTCAAGGATGCCATCAACGAGGCCATGCGCGACTGGGTCACGAACGTGGAGACGACCTACTATCTGATCGGTTCGACGATGGGCCCTCATCCCTACCCGATGATGGTCAGGGATTTTCAATCGGTGATCGGCGAAGAGACGGCCAGGCAGTGCTTGCAGGCAGAGGGGCGGGCGCCGGACCTGTTGATCGCCTGTGTCGGCGGCGGCAGCAACGCGATGGGAATGTTCTATCCCTTCGTAGCCGACAACTCGGTGGCGATGACCGGCGTGGAAGCGGCAGGCGGTGGCCTCGACGCCGGTGCACACTCGGCTTCGATAGTCCGCGGCGACCTGGGCGTATTGCACGGCAAGAAGACCTACCTTCTTCAGGACGAGCTTGGACAGGTCCGCGAGGCGCACTCCATCGCGCCCGGCCTGGACTACCCGGGAGTGGGCCCCGAGCACGCCTACCTCTACAGCAGCGGCAGAGCTTCTTACGTGGCCGTAGAGGACCACAGAGCCGTAGAGGCCCTCGAATTGTTGTCGCGCCTGGAAGGGATAATTCCGGCGCTGGAAAGCGCCCACGCTATCGCGCATGCCGCGGCCGTGGCTCCGCAGATGAGCCGTGACAAGATCATAGTGGTCAACGTGTCGGGCAGGGGAGACAAGGACATGCCGAGCGTTGCCGACTACCTTGGGGTGCAGCTATAGGTGGCGGCACAGAGCCGAATCGCTGAGGTTCTGGAGAAGCTCTCAGGCGAGGGCCGCCGTGCGCTGGTGCCATTCTTCTCGGTCGGAGACCCGGACATGGTCACCACGCGAGAGGCGGTGCTGGCGGCCATCGATGCAGGCGCCGACATGATCGAGCTGGGGGTGCCGTTTTCCGACCCCATCGCCGACGGCCCGGTTATCCAGGCCTCCAGCCAGCGGGCTCTTGCTGCCGGATCTTCCTTGCCGGCCGTCCTCGAACTTACCTCAGATCTCAGAGCCAGGACAGAGGTTCCGATCGTTTTGTTCGGATACTACAACCCTTTCTTTCGCCACGGCGACGACGTTCTGGCACGCGACGCCAAGAGCGCCGGTGCCGACGCTTTGCTGTGCGTCGACTTGCCGCCCGAGGAGGCCGCATCGTTGGTGAGCGCTTGCCGCAGCCACGACCTGGACAGAATCTTCCTGCTCGCACCTACCAGCGATGATGCGAGAATCACGGCGGTGTCGGAAGTCGCGAGCGGTTTCGTCTATTTCGTCGCAGTAACCGGAGTTACCGGTGGGCGCTCGAGCGCCCCGACGGGCATCGAGGCCAAGGTCAACCGGGTTCGGGAGATATCCGGGCTGCCGGTCGGGGTGGGCTTCGGCATTTCCAGTGGTGAGCAGGCGCGCGCGGTGGGCTCGTACGCCGACGTGGTGATAGTAGGGTCAGCTTTGGTTTCCAGGATGCACGAGGCCGGTGCGTCCGCAGCGGCAGGAGTCGCTTCTTCTTTCATCGGAGAACTCAGAGCCGCACTCGACGGAGCCTGAAGGGGGCGGCCGTGGGCGAAGTCAGCGATCTATATGAGGCGACTCTCGAGTGGCTCTACGCCCTCGACGCCAGAGCCGGCATGGATTTCAGCCCCGGACGGCTGGAACCGGTTCTTTCCCTGCTGAACGAGCCCCAGACCGCCTTCCCCTCCATCCACATCGCCGGAACCAACGGCAAGGGCTCCACCGCAGCCATGCTGCATTCCGTGTACACTGCGGCCGGTTATCGCTGCGGTCTCTACACGTCTCCGCACCTTATGTCTTTTAGGGAAAGGATCCGTGTCGGTGACGACATGATCACCGAGACCGATGTCGTGACCTATAACCAGCGTATCAAGGCCGCCATAGAAGCGGCGGCGGTCGAGTTAACCTTCTTCGAGATCACCACGGCGATGGCGTTCCTCGAGTTCAAGGCGCGGCAAGTCGACCTGGCAGTAGTCGAGGTAGGGTTGGGTGGCCGTCTGGATGCGACCAACATCGTCGACAGTGTCGCGACCGCCATCACCAGCATAGGTAAGGACCACTGCGCTTACCTCGGCGAAGATGTCGCCGACATCGCCAAGGAGAAGGCCGGGATCATAAAATCGGGCGTGCCTCTGGTGACAGGGCCTCTGCCGCATCGGGCACGCGCCGTCGTCAGGCAGGCGGCAAAGTACCGTAATGCGCGATGGCTGCGTTACGGCCGCGACTTCGGTCCTCAATCGGCGCGCGTGGCGCCGTCTCTTCTGGGGCCGCATCAGTCGACCAACGCGGGTATCGCTGCCGCCATCGTGAGGCAGTTACAGGAGAGGTTCCCCGTCTCCCGCGAAGCTCTGGAAAAGGGGGTCTCGACGGTACGCTGGCCCGGTCGCCTAGAAGTGGTCGACAGTTCGCCGACTACGGTGTTGGACGCCGCGCACAATCCGGATGCGGCGCAGAGCCTTCTGGATGCGTTGCCGTCCCTCGGCCTGCAGCAGCCGCGCATCCTGGTCTTCGGGGCGCTCGCCGACAAAGACTGGCCGGAGATGCTGTGCCGGTTGTTGCCTGCCTTCGACGAGGTCGTCTTCGTTCCGATCGCGAACAAGCGAGCCGAGGACCCGGCCGAGTTCGCTGCCGTGGCCGACGGGCTCAAACCGTTCGCGGTTGCCGACTCTGCCAGGCAGGGTATAGGCATGGCCAAGAGCTTGGCAGGTGAGACTGGGAGTGTGGTGGTAACCGGATCGATCTTCCTGGTGGCGGAGCTGTATGAGGAGTCCGGTGGTAGAGGTGAGCCGTTTGATCGAAAGATCGCTGATCTCTAGGTTCAGCACGTCTCTGGCCGTCGCCTGGGCAGGTGTCGCGGTGCTCGTGGCGAGCGCTTCGGCCGGGCCGCTCGAGTTGCAGGCCGACAGCATCTCCTACCAGCAAGAGGGCAACGTCGTCGAGGCGGAGGGCAACGTCCGAGCCGAGTGGAAGGACAACCTGCTTCGGGCATCGACCCTCCGCTTCGAACAAGACAAGGGGTTCCTGGCCGCGCAAGGAGGCCTCTTCTTGAATGCGGGGGACTACGAGTTGCGCGCCGAGTCCCTCGAGCTCACCATCGAAACGGAAACGGGTGTATTTCGCGACGTGGACCTGCGCCTGGGCGCCGACAGAGGTCGCTTCGGTGGATCCAAGATCGAGAAACGTCTGGGGCAACGCTACATAATCCGAGACGGCTACTACACCACCTGCGACATACCGACTGACGGCAGTCCCGACTGGGAGGTCAGCGCCGAGAAGATCGACGTCGAGGTCAACGACACCGGCGAACTCAGGGGAGGGCTTCTGCAGGTGAGGGGGGTGCCGGTGCTGTATATCCCCTACCTGTATTTTCCCGCGACCACTCAGCGTAGCACCGGGCTGCTGTTCCCCCGTATCGGCAGCTCGAGCAAGCGCGGGCTGATGTATGCCCAGCCGATGTTCTGGGCCATCGACAAGGCTCACGATGCGACCTTCGTTCTCGATGTGCAGACCGCCGCCCGCATCGGTATCAGCGGGGAATATCGGTATCGGCCCAACCGCGACACCTCCGGTGGCATCGAGGTCGCCTACTTCAACGAGAAGATTCGCGGAGATGCGGAGACGGACATCGAGTCGCCATTGTTCAGAGACAGGTCGATCCCGCTCGACCGCGCCCGTCTGGCAGGATGGCATCGACAGGCGGTGGCTGAGGACGCCGACGTCTATGTGAACGTCGCGCTGGCTTCAGACGACCTCTACCTGAGGGAGATCGACCCGCCTGTCACCAGTTCCTATGACGAACTCGCGAACCGTACGACACGCTATACCCGGTCGGATGTCGGTATCATCAAGCGCACGGGTTTCTCCTCTCTGGGAGCGGAAGCCGCCGGGTTCCAGGACTTCGTGCGGGTCGACGACACCGGCACTCTGATCCCCAACGGTAGGGACTTCACGGTTCACCAACCCGGCAAGCTATGGGCTGCTCACGACGGCCAGTGGATGGGCGCGCACTACTCCGTCGAGGGGGCGCTGACGAGCTTTGCGCGCAGCCGCAGTACGGCCGGCCAGCGCCTCGACATACTGACCGGCATGGAGAGATCGCTGACACCCGGGCTGCCGGTCGACACCGGTGTCTGGGCGAAGGCCCGGCTGACGGGCTACCGGATGGACGATCAGAACGTCGTGGACCCGCCGACAGGCACCGTCGTCGAGAGACTGGATGAATTCCTGGGACGTGGCTTGGTCGATGTCGGTGTGGACGCACGTACGAGCCTTTCGCGGGACTATGAACTGTCCGGCGACACATGGGCCGGCTTGCGCAACACGATCGAACCCTACACCGAGTTCCGTCACACGAGCAACTCCAAGGTCGGAGAACTGCCCCTGTACGATGGCGTGGATGCCATCGAAGGACGTTCGGTCGCCACTTACGGAGTCGAGTCACGTTTCCTGGGACGACGGCGTGATGGCGGTGATTCTCGTGAGCTGGCGCGTCTGGCAGTCGAGCAGAGCTATAACCTGACCGAGAGCGTGAGGGACGATCACTTTTCCGACATCGATATCGCCAGCTTCCTGAGACCCCGTGACCGGTTGTCGCTCAACGGGTTGGTCTCCTACAACGCCGGCGACGAGAAAATCACCGGCGCGATCGCGTCCATGTCACTTCAGGGCAAAGACCCGTCGTCTGCGGCCGGCCTCGGTACGGGCGTGGGCGTATCCTACTACTTCGTCGCCGATGGCGGGCCTGAGTCGATGGAAGCAAGGGCCAGTTTCGGCTTGAGCGACCGGATCGGCGCCAGCGCGAGGATTCGTTACGACTTCGTCAGCGAGCGATTCCTGGAAGAGGTTGCCACCGTCAGAATCGAGTCGGCCTGCGACTGCTGGGCGATAGACTTCGGCCTCATCAACAAGGTCAACCCGAGCGAGGTGCAGGTCAGGGTGATGGTGGAGTTGGTCGGTCTGGGCGGCTTGGGTAGCAGTTCGGCCCAACGCGCCGTCGGCCTTCGCGAGGAGGTCTCGTCGACCGACTGGAGGGCGGGTTGGTAAGGATCTGCGTAACCGGCGGTGCCGGCTTCATCGGATCGAACTTCGTCAGAAGGCTGATCGAAACGACCGAGTCCGATGTCGTCGTTCTCGACTTGCTGACCTACGCGGGCAATCTCGAAAATCTCGAAGGCCTGGAAGAGACGGGCCGCATGACTTTCGTCAAAGGCTCGGTGTGTGACGCCGACGTCGTAGCGCGGGCCGTCGAGGGATGCGGTGCCATCGTGAATTTCGCGGCCGAGACTCATGTCGACAGGAGCATCTCCGACCCGTCGGTCTTCCTGGAGACCAACGTCGAAGGGCCTCAGGTCCTCATGAAGGCGGCGAAAGACCGAGGTGTCCGCTTCGTTCAAGTTTCAACCGACGAAGTCTACGGCTCCCTGACCGATACCGGTCTCTTTACCGAGAGCAGCCCGCTGGATCCTTCCAGCCCCTACGCGGCATCCAAGGCGTCGGCTGACTTGCTGCTCAGCGCCTTCGTGAGGACATTCGGGTTGGATGCTGTCGTTACCCGTTGCGGCAACAACTACGGTCCCCGGCAGTTCCCGGAAAAGCTCATTCCGTTGTTCGTCACCAATGCGCTGGAAGACAAGCCTCTGCCTTTGTACGGTGACGGACTCAACGTGCGTGACTGGATCCACGTCGACGATCATTGTGATGCGATCATGGCGGTGATGGAGGCCGGCGAGACGGGCCAGGTATACAACATAAGCGCGTCCCAGGAGCTCACCAACAAGGAGATCGCTGAACGCCTTCTCGATTGCCTGGGTAAGCCGTGGGATCTCGTCCATCATGTCGAGGACAGGCCCGGCCACGACAGGCGCTACGCCCTGGACGCTTCCAAGCTGTGCGCCCGCACGGGTTGGCGACCCAAGGTCGACTTCGATCGCGGGCTGGCTCAGACGGTGGCTTGGTACCGGGACAACGTTGCATGGTGGCAGCGCATAAAGAGCGGCGAGTATCGCCGCTTCTATGACAAACTATACGGTGACAGGCTCAAGACCCCCAAGGGGTGAGCGAGGACCGAAGTGCGAGGCCGCTGCCATGACCATTGAACGCGTCGAGAAGCCGTGGGGCTACGAACTGATCTGGGCACATACGGAATCCTACGTGGGCAAGCTCCTTCACATCAACGCAGGTGAGGCCCTGAGCTATCAGTACCACCGCGAGAAGGACGAGACGATACTGGTGTTGGCAGGCGCGCTCACGCTTCACGTCTCCGAGGACGACGGCCCTGCCGAGATCGTCGAACTCTCCAAGGGTGAGAGCTTTCACATACGCCCCGGCCTCAGGCACAGGTTCGAGGCACGCCAAGAGGTCGAGCTCGTCGAGGTTTCCACACCGCAGCTCGAAGACGTCGTTCGGCTCGAGGACCGCTACGGCAGGGCGGAAACGTGATCCGGGCCGGTCGATGGGCGGCGACAATCATTCAAGTTTCACTTTAGATAAGGCGGCTTGAGCGGCGCGCGCGCGGCAGTAATCGGCCTGGATGGGGTGGGGCTCGGGCTTGCCCGGGACCTGGTCGCGCAGGGCGAAATGCCCAACCTCGGCAGCTTCATGGCCTCGGGATCTTCGGCGGCGATGACCTCAACGATGCCGACGGTGTCCAACGTTTCCTGGACAAGCTTCGCGACCGGCAGGAATCCGGGGTTTCATGGGGTATACGGCTTCACCGACATCCGTGCCGAGGACTTCAGACCCTACTTCCCCAACTTCGCGAACGTTCGAGCGCCCACTGTTTGGGACACTCTCGGCGAACGCGGCCTGCGCTGCATCGTCGTCAACGTCCCCGGCACCTACCCGGCACGGGCGACTTCCGGCGTGCTGATCTCCGGGTTCGTGGCGCTGAATCTGGAACGCGCGGTGTATCCGCGAAGCCTGCTGCCGCGGCTAGAGCAGGCGGGGTACAAGGTCGATGTAGACTACTCCATTGCCGCAGAGCGCCCCGAGGAGTTTTTCTGCGACCTCGCCGCTACGCTCGAGGCCCGCCGTAGGGTGATGCTGGATCTTATCGACGAAGAACGCTGGGATCTCTTTCTCGGCGTGATAACGGAGACCGACCGGCTACATCACTACTACTGGCACGCCTGGGGGGATGCCGAGTGCGTGCACCACGAGCGATTCTTGGAGTTCTACCGGCACCTCGACGAGGTTCTGGGGGCGCTGCTGGATCGTCTGTCGGGCGTGCCGACCGTCATCATGGCCGACCACGGTCACGCCGCGATCGAATGGGAGTTCTACCCGAACCGCTGGCTTCTCGACAGCGGGTTCCTGGCCTTCAGCCGCCCGTCCCCGCGCAGCGCGGCCGACATAGACCGGGCGACCAAGGCCTTCGTCCTTGATCCGGGCAGGATCTATGTGAACCTCAAAGGGCGCTATCCGACCGGCTCGGTCGACCCGGCCGAGGCGGACGCCGTTCTCGAGGCGGTCAGTGAAGGGCTGGCCCGAGTAGAGTTGGAGGGGGCCAGGCCGGTAGCGCGGGTATTCGGACGTGACGAGCTTTACCACGGCCCCTGCACGGACACCGCGCCCGATATGGTGATGCACTTCAATCCGGGGTTCGACATCAAAGGGTCGTTGCGGTCGGATTCGCTGTTCGGCCGCAGTACGCTGACCGGCATGCACACCTACGACGATTCGTTTTTCGCTTGCAGCAAGGCGGGGGTCGATCTTGCCGACCTCGCGATAGTGGATGTCGCCCCGTCGTTGTTGGCGCTCTTCTCACTGCCCGAGGCTCGTGGGCTGGACGGTAGGATCAGGGATATAGGATAGCTTGAGTCACTGTTCCGTCGACATTCTCACCGGGTTTCTCGGAAGCGGAAAAACGACCTTGCTGAAAGACGTGCTCGAAGGCCGTCTACGCGACGAGAAAGTCGCAGTCGTCATGAACGAGATCGGTGACGTAGGCATAGACGGCAGGACGATCACCGGCCTGGACTATGTCGAGAACATGGTCGAGCTCAACAGCGGCTGCATTTGCTGCACGATCGACGACTACCGGTTCGACTTGGCGATCAACGAATTGCGTGAGGCGGTCGACCCGACGTTGATAATCATCGAGTCGACAGGCCTGGCCGAGCCGGAGCCCATCGTCTATCGGCTTGCTCAGAGCGGCCTCGCCCTGGATGCCGTGATCTGCGTGGTCGATGCCCTCAACATCGACGAAGCGATGCGGCAGTCGTCGGTGGTGAAGAGACAGATCGCGGCGGCCGACTTTCTGGTCGTCAGCAAGACGGATCTCGTGGACTCCCGCCGCTTGGCTTCCGTCGTCCGTAAGGTGAAGCGCATCAACCGAAGAGCGCTGGTGCTCGAGTGCGAGCGAGGCAGGGTGGGTTCCAACATTCTGTTCGGGACCGCACCTCGGCACTACCGCGACTCCGCCGCCGATGGTGACAGGCAGCATAGCGGACACCTGGGCGTCGACGGTATGCAGACCTATACCTACAGGGCCGACGGCCGCCTCGATCAGCGCCGCTTCGAGCGGTTCCTGTCGCGTTTGCCCTCCGCAATTTACCGGGCGAAAGGGTTCGTGCGCTTTCCCGGCAACGACTGGGCCTGCCTTTTCAATTTCACCTGTGGCCGCTACGAGCTGAACTGGATAAAATTGACAGAAGCGGCCGGTCAGACCCAAGCTGTGTTCATAGGCAAGAACGTAGCCGAGCTGGAGCCCAAGCTCCGGGCGGGGCTCGACGGCTGCGTCGCTGACGAGACATGAACGAAGACATGGAAACGAGGACGGTGCCTGCCGAGGATCAGGGCACGAGCCCTCTCGACGAAGCCTTGCTCAACTCGGGGAAGGTCTCTCGGGATGATCTGAGAAAGGTAAGGCGGTTTTCTCTCGAGAAGGGCGAGCGACTCGACAAGATGCTGGTCGAGCTGGGTTTCCTGTCAGAAGACGACCTCTTGCCTATCCTGGCCTCCTACCACGGTGTCGAGCTGATACGCGGCGGAGACATTCCCGACGAGCCGCCGGCCCTGGACACGCTCAGCCTCGACTACATGAAGGCCAACCGCATTCTTCCCATGCGGCTCGACGACGGCGCTGTGGTCCTGGCCATGGCCGATCCCGGCGACCTGACCACCGCGGAAGCCGTTGAGCAGGTGACCGGCCTCAGGGTCAAGCCGGTCCTGATCCGGGAACGCGACCTGCGCGACAGGCTCGAGAGCATCTACGGTGGGGTTGAAGGGGGCACCGCGGAAGAAGCCTCGGGTGTCGAGTTCCTGCAAGAGGACGAAGAAGACGTCGAACATCTCAGGGACCTCGCAAGCGAGGCACCCGTGATCCGGCTGGTGAACCAGATATTGTCGCGTGCTGTCGAACAGCGGGCATCGGACGTGCACGTGGAACCCTTTGAAAGCGACCTGCAGGTCAGATTTCGCATCGACGGTGTTTTGCACAACATCGACCCGCCGCCGCGCAAGCTGATGGCGGCGATCATCTCCCGCATCAAGCTGATGGCAAAGCTCAACATCGCCGAAAGGCGGTTGCCCCAGGACGGCCGCATCAAGCTTAGGTTGGTGGGGCGGGAGATCGATCTGCGCGTATCGACTCTGCCGACTCTCTACGGCGAGAGCGTCGTCATGAGGATCCTTGATCGCTCCAACGTGATGGTCAATCTGGAGTCGCTTGGCTTTCAGTCGGATACGCTCGAGTCCTTCGAGGGTATGATCGTCCAGCCCTACGGGCTGATCCTGGTCACCGGGCCGACCGGCTCCGGTAAGACCACGACGCTCTACGGCGCCCTCGACAAGATCAACTCGCCCGACAAGAAGATCATCACTATCGAAGACCCCGTCGAGTACCAGTTGCGCGGGGTCAACCAGATCCACGTGAAATCCCAGATCGGATTGACCTTCGCCAGCGGGTTGAGGTCCATAGTCCGTCAGGATCCCGACGTCATCATGGTCGGTGAAATTCGGGATTCCGAAACCGCCGAGATCGCCATACAAGCTGCGTTGACCGGGCACCTGGTCTTCTCCACGCTTCACACCAACGACTCGGCCGGTGCCGTTTCCCGTCTGCTCGAGATGGGCGTCGAGGACTACCTTCTGGCCTCGTCGCTACTCGGGGTGTTGGCTCAGCGTCTGGTCAGGACCCTGTGTCCCCACTGCCGCAAGCCGACGTCGACGACCGCCGAGCTGGCCAAGGAGCTGGGCTTGGGAAGTAACGGAGGCGAGGCGCAAGTCTATGACGCCGAGGGTTGTGAAGAGTGTGCCGGTACCGGTTTCCGCGGCCGCGAAGGCATATACGAGCTTCTCGTCGTCGACGAGTCCATTCGCAAGCTGATCGTGTCGCGGTCGAGCGCCGATCGCATCAAGGCCGACGCGGTATCCAACGGCATGAGGACGCTGAGGGAGGACGCATGGATAAAGGTGCGCGGGGCCGAGACCAGCGTGGGCGAGGTACTTCGGGTCACCCAGGACGAGTAGGCCGCTGCGCGGTCGTGGTGCCCGCCTATCGTGCCGGCGATACTATCGGGCGAACTCTGCACGCACTCAGGATGTCCCGAGGCATCGCTCTCGACGAAGTCGTGGTCGTATGTACGAGGGGTGACGACAGCGCACGGGTCGCGGTCGGCTTCGAACGGGTTCGTGTCATCGAGGCACCCACCAGGCTGAGCGCAGGTGCGGCCCGCAACCTCGGCGCCTGCAGCCTGCCGGATGCGGACGTGTTGATGTTCGTTGATGCCGACTGCGCACCGAGGGGCGACTGCCTATCCGATCTCCTTGCGGAACTCCTCGACGGCCGCGCCGATCTCTGCGCGGCCATGGTTAGCAACGCCGGGCCGGGCTTGGTCGCGTGGCTACGCCATGCCCTCGAATTCAAGGAGGCCGACGTCGGTCGTCCGCATGGGCAAGCGGATTTCGTTCCCAGCGCCACCATGGCTTGCCGCCGCGATTTGTTCGAGTCCGTGGGGGGCTTTCCTGACATGTGGCCGGGTGAGGATCTGGTCTTTTGCCATCGTGTGCGGACACGGGGGGCGAGGGTGGCTTTCTGTGAGCGGGCGGTGACCGAGCACGTTCACCCGCGCGGCTGGCGCAGAATGTTCCGTCATCAATTCGACTTGGGTTTCACTTCGGCAAAGGCCCGTCTGGTGACGGGGATGCGAGGAGCCGTATTCGCGCGCTTTCCGATCATCGCGCCGCTGCTCGTGTTCGGCAGGGCATGGAGGGCGATGGATTGGTTCTTCCGCTATCGCCGCCGGGACCTGCCCGCCCTGGTCGCGGCGATGCCTCTCTACGTGTTGGCCTTGGGTGTGTGGTCGGCGGGGTTCGTTTCGGGCAGCATCGCCCCCAGCGAAAGCTGAATGGCCGAGGTAGGCGGCGTCAAGGCGGGCTCACCGCCGCCACTTCTTTCGATTGTCGTCGTGTACTTCAACACGCCGCAGGTGCTCGAGGACTGTTTGTCCTCCTTGCGGGAGGCGACGGCGGGATTGGAAGCCGAGACCATAGTCATAGACAACGGCTCGGACCCGGTTAATCAACAGAGGCCGCACTCGCGCCCCGGTTTTCGCATCATCCGTAACAAGTTCAACCGCGGCTATGCGGCGGCCGCCAACCAGGGAGCGTCGGCTGCCCGCGGCGACTACCTGCTTTTCCTCAACAGCGATGCCTTCATGACGGCAGAGTGCCTACAGGGCATGTTGGCGGCGATGGACGCCAACCCGGACTTCGCGGCAGTCAGTCCCATGCTCGCTTGGGCGGATGGACGCCTTCAGTCTCCTGCACGACGATTCCTGGGCCCTTTTGGTCAAGCCGCAGGGTTGCTGGGCCGGCGAAGCCGGAGACCGCTGGAGGTGCGCGGGGCGCCCCTCACCGAAGTCGACTGGGTGCAGGCCTGCGCTCTACTCGTCCGGACCTCGGCGTTCCGGGGAGTATGCGGCTTCGATGAAGGATATTTCTTTTACGAGGAGGATGAAGATCTTTGCTGGCGCCTGAGGCGTCAGGGTCATCGCATCGGCGTGGCGGGCTCGGTGTCCTGCCGTCACGTGGGCGGCGCCTCGACCAAAGTTGCCGGCGATTGGCCCCTGTCGGCCCTATACGCAGGACAACTCCGCTTCATGAACCGCCGCTTCGGACGTCCAGGTGCATTGATCTACAAACTGGCGGTCAGCGGTGCGTTGCTCTTGAAGGTCGCAAAGCCCGGTGGATCTTATACGATTCAGAGACTGCGCGTCGTTCTGGGTGCACTATGGATGCCGGTGTCGGGGCCTCATATGTAGGAGGAGTGAGCGAACTCGGCGACGTCCGCCGATTCTTTCGCTACCTTGCCTGTCTGCGCATTCTCACTCTGAGGGCGCTCAAAGTTCGATACCGCCGCTCTGTCCTGGGCTTCCTCTGGAGCCTGCTCTACCCCCTGAGCGCCATGGTAGTGTTGACCGTAGTGTTTTCGCATGTCTTCACGGACATACCTCACTATCCACTTTATGTTGTCGTGGGGTTCATGGCTTGGGGGTTCTTCTCGCTCAGCTGCCTGCAGGCGATGGACGGGCTCTACTCGGCGGCGCCCATCATGAGGAAGGTGTACGTACCCGGCGCCCTCTTCCCCGTGTCGATAGTGGGGGCCAACCTGGCCAACCTCGTACTGTCTCTCTTGGTGCTTCCCCTGATCATCGGCGCAGTCGGTGCGTCGCCTGGCTTCAACCCGGCCCTGTTGCTGTTCGCGCTCGTGTCCGTAGCGGCCTTCACCACCGGTGTCTCGCTGATGCTGGCCGCCGCCAACCTCTTTTTCAACGACGTGAGGTATTTTTTCGAGAGCATTCTTCTCGTGTGGTTCTATGCGACGCCCATCGTGTACCCGCAGGAAGCCGTGCCGGAGCGCGCGGCGCTGATCATGAACCTGAATCCCTTCGTCTGGTTTCTCGACGTGTTCCGCGCCGCTCTCTATTCGGGGCAGACTCCGGCCGTTTCCACCTTGATCGTCGTGTGCGCGGTCGCTGTATCCACGCTCGTCGTGGGTTGGAAGACCTTCGTCGCGCTCGAACGGCGCTTTTATCTCTATCTGTGAGGGAGGCGGACGCGCAATGACGAGGGGCGCAGTGGATGTCTCGGCGCTTACCGTGAGGTTGAGGCGCGAGACCAACGACGTGCGGTCCTTGCGCCAATATGTCATTCGCCGGATGCGCGGAGAGACCGCAGCGCGCAGTCGCTTCGATGTCATAGCGGACGTCTCTTTCGAGGTTTCGCCCGGAGAGCTGTTCGCGGTCGTAGGACCCAACGGGGCGGGCAAGACTACGCTTCTGCGCGTGCTGGCGGGGATCGTGCCTCCGGCTCGCGGCACTGTTTCGGTGCGGGGGCGACTCGCGCCCTTGATCGAGCTCGGAGCCGGTTTCGATCCGGAGCTGACGGGCGCGGAGAACATAAGACTGTACGGCAGCCTGCTGGGAATGAGGGCAGGGGAACTCGAGGCCGCCCACGAGGATATCGTGGCGTTCTCGGGGGTGGGGGGATCACTGGAAGTGCCGGTGCGTCACTACTCGTCGGGCATGCTTGCACGGCTCGGATTCGCGATCGCGACCAGTGCGCGTCCCGACGTCTTGTTGGTCGATGAGGTTATCGCCGTCGGTGACGAGCAGTTCCGGCGCTGCTGTCGGGAGAGGATACGGGAGTTGCGAAGGCGCGGAACCTGCGTCGTGCTGGTGACTCACGATCTCGACATGGTCGCCTCCGAGGCCCAGCGCGCCTTGCATTTGGATGCCGGTAGGTGCGTCCACCTGGGTGGAGGCGCGGAAGTCGCGGGCGCCTACCGGCAGAGGTTGTCGGCGTGACTCTCCCTCTATCGCAGCGCTCCGGGCCGGCGGCGCGAAGGACGACGATCGTTGTCGTCGCTCACAACGGCGGGGAGCCACTGGTCGATTGCCTGGCCGCGCTCGCTCCGAGCCTCGAGAGGGAGGGCAGGGGGCTGGTGTTGTTCGACAACGCGAGCGCTGACGGTTCCTGCGCGCGTGCTCTCGAGGCTTGCCCGGCTGCGACATTCATCAGGGCCGTGCGCAACGTCGGTTTCGCCGCGGGGGTGAACCGCGCACTGGCCGCCATTGCAGCTGCGGGCGATCCGGGCGACGTCGCGATCCTGGTGAACCAGGACTGCGTGGTCTACCCGGGCGCCATCGAGTCGATAGAAGCCAGACTGGAGGACGAGACCGTCGGTGTGGTCGGGGCCAGGATCATGGAGCCGGACCGCGAGACAATCCAGCATGCCGGCGGGGTGATCGAAGCCAACGGGCTGACGCGACACATCGGCCGCGGCAGCCGAGCTCCGGGTGCTTACTCGGTTCCTGCCGACGTGGAGTATGTCACCGGTGCATTGCTCGGCTTTCGCGTCGAGACTTGGCGAGGGTTCGGCCCTTTCGACGAACGCTACTTTCCGGCCTACTTCGAGGAGACCGACTTCTGCGTGAACGTGAGGCGGGGAGGCAAGCGTGTCGTATACGAGCCTGCCAGCGTCGCCGTTCACCGCGAAGCATCGGCCTCAGGGGGCGTTCAGGCTCGCCGCTATCTCGGGCTCTATCATCGCAACCGCATTCGTTTCGTCGTCAAACACCTTATGACTCGTGGCAACCGCATGAATCTGCTCGCTTCGGAGCTGCGCTGGCTGTTTCGCCGAAAGACGGCGGCGCACGCCTTGGCACTCGCCGCTGCGTACGCGCGCATTCCTTTGTATCTCGTCGAGTCGCGTCTGCGGAGGCAAAAGGGGAGATGCGCTTGAGCCGTGTATGCATGGTCGGGGTGGGGACCCCCGCCTTCATCCCCTCGCGCCATCACGCCGGCCCCGGTTTGCGTTCCGCGCACTTTGCCGAGTCCGCAGCTGCCAGGGGGCACGACGTCCTGCTTGTTTGTGTGATGCCGGAGGAACAGGCGTTGCCGGGACCCGTCGACCGTTCAGTTGGCCCTGGGGGGCGGATACGCACGGTCTTCGTCAGGGAGAACGGGCTCGAGGCCGCCGCTGCTCCTGAGATCGCTGTCTTCGAGCCGGAGGCCTTGGTGGCCGCGACGGCTTACGCGAGTTCGCTGGCCGTGCGGCTGCGTCTCGACTTGCCCTTCTGGGCCGACATCTTCGGAGACTTCATGGCCGAGGCTCAGGCCAAAGCCAGCCGGCTCGGCGGCGACGGGCCGATAGTGCATTTCTGGCGCATGCTCGGTCCCGTGTTGGAGCGGGCCGACAGGTTTTCGGCCGTGTCGTCCCCTCAGGCCCACGCGCTGATCGGCCAGCTGGGGTTCACCGGCCGTCTCTCTGCGCGCACGGCAGGGGAGCGACTCGTCCACGTAGTCCCATGCGCCGCCAGTCCGCGAGTCAACGGTCACGCTCATGGCGCCGGCGGCCAGTCTCTACGCGGCGAGTCATTGCCTAGCGACGCATTCGTCGTTCTCTGGAGCGGAGGTTTCAACACTTGGTGCGACACCGACACCATGTTCGCAGGTCTCGAGCGGGCCATGGCCCGTAACGACAGGATCCATCTCGTTTGCACGGGCGCCGAGATCGCGGGGCACGACGAGGTTACCTACGGGCAGTTCGTCGAAAAAGTCGAGGCAAGCGCGTTCCGGTCCCGCTTCCACCTGTGTGGTTGGGTGGCCTCGGAATCGCTGGCCGCTTACTACCGGGAGGCGGACCTCGGGATCAGCATCGAGCGTGAACTCTACGAGCGTGAACTGGGTTCGGAGAACCGGGTCGTGGCCTGGGCCGCTGCCGGCTTACCTTGTCTGACCACCGCCCGCAGCGAGCTCGGCCGCACACTGGTCGGGCGCGGCCTCGCCCTGAGTCCCGCGCAGGGAGATCCCGACTCTCTGGCCGACGCTATCGTGGGTGCCGCCGGGGACCCTGCACGCCTGGCCGCCATGGGCGAGGCCTGCCGCCGATACGCCGCCGACGAGCTCCATCCGGCCGTCACAGCCGAGCCTTTGCTCGGCTGGCTGGCCGACCCCTGCCATGCGGGCGACAGCACGGGGGACCGGGCGCTTTCAGTGGGCCTCATGTCGGAGCCGGGCGCCACCGTGCATCTGCTGGAGGCTTACCTGGCACACCTGAGCCTTGCCCAGGTGGCCTACCGATCGACTCGCTGGTTGTGGCGGCGGGTCCGCCGCTCTCTGCCGGGTTGAGAAGCAGTTCGCGCTTCCATAGTATCTAGCGACTTTTCCGTCGCCATGTCTTCCGAAAGCAAAGTGTTCGTCATCGGGCTCGACGGCGTGCCCTTCGGGATCATCCGCAAGTGGGCGGACGAAGGGCACTTGCCCACCATGAAACGCCTCATGGACGAGGGCGTGTCGGGCGAGTTGGCCTCGACCATGCCGCCCACCTCGGGGCCATCGTGGTCTACGTTCACCACCGGAAAGAATCCGGGCAAGACGGGAATCTACGATTTCCTTTATAGACGCCCCGGCTCTTACGTCTTTCCTCCCGTCAACGCGCAGATGCGTGGAGGCAGGTCCTTATGGTCATTGTTGAGCGAGCAGGGACGCAAGGTGAACGTCATCAACGTGCCCATCTCGTACCCGGTGGAAGAGGTGAACGGTACGCTCATCAGCGGTTGGATGACCCCGTACTTCGCCAAAGACTACACGTATCCCCCCGAGCTGGCCGAGGAGATCAACCGCGAGGTCGGAGACTATCGGATCTATCCAGCCGAGACGTTCTCTGAGGGGCGCAAGGACGGTTTCTTCAAAGCCTGCGATGAACTGCTCGACCTGTTGACCGACACCACTCTTCACGTCATGCGGAG
This sequence comes from Candidatus Binatia bacterium, assembly GCA_028278325.1. Classification (GTDB taxonomy): domain Bacteria; phylum Desulfobacterota; class Binatia; order UBA1149; family JAJCZL01; genus JANQEO01. The sequence goes on from JANQEO010000416.1 coordinate 26,641, forward strand.
AGGGGAGTGGGATTTCATGATGACCGTATACTTCGATACGGACAGGATATTCCACCAGCTCTGGCACTACGTAGACCCTCAGCACCCCTGGCGGGCCCATCGTGAAGAGGACTTGTCCGCCCCCGTGGTTGCGTACTTTCGGCGTCTCGACGCTAAGGTCGCGAAGCTGCTCGAAGAGTTGCCGCCAGACACCAAGGTGATGATCATGTCCGACCACGGCATGGGTACGGCCGCACGCTTCGTGGTGCTCAACAACTTACTGATGAACACGGGCTTCCTTCGGTTGTCGGACGATCTGCCCACGCGCCTCAAGGCGTTCGCGTTTCGTCGCGGCTTCACGCTGAGGAACGTCCACCGTCTCGTCGACCGTCTCGGCTTCGCCAAGCACGCCGAGTACAAGAACGTCTATAGCTTCGACGGTGTTCTCAAGCGCTTCTTCCTGTCCTTCCTCAACGTGGATTGGCATCACAGCCGTGCATACTCTTTCGGGCGTCACTACGGCTCGGTGTTTCTGAATGTCAGGGGTCGTGAGCCGATGGGCTGCGTGGATCCGGGCGCCGACTACGAAAAGACCCGGGATGAGATCGCCGAAGCGATGCTCTCCTACGTGGACCCGGAGTTGGGCAGGCCGATGGTGGCCGAGTGTCTGAAACGGGAAGATCTCTATTCGGGTGAGCACTTCGAAGAGGCGCCCGATCTGGTTCTCGTCCCCAAGGACCTCAGCGACATCTTTTTCGGTCTGTCGGATTTCGGATCGAACCGAATCTGGGACAGCACCTACCGCTACTCGGGGATGCACCGGGATCACGGGATGTTGATCGCTCATGGCTCCGGCATTCGACGCGGGCAAGCCTTCGACGGCGGGGGCGTCGTCGATCTGGCTCCTACCATCCTCCACTGGATGGGCCACGAGGTGCCGCGTGACATGGACGGTGCTTCACTGACCTCCATGATGAGCGAGGAATATCTGCGTGATAACCCCGTGCGATTCTCGTCCCAGGACAGCTCGCGTGAAGATCATGCCGATCACGAGTACACGGAGGACGAGGAAGACGAGATCATGGACCGGTTGCGTGCGCTCGGCTACATGAGCTGACCGGGCTGGGCATGGCACGCGTTGGGTCGGCCGCGCTCGCTCTGTTCGGTGCTTGCGGTGTTCTGGGTTGGTGGAACACGCTGCCGGCCCTCGTCCTTCTGGCAGCCTTCGTCTGGTTGCCGGGTGTCTCCCTACTTTGCTTGCTGAGAGAGAAGCCCGGGGGAAGTCCGGGCGACTCGGCACTCGCATGCTGCGTTTCTCTTGCCTTGCTCGTCCCTTGTGTTGCACCCCTGTTCTTCGTCGGGGTCGGTCTGGGAACTGCGGCTTTTACACTAGGCCCCGTCTATATCTTGTGCGGCATAGCCGCGTGCATGCGTGCGCCGAGCGGCGACGCCGCTTCTGAATCAACCGGTACGGCGAGCGTCGGATGCAGGTGGGCGGCCGCCTGTGCCGCAGCGGCCGTGTTGTTGCCCCTGGTCTTGGAGCACGCCGGCGGAACTATAGACGACTGGTGGGACCTCGCCTTCGTGAGAGGTTACGCCGATGCGCCGGTCCTCAGCTTCGCCGAGCCCATGCTGGAGTCCGGCGCTGCTCACCCGCGCTTCCTTTGGAATTCTTGGCTCATCGCGCAAGCCTTGACCGCGCACTTCTCGGGTATGGATCCGGTGTCACTGCAGCAGGCATACCTGGGGCCGCTCGTGTGCCTGATGTCAGTCGCCGCCGTCGATTACTTCGCCGCAGGGCTGCTGCCACGTTCGCTACGGGCCGGTGTGATCGCTCCGGTGCTGTTCTTCCCGATACTCATGTTCGGAACAGAGCAGCTGCCGTATTTCACGCGGCTTCACCAGGACAAGTTCGTAGCGGCGTTGGTGTGCATGCCGGTGCTCGTCGGTGCTCTGCTGCGCAGCCTGGACAGGCGGACGCCGATCAGCCTGGCCGTCGCTGCTGCCGCAGCCCTCGCTGCATGCGGGGTTCACAGTCTCGTATACTCGATCACCTTGGCCGGCTGCTGGGCAGTCGTCGGCGCACGTGTCGGCACTGCGGGTGCTCCGACCGCGAGGACGGCGGCGGCTTCTCTCGCGGCGGTTTCATGGCCTTTTGCATACCCGATGTTTCAGTCTTGGTGGGTAAGCTCGCGGTTCGCCCGGCAGGCGATCTCATTGGACAACCCGGACAGTCCCGTCGTGCGTGCACATTTGGCGCTCGACCGGCTCCTTTGGCCGGACTCACCGGCCTACATCGTGGATCCTTCCGCGGTTTTCTCCGTCGTGGCCCTCCTCGGGCTCCCCGGTTTGATCTTCGCGTTCAGGAGGCGAGAGCAGCCATGGGCGCGCAGCCTTCTTGCTCTGGCTTTGCTGCCACTGGCACTGATCTTCGTTCCTTTCGTGGCGGCGACGGTCGGGAGCGTGATCGTCCCCTGGATGCTCTATAGGGTAGGTTGGCTGGTTCCCGCGGCCCTGCTCGGCGGCTTGTCGTTCGTTTGGGCCGCACAAGTCACAAGATCCGGCCTGCGTTGGTGCACGTTGGCCCTGTTGGCGATCGTGGCTGTCGCACTGGCGGTGCCGACCGTATCGGCACGTGCTTCGCGGGACATGCACCGGCGACCGTTCGAGAAGCCGCAACATCCCCAGGGCACGACTCTCGACGTGTACACCTATCTCCGTGACAGCCGCGAAGAAGGGGTCGTGATGTCGCCGCCGGCTTTTTCCGAACTCGTGTCCGCCATGTCGGGTCGCGCGGTGGTGGCCATGGGCGAGCGTGGAAGCCTCGTCTTCTCGACCGACGAGGCCGGTGCGTACAGACGCCTCAGGGCCCGTGCGGAGTTCTATCTCGACGCCACGCCGTTACGCCGCCGGATGGAGCTCGCTCGCCAGTACGGTGTGGTGTCCGTTGTCGTACGCCGGAATCCCGTGCCGCGAGGTGAGGAGGATCGATGGTTGCGCCGCTTCGGCGCCGAAGGATGGCTGCTTGCCGGCCGCGCGAGTAATGGACGCGGAGAGGAACTCATTGCGCAGCTTCACGCTGAAGGATGGAGGGTCGTTCACGACAATCGCGACTTCGCTGTTCTAGAGCCTGTTGCGACGGAGGTGCGCGCGCTGGTCCGGCGTGGGGACGATAGGAATCCCGGACAGGATGTTCAGCGAACGGATTCGACAGAAGATTGGTTGAGCGCGTTTCCGCCGGCCGAAACCGGGTCCGAGCCCCAAGGCGATGTGCTGGCCAGCATGACGGGGTATCCTGGCGCCATCGTGGAGGTGGCGCCGGCGCCGTTTACGATAGGTGTGGCCGACGAACCGATCTGGGGAGCGGCATCGGCCAGCTGGGACGATGCCCCCTTCGAAGTCGAAGTAGCGATGGGCTTGGGGCGGGAGTGCGAAGCTCTCTCGTTGGTAGTCGTGCCGTTCATGAAGTTCCACGGCCGCCAGGTTCTATCCGTGCATGTCGACGGGCGTGAAACAGCCGTGCGTGCTGTCGACGGTGTGCCCATCGTGATCGATCTAGACCGCCGCAGCAGGGATCGCGTTGCTGTCCGGGTGGCCTCGCTCCTGGGGGCGGCCTTCGGCCTTGCCGATTTGAGAGTGCTTGGAGACCGATCGACCTGCACCGGGCCGCCCCCGCGAAGAAGTGGTTTCGCCGACCTGACGAGACGGTTGGCGACGGCGGACTACTTGGATCTGTCGATGATGTTTCCTCGTAATTCCCGAGCGGACTTGGGTTTGGCGCGTTCCATATGGGAGAGGGGCGGACGAGGGGATGCCCTTGAGTTGATGGAGCAGGCGCTGGTGGACGATCCTGGTCTTGCCAATAGTTGGATCGAGGCCGGCCTCATGCACGACCGCGTCGGCAATCGAACAGCGGCCCGACGTCACTACGAACGAGCTTTGGCTCTTGATCCGTTCAACGCCTGGGCCCGTGGCTGCATGGCGTGGTCGCGGGTGCGCGATGGGCGCGCCGTGACGGGTCTGTATCACGCGCGCTTGGCGTCGCGCTACGACGAACGCTACGCAGACGCTTTCACCATAGCCGGTATGGCGGAGGCGGCCCTCGGGTGGCCGGGGCGTGCGTTGGACTCGTTCACCCATGCCATCCATCTCGATCCGGGCCGGAGCTGGGCGTATACGGAGATGGCCGAGCTGCTTGCCGGACAGGGCAAGGCGGAGATGGCGCGGACCGTGTTGCAGGACTATCTGGACCTAGAGCCCGAGGACGAGGCCGTAACGCGGAAGTTGGCGGCACTCGGCGAGGGAACGCGCAGGGACATAGAGGAGAACTGAGGTGCGAGTCGCAGTCGTCGGCCCGGCGCCGCCTCTTCGTGGCGGCATAGCCGCACACACAAGCGGGCTCTTCGATGCGCTCTTGGAAGCAGGCCATGAGGCCGCCGTGTTTTCGTATTCAAGGCTTTATCCGGGCTTGCTGTTCCCCGGGCGCACTCAGTTCGCCGCCGGCGCCACCGCCACCCAAGGTAGCCGTGCGCTCCTCGACCCGATGAACCCCTCGAGTTGGTTTCGCGCGAGACGAACGATTCGCGACTACTCAGCCGATCTGTTGGTAGCCGAGTGGTGGCATCCGGCGATGGCGCCCATGCTTTCGTCGTGCACTATCGGGTTGCCTCGAACGAAGGTCGCCTACGTTTGTCACAATGCCTATCCCCACGAACGCTTCCCTGCGGCGTCGGGCTTGTCACGCTTGGGGCTTCGTCATCCCGACCTGGTGTTATGTCACTCGCGATGGGTGGCCGCACAACTGCAAGGGTTGGGCGTGCGCGCTCCGGTCAGAACGGTGCCCATGCCTTTGTTGCTGTCCGGGCCTGACGGAGAAGGGTGCACGGCTCGGGTTCGTCGTACGCGGGCCCGTCTCGGGCTGAAGCCCGAGCAAAAGGTCGTCATGTTCGCCGGCATGGTGCGAGCCTACAAGGGTATCGAGTTGCTGTTGAGAGCCTGGCGCTCGTCTAGCGCGAGCAGACGGCATCGCCTCGTGATCGCCGGGGAATCCTATCTCGGGCGCGGCAAGCTCGAATCCCTGGTCCGTGACCTGGCCGATCCATGCTCGGTGGTGCTCGAGGATCGCTATCTGAGCAACGAGGAACTGCTATCGACCATGCAGGTCGCCGACGTGTTCGTGTTGCCTTACCTCAGAGCATCGCAGAGCGGACTCCTGCCTCTCGCGCTCGGGATGGGTCTGCCCACTATCGTCTCCGACGCCGGAGGGCTGGGCGAGGAGAGGCCGGGAAGCGGCGTCGAGGTCGTTGCCGCCGGAGACCGGGGAGCCTTGGCGTATGCCATCGATCGTCTGATCTCGGCACGTCGTGACGCGGCGCAGCGGTCGATAGGTCATGATCAGGCGCGCGAAAGTTGGGCTCCACTGGTTGAAGCTTTGCAGGGCGCGACTCGTCTCCACAGCTAGGCCCGGGTCTAGCCCGGCCCCAGGGGGCAGCGTGGGCGTGCCCGTGTTATAAGGAAAAGATATGTGGGGGCCCGCGCAGGCCCCTTCGCACCATGGGACAGTTCTCCTATAGAGCCGCCACTGCCGACGGCCAGGTCGTAGAGGGAGTCATAGACGCCGACGGCAAGGCGGCGGTCGTGGCCCGTCTTCGGGGCCAGGGTTACATACCCCTGGAGATAGACGTCGCGAGAGCGGGAGGCGCGGGAAAGCGAGCCCCACGAAGCTGGGCTCTGCCCAGCCTTTCCTTCGGTTGGCGCCGCCGCGTCAAGCCTCGTGACCTCATGCACTTCACCCGCGAACTCGCGACTCTCCTGCGCGCGGGCCTTCCCCTGGACCGGTGCCTGCAAAGCCTGGCGACCCTGACGGAAAACGACGAACTCAAGGGGATCGTGCGCAAGATCCTCGACGACGTGAAGGAGGGAAGCTCCTTGTCGGAGGCGCTGGAGTCCCACCACGGTGTGTTCCCTCCCTTGTACGTGAACATGGTAAAGGCCGGCGAGGCTGGCGGCGTCGTCGAATCCATACTCGAGCGGCTTGCCGACTACCTCGAGAACAGCGAGAAGACGCGTGACGAGATCCGCTCGGCGATGACCTATCCGATCATCCTTTCGGTTGTCGGTGGCATCTCGATCATCATTCTCCTTACCTACGTGCTTCCGAAGTTCACGGTGCTGTTTGCGGACCTGGGAGCAGCGCTGCCGACGTCGACGAGAATAGTTATGACGGTGAGCGATGCCATCCAGAACTACTGGTGGCTCATGGCCGGTCTCCTCGCCGTCGCCGCTCTGGGAATGCAGCGCTATACGTCCACCCCGGCCGGGCGTGTCGCATACCATCGCTGGCAACTCTCTCTGCCTCTATTCGGAACGCTGATCACCAAGATCCAGGTCTCACGGTTTGCCCGTACGCTCGGGACTATGCTCAAGAGCGGCGTTCCCCTCATCCAGTCCCTCGACATCGTGAGGGCGATCGTTTCCAACTCGGTAATCCGGCAGGCGCTCGAGTCCGTCCAGCGTGACGTGAGCGAGGGCAAGGGGCTGGCGGGGCCGTTGGAGCTTACCGGGGTATTCCCGTCCCTGGCTCTCCAGATGGTCGCCGTCGGTGAGGACACGGGCAGACTCGATGACATGCTGCTCGTGGTGAGCGAACATTATGAGCGCGATGTTACGAATTCGGTCAGCCGCCTCATGACTCTGGTCGAGCCGGCCCTTCTCTTGCTCATGGGATTGGTAGCGGGTTTCATAGTGATATCGATGATGTCGGCGATATTCAGCGTCAATCAGTTGATCGAGTAGCGTGAATGTCTCATCGGCGGAATCTCAAGGAGAGCAAGTGACTATGTCTCAGAAACGTGATCGCGATCGGCGAAGCGGATTCACCCTCGTCGAGCTACTGCTGGTGATGGTGATCCTCGGCCTCTTGGCCTCACTGGTTGCGCCGAACTTCTTCGCCCAGGGCCGCAAAGCGCGAGCGAAAGCAGCCAAGGTCCAGATCGCGAACCTCGCGACCGCCCTCGACGCTTTCGGTCTGGACGTCGGTAGGTACCCCACCAGCCAGGAAGGGCTGGACGCGCTGGTCAGCGCCCCGTCCGGACTGACGATGTGGGACGGTCCCTATCTGAAGAAGGCGGCGCCCAAGGATCCCTGGGGCAACGACTACGAGTATGAAGGTCCCGACAAGGACGGCACCTACAGGCTCGTCTCATACGGAGCGGACGGCCGCGCCGGCGGTGAGGGAGACAACGCCGACATCACCAACTAATCCGACCGTGTCGTCGCGTCGCCGTCACGGCGGGACCTCGCGGCAGCAAGCGGGTCTGACCCTGGTCGAACTGATCGTCGTTCTGGTGATCATCGCCGCCGGGTCTCTCCTCGTCTTACCGTCCATACAAGCTGGCGCTCAGCAGCGTGAGGTCCGGTTGTCAGTGCAGCGTTTCGTGAGCGCGGTGCGAGCCAGTTCGTCCGGCGCCATCAAGACGCGGCGGCCCACGACAATGTCCGTTTGGCCCGACGACGGAGCGTTTGCAGTGGACAGTCAAGACAAGACCGTCATGCTGCCCGAGTTCGGCGCGTTCAATGAGATCGAAGGGGGTCTGTACCTGGACGACGAGGGACGTGACCGCGTCGTGTTCGAGTTCTATCCGACGGGTGGATGCAGTGGCGGTGCAGTCGAGATGGAATTCGATACGCGCAACGGACGTCAATCCTACGTGCTCAGCATGAACCCGTTGCTCAGCACGGTCTCCGTCGAGGAGAGCCGATGAGGGGTCCGAACTCCGACAGCCGGGCCGGATTCACCCTGATGGAGGTCATGGTTGCGCTCTCGGTCATGGCCGTGGGTCTGGTCGCCGCCCTCGAGCTTTTCAGCGGTAGCCTGCGCCTGGCGGGAGGGTCGGCCTCTCAGACCGAGGCCGTCGTGTTGGCGCGGTCGCTCATGGACGAGGTTCTCTGGCGGGCCGATCTGGACGACGGTGAGTCGCGTGGCCGCGAAGGTACCTACCGCTGGCAGGTCTCCATAAACCCGATCGATCCGCAGTTCGGCGCCACCGAAGAAGAGCCGGTTGTCGAGATTCTGTCCGACGAGTTCGAGTTGAAAGAGATCGTGGTAACCGTGGCTTGGACGGGCCTGTCGGGCCGCAAGTCGATAACATTGCAGAGTGCGCGCTTGATGGAGGCGTTCTGAGTCGGTCACCCGGACAGCGCGGCTTCACCCTCCTCGAACTGGTCATCGCCATGACGGTCATGGCGCTGATGAGCATCGCGATCTACGGAGTGATCAGCATGGGCGCGCAGGCGGCCGGCTCCGGAGAGCGCCGCACCGAGCAAGCACGGCGTCTGCGCTTGGCGACCGATCTGATGGTCCGTCAGTTGCGATCGGCGGTTCCGGTCTCGCTGGTCACCGATGAAGAGTTGCGCAAGTTTTTCGTCGGCGAAAGTGACTACGTCACCTTCGTAACCGCTGCACCTCAACTCTTGGGCTCGAGCGGATTGAGTCTCGTCGAGTACAGCTTCGGCGACGGGGCTCTTTTCACCTCCGAGATTCCGTTGTTCGCAGTCCTCGACACCGACGATGTCGACTTCGCCAACGATCCCTTGGCGGTCTCAACCGCGCTTCTTTACGACGTCGAGAGCGTAGCGTTCTCCTACCGTCGCCTGCCTCACAGGGGCGAGCCCTGGGAAGAAGTCTGGGACGCGGAAGAGGAAGACGAACTCCCGGCTTCTGTGCTGATAGAAGTCGAACCGGCGACCGCTGACGGACCTCTGTGGTTCCACCAGGTGCCGTTGTTCGTGGGTGTCTTCAACGAAATCACGGCCGAGGATGACTACTCACGCAGAGGTCCGCGCGGTCGCGGAGCGGGGTCGGGCCGTAGAGGAGGTAGTCCGGATGACCCTGATGATCCTGACGACCCGGACGATCCCGATGACTAGGATGCCTGGGAAACTCGGTGGCAAGCAGTCCGGCGTGGCCTTGATCTTGGTCATCTGGACCTTTGCGGTCTTGTCGGTGCTGGCCGGTGAGTTCGCGCGCGCGATGCAAGAGGACGCGCGCTCGACGATCAACTTCCGTAGGCGTGCGGCCGCTCACTACGTGGCGGTCGCCGGTCTCAACGAGGCGCTTCTTGCTCTACAGGGCGCGCGCGCCTCCGATATTAACGTCGAAGGCGGTGACGAGGAGGCTGAGGAAGGTATACAGCGTCCTATAAAGATACTGTTACGGACGGACGGTCGGTGGGTGAAGTCTGCGTTCAACGGCATGCGCTATGAGGTGAGGGCTGTGGATGAGTCGGGCAAGATCGGTCTAAACGCCATCAAGGAAGAGGACGTTCTACTACTTCTAATGAAAAATCTGGGCTACTCTGAGTTGGAAGCCGCGACGGTTGCCCACTCGATCCTCGACTGGAAGGACGAAGACACCCTGCATCGAATCAACGGTGCTGAGGATCAGTACTATGAGTCGTTACCCAGACCCTATGTGGCGAAGAACGGTTATTTCGAATCGCTCGAAGAGCTGTTGCTAGTCAAAGGGGTGACCCGCCAGATGTTCTACGGAAGCGAAATGGTGCCCGGGTTCAGAGACATCTTCTCGGTATTTTCCGAGAGGTCTTTGAATTTGCGGAAGGTCACGCCTCCGGTGATGATAGCGTTGGCTGGCGTAGAACCTGATCAGGCTGCGGAGTTTACCAAGCGACGTAGGCGAGGCGAGTCGATCAGCCAAGAATTGCAGCAACTATTGACCGGAAGCGGCATCCGGACGGTGGGGAACAAGAAACCCAGCACACTAACCCTCGAGGCCCGGGTCAAAGATGAGACTGGCTCCGTGATTACTCAAGTTGGCATGGTCGTTCGACTGAACGATGCGGGTTTTCAAACCTTTCGGTGGTATGACTCCGTATTCGATGAGCCCGGCGAGGATCTCGATTGAGCACCGACAGCTTCATAGCGCGGCTGGCCAAAGCCGATTTCGCTGACGCTGTCGGTATCGCCATCGGCCGCAACTCGGTCAGCGCGGCTCTCGTGCGCAAGCGCTTCAACGCGGTGACCCTGGTCGCGGCGGCATCGACGGAGCTGTCGGGGCCGGCCGAAGCCCGCGACGCCGATATCACTGGTTTCCTGCGTGAGTTCGTCGATTCGCACGACGCCCAGGGAGCAAGGACAAGCATCGCGCTCGATCGCCGCGACGCTTTCATCGCCAGGCTGCAGTTGCCGGCTACCGCAGCCGAGAACATCGACAACGTCGTCACCTACGAGCTCGACCGACTGACACCTCTTCCTTCAGAGTCCGTATACAGCGATCACTTCACGACGCCCGTGGGCACCGAGGGCGAGCGCATTGCGGCGACCGTCGTCGTTGCGCCCCGCGAGCACGTCGAGGGCGCGCGAGACCTGGTCGCCAGCGCAGGGTTGGCGCCGACGGTAGTCACGGCGCAGCCTGTGGCGTTGTGCGACTACGCGAACTTCTGCACCGGTGGCCAGCCCCAGGTCTGCGGAGTCTTCGCGCGCGACGACGATCAAGAAACGATGACTGTTTGTTGCGACGGCTCGCTCGTGTCGAGTCATCGTTACGACGGGCGTGGTCCCGATTCTCCGTTGACGGCACTGCGCAGGGAAGTCGAACGTGCGCTTCCCGACAGGACAGCCGACGAGCCCCGCATTATTCGGGATGACGACGACATGACGTCGATCGGAATGGCCCGTCTGGCGCCCGAAGAGTTCCTGGAAAGCGTGTCCAACCCCAACGCCCAACAGCTGACCGCGATCGGCGCCGCGCTGGGCCGACTCAACGAAGGGCGTAACAAGCTCAATCTGCTTCCCGCCGAACTGGTGCAGCCCGAGGAGGCAGTGGGAATGAGAGAGCTCGGCCTGGCTGCCGCGGTCATAGCTCTTGCGCTGTTCCTGGTCGGCGCGGTCGCCCTCAAGAATATGCAGGTTTCGAGTGCGCTCGCCTCGGAACTGGGCCGTCTCGATCCTCTCGTTACCGAGGTCAGCCGCCAAGAGGCCGAGACCAGGGCCCTGGCGGAAAAGGTCAAGCTTCTCGAAGGATCCCGCGGAGCCAGTACCGTGGAGTATCTCCGTGAGCTCACGGCGCTGGTGCCGAAAACGGCCTACCTGACGACCTTCAGATACCGGAACGAGCGCTTGGAGGTCGACGGGATCGCCGACAAAGCGTCCGAGTTGATTTCGATCCTGGAAAAATCACGCTACTTCAAGGACGTGGAGTTTACGGCGCCGACGACCAAGTACCTGCAGACCAAGGAGCGTTTCTCCTTGCGCATGGGGTTGGAAGAATGACGCTGCGCGAGCGCTGGGAAGCCCTGGGCAAGCGTGAACGCTACCTGGCGGTGGGCACGATCGTGCTGGCCTTGGCCGTCTGTGTCCGCGTGTTCGGAGTTTCCGGCGTCGGCGAACTCTCCCTCGGTGATTCCGACGAGACCTGGGTGCAGCTTCAGAGAATCCGCAACTATCGCCGTGTGGCCGGCCGAGCCGAGGCGGCAAAGGCCGAGCATGCATCGCTGGTGAAGCGTTACGGAGAGGCTCAGGCCAGGCTGATCGAGGGTTCGACGGCAACCCAGGTCGGGGCGGAGCTTCAGGGCAAGTTGAGCAACATGGCGAGCGCGGCGGGACTCAACGTGCTCAGTTCGCTATTGTTGCGTGAAGAGGAAGAGGGCGGCTTCAGACGGGTCGGCGTGCGCCTGTCGCTGAGCGGTGACCTCGACGGCATGGCGAAGCTGCTGTCGTCGATCGAGACCGGCTCCCTCGACCTGAAGGTTTCCTTGCTGGAGTTGAATCGAAAGCTTGGTGCGGCCCGCAGGCCTACTCCCGGTCGTCCCAGTTCGCGGACTGCGACCAACGTGTCGCCCTTGACCGCCACGGTCGAGGTCAAGACCTTCATGAAGGCGGCATTGTGAGACGGATCCTGCAGATAGTCTCCGCCCTGATGGCGTTCATCGCCGTTGCCCTGACATGGAGGATTGCCGAGGTGGTCAGCATAGCACCCCCTGTGTTCGGTCCTACGGCAAGCGTCAAGGGAGATGCGCCGATCCTGGCGCCCCGAAAGGTGCGCGTGGCACGGCCGACGACCATCAGCGCCATTGTCAACTCCAATTTGTTCGAGGCCGAGCGTGGGAAGCGCGAAGATCCCCTGGAATCAGCGCCTGCGGCGGCATTACCTCCCCCAACAAACCTCACACTAAATGGTATAATGTTTATTGGTGGTGAGCCGATCGCCATCGTAACGAATACCAAGGCTGCCGGGTCTCAGCTCACGGTAAAGAGCGGAGAAATGGTGGATGTGTACGAGGTGGGGAATATCAGTAGCCGAGACGTGACTCTTCTGGGCCCGGGCGGTCAGAAGTTCGCCCTCGCTCTGACTGTGCAGAAGGGCGGGGCTCCCGCCGCCGCCAGAGCGGCTGCCCGCTCGGCAGCGGCCCGTAATGCGGCCGCTCGCAATGCACCCGAACAGACCGCGGCCAGGGGTGTCAGGCCCCAGCCGACGAGGCCGGCGACCCCGCGCACGCGGGCGAACTCGCCGGCGGCCACTCCCACTAGGGGAGCAAGACCCACCCCCCCACGTCCGCGTGGCGGCGAGGAAGCCGCCAATCCCAGCCAGAGATCGGCAAAGGATGCCGCGATGGCGCGGCTCGAGGCCCTGAGGAAGTTGCGCGCAGCAGCTGCCGAGGGCAGGTAAGCAAGAGGTTGTAGGACGTATAGGCGCGGACTGAGAGGTTCACCGGTGAATTGCTTGCGAAAACCCCTCACAGGGCAAAGCGTTCGTATACCCGTCACCCTCGCGGTGCTCGTCGCTTTGCTGTGGGTGTCGCCAGCAGCCGCCCAGCAGCCTGGGTCTCCCGCTCCCGCCCAGCCCACACCGGTGCAAGCGGCTCCGGACGTCGGCGCCGCGGATACAGAGCCGGGCTTCGACGATGAATCCGTAGTGCTCAACTTCGAGGGGGCCGACATCCGCGAGGTGATCTACAGTCTCGCGACCGCTCTCGACATCAACTACTGGCTGGATCCCCGCGTCCAAGGGCAGGTGACGGTGAGGACCTCGAGTCCGATCGCGCGTGACGATCTCTTCCCCGTCTTCCACCACATCCTGCGCAACAACGGGTACGTGGCCGTCAACGACGGCGAAATGTACGTCATAACCCAGGCCGAAGACGGTAAGACCCGAGTCGCAGTGCCGGGGCGGACACCCGAAGACCTGCGGCGCGAGGACCACTTCGTCATGGAGCTGGTCAAGGTCAAGCACGTGAGCGCCCAAGAGCTGGCGACCTTGATCGAGACTTTTGTCTCGCCGGGCGGCGATGTGATCGCTTATCCGCGCAGCAACCTGGTCATCGTGTCGGACCTCGCCTCCAACGCGGCCAGGCTGGTCGAGCTCGTGAGCACTTTCGACACCGACGCCTTCGGAGATCTCTCGGCCAAGGTCTACAGGATCGAGCACGCATCGATCGAAGAAATCTCCGAGGAATTGGTGGCCATTTTGGACAGCTACCAACTCATCAACACCGACTCCGGTCTCTACGTCATCCCTCTGGTCCGCCTCGATTCCATCGCGGTGATTTCTTTCGATCCCGATGTCTTCGCGAACGTCGAGCACTGGCTCAAGACCCTCGATGTTCCGGCCGAAAGCGGCTCTCTGCGTCAGGTTCACGTCTACGCGGTCGAAAACACCAAGGCCGTGGATCTGGCCGACATCCTCAACGAAGTTTTCGCCGACCAGGGCGCACGAGTGGGGACGGGCGGTCGCGGCACCTCCGGGGCTGCCGCTGAAGCGGGTCTCGGCCTCGGGGGCGGGCTCGGCAGCAGCAGGAGCAGGGATGG
>JANQEO010000026.1 GCA_028278325.1 Candidatus Binatia bacterium
TATAGTGTAGCTGAAGTGAGGTATATTCTGTGGAGTTCAGGGGAGACAGACGGATAGAACATCTCCCCCCCGCGGGGGAGTCGATAAAACAGCGATGAACATCGATATTTTAGCGACGGCGTAGAACTATGGAACGGAACTATGGCATGATGATGGCATGAACCTATGGTAGAAACGAACGAAGATAGAACAGAGGAAAGTCCTAGACGTGTTCGGGGGTGTCGGTGGCCGGACGGGAGCGGGAAGTCTTCGGGCGGGAACCGGAGAAGATGGGAGCGGGAGCACGCGGGACCGGAGGAGGCGAAGCCGGGGGAGGCGTAGGCAGGGCGTCGTCGATCTCCTGGAGGCGGGGGTCAGCACGGGAGGAAGCCAGAGTGTCCCGGTACGAGATGGCGGGGTACGAGCGTGCGAAGAGGGAGGCGAGAGCCGTGGCGGGGTGGTTCGACGGGGAGTGGAACGCGTAGGCGGGCGGAGCGGCACGTGGCGGGCGTCGTCCCCAGCGGCGTAGGAAGCGGCGGTAGCAACCGGCGCAGCAGGCCAGGAGGAGGACGATGGCGACGATGAAGATGGCGCCGTACCCCATCGTAGGGATGTGGAGCTCGATGAGGTGGAAGCCCGTAGAGGTGGAGGCGTCGGCGATCTTGGAGTTGGCGATGACCTCCGGCTTGGACGGGGTGCCGCCCATGGTGGAAACGTTAGGTGGCGAAGTGGACCTTCCGCTGGGCTGCGATGCGAGAACTGCGGCGAAGAGCAGGCGGCGGAGAGGGAGGAGAGGCCGGGCCGTCGACGGGAATGTCTGGCTCAGCGGCGGGAGCGGGATGCTGCTTGATCGGGCGGAGGAAGCGGCGATTTCTGATGTAGGTTGCTCCGTCATCGGTCTCCACGTAGTATGAATGGCCGTCTGGGCGGATCGACGTGACGATGCCCTGGATGGACCAGCGGCGAGTCGAGGCGTCCTGAATGAAGACGGCGGTGCCGACGGCGAGCGGCGGGAGTGGGGCAGCGCGAGAGTCTGCATACTCCTTGTTCCTTTCCCAGGTTTGCTGGCGGGCGCGGGCAGCGGCGTCGAGATCGACAGGGGGCTGCGCAATGGCCGGAAGTAGGCCGCGTTGACGGCGGCCGAGGAACATCTGTGCCGGGCTGTACCCATCGGTGCGCGGCACATTTCGCCACTCGGAGAGGCAGGCGAAGAAGTCCTCGCCGGTGATGAGGACCTTGCTGAGCAGATATTTCACGCTCTTAACAGCGGATTCAGCCAGGCCGTTGCTCTCGGGGTTGTACGGGCTGCTGCGCTCATGGGTGGCACCGAGTGAGCGGCAGAAGTCGCCGAACTCCGTCCGGAACTGGGGTCCGCCGTCCGTGCGGATGAAGGAAGGGTTGCCCCAGTCCAGGAACCACTCGCGCAGGATGGATGTCACTGCACGGGTGGAGAGCGTGCGTAGGTGCTTGGCGAACGGGAAGCCGCTGAAGCGGTCGACCATGATGAGCCAGTGCTGGCCACGGAGCTCGAAGAGGTCCAGACCGATGTGGGACATCGGGGCCGTAGCCGGAGAGCCGGTGATGGGCTCATGGGGCTGGCTTGGCAGCATGGACTGGCAAGCCAAACATGACTCGGTAATGTTCTTGATGTCGTTCGCCATGCCGGGCCAGTAGTACAGCTGGCGGGCATTGGCAGTCGTCTTTGCCTGTCCCGTGTGCGGCGTGTGAAGCAGGCCGAGGACGTGGGGACGGGCCGGTCGGGGCACTACGATGCGGTGACCGTAGACGAGGATGAGCGTTATCTCCTCGTCGTCCATCGTGGTGAAGTGCTCCCAAACCTGAGCGAACTGCCGGGCGGGGTGGTCCGAGGGCAGGTTCTTCGGACACTCGCCGGCCCTGAGAGCTGCGACGACCTCGCGGTACGTGGGGTCCGCAGCGGCGTCGAGCAGGGGCTGGAGAGATGGGTCAGCGGTGACGGCGGCACACACGACGGCGGCCGTGTCAGTGCTGGCAGGCTCCTCTGGTGGATCGAAGAGGGGCGCCCTGGACAGGGCGTCCGCGATCAGATGCGTCTTTCCCTCGACCCACTTCAGCTCGAAGGAGTAGCCGATCAGCTTCTCCCTCAGGCGGAGGAGGCGGGGGTTCTCGACGGCGGCGAGCGCCTTCGTGAAGACGCCCAAGAGGGGCCGATGATCGGTGATGATGGCGAAGGAGGGCATGCCGCGGAGGTAGTGGCTGCACTTGTCCGTCGCCCACTGGATGCCCAGGCATTCGAGCTCGATCGTGGCGTAGCGTGACTCGGTGTCGGAAAGGCTCCGAGAACCACACCGGATGAGGCGGGGGTGCCCTTGGGCGTCCCTCTGAAGGAGGGCGAAGCCGAGACCGTGCTGCCTGGACGCGTCAGTCAGCAGCTCAGTCGGGAGAGACGGGTCGAAGTGGAAGACCAGGAGGTCAGAGGTGAGAACCTCGCGGAGCTTGGCGAATTCCTCCTGATGCTCGTCGAGCCACTGGAAGGCGACGCCCTTCTTGGTCAGGCCGCGTAAGGTGGCCGTCATGTGGGCAAAATCTGGGAGGAAGCAACCCAGTTGCTGGGCGAGACCGAGGAAGGATCGGAGCGTGGTGAGGTCCGTGGGAACAGGGAACTCGCGGATTGCGGCGACCTTCTCTGGGTCGGGCTTCACGCCCTTGGTGGAGATCATGTAGCCGGCGAACTTGACAGTAGAGCCGAGCTGGAGCTTCTTGACGGAAAGCGTGATGCCGTGCTCGCGGCAGCGAAGCATGAGGCTACGGAGGCGCGAGAACAGGGTGGTGTAGTCGGGGGCGCACACCAGAATGTCGTCCACGATCTTGAGGGTGCCCATGAGGCCGCAAATGGCAGCGTCGGAACGCTGGCACCACTCATCCGAACTGGCGTTGAGGCCCATCGGGGCCCGCTTATAGCGATAGCGTCCGGAGTCGAGGAGGAAGGTGGTGAGCTTGGAGCTTTCCGCATCCAGGGGTAGCTGATGGTAGCCCTGGAGGCAGTCCACGACGGCGAAGACCTTGTCCTGCGCGGTGAGGGACTGGACGATGTCCTGCGCGGAAGGGAACGGGTGCACGGGCCTGCGCACGTAGTGATTCAAGCAGGTGAAATCCGTGACGAGCCGGAGGCCCCCATTTCCCTTGGGGACGAAGTGGCCTGGCGACGTCCAGTCGGAGGGCTCGGTGACCCTCTCGATGACGTCGGCGTCGAGTAGGCGCTGGATCTCCATCGCGGCCTGGTCTCGGAAATGAAAGGGGACCTGGCGAGCGACGAGGATCTTCTTCGGGATGTACGGGATGTCATCGCGAAGGTGGATGTGCATCGGGGCGCCGGCTAGGCACCTGTTGTCCAGGTCGTCGTGAAGGACGTCCTGGAAGTCCTCCTTGATCTTGTCGATGCTGTCGTTGGCGACGCTCGTGGGTGCGTCGTCCGTGGTAGCAGCAGCGCAGATGTCATCCGGGAAGCCGGCAGGGACGACCTTGAGCGCAACAAGGGCCTCCCAGCTGAAGAGGATTTCGTCGTGCATGTCGATGCAGACGAGGGCATCGGCCTGTATGGGGTCGACGCCCGGGCGGCCGGCAGCGACGATGAGCTCGCCGACACAGCGTAGTGGTGAGCCGTTGGCGGCGGAGCACGAGTCGCAGTCGACCTCGTCGTACTGGTGGTAGTGAATCCCATGACGACGAAGGATGTCCTCGGCGATGATCGTACGAGTAGCTCCGGTATCGGGGTTGAC
>JANQEO010000045.1 GCA_028278325.1 Candidatus Binatia bacterium
CCATGGATGAGGGGCTTCGCTTCGCCATCCGTGAGGGTGGACGCACGGTGGGAGCCGGCGTCGTAACCAAGATCGAAGAGTAACCGCGTCGAGTAGAGAGGATCTCCGACGATGATGAGTGAACGAATAAGGATCCGCCTCAAGGCGTACGATCACCGCGTACTGGATCAGTCCGTGCGTGAGATCGTCGACGCCGTCCGGCGAACGGGCGGACGGGTGGCGGGCCCGATTCCGCTACCGACGCGCATCGAGAGGTTCACCGTCAATCGCTCGCCGCACGTGGACAAGAAGTCTCGCGAGCAGTTCGAGATCCGCACGCACAAGAGGCTTCTCGACATCCTGGAACCGACCCAGCAGACGATCGATTCCCTCGGCAAGCTCGATCTTGCCGCCGGCGTCGATGTGGAGATCAAGCTCCAGTAGAGGACGTGATGGACGGGCTCATAGGTCGAAAGGTTGGGATGACCCAGGTCTTTGATGACAACGGCCAATCCGTGCCGGTTACGGTCGTCGAAGCCGGTCCCTGCACCGTGGTCCAGGTCAGGAGTCGAGACCGTGACGGCTACGACGCCGTACAACTCGGGTTCGGCTCACGCCGGGAAAAGCGCGCAGGAAAAGCGCTCACGGGTCACATGAAGAAGGCCGGAGGCGTCTTCGAATCTCTCGTCGAGTTCAGGCTCGAGGAGGCGGGGGAGTACGCGGTCGGCCAGCAGATCAAGCTCGACGAAGTTTTCTCGGCCGGTGACATGATCGACGTCAGTGGCAGCAGCAAAGGACGCGGCTTCGCGGGAGTCATGAAGCGGCACGGGTTTGCCGGTCAGAGCGCGACGCACGGAACTCATGAATCGTTCAGGGGCGGAGGCGCGATCGGCGCGTGCGCCTATCCCGGCCGAGTCTTCAAGGGCAAGCGGATGCCCGGACGACTCGGCGGCAAGACGGCGACCGTTCAGAACCTCGAGGTCGTGGGCGTGAGGCCTGACGACAATGTGCTCTTGGTGCGAGGGGGGCTGCCGGGCGGCAAGAACGGTCAGCTCGTCCTCAAGCGCGCGGTCAAGGGAGAGGCCGATGCCTGAGGCTACCGAAATGGAGACGGTGGTAGTCGATTCCTCCAACAAGGAGGTCTCGCGGGTGACTCTGCCCGATGCGTTCGCGTCCAAGGTCAGCGAGCCGCTCATGTTCGAGCAAGTGCTGTCTCAGCGAGCCAACCGCAGAGCCGGAACCGCCGCGACCAAGACGCGCGGCATGCTCCGCGGCGGCGGCAGCAAGCCTTGGCGCCAGAAAGGATCCGGCCGGGCGCGTGCAGGCAGTAGCCGCTCGCCGTTGTGGAGAGGCGGCGGCACGATCTTCGGCCCATCGCCCCGATCTTATGCCTATCGTCTCCCGCGTGCTGCACGGCGGGCAGCGCTGCGTAGCGCGCTCTCCCAGAAGCGTCGTGAGGGTCAGATCACGGTTGTCGACTCCATCAAGCTCGAGCAGCCCAAGACCAAGCAGATGCGGCAGATTCTCGATGACATAGGTGCCGGCGGATCGGCGCTGGTGGTCATAGCCGAGCGCAACAGCGCGGTAGAGTTGTCTGCGCGCAATCTGCCCTACACGAAGGTCTTGACCGCCGCAGTCCTAAATGTCGAGGACGTATTGAGGCACGATTCGCTCGTCATCGAACAGGGTGCTCTACCGATGATCGAGGAGAGGGTGTCGTCATGAAAGCGGCCCACAAGGTGGTGATGGCCCCATTGATCACGGAGAAGGGGACCCACGTGTCGGAAACGGCCGGACAGGTCGTCTTCAAGGTCGACCGGGCCGCGAACAAGGCCGATATCCGCCGCGCCATCGAGCAACTCTTCGGCGTCAAGGTCGAGGCTGTCCGCACGGTCAACTACCTGGGCAAATCAGTTCGGCGCGGCCGCCGGCTGGGACGCAAGCCCAACTGGAAGAAGGCTTACGTCACGCTGGCCGAAGGCCAGACCATGGATCTGTTGGACAAGGTTTAGGGACTAGCGATGGGCGTCAAGAAATACAGACCTACGTCGCCGGGCAGGCGCTTTCAGACCAGCCCGGATTTCGACGCGATCAGCGCCAAGGAGCCCCACAAGGCCCTCCTGTCGGGCCTGACCAAGACGGGTGGGCGCAACGCTAACGGCAGGATTACTTCTCGGCATCGGGGCGGCGGTCACAAGCGACGCTTTCGTGTGATCGACATGAGGCGCAGGAAGGACGGAGTGCCGGGCCGGGTCGCGTCGATAGAGTACGACCCCAACCGCTCGGCGCGTATCGCTCTCCTCGCATACGCGGACGGCGAGAAGCGTTACATACTCGCTCCCACCGATGTTCAGGTCGGGCATGTCGTAACGGCGGGTCCGGGGTCCGACATCAAGCCGGGCAACACTCTGGAACTTGGTTCGATCCCGGTGGGAACAGTCGTGCACGCCATAGAGTTGCGCGCCGGCGGCGGAGCCAAGATGGTACGCAGCGCGGGCACCGGTGCTCAGATCGTCGCGCGCGAGGGTGGCTACGCTTTGCTGAGGCTGCCGTCGGGCGAGATGCGTAACGTTCGTCAGGAGTGCCGCGCAACCATAGGTACGGTGGGCAATCCGCAGCACGAGAACGTCAAGAAGGGCAAAGCGGGGCGTTCCCGTTGGAGAGGGCGGCGTCCGAAGGTGCGCGGTATTGCGATGAACCCGGTCGATCATCCGCACGGAGGCGGAGAAGGCCGTTCCAAGGGCAATCACCCCACCACGCCGTGGGGCAAGCCGGCCAAGGGATATAGAACCCGCAGCAACAAGACCACGGACAAGTATATCGTTGCCCGCCGCAAGCGTAGGCGGAGCTAGGGAGTAGCGCGGTGCCGAGATCGCTGAAGAAAGGGCCCTTCGTCGATGATCACCTCATGAAGAAGGTGAACGCTCAGAGTGTCGACGATCGTAGGCCGATCAAGACCTGGTCCAGGCGTTCCACGGTCACGCCGGAGATGGTCGGTTACACGATCGCCGTTCACAACGGCCGTCGCTTCCTCCCCATCTTCGTGACGGAGAACATGGTTGGCCACAAGCTCGGAGAGTTCGCAGCCACGCGGACCTATCACGGCCATACCGGCGCTCGGAAGACGGAGGTCAAGAAGTAGGCATGGAGAGCCGGGCCGTATCGAGATACGCGCGGGTATCATCGCGTAAGGCGCGCCTTGTGGTTGACCTCGTGCGAGGCAGGCCGGTCGAGGAAGCTTTGGCAGTGCTCGAGTACACGCCCAAGAAGGCGGCGCGGCTCATCTCAAAGGTGGTCAAGTCGGCGATTGCGAACGCCGAGGACACCCAGAACGTGGACGTCGACAAGCTTTATATAAAACGCGCGTTCGTGAACGACGGACCGCTTGCGTGGCGTTGGAGGCCGCGTGCCCATGGCCGCGCCACCGGCATTCGCAAGCGCACCAGCCACATCACGATTGTGGTGGACGAGCGCGGCGCCGATTGATCGGCCGGGAATAAGTTCGTGGGACAGAAGACACATCCTAAAGGCTTCAGACTCGGCATTACCGAGTCTTGGGATTCTCGATGGTTCGCCGGGCGCGACTATGGAGATCTGCTCAAGCAGGACTTGGCTATCCGTGAGTTCCTCAAGGAGAGGCTCCAGCACGCCGGTGTGGCGCGCGTGGAGATCGAGAGGGCGGCCCGCAAGGTCAAGGTCAACATTCATACCGCGCGGCCGGGCATCGTGATCGGCAAGAAAGGCGCCGAGATCGAGAAGCTCAAGAGCGAGATCGTCGGCATCGCCGGCAAGGACAGCTTCATCGAGATCCACGAGATCCGAAGGCCGGACCTGGACGCTCAACTCGTGGCCGAGAACATAGCAATGCAGCTCGTGCGCCGAATCATGTTCCGCCGGGCCATGAAGGAGAGCGTGGCGCGGGCCATGCGTATGGGCGCGCTCGGAATCCGAGTTCAGTGCGCCGGGCGGCTGGGTGGTCATGAGATTGCCCGCACCGAGTGGTATCGCGACGGTCGCGTGCCTCTCCACACCCTCAGGGCCGATGTGCAGTACGGCCTGGCCGAAGCTCGCACCACTTTCGGGATAATCGGCGTGAAGGTGTGGGTATATCGCGGAGAGAACGCGGTCAGGCCGACCGAGGAGCGCAAGATCGGCGTAGGAATCTGAGACGATGCTGGCCCCGAAGAAAACGAAGTACCGCAAGATGCAGAAGGCCAAGAGCCGCACCAACGGCATGGCTCAGCGTGGCAACAGCCTGTCGTTCGGTGACTACGGCTTGATGACCACCGAGAGGGGTCGCATCACGGCCAGGCAGATCGAGGCGGCACGTATTGCCATCACCCGACGCATCAAGCGCGGCGGCCGTGTCTGGATCAGGATTTTCCCGGATCTTCCTTTCACCAGTAAGCCGGCCGAGGTTCGTATGGGCAAAGGAAAGGGTGCCCCCGAGGGTTGGTGTGCCCCCGTCAAGCCCGGGCGCATGCTCTTCGAGATGGAGGGCGTGGATCCGGAGACCGCCCGCGAAGCTCTGAGGCTCGCGTCGCACAAGTTGCCGGTCGCCACCAAGTTCTGCCAGCGCGAGGCGATACATGCGGGCTAGTGAAATAAGAGCCATGTCGGAGGACCAGCGCGCGAAGCGTATGAACGAGCTGGGGGAAGAGCTTGCGCGCCTGAACATGCAGCGCCACGCGGGACGCTTGGAGAAACCATCGGAATTGATCAAGGCCAAGCGGGACATGGCGCGGCTGATGACCGTCGAGCGAGAGCTGGATGCGGCCAAGGAGAGTGAAGGATCATGAGCGAGCAGCACCGAGCTCGTCCGCGTACTCGCGAAGGCTTGGTCGTAAGTGCGGCTATGGACAAGTCCGCCGTCGTCTCGGTCAAGCGGCGCGTGAGGCATCCGCAGTACCACAAGTTCATCGAGTTGAGCACGAAGTACACGGTTCACGACCAGGACAACGAGTGCGCGGTTGGTGATCGCGTGCGCATCACCGAGTCCAGACCCTTGAGCAAGCGCAAGCGCTGGCGGCTCAGCAGTGTATTGGAAAAAGCGGTGAAGGACGTCACCGACGAGGCCTGAGAAGGGATGATCTCCGCGGAAACAGTACTCGATATCGCCGACAACTCCGGCGCGAGGCGGGTGTTGTGCATCAAGGTCCTGGGCGGCAGCCGAAGGCGCTATGCCCGGATCGGTGACACGATTGTGGCCGCTGTCAAGGAGGCGATCCCCGGCGGGAAGGTCTCCAAGGGCGATGTCGTCAAGGCCGTCGTGGTGAGAACCGCCAAGGAAACGAGGCGGCCCGACGGATCTTATATACGTTTCGACAAGAACTCGGCGGTGATCGTCGATGCACAGGGCGAGCCGGTAGGCACTCGTATCTTCGGACCGGTTGCTAGGGAGCTGCGTGCCAGGCGTTTCATGAGAATCGTGTCTTTGGCCCCCGAGGTTTTGTAGCGGGTACCGTGATGGCGAAGATCAAGATCAAGAAAGACGACACCGTCCTGGTCACCGCGGGGCGAGAGCGCGGCAAGACCGGCAAGGTAATCCGCGTTATGCGCGACAAGAACAAGCTGCTCGTCGAGCGGGTCAACATGGTCAAGCGCCACCAGAAGGGTACGGGGCCTCAGAACCCCGGAGGCATCGTCGAAAAGGAAGCGCCGCTGCACATATCCAACGTGATGGTGATCTGTCCGCAGACCAACAAGCCTACACGAATCCGTCGTCGCCGTACGGATGACGGCAAAGGGCTGCGCGTCAGCGTCAAGAGCGGGGAAGCAATCGACAAGCTATAGGGCTTTAGGGGATGGCTGAGACAGCAAAACCAAGACTGGCGGAACTCTACGACAAGGAGATCCGTGCCGCTCTGCGGGAGAAGTTCGGATACAGCAGCTCGATGGGGGTGCCGAAGCTCGAGAAGGTCGTGATCAACATGGGTCTTGGCGAGGCGGTGGCCAACCCGAAGGCGATCGACAGCGCCGTCGAGGACATCACGGCCATCAGCGGGCAGAAGCCAGTGGTTACAAAGGCCCGTAAGTCGATCGCGAACTTCAAGCTTCGCGAGGGTATGCCGATCGGCGTGAGCGTGACGCTGAGGCAGAACCGTATGTACGAGTTCTTGGACAGATTCGTCAGCGTGGCTCTCCCTCGCGTAAGAGACTTCCGCGGCCTGAACCCGAAGGGTTTCGACGGCAGAGGTAACTACACGGCCGGCGTGCGGGAGCACATCATCTTTCCGGAGGTCGACCTGGACAAGGTCGAGCGTGCACGTGGTTTGAGCGTGACGCTTGCGACTACGGCCTCCAACGACGAGCAAGGCCGCGCCCTTCTCATGGCGCTGGGCCTGCCGATAAGGGGCGAGCGGTAGCTCCGGGGAACGATCAGGTAGAACTGTGGCGAAGAAATCGTTGATAGCCAAGGCTCAGCGCAAACCGAAGTTCAAGGTGCGGGGTTACACACGTTGTTTCCGCTGTGGGCGGCCGCGAAGCGTTTACAGGCGGTTCAAGCTGTGTCGCATTTGCCTGCGCCAACTCGCGTTGCAGGGACAATTGCCCGGCCTCGTCAAAGCAAGCTGGTAGGTGCCGACGTGTCGATGACTGATCCGATATCCGATCTTTTGACGCGCGTTCGTAACGGTGCGCGCGCCCGGCGCGACAAGGTCGACATTCCTTGGTCGGTGGTAAAGGAAGCGGTGACCCGTCTTCTCGCCGAAGAGGGCTACCTGCGGGAGATAGCCGTAACCGGAGACGGCCCCAAGAAGAAGATTCGTGCCTTCATCGCGTACACGGAGTCCGGGGAGCCGGTTATCACCGGCCTCAGGCGTGTGAGCCGCCCGAGTCTGCGCATCTACACCTCGGCGAAGCAGGCCCCTACGGTACGTAGCGGCCTGGGTGTGAGTATCATCTCGACGCCCGAGGGTGTCTTGGTGGATCGTGAAGCGCGTCGTCGCAACGTAGGCGGCGAGGTCTTGTGCGAGGTGTGGTGAATTGTCGCGTGTAGGCAAAATCCCGGTCCCCGTTCCCTCCGGCGTCAAGATCGCACTCGCCGACCGGTCGGTGGCCGTCGAAGGGCCGAAGGGCAAGCTCGAGATGGATGTCATGGACGGGGTCGATGTGGTCGTGGAAGGCGACACGATGCTCGTGCAGCGCAAGGGCGACTCGCGCCAGGAGCGCTCCACCCAGGGGCTTACGAGGCGCCTGCTTGCCAACATGGTGGAGGGCGTCAGCGAGGGCTTCAGCAAGACCTTGGAAATCAACGGTGTCGGCTACCGTGCAGACGTCCAGGGTTCCAACGTTCATCTTGCGCTCGGTTACTCGCACCCCATCATTTACCAGCTCCCCGAGGGAGTCGCGGCCAAGGTCGAGAACCAGACGGTTCTGACCGTATCGGGAATCAGCAGGCAACTCGTAGGTGAGGTCGCCGCCGAGATACGCAAACTCAGGCCGCCGGAGCCCTACAAGGGCAAGGGGATTCGTTACAAGGACGAGTACGTGCGCCGCAAGGCCGGTAAGGCCGGTGCGGCGGCTTAGGGGGCAGCGATCCGATGAACGTTTCGGAAAGAAGAAGGAAGTCGCGCGCCCGCAGGCGTGTCCGGGTCCGCCGCGACGTCGTGGGCACGGACGCAAGGCCCAGGCTGAGCGTGTTCCGGTCCAACAAGTATCTGTATCTGCAGCTCGTTTCCGACGAGAGCGGTCGAACGGTGGCCGCCGTATCCACCTTGAAGGGTGGCAGCGGTGCCAACCTCGAAGCTGCCAAGGCGCTGGGTTCCCAGATGGCCGAGAAGTGCAAGTCGCTGTCGATCAACGAGGTCGTATTCGATCGCAACGGCTATCAGTACCACGGTCGAATCAAGGCCATCGCCGACGCCGTACGGGAGAGCGGCATAAAACTATAGCGGGCTCCAGCCCGGGAGGATCACCTATTGGCTAGGCGACAGACTCATCAACGCCAGGCGGAAGCCAGCGAGTTCAAGGAGCGCGTGGTGCACATCAACCGCGTAGCTAAGGTCGTCAAGGGCGGACGCCGGTTCAGCTTCAGCGCTCTTGTGGTGGTGGGAGACAGCGAAGGACGCGTCGGCTACGGCATCGGTAAGGCCAAAGAGGTTCCTGAAGCCATTCGAAAGGGCGTCGAGAAGGCACGTAAGGAGATGATCACCGTGCCGATCGTCGAGGGCACCATACCGTACCTGGTCAACGGTCACTACGGCGCCGGCCGTGTTCTGCTCAAACCCGCCGGGGCCGGCACGGGCGTCATCGCCGGGGGCGGGATCCGCGCTGTTGTCGAACTTGCCGGCATCGAGAACGTGCTCACCAAGTGCCTGGGTTCGCACAACGCTCACATCATGGTCAGGGCGACCATGGATGCGTTGGAGCAGCTGTCGCTTCCGCAGGACATCGCCGGGGAGCGTGGAAAGGAGCTTGCGGAGTTGCGCTGATGCGCACCGGCAGGAGAGATAAGCGGTGACGTCGACGGAGAACATGATCCGCGTAACGCTGACCGGCAGCTTCATTGGTTGCACCAAAAAGCAGCGAGCGACGCTGCGCGGCCTGGGTCTGACTCGACGCGGACGTTCGGTCATCGTGCGTAGCACTCCGTCCACCCGGGGCATGGTCAAGCTCGTCGAACACCTCGTCGAGGTAGAGGCCTGAGAAGATGAAACTCGATTCCATGAAGCCCGCGCGCGGTTCGCGCAAGGCGCGCAAGAGAGTAGGCCGGGGCCCCGGCTCCGGTCACGGAAAGACGTCGGCTCGCGGTCACAAGGGCCTTGGAGCGCGCTCGGGCGGTGGCCACGCCAAGCCCGGCTTCGAGGGTGGGCAGATGCCTCTGGCCCGCAGGCTTCCGAAGCGCGGCTTCACCAACCCGAACCGTGTCGAGTATGAGGTCGTCAATCTCAAGGATCTCGCACGTTTCGAGTCAGGCGCGGTGGTTGACGTGGACTCGCTGCGTGCAGCCCGAATGATCAGGCGACGAAGGCCCGTAAAGGTGCTCGGCTCCGGCAAGCTGGAGCAAGCCGTCACCGTGCGCGCTCACGCTTTCTCCGCATCCGCGAAGGCGGGCATAGAGGCCGCCGGGGGTACGGCCGAGATCGTGGCGCGGCACGAGCCCGCGGGGGCGCAATCCTGACGGCTGATTGATGCTGGATCGACTGCAGAACGTAGGGCGCGTTCCCGAGTTGCGCCGGCGCTTGCTGTTCACGCTGGCTATACTCGGGGTCTACCGCATCGGCGTCGCCATCCCGACGCCGGGGATAAACGGCCAGGCCCTGGGCGAGTACTTCAAGGCGGCTCAGGCCACCGTTTTCGGGATGGTCAATCTCTTCTCCGGCGGAGCGCTGGAGCGTTTCTCGATCTTCGCCCTAGGCATAATGCCCTACATCTCCGCGTCCATCATCCTGCAGTTGATGACGCTCGTCGTTCCGTATCTCGAGAGCTTGAAGAAGGAAGGCGAGCAGGGGCAGAAAAAGATAACCCAATACACACGTTACGGGACGATCCTCCTGTCTCTCGTTCAGGGCTCCTTCATCTCTCTCGGTCTGGAGCAGATCACGACCCCTGCCGGCGGCTCGGTTGTATTCGATCCGGGCTGGAGCTTCCGCCTGATGACGATGCTGACCCTGACGGCCGGCACCGCTTTCATCATGTGGCTGGGAGAACAGATCACCGAACGGGGGCTGGGGAACGGGATCAGCCTGATCATCTTCGCCGGTATCGTTGCGGCCCTGCCGTCGGCCATTACGGATACGGTCGGCTTCGTGCGCCAGGGTGAGCTCGGCGTGTTGGTCCTGGTGTTCCTGGGAGTCCTCATGGTCGCGGTCGTAGGCGCGATAATCTTCGTCGAACGGGGGCAGAGGCGCATCCCGGTGCAGTACGCGAAGCGCGTCGTCGGGCGCCGCATGTACGGCGGTCAGAACACCCACCTGCCGCTGAAGGTAAACACGGCCGGCGTGATTCCGCCGATCTTTGCGTCTTCGCTGCTCATATTTCCGGGAACGATTGCGCAGTTCGTGCAGTTCCCGGTCTTCCAGCAAGTGTCGAGTTATCTTCAGCCGGACGCGATCGTCTACAACTTGATCTACGTCGCTGCGATCGTGTTCTTCTGCTACTTCTACACGGCGGTAACCTTCAACCCCGACGACGTCGCCGAGAACATGCAGAAGTACGGCGGCTTCATTCCCGGTATCAGGCCCGGCAAGCGGACCGCGGCCTACATCGACAGGATCCTGACGCGCCTTACGCTGGGCGGAGCGATCTACGTGTCCCTGGTCTGTGTCTTGCCGACCTTTCTCATAGCGCAGTTCAACGTTCCGTTCTTCTTCGGCGGCACGGCCTTGTTGATCGTCGTCAGCGTGGCGATCGACACGGTGGCACAGATGCAGTCGCATCTGATCCAGCGAAGCTATGAGGGCTTTATGTCGAAGGGCAAGGGCAAGGGCCGGGGGTGAGCGGTGAGAGTCGTGTTGCTAGGTCCGCCCGGTGCCGGAAAGGGCACGCAGAGCGAATGGCTGAAGGAACAATACGGGATCGCTCACGTATCGACAGGTGATTTGTTGAGAGAAGCAGTCGCACAGCAGACGCCGCTCGGTGTCCAGGCCAAGTCCTACATGGACAGCGGTGCCCTGGTGCCGGACGAGCTGGTCCTCGGCATGGTGGCCGAGCGCATCGCCAAGAATGACTGCGCCGGTGGCTTTCTGCTCGACGGATTCCCCAGGAACGCCGCACAAGCCGAAGCCCTGGCCGACATGCTTTCCGAGGCGAGCTGCCCGCTCGATCACGTCGTTGCCCTCGATGTGCCGCGTGAGGCCCTGATAAAGCGAATCACCGGGCGCATATCGTGTCCCGGCTGCGGGCGGATCTTCAACATCGCCTTCGGCAACGTCTCGGGTGGTGTCTGCGAGGATTGCGGCGCCGAGCTCGTCCAGAGGGCCGACGACAACGAGGAGACCGTCGGCAACCGCCTGGATGTCTACGAGAAGCAGACCTCGGCGTTGCTCGATTACTACCAGGCTCAGGGGCTTCTCAGGCGTGTCGACGGCACGGGCGCCCCGGAGGACGTGTGGGCAAGGATCAAGGAGGCCGTGTCGGCGTCATGATCGAACTCAAGTCCGAAGCCGAGATCGAGAAGATGCGGCGCCCTGGCAAGATCGTGGCCGAGATCCTCGAGCGCCTCAAGGAGGTCGTGGAGCCGGGTATTTCCACGGCCCAGCTGGACAAGCAGGCCGAAACGCTGATCGGCAGGATGGGCTGCCGCTCAGCCTTCAAGAACTACCGGGTGGGGGCGGCGGTATTCCCGGCCGTCCTTTGTACTTCCGTCAATGAAGAGGTAGTTCATGGGATTCCCTCGAATCGCCGGCTCAACGAAGGCGACCTTTTGAGCCTGGATTTCGGGGTCGAGTACGACGGCTTTTACGGGGATGCCGCCGTTACCATCCCGGTCGGAGAGATCGACGAGGAGTCGGCGAAGCTACTCAGGATCACCGAGGAGTGCCTGAGAAAGGGGCTCGAGAACGCCGCTCCCGGAAAGCGCCTCGGTGATGTCGGCGCGGTCGTTCAGGAGCACGCAGAGGAGGCCGGATATTCGGTGGTCAGAGACTTCGTCGGCCACGGTATCGGCCGTGCCCTGCACGAGGACCCCCAGGTGCCCAACTTCGGTTCGCGCGGTCGCGGCCGGGCGATCAAGGCCGGGATGGTGCTGGCCATAGAGCCGATGATCAACAT
>JANQEO010000084.1 GCA_028278325.1 Candidatus Binatia bacterium
CGCCAATGGCGATCGTGATCTTGTGTGGGCTGCTGTCGTCTACGGTACTGAACATGATCGTAGTTCCGTCGCTCTATCTGCGCTTCGGATCAGCCAGGGTTTTGGTGAAGGCAGCCAATCTCGCCACAGACGCCGCGCGGGGCGACCCCCCGCTCACACCAGCGTGAATCTCAGTTCGTAGTACGCGGGCCGGGCGGTCGACCATTGCAAATCATGGACGCCTTCGGCAACCTCCAACAGGTGATCGGGCGTATTCGGAACCGGCCCCTCGCGCCGGGTATCGCAGCGGCGGCGCTTACGGCGCTACTAGGCAGCTGTATTGTGGGGTCAGCCCATGCGTTCGAGCACACCGAATCCCACGAGCACTGTGCCCTATGCCTGGCCGCGGAACAGGCGGCAGACGCTTCGACCAAGCATGCTGTCGTCACCGTCCAACCGCTGGTGTCAGCCCTGCCCGACACGTCGAATCGGCCGTTGGCCGCCCGCCCGGCTTTCGTCTGTAGAGGGCGCGGCCCACCATTCCACCTCTTCTGACTACCAGGTAGCAGTACGCCGTCCCCGCGCGGCAGCAGTTGCAGGCCTTCAGTCGCTGAGCATGCACCGGTCTCGCGATTCGCACCACTGTGAAAAGCGAGAATTCGCCGCGCCGGCCGTTGTCGGACCGACTGGATGACATCGTCGTTCGGCACATTGCTGCTTCTAGCCCACTCGGCGAATCGGACGGCGATGACTCAATCCGGGTGACGATGGCGCGTAGGCACGCATCCGCGTCACCCTGCTGAACGACAGAGAGAAGGAAGTAATGAGTACAACCATTTCCAGCAGATCAACCACGACACTGGACTGGGTAGGCGCCACGCTGTCGCTGGCATGTGCAGTTCATTGTCTGGGCGCACCCGTGCTCCTCACGGCCGTGACCGCCTTCGGTATCGAGACAGGCAATGAACGCTTCGAAACGTTCATGGTGTACTCGGTCGTGGCCATAGCAACTGGTGCGGGAATACTAGGGCTACGCAGGCATGGTTCTCTCCAACCCGTGCTGCTGCTCGCCGCAGGCGCGTCCGCCTTTCTGTTCCTCCGCCCTGCGGTAGCTCACGCGTGGGAGCCTATCGTTACGGTCGGCGGCGCGCTGATGGTGATCGCGGGACACTATCGGAACTGGGCTATGTCAAAGCCGTGCGAAGTGCAGAGCGGCTGACCACATCAGATGCGACTCAACTGTGAGACTCATAGCTTGGCCTCTGTGTGTTCTTGGCCGTCGGCTCGACACCGCTTCGGCGCTCGCCGCCATGCCGGCTCGCCCGAGGCGGGCGAGCCGGCGTAGGGGTGGTGACCGGCGTTGCTATGAGCACTTCACTCGCCATCGATGTGACCGATCTCCGCTTCACTTACGGTGAGCGCGTTGTAGTAGACTTACACCGATGTGAGCTCGCTAGGGGAGAGAACATGGCCGTGATCGGCCCGTCCGGTTGCGGCAAGACGACACTACTACATCTCCTGGCGGGCCTGATCCGCCCTAGGTCCGGCGTGATTCGCATACTGGGTCAGGATCTGTCGCAGCTGCGCGGTGGTCATCTGGACCATTTCCGCGGACAGCGCATCGGCCTGGTGTTTCAGCGCTTCCACCTTTTGCCGGCTTTGACGGTCTACGAGAACGTGCTGCTCGCGCAACGGCTGGCCAGAGTCCCGATCGATCCGGCGCGCGTTGAGGCGCTCTTCGATAGGCTCAACCTGGCCGGTCTCGAGCGTCACAAGCCGTCGATGCTCAGCCAGGGGCAGGCGCAGCGAGTCGCCATTGCACGTGCTCTGGTGCACGGCCCGGAGTTGGTGATGGCGGACGAGCCGACTTCGGCGCTCGATGACGATCATGCGACAGAAGCGCTCGCTTTGTTGAGACAGTCGGCCCAGGCTGTCGGCGCGGCCTTGCTTGTCGTCACACACGACCAACGCGTGCATGGACGCCTGGAGCGCGAATTCGAGATGGCGGCGCAAAGATGACGTGGTTACGTCTTGCGCTGGCGAATCTCAGCCTGTCGCCGCTCACCTCCGCGGTGAACGTGGTGCTGATGGGCCTCGGTACGGCGAGCATCGTTCTATTGCTTCTGGCAGGAGCCCAGTTGTCGGACACGCTGTCGCGGGATGCCCGGGGCATCGATCTCGTGCTCGGCGCCAAAGGCAGTCCGGTCCAGCTTGTGCTGGCCACCGTTTACCATGCCGATATCCCGCCCGGGAACATCCGGCAGCGGGAAGCCCAGCGCTGGACGGAGGACCCTCGGGTTCGGGAGGCGATCCCACTGTCGTTGGGGGACAGCTACCGCGGTTTTCGAATCGTCGGCACAACCGAGGCATACGCTGGCCTCTACGGCGCCGACCTGGCAGCAGGGCGATTCTGGAGCGATCCGATGGAGGCGGTCGTCGGTTCGGCAGCTGCGCAGTCTGCCGGCCTCGGCGTCGGGTCCCGGTTTACGGGCGTACACGGCCTTGCAGAAGGAAGCCACAGCCATGAATCGCGCCCCTACCGTGTTGTCGGTGTGCTCGAGCCCACGGAAACCGTGTTGGATCGTCTGCTTCTGACGTCCTTGGAGAGTGTTTGGGAACTCCACGGCGACGGCGGCCCGAGCGAGCAGGAGGATGAGCATGCGGGCGGCCATGATGGCGACGACGACCATCACGAGCACGACGACCATCACGAGCATGACCGGCATGCAGACTCCGGTCACTCGGACGCGGATAGGGAGATCACAGCAATGCTGATCAGCTACCGATCGCCGTTGGCGTCCATGACGCTTCCCCGTGAAGTGAATGCCGATGGTTCCCTTCAGGCGGCGTCGCCGGCGATGGAAATCTCACGGATCCTGCAGCTCGTGGGTATCGGGTTCGACGCGCTAAGAGCTTTCTCATGGGCGCTGATTGTGACCGCAGCGCTGTCGGTGTTCGCGGCGCTCTATGGATCCTTACGCGCCCGTCGGGGCGATCTGGCCATGCTGCGTTGCCTGGGTGCAACACGCTGGGAATTGCTACTCGCGTTGCTTCTGGAAGGGCTGCTGCTGTCGGCATTCGGGGTAGCGCTTGGCTTTGCGGCTGGGCACGGTGCCATGGAGTTGCTCGGTGGGTGGCTTGAAAGGACGCGGGGGGTTGCTCTGACCGGTTGGGTCTGGGTACAAAGCGAGACGTTCCTCCTGCTCGGACTTTTCGGCGTCGGTGTCATCGCTGCCGCGATACCCGCCGTGCAGGCATTCCGTACCGACGTTGCTCGAACGCTGGCGGAGGGCTGACGGCATTGCGTTGCCATCAAGTAACCTTGTTTCGCTCGCTAGGAGTCACGCTTTGTGCCATCGCGCTTTCTGGCATGGCCATGGTGGCCGACGCGCAAGAGCCTCTCGGCGGCCTAACGGCGGAGGAACTCGCGGCGGAGCCTCCTCCGGAGCTGCCGAACGACGCGGTCGAGGCCGACGACGCAACCGATGTCCAGATCGAAGCGTTGGCCGAGACCGGCTACCTCGACGAACAGGGACGCTACGTCGTGGATCTGTTCGAGCAGGATTACGCGTATCTCGCCGTCCAGCTGCAAACGCAGGATGGCCGACCGGTCAAGGGCGCCGCGCCGACGTTTCTCATCGAAGGTACGAGCCGATTGCTGGAGCCGAGAGAGGTTTCGTCGCAGACCACGACCGATGAGTCAGGCTTCGTCGAGTTTGCCGTTGTCGGCGGGCAGATGGGACTGGACCGGATCAAGGTCAAGTTCGGCGAGGCTAGCATGGAGATACTGGTGAACGTGATCAGCCTGCGGGCCGCGGGATTGCCTTCGCTACCGGTGGTGGAGGACGGTCTCTCCTGGCAGGATCTGATGCAGGCCCGCATACGTTACCGGGACACGACACTCATCGCCGGGTTCCCAGCGGCGGTCGCGGATCGTGCCGGGAAGACAGTCAAGCTGTCGGGCTTCATGTTGCCGCTGGAACCGGATCTCAAGCAGCAGAGGTTTCTCCTGACTTCGAACCCCCCGAGCTGTTTCTTCCACGTACCTGGTGGTCCGGCGGGCGCCGTGGAGGTGTTTGCCAAGGAAGGCATCGAGGTGTCCGCGTATCCGGTGGTACTCGAGGGCCGCTTCGAACCGCAGCAGACGAGCGAGATCGGCGTGGTTTATCGTCTTCTCAACGCTCGTCTCGTAACTCCGTAGTGCGCGGAATCGGAACGCACGGCGCCTATCCTGCGGCGGTGGTACCGTTCGTAAGAACGAAGTCGACGAGCCTGTCGCCGGCTCGCCTAGCGCCGGCGATGTTGCGCGACGTGGGCCCCAGCTCGAGCTCGGCGAGGGGGCCAGAAACGTGAATGCGCGGATGCCAGCGCAGGGCTGAGTCGATGACGGGGTAGCCGCAGCTTGCACACGGCAGTGAGGCTGTGGCGATCAGCGCGTCGACCATCGCTCCGCCCGGACGGCCCGAGGAGAACCCGGTCGCGAGCAGCACGCTCTCCACTTCCAGGACGGCCTCGGTGGAGAGCCGCAGCTCGAGGCCATTACGACGTGCATCGAACCCTTCAACCTCGCCCTCATGCCAGCGAAGCTGGTTACATTTGAAAGCCCGTCGGAGCGCGCCCCGGACGTCGGGAGGCACCGAACCCTTGTGGCGTGCATCGGCGATCAGGGCCCGGCGACGGTCGAGATCTCGCTCACGGCTGAAGCCGCTCATGAACTTCGGACCGAGCCAGCCGGGGTCACTGTCGAACTGATGCTGACGCAGGGTGTGGCGCGAGACGAGGTGGACCTGATGCCCCTCATCGAGCAAGCGGAGCGCCACGTGACCCGCCGAGATGCCGCCTCCGATCACCGCGACGGTTTGGCTTGAGGACGGCCACCCGTCGAAACCCGGTTCGAAGATGTGTTGAACGCGACGGTCGTCCCGCGGCGCCCAATTCGGCCACTCGGGCTGCTCGCTCGCGCCGATAGCAAGCACGAGGTTGCGCGCAGTGATCTCGCGCCCGCTCGCGAACTCGACACCGACGCCATCACAGTCGACCGTGCACGTCATGGCGCGATCCTGGATATGGAGATCCGCGAGCCCGAAGGTCTTTACCACCCGGTCGCAGTGGGCATTGAAGAGCGCGAGGGCGGGTCTGGCGTAGGGCGCGGCGAAAAGCCCGGGCTTTCGAGTCTTGCGCTTGCCCGCGAAACGCTCGAGTGACCCGGGTTGTAGGTCGAGGTGGTGGACCGACGGCGAGCGTAGGTGGGACATCCCCGTCGTGGCCGTGGAGGTGCGCCAGCGCGCGAGCAGGCGGTCGCCCGGGTCGACGATGCCGAGCCGCTCGGGGGCAACACCCGCTTCTCCGAGCAGGCGCGCGGCGAGGTGCACGCCGTGAATCCCGCCGCCGATGATCAGCCAGTCCATGTTCGCGCGCCTCACTCGCCTCAATCCGCCTCGTAAGTCACGACCGCTGCAATGTTCGCCAACAACCATGCGGAGGCAGCACACAGCTGCAACCAGTCCCCGCTGGAGCTAATCCCGTAAGCCAGCATGCTGGCGATCCAGCAGACGCTGGCAGCCGTTTGTCCGAGCCATTCGACACGCAGCGCCCTTGCCAGCCGGCTTCGCCCCACGCCGAACGCGACGGCTTCTTCGTCGGTGTCCGTCAACATACGCATTCCTCCCCGCAGCACGACAGGTCATCGAGATACATCCCCCACATGCGGTACATTTCTAGCTGCTCGGCCGGCAGCCCCAGCGAGGTCGCTATTGCTTTGGCGACAACGGCGAATCGTTGTCGATACTTGTAGATGAAGCAGAAGATGTGATTGTCGTGACGAACAGCGGGGCCGCAGAGAAAGATCCCCGGTACGATGGTCGATTCATCGTGCTCGCTCAGCAACGGGAAGCCGTCGTCGCGTCGCTCAAATAGATCCGCGATCAGTTTGTGGCTTCCCTCGAATCCACCTGCCAATAGTGGCGGCACGCGGGTGTAGTGCTGCTTCCCGTCCGGAGTCGTGACTTCGTATATGGTGCCCACGCGAGTTACCGAAGCGATCGGTGTTTCCGGAAACAACTCCACTTGCTCAGCGAACCGGTCCCCGCGCATGCGCTCGAGTGAGTACGCGGAAAGCGCGAAGCTGGGATCGGAGCTTTCGTCCTCCCACGGACAACCCTTGTCGAACAACCGGACGTGTTTATCGCGAGACGCCAGGTGGTAGGCGGCGTCGACACCGCTCTCGTAGCCGCCGACAATAATGAACTCGTCACCGTCGAGATCGTCATAGCTAGCAATCGTCGCGGTGTGCCGACACAGTTCGCTGCCGGCAAACCCGTTCAAGCGCGGGTATTGGAACTCGCCGGCGGCCCAGACGACATGCTTGGCTCGCAAGGTTTCGTCGGAGGTGTCGATGCAGAAGGTGTCGTCGGTCTTGGTTATATGAAGCACATCGGTGTGCTCACGTATGGGCAACTCGTAGTATTGCGCAACCTCGTTCAGGTGTGAGGTATACTCACTGCCCGTCGGATGCTCGACGCCCAAGCTGAACGCGGGCGAAGCGCCGATCGCGATCGAGTTCAGGTCGAGCATGCCGATGGAATTGGTTGGAAAAGAGGGCGTGATGAAGCGCGTCTCGGCCGGCCACTTGGCAAAGGATGCACCCACCGTGTGACGCTCGAGAATCACGAAGTTCTCGATGCCGGCGTGCCGGAGAACCGCCGCGAGACCCACACCCGCTGCACCGGCACCGACGATCACCGCGTCATACAGGTTCTCGCTGGTTGTCGTGCCGCTCATACCAGCTCCTCATCATCCATTGTTAGTTCGGGGAAAGGGTTCCAAAGCTCCGCCCATGCCTGGCTGTCAGCGGCGGCGAGGTGCTCGTCGAGCAGGCATTCGTCGAGGCGAGCGCGCATCGTCGGTTCGTCCATCTGCTGGCCGATGAAGACGATCTCCTGGCCGCGGTCGCCGAAGCGCGGGTGCCAACCCGGTTGCTGGTCGGGCCTCTCCCCCTCGGGGTGGTCCCAGTGTTCGCGAGGCACGGCCGCCCACCAAGTGCCGGCGGGATTCACGTTGCTCACGCCGCCGGCCTGAGCCCACTCGTAGGCGACGCGATGGTCAGCGGCGACCCAGAAGAAGCCCTTCGAGCGGAGCACGCCGCCCCAGTTCTCGTCGTCGTTGAGGAAAGCCCAGAGCTTCTCGGCGTCGAAAGGGTGCGATGTCCGATAGGTGAAACTCGAGATCCCGTATTCCTCGGTCTCCGGCGTGTGCTCACCTTGGAGCTCACGAATCCAGCCGGCCGAGCTCTCCGCCTTCTCGTAGTCGAATAGGCCTGTGTCGAGCACGCATTCGAGCGGGACCTGTCCGCGTGTCGCCGTGAGGATCTTCGCACCGGGATTGAGGGCCTTCACGACGGCCTCGACCTCGAGAGCCTGCGCCTTGCTCACAAGGTCGAGCTTGTTGAGCACGATCACGTCGGCGAACTCGACCTGGTCGATGAGCAGATCGGTCACCGTCCGGTCGTCTTCTTCGCCCAGTGACTCGCCACGTTCGCGGAGCGCCTCGGCAGCGTTGTAGTCTCGCAAGAAGCTCGCGGCGTCCACGACCGTGACCATCGTGTCGAGACGCGAAATATGGCCCAGGCTCACGCCATTCTCGTCTTCGAACGTGAAGGTCTGGGCGACCGGTATCGGCTCCGAGATCCCTGTGGACTCGATGAGCAGGTAGTCGAAGCGTTGCTCCTGCGCGAGCCGTGAAACCTCGGCGAGCAGGTCGTCTCGCAGCGTGCAGCAGATGCATCCGTTCGACATCTCGACCAGTGTTTCTTCGGTCCGCGACAGTGCTGCACCGCCGCGCTCTACGAGCGCCGCGTCGATGTTGACCTCGCTCATGTCGTTCACGATCACTGCGACCCGGCGCCCCTCCCGGTTGTTGAGCACCTGGTTGAGCAGTGTGGTCTTTCCGGCCCCGAGGAAGCCCGACAGAACCGTTACGGGGAGGCGTGGATAGCTGGAATCGCTGTCTTGTTTGGGGTTCATGGAAGTCCTTTTCCCTTTCGTTCCAAGAGGTTGCGCGAAAAGCCACGCAAGCGAGTTACACCTGCAAGTGGGTTGCAAATCGCCTTATATGCAAGTGACTTGCAAATGCAAATCTTCTCCTTCAAGCTCCAGCTCTCGATGGTTCCGCACCTGAGATCGCGATGAGCATCACGCAAGACGAGGCACGAAAGCAGCTGCACGAGAGAGGCCTTCGGGTCACGGCCCCACGGGTGGCGGTGCTCCGCGTGCTCGCGGAAACCGAGACTCCGCTCTCGCACACCGAGGTTCTGGAACGTCTTGGCGACGCGGGCTGGGATCCGGCGACGATCTACCGGAACCTGGTGAAGCTGCGCGACGCCGGCGTGGCGCCCGTGGTCAGCCGCGCGGAGGGAATCGATCGCTACGCGCTCGCCGGCTCGCGAGACGACGGCCATCGTCACCCGCACTTCGCCTGCGAAGACTGCGGCCGCGTCGCGTGCCTGCCCGCGGAGCTCACTGCGTCGATGTCGGTCGATGGCGCCTGGGCTACGTCCGTTCAGAAGGCGATGGTCCAGTTGCGCGGCGAGTGTCCAGAGTGCCTTGAGCGCGCCGGCGAAGCGCCTCGATGATGCGTGACACGAGCGCGGGTCGCATAGAGTTGGAGGGAGTGGCCATGGAGCTAAGCAAGAGCCTAAGCGTTATCCGATACGCCGGGGGATTCGGCCTCGTTGCCTTCATCGTGGTAGCCGATCTGTTGCTGTCGCCAGGCACCGCGCGTGCGCAACATCCGGGCGATTACTGGCTCTTCTCGACCCTGGACGGCGGAGGCATGTTGACGAGCCAGCAACCGGTAATGCGAGAAACGACGGTATTCGAGAGTCTGTGCATCGGAGGGTTCTGCCTCTACA
Organism: Candidatus Binatia bacterium; assembly: GCA_028278325.1. GTDB lineage: Bacteria > Desulfobacterota > Binatia > UBA1149 > JAJCZL01 > JANQEO01. The sequence goes on from JANQEO010000084.1 coordinate 8,888, forward strand.
GCAACACGGATCCCGGATTCCTCGACACCGGTGAGAACCTGCCCGGACTGTTCGTGCTCAGCCCGGGCACCACCGTCAGCCTCGAGGTCGTTGCGATCGACTCGGCCGCGAGTGTGAAGTTCGGTAACAGGATCCTCGATGCGCCGGGCGAGTCGGCCGTTCTTGGGACCGTGCCGGGGCTGCATGTCCATCCCTCCTGGCAGGTGCAGCTCCCGGAAGGCAGC
>JANQEO010000130.1 GCA_028278325.1 Candidatus Binatia bacterium
TCCTCCTCTCCGGGGCATTCCGGAGTCAAGGCAACATTGGCACTCGATGCCGCGCATGTTGCGGGGGGAGTCCATCCCATCACTGCAGCTGACGAGCCACAGCGCGTTCCAATCGGGCTCTGTTAGAGTCTGGCATTGAGACTTGGGCGCTTCGAGCGGACCGCGGAGGCGCTGTGGCTCGCAGCTGAGCGCCCGGTCCGTTGGGCAGCATCATCGTGAAGCACACCGCCTTGGACCTATTGCGCGTGTCCTGGCGGTACCTGGCGGTCGTGCTCGGTGGCACGTCACTCTTCTTGATCGTTGCGCCGGTGATCGGGTACCTGCCCTATAGCGATCGACCGGGCCCGGGCTGGTACGGCCTCTTCGCAGGCGCCAGCCTGGAGGGGCTGCTTCGTTCCTTCGGCTTTGTGCTCGGCTGGGCGATCCTGGCCCTCCCATCCAGTCTCTTCGCGATCGTGCCAACCTGGTCGGTGGTCCGCCTCTTTGAGTGGGCGGGCCTCCCTCGACTTCTGAACGCTGGTGTCGGCGCCCTAGTCGGAGGCTTCACGACGCTCTATTTCGTTCTCGGAATGGGTTGGTACATCGCGCTCGATTCGTACACCCCTCTCCTATCCGCCCTTCTCGGCGCGCTAGTGGGCGCTCGCTACGTCCCACGTCCGCGACCAGCCGTCACTGCATCTCCCCTCAGCGTATCGCGAGCGTTGGGCGCGGTGGCCGCACTTGGTCTCTTGCTCGCGCTCATGTTCCAAACCTTACTCGCCTCTATCCTCGGCCTTCGCAAGGATTCTCTCACCATTGAGGGCACGTTGTTCTCTGGGGGAGTACCAGTCTCGACCGCCAGGGTCGCAGACTTCGTCCACTCGAACGCCTGCAGCGGCGATTTCGTAGAATCGTCTACCGATGCATCAGGGAAATTCCACTTCTATCGCGAACATCGTCCGGAGGAGTTTCCCGCGGACGGTGCATGCAAGTACCCCGTGACGCTCTGCTACGCAGCCGATGGCGAGTGGCAAAGGCTCTCTTTCGCTGGGCACTCCGGGCCCTGCGGAACGAAGGCTCACATCGAGTTCCGCTGCGATCTCGCGCGGACAGAAGACGTCAAGTGCGATACGAGTTTCGGGTGGTAGATCGGATGCTGCCCAACAAGCCGTTGCAGCGGACGTGGCAACGTTTGTGGCCTATCGCTGGTGGTACAATGCCGGGTTCCCAGGCTTCGGCCGACGTGGCGCAAGGTTGTGCCACGCCGCTGAACGCCGACCGTTAGGCGGCCGCGTCTGCAGCCTACTGCGAGGTAGATCTAGTGCTGACGCTCCTCTATCACACGGCACTCTTGGTTGTTGCAGGCATTGCGTTGACGCGGAGCGTTCTGGTCCTTCTCGCTT
>JANQEO010000139.1 GCA_028278325.1 Candidatus Binatia bacterium
GGGCTGTATACATTGGGCTTCCTCCCTTTTGTGGTGATTGGGTCATTGGAAGCCTAACTGCAGCCCGCTCTTCGTCGCGAGCCCTCATAGCATCTACTGGCACCGGGTGATGGACGCGAGGGTTCAACCCTGGCGGAAACAGCTCGAGGCCTGAGGGCACTCGCCGCGCGAATCTCCTTTCCCTGACCGCCTTGCCGGCACAGACGACCCGAACTCGCAGCTCGTTCGTGCTGCGATTGCAACTTCAGTTCAGATTCCGTGCAACCCAGCCTGACACACCGTACGGTGGTTCGCGCAACAGCCCGAGGTAGACTGGAAGCTGGTGGAAATGTCTGACGCACTCAACTTCGTGCTCGCAACCACCACCGTTCAGTGGGCCGGTTGCCTTTTGCTCGCCGGAATCCTATACAGCTTCTGGCGCAGCTACAGACGCCAGTATCTCCTTCACATCTCCGGCAGCTGGTTTGCGATGAGCTTCGTCTTCCTCGGCGGCGGTGCCGCTCTCTGGCTGACCGAAATCGGGTACATGCCGTACCATCCGTTCCGTTTTACAGCGTCTGCGGTTTCCATGATCGCGACCTATCTTCAGGTCGTCCTCATCCTCGTCGGCAGCTACGAGATCGTGCTGCGGCGCACCGTCCCGCGCCGTATGCTCTTGATCATGGCGACCGCATGCACCGCGGTCGGATTGCTTCTTCCGCTAGCCTTCGTGGCCGACCCGTCGGCTTCAGCCGAGCGCTACTTCATACGCTTCGGTCTACGATCACTCATGATCGGTGTTCCGTTCATCATCGCTGGTTTTGCGACCTTTCGCACTCGGCGTGTGCGCGGTCTCGGAGCGAGAATGGTCGGAGTCGGCTTCACGCTCTACGGCATCAACCTGCTGCACTACTTCGTCCTGTCCCTGCGCCGACTGCAGACGGGCGACTTCCCGGCCTACAGCGCCTATCTCACATCGATTGACTTCTTCCTGCTTGTCGTGATCGGGCTCGGCACCGTAGTCTGGATGCTCGACGCCGAGCGAGATCGGCTGGCCCGAGCCACCCGCAGAATCGACTACATGTCCAACTATGACCGACTCACCGGCCTCGCCAACCGTCGCCACTTCCTGACACGGCTCGACCTGCTCGTCGAGGAAGCACAACTCAATGGTGAGAAGATCGCGATAGGTGCGGTTGATCTCGACGGATTCAAGTCCGTCAACGACTCCTTCGGTCGTGCCATCGGCGATGCGATCCTGCGTTCGACGGTCGACCGCATGCTCGGCGGTATCGATGGACTCGCCACCTTGGCCCGCACCGGCGGAGACGAGTTTGCGTTCGTGCTGCGCGACGTCAGAAATCGTGAAGCTCTCTGCGCGAGACTCGAGACGTTCGTCACCCGAATGCGCGAACCGTTCTTTCATCTCGAACACGAGCTCTTCATCACCGCCAGCGTCGGCGCCGTCATGGTGAGCCAACAACAGAAGTCTGCGGCCGATCTTTTGCTTCACGCCGAGGCAGCCCTTCACGCCATGCAACGCTCGGGACGGGACGGCTATACCCTCTACTCCCGAAACCTCGGTGATCTCACCGCCGACCGGCTGAAGTTCGAGTCCTCTCTGCACAAGGCCCTGGAGGGGAATCAATTCGTCCTGCACTTTCAGCCGATCGTCTCTCTCGAAGCCGGGAGGCTCAAGGCCTTCGAGGCGCTGATCCGCTGGCAGCATCCCACTCGCGGCCTCCTCGCTCCCGACGAGTTCCTGGGTGTCGCCGAGGCCACCGGAGCTCTTGTCGATATTGAATGGTGGGTGATCGAGAGCGCATGCCGCCAGCTCGTCCTCTGGCAGGCAGGAGTTGCCAACAGCCTCTCAATGTCGATTAACGTGTCTCCGCAGCGGTTCCATCATCCCGATTTCGAGGAACGCCTCGGCTCCATAGTTGAGAGCTGCGGCGTTTCGTCGGACAACATCCAGCTCGAGATCACCGAGGGGAGTGCACTGCGCCAGAACGAGGCGACCCTCGGCCTGCTGCGGCGACTTCGCGCAGCTGGTTTTCGGATCGCGATCGACGACTTCGGCATCGGCTACTCGTCCCTGTCCAACCTCAGAACCCTCCCGGTCGATGTGCTCAAGATCGACCGCTCGTTCATTCACTCCGTCGGCCGCGGCGCCGAGGACGAGGCATTCATCGCTGCGATCATTACCTTGGCCCACGGTCTGGACATCCCGGTCGTCGCCGAGGGCGTCGAACTCGAATCTCAGCGCGACGCCCTGAAAACCCTGGGTTGCGACTTCGCTCAGGGATACCTCTTCAGCCGTCCACTCGATCCGGATCAGTGCTCGCAGCTCCTGGAGGAGTCCCACCAACCGTGGCGAGGCCTGCGAGCCTAGTTTTCCACAACCGCACCACGCTCCTCTCTGACGTTTGGCTACACTGTCGTCCATGATCGAGATGCCGTTCACCGCGCCGTCGGACTTTCGCAGCTCCGTAGAACCTCCTGACGAAACGCCTCCTCAGTCGCTCTGGTTCATCGTCCGCGACCATCAGCTCCTGGTTGAGGCCGGCCCACCGAACCACGCACCGACCGAAGACCCGCGCGCCTGTCCACGACCGAGCTTCGCGAGGATTCCTCGTGGTGCTGATCCCGGACATCTCGGCCTCACCCCGTCGAGCCCTATCTACCTGGGCCAACTCGGGGACTCTCACTGCTTCGCCGCCACCGCGACCGGTGACTGCGACACGCCGACCGGTCACAACTGGTACAGCCTGCGCGCGCTGTTCGGTGTCCTCGGCGACGACGCGTTCTCCCTCGCCGGGCGGGCTCAACAGCTGCTTGACTGGGACCTCACGCATCGCTTCTGCGGTCGCTGCGCGTCACCCACGGACTTCAGCACCTCCGAACGATCCCGCGTCTGCCCACAGTGCGGACTCGTCGCCTTTCCTCGCCTGGCCCCAGCCGTGATGGTGCAGATTCGCAGACTACCGAACGAGATTCTGCTCGCCCGCAGCCCTCACTTTCCGGTTGGCATGTACAGCTCCCTCGCCGGCTTCGCAGAGCCCGGAGAATCCCTCGAGCAGACCATCGAACGCGAGGTCCTCGAAGAGGTCGGTGTTCGAGTCACCAACCTTCGTTACTTCGCCAGTCAGAACTGGCCCTTCCCTCACTCGATGATGATTGCCTTCGTCGCCGATTGGGACGGGGGTGACATCTGCACCGACGCCGACGAGATCGAGTCCGCCGCATGGTTCAGAATCGACGAGCTGCCGCTCATCCCGTCGCCGATCAGCATCGCGCGCAAGCTCATCGATTCCGTCGTCGTAGAGATGTCCGCACCGGCCGACTTCACGAACAGGTCGGTTTCGAGTAGTTCACGCTGAATCCGAACCTGTGCGACGGAGGGCACCACGCGTTCAGACGTCATTCACCGTTCCTGGTTGACCGGACAGAAACTCCTTTGCACCTGAAACAAGCAGCTGTATCCTTTGCTCCATCAGGAGATTCCCAATGCAGAAGACTTCACTGCGAGCGCTCGGAGTTCTTGCCGTAATCTGCTGTCTCACAACGACTTCTGATGCCTCCGACATCCACGCCGCCAGCTGCGCATCGGCCGATGTCCAGACCGCAATCGACTCAGCTTCAGATGGGCAAACGGTCGTGCTCCCAACCTGCACAGCGACGTGGTTCACCACGGTACGAATCGAAGAGAGGGCGATCACCCTCCAAGGCGCCGGCATGGACCAGACCGTGATCACCGACATGACCGGCAACGCCTGGAACGAGCCCGCGCTGTGGATACAGAGTCTGGAAGGACAGAGCATCCGGGTCACCCGCATCGGGTTCGTTTACGGTCTCAACGGCACCGTGCAGGACTACAACGGCGCCATCGTCATTCGAGGCGCCAGCCATCAGGTCCGTATCGATCACAACAAGTTCGTCGACTTCTGGAATCGTTCGATGCAGTCGTCCGGCCAGACCTACGGATTGATCGACCACAACCTCTTTCAGCGCACGGCCTCCGCCGCGAACTCTTTTCAGGCCACCAACACCAATGCCGACGGCGACGGTTCTTGGACTCGCCCGCTGGCTCTCGGCACCGCGAACGCCTTTTATATCGAAGACAACGTGTTCGACTTCTACGGAGAGGGATCGTCGACCGACAGCCACTCCGGCGGACGCTTCGTCTTCCGCCACAACATGAACCTCAACGGCACAATGCTCAATCACGGGCTCGACACCAGCGACCGGTCCTCCCACAGCTTCGAGATCTACGACAACACCTTCTCGCTTGAGGAGTACACCTTCAACGTCATCACCATTCGTGGCGGTACAGGGACGATCTTCCGCAACTCCATCACCAACTCGGAGACCATCGACATCCCGATCATCGCCCAGCACTACCGTTCGTGCACCGACTACCCGGGATCCCACGGCGTGCGCTGCAACGGTACCAACCCCATCGATGGCAACGTCCTGAGCAGCGGCTATCCCTGCAAAGACCAACACGGTCGGACCACCGGACAGCAGCATCACCCGATCTACGTCTGGGACAACGTCTTCAACGCCCAGGACATCGACATGCAAATGTTCGACCCGTGGCAATGCACCGACCCATCAATGGCGGATCATCTGCAGGAGGGACGAGATTTCATCAACGATGCCCATCTGCCAGGCTACGTCCCGTCTCCATACCCCCACCCAATGACGCTCGGGGACTATCCCGGCCAGCAGCGCTCACTCGATCTTCAGTCGACCTCAGGAGGAGGCAAGGTTCACCTTTCATGGCAAGCCGTCACCGGTGCCGCCTCCTACTCGGTCCTTCGCGACTGGCAGCTGGTCTGGCAGACATCGTCCACGGGCTGGACCGACCTGCCTCCGGACGGTGAGTACGTCTACATGGTTTATGCCTATGACGGGAGCAGCGACGTACTCGCTGCCGAGGGTCAGATCGCCGAGCCCTACTGGAATCTGATCTTCGGCGATGGCTTCGAGGAGGGCAACCAAGATCGTTGGAGCTCGGTCGCTCCGTCGAACACATAACTGGACCAAGGGGACCGGCGATCGGCCGCATCGCGCTCCGACCCGATCGCCCGTCTTGGCTCTCTGAACACCCAGATTGTGATCGACCTCACGTCCGCCCCCCGGAGATAATTCGGCGGCGAAACTCACGACCCGGAAGACGCTAGGTTGAGCTCATGCGCCAACTCATCACGACAACGGCCTTGCTGATCTGCGCCGTTCTGATGGTGGCTTTACCCGCCGTCGCCGATGACTTCTACGTCGATCCAGCTCACCCTTCGGCCTCCGACACCAACTCAGGCACCGAAGCATTGCCCTGGGTGAACTGCCCCGGCATGCCCGGCTGGTCGGGCTCGGCGAGTCTGCTTCCCGGCGACACCGTGTACTTCGCCAGCTCCGAGACATGGGAGAGCGCGACGGGTCCCTCGGTTCTGCAAGTCGCCGGCGGGGTGACCTACGACGGGAGCACCTGGGGAAGCGGCACCCGTGCCATCCTTCGTGCCACGGCTGGACTGAGCCGGTCGGTGATCAACTTCAGGGAAGACCATCCGACCCTCCCGACGGTCGTTCGTGGATTCGAGGTCGACGCCGGTGGATTCGTGACCAGCGGCATCGGCGTCAACTGGCCGCAATCGTCCGGCAGCATGGACGGCGCCACCAAGCGGATCGAGGACTGCGTGGTCCACGACGTCGCCAGTCAGTCGGCTCTCAGTCAGTGGGAGTACGGGATCGTGATCAGCAGCGGTTATGGCGGAGGCCGGGTCACTGCCAACGTCGAGATCCTCGACTGCCTCGTATACAACATCTCCCGCGGCGGCATCAATATCTACTCGGCCAACGACGACCCGCTGAGTCGCATCGAAAACGTCCTGGTGCAGGGCAACGAGATTCACACCATCGGCCAGGATCCCGACTATGCGGGATCGGCCTTGCCGCTGAAAAACCACGTCAAGAACGCGGTGGTGGAGTTCAACTCCGTACACGACACGGTTCGCGGCACGGGAATCGGCATCTCGTCGCACGCGGTCGGCTTTCGCGGTCCCGAAAGCTCTATCGTGCGCTACAACATCATTCGCAACTGCGAAACCATGGGCGTTCTGTTCCATGTCCGCGGCGATACCCAGGTCGACGTTTACGGCAATCTGATTCTCGAGAACACCTACCAGGGCGTACGCTTCATGACCGTCATGGGAACGCTCGAGGTCCGCATCTACAACAACACCTTCTTCCGAAATATCTACCCGGGCTGGTCGCACGAGATCCTCATCGGCAGCAACGACGCCAACGTTGCCCTGCTCGAGGTCAGCAACAACATCTTCCGAGCGGACTCCGAAACCGTCCCGATCGTCGACACCGACGGTGACATCACCGACCACACCGACAATCTCTTCTTCCGAGAAGGAGGCGGCACCTTGGTGACCTCGAACGGCGTGTCGTACAACGCGGACACGATTAACTCGTGGGAAGCCACCGCCATCGCCGCCGATCCCGACCTGATGAATGAGTTCGACCTACCGACCACCTTTGTCGGCACCCCTGGGATCGACGCCGAGCCCGACGCTTCGGGGCTCAGTATCACCGCCGACTCGCCGGCTTTCGAGACCGGCACCGCACTGCCGTCGCTGTACTCCTGGTCGATCAACAGCGTCGCTCGACCGTTCGGTTCGGGCTGGGATATCGGCGCATACGAAACCGTCCCCGGCCTCATCTTCACGGACGGCTTCGAGTCCGGCACCGCCGACCACTGGTCACTGGCGAACTAGGCGGTCGCACCGTCGCTTCTTCGATTCCGCTGCACCTTCGCACAACACGGTCCATTCACTTCGCGAGGTGCAGCGTTTGTACTATCATTCCCTCGCGTTCTCGACTTCGGTCGTACATAGTCAGAACTCTTCTGAAGATCCATGGGAACCGCTGAACACTCCACCCGTGACCGCGCGATCCTCGCTGCAACCGCGGCCGGCGTTATTCTGTTCGTTGCCATCGCTACCGATGTGCTGCTTCGCCTGCTCTCCAGGGCTCTTGACGACCCTCAGATTTCGCCGTTCCTCGCCCATAGAGGCACCTGGCTGGTCGTGGTCGTCCTGATCGCCGTTTGGCTGGTGCCGCGTGCAGCGTCTACCGTCGAGGATCTCCTACATACCGAGGAACCGTCGCCGGACAAGCGCCCGATCGAGTACGAGGACCGACAGATCGAAACATCGCCCCAGTCGGACGATGCCGCCGCGCCGGACGTGGCGACGCACTCCTCCATGGATGACGGCAGCGAGCTGGTCGAGATCGTTAAGCTCGAGCCCACGACCCTGCCCAAGTTGGGCGCGAGACTGACGCGGCTTGCCTGCCTCCCTGAACCGGACGTCGTGAAGATCATTGATCTTGCTCTATCGTCCGCAATCGCGCGCCATGCCTCCGACGTGCATTTGGAGCCGGGATCCACCGGCATCGGCGTCAAGTTCCGAATCGAGGGGACCCTCCACGACGTCGTACAACTGCCGACGGCCATCCATTCGCATCTCATCAATCGACTCAAGGTCATGTCGCAGCTCCCGTCGTTCGATCGCGGAGCTCCCCACGACGGCAGGATCTTCGCCAAGGTCGTCGGCCGTCAGTTCGACATCCGGGTGTCGTTCATGCCGACCATTGCGGGCGAGAAAGTCGTGCTTCGCATTCTGGAGTCATCGCGACGCCGATTCGATCTCGACAAGCTCGGGCTTTCGCGCAAGCTCGCACCGGCCTACTGCGACATCCTGACCAAGCCGCAGGGCAATATCTTCGTCACCGGTCCGACCGGCAGCGGAAAGACAACGACCATGTATGCCTCGCTCCGCTTCATCAAGTCGGTCTCCAAAGGCATGGTCAATATCGTCACCATCGAAGATCCGGTCGAGTATGCGGTCCCCGACTTCTCGCAGACCCAGGTTTCGGAGGAAACCGGCCTGACATTTGCCAAAGGTCTTCGCACCATCCTTCGCCAGGACCCGGACGTGATCATGGTCGGCGAGATCCGTGACCGTGAAACCGCCGAGGTCGCCCTGCAGGCCGGTCTGACCGGGCATCTCATGCTCACGACCGTGCATGCAGACTCCGCGGCCGGAGTGTTCTCTCGACTCATCAACATGGGAATCGAGCCGTTTCTGCTTGCCTCATCCGCAGCCGCCGTACTCTCGCAGCGCCTGGTTCGAGAGCTCTGCCCCGGCTGTCAACGACCGACTCCGCTGTCCCCTTCCGAATCGCGGCTCCTGCAGGACGCCGGCGTCAACCTCGGCCACGACGCAACCTTCTACGCCGCGTCGGGCTGCGACAACTGTTTCCAGTCCGGCTACATCGGCCGCACCCTCCTGGCGCAGCTCATGCCGAACTCGGAGCCGCTTCAGCAGGCGATCATCGCAAAGATGCCGACCGGTGAGCTCAACCGGATCGCCACCGAACAGGGGATGAACTCGCTGCTCGAGAACGGAATCGCCAAGGCTCTGCAGGGAAAGACCACCGTCGCCGAGGTCCTTCGGGTCACACGCTGACAGCTACCTCGCCTTCAAGCGCAGCGCTACCGGACCGGGTCACAGCGTGTCTCGAACGACCTCGTTGGCATTCACCTTGTAGAAGTTGTAGTTCAGGCCCGCGAAATGGTCAATTCCCGGCTCGACCGTCGCCCGTTCCTACAACGGTGTCCGCACTATGTCCGGCACCGATGCCTACTGCAGATCTTCCTGAGGATCCGGAAGACCGTTCGCTTGACCGAGGAAGACCTCGAACTCGTACTCAGCCGGCCCCGCCTGGGTCTCTACGGCAATCCTCATCAGGGTCCACTCAAGCTCCGGATCCGCCTCGAAGAATCCCCTTTTGGTCCGGACCCGTCCTGGGCGAAGCCTGCCCTCGAAGAACAACGGCTCGGCCTGAACCCACCCCTCACCAATCGCCTCCCAGTCGATCGAGATCGCGCTGATCCCACGCTCGAGCGGCAATGCACGAACGCCCCAAAACAGGTTGGGGGCCTTCGCGAACGGCAACGGAATCCGTGCTTGGAAGAACCCCTCGGGAATCACGAATCGGCATCCCGCGAACGCCAGATTCGCATCTCTCAAACAGGCGCAAATCGGGGCGTGCCGTGGCACCCAATCGTTCGAGACTCCGGCAGCGCCGACGAACTCGCACGGCGATGAAGTCGACCCCGGAGTGCGGATCCACGTACGAAACGTCAGGTCCCTCGCGCCGTCGGCAGGCGGATCGATCAGGCCCACGATGCCAATTCCCGGGTCACCACCCGTGAAGCGGAAAGTGTATGCATCGCTCGGCGCGTACGGATCCCCTCCCGGACCCATGAGCCAACCGCATTCGACGCCGTCATCTGCGGAGACCAAAATGGCGTAGCGCTCGCCCGCCACCTGGGGCACTCCAGTGAATGGGATCGAGACAATGGCCCAGCTCGGCGACGACGGGTACGTCGGGTCGACAAGGCTCGAGGCCAACACATCGTGACTGCCGAGCGGAGGTTGATACGACAGGCCCCAGGTCGCCGGATTCGGCTGCACCTCGAAGTGGACCATTCCCGGGGTGTCGGAGCACTGCAGGATGAGGTCGACCTTTTCGAGGTAGCCGTCCATTCCCGCCACCCAGGTTTGGGCGAGGCCCTGCATATCGTCGTCGATCAACTCGATCCGCGCTTCCTTCAGCTCCGGATGTCGCGCGATCTGTTGCTGATCAAGGACTCCTGCGTAGCTGACCCCGACTTGCCCGCCGACAATAGCCAGCGTCAGTACCACGAAAAATGCACATCTCACCATGAGCCGTACCTCCTGATTCAAGAGACGATCGTGTATTGAATCGAATCGATTGCATATTCAAGATCGCGTCTCAAAATCAGAATGTCAACAGAACGTGAGAGTCGGCCAGGTTCCGAGCTACAACTAGATTCAGCGCTGACGGTGACTACTCTGCTGGAGTAGGTTTGCCTTCGGCGTCCTTCTCTTTGGCGAGGCCCGCGGCCTTCTCGACCTCCAGGGTCATGAGGCAGAGGCGCCCGAGGACTCGATAGTAGAGGTTGGAAAGGGTGTCGCAAACGTGCTCGGTCGCCCCGGCGGTCGCCCCGACATCATCGGCATCAGGAAGCTCATCGAGCACGACCTGTGCGAGATCGGCTTCTCCACTGGCGTGAGAGAACGGGTACGCCGTTCCCGCGAGCCTGCTGACCGTCGATTGCAGTTGCTGATGGGTGGCCTGATTCACCGACAGGATCCGGGAGATCGTGTTCTCGTCACCCTCGTTAGATTCGAGGCCGTGGAAGAGGGCCGACAGCTCGGTCAGGTTGCGCTGCATGGCCAGCACATCGTCCGCGGTTGTGGACAACCTCTCGAGCGCCGGCAGCAGTGTCGACAGCTCGTTCTGCCACTCCTGCGAGCTTTCAATCCTTGCGCTCATCAACGGCGCATGCAGGAATCGCAGCCCCGAGCCCAGCCGGCGGCCGGCCAACTCGAGCTGCCGGTCGACGAGCGAGGTGCTCCGCTCGTAGCGCGCAAAGGCCCGATCTCGCGCACTCTCCACCCCTGCGAGATCCGGGGTAGGAATCGGAAACGAGCCCGCCGACAGGGTGTATCCGGCTGCCAGGAGCGCGCCCGCGCGGTCCGCTCCGAAAAGCTGATCGTACGTTTCGTTGAGGTCTTTCGTGGCCTGAGACGCCGCCGGAACAGCGGCCGCCATCTCTTGCCGGACCGCTCGTAGCTTCGCGAGCTCCGCCGCCGGTTCTGCCGGCGGTTGGGTGGCGTCCGCGACAATCGGAACCGGACGCAACGGCAACAGACCTTCCCCGAAGATCTCACCAAGCGCCTCGTGGCTGGCATTGAGCGCCGCTTCGTCGGCCGCCAGCTGAGCGGTCGAAACCAGTTGGGCAGGTGTGATTTCGAGGCCGAACACCGAGCGGTATTGATAGATCGTGACTCGGCGAGCCAGTGCATCGTAGCCACGAAACAGCAGTGACGCCGGTTGGTCGAATCTGAAGATCCCCGGCGCTGCTTCAGCCTGCGCACGCCGGATCCGATCCCGATCCGAGGGATGCGTGGCGAACCAGCCGGTTTCTTCCTCCATGACAGACTTGTGCAGCATGTTTCGAGTCTCGGTCGCCATCTGGCTGGTCTGGTAGGCGATCAGCGCGGGCAAATCGTCGCCGAGCCTCCGTTCATTCCACGCCTCTCGCAACTGATTGAAAGCCACCTGTGAGCCGAGAGACAGCTCGGCCAGTCGGCGAGCGCTCGATCCGAAGGTATCGCTGCCCGAAACTCGCGCTTCGTAGCGATCGGCGTCGTACTCCATCTGGCGTAGCATGAAGCAAGAAATACCGTGACCGACGTGCATTAGCACCCACAACACCCGGCGTGAGAACCAGACGGTCCCTCGGGTCAGCGCAACGATCAGGGAGGCCGCCCAGTGCTCGCTTTCTCGCGCTGTCCGTTCGAGATACTCGTCCCATTGATCACGTTCATAAACGACTCGGGCGAACCATCCGTTGATGCTTCGAATGACATAGGTCAGCCTCATCGCTCCACCCTGCGCAAAGTGACCGAACTCATGCGCGAGAATCCCGGTGAGCTGACGGACGTTGAGCCCGGAAACCAACGGCAAACCGATCGTCAGCACAAGGTCCGAACCGAAGAAGCTGAGCATTCCGCGGCGGAAGCCGGCCGAGGCATTGACCTCACAATCGAGGTGAATCTCCTTCGGCATCGGAGCGCCGACCAGACGTGTCAGATGCTCGACGAACCGAAACAGAAACGGCTGTCCGGTGGCGTCGACCTTGTACGACTCCGGACCCTTCGCCGGGCGCGCGAGGATCGGCTTGAACATGAACAGGATCGCCGCGCCGCCAGCGATGATCGGCCCGACATAGATCACCAGCTTCAACAGCATCGCGCGACCGCCTCCGCCCGCGCTGAGAATCCCGACATTGTGCACTGCGTGCAGATAGACCAACCATCCGAGCCCGGCGATCAACGCCAGATAGAGCAACGGCAACAGCACCATCGCGAATGCTACGAACAAGAGCCCGACGCGATAGAGCAGCGAGACGTTGACCTTCTCGATCGGCTGCTCCAATGCAGCGAGCAATGCTGTTTCTTCCGATGCACCGGACGCATCGACCGCACGATCGACCGCAGGTGGTGAGGGAGTTGCCATGTCTGAGCCTCCGACCCTGTGGAGCTGTATACATTCTAGCCTGTCTCAGGACGAAGACAAGAATTGAAACATTCTCTCCGCTACGCGATTCACGTTCTTCTACTGGGTCGCCGACTCCGAGCGCCGCCACGCCTCCAGGAAGCGGTCCAGGCGGCCCTTCATGACATCCTTGATGCGGGCCACCACCACGCCGGTTCGCGGATCTCGAGCACCGCTGCCGCCCTCGCCGTAGACGCGAGCCAGCGGCACTTCATCGATCGTAACCTCGGACCACGCCACCATGAGATCACTCGCCAGGTGGACCAAGGTGGAGCGGTCGCCAGCCAAAAGCTCGATTCGGACACCGCGACGGTCAAGTTCAATCTGTGCATGCTGATCCGCGACCAGCCGGAACGGGCCTCGGCGCTGTCGTACCGTCCGGGTCTTCACTTCCGAACTGCCGGCACGCTCCTCGCTCTGCGGGATGACATCCACCACGACGCGGCGGTCGCGCCCACTCTGTCTCGTCTGACGATGCACGCCTTGTTCCATCTCCAGAAGCGCGGCTGCGCCCGGACCTTCCACCTCGAGGGCAATTCGGACGGCCCGGCCGTCCACCTCCTCGAAGGCCACGACATTGCTGGTCAGGTGCAGGCGGCGGCACCAAGCGAGCTCGAGAGCCACAAGATCATCCAACCATTCGCCAGCCGGTCGCAGTGGGTCGGCGCTGGACAGAACCAGCCAGACCGCCGCCGGGCTCTCCTCAGCAACGCGCACATCCCATTCGTGGAGAGCGGCCGCCGCCTTTTCCACCTGGTTCGCCAGATGACGGGCATCCTGAGCCGGTGACTCGGCGATGCGCGTTATCGGTCGCGCGATCCGATCCTCGGCGCGGACGCTGACGTCGAGCCGCCGAAATTCCTCGAGGATCGATCCACGATCTTCGGTCTCGTTCCAGAAGTCCGGTTCGTTCATCCGTTCCAGCAAGGTTCGCAGCCGAGTGCGTTTGGCCTCCAGGCGTTGCAGAAGGGGATCCGCTGCCTCAACCAATCGGTTTGCCTCGGCCGCGAGTGCATCCTTGTCAAGATTCAGACTGCGGTCTCCGGTCCCCTCGGGGATGACCACGTGCTCGCGCGCCGGTTGAGGAGTGGCAGCCTGGATCGCCACAACCCGGTCCCTTCTCACTCCAAGGCGCAGCTGCGAGCCAGGCTTGGGGTTGTATCGCACAACCGCTTCCGCGAGCGCGGTCGTTGCGCTTCGCTCGACCGTTCGCCGGAGAAATCGGGCACCAAAATCGGGGTCGTAGCCGTGAGCCGTCAGCCAGTCGAGCACCGACTCCTCGACCTCGAGCGTAATCTTCCGTTGCCTGAGGCCCGCCCGTTGCTCGATCTCCTCCAGCTCGCGCTGGGCTATCACGCGGATATCGCGCCGGGAAAGTGGGTGAAAATGGACTACCTGATCGAAGCGGTTCAGCAGCTCGAAACGGAAGTACTGCTCGAGAGTCCGGTCGAGCTCGCGATCTCTGGTCGGGGCCTCGGACCCCCCCGCGAATCCGAGTCCTTGCGCGCGATACACGTCGGCGCCGGCATTGGTCGTGGCGATGACGATCATGCTCCGACACGAAATCGTCTCCCCGGCACCGTTGATGAACGATCCCTCGTCGATCAGCTGGAGAAAACGGTCGTGCACCTCTCGGCTCGCCTTCTCGAACTCGTCAAGCAGTAGCACCGCGAAGGGCTGACCCATGAGACGTTGGGTGAGCAGCCCACGGAGTTGAGGCAGACGGTTCTCTTCGGGGTCCCCAAACAACGTGTTCGTGGACTGTGGCGTCTGGTGATCGGCCATGTTGATTCTGACCACACGGTCCGGGCTACCGAACAGATAGTCGGCGGCGAGTTGGGCGAGGTATGTCTTCCCGACTCCTGTGGGCCCGGCAAAGAGGAACACTCCAAATGGACGGCGCGGGTCGGACAGTCCTGCCTTGATCTTGCCGATCATGCGCACGATCGCCTGAACCGCTTGTTCCTGGCCGAGGAGGCGAGCGCTGAAATGGTCCGAAAGCTCGTCCAGATCAATCGTGATCTCGGTATCGACCAGCGACCTTGGCACCTTGTGGCGGCGGCAGAACGTTTCGACAACGCGAGATGGGTCGATTGCGCCGCCGCTCCCGTCCGTGACTCCACAGAGGAGGTCGATCACCTTTCTTGGAAGCTGGTCGCGGGCCAGAAACCGGTGCAGCCAGATCCAGCGCCTCACGCGAGTATGCCTTGCCATGACGTTCCTTTTGGTACAGCGCCCAGTCTTCGAGCATTGGCCACATACTGGTCAGCCCCGGTTCATCAACATGAAGAACCGAGTAGTGCTGCTCCAGCTCGTGGAAGTACTCAAACATCTGTTCAATTACCGAGGAGCGCCCTTCGCCGATCAGAAACGAGGAGAACTGGAAGCCGAGGAAGTAGAGCTGGTCCTCGAGGTCAAAGTAGTAGGCCATGTGGAGGTCGCGGAAAAACGGGACCACTTCACCGCTTGTGAGCAGGAGCGCCTCCACGAGTTCAGCCATTTCGGCACCCATCATCGCTTTCGGCTCTTTGAGCTGTGAAGCGCGCCGGCGAAATGAAAACTGGAGGATGCGCTTCCCCTGAATCACAGGCGGGGCCGTTCCTTGGTGGATTCGCCGGGCCAACTCGTGCACCAGCGCCGTCTTGCCGACACCGGAGTCGCCGATGAGGATCGGGAATCGCCCCGCAGCCAGTTGGTCGGTCAGAGACTCGAGTGCCTCGTCGACCGAAAAGGCGGGCGCAAGCGCATCCTCTGCGGCAGCCGCAGCGAGATCGAGTTCCAGCCATTTCGCCAAGATCACTTCGGGTGTCTTCATTTTGGACTCAGCCATGGAGATGAGATTAGCATCTGCCCTACTGCCTGGGAAGCAGTCGCGTCCGCGAGCCAACCATGGAGGAGAGAGTTGCTTCTCGGCGTCAGTGGCCGAGCTGAAGGTCGCTACGGTGTACGCTCCATGAGGCCATCACGATCAGTTGCTCATCCTCGATGGCAGAAGCGGTCCGGCGGTCGTCTCCACCCACTCGATCCAGCGCAACGGTAGCGCCAGCTCTACGTTCCTTCGAGCCCGGAGCCGGTCTCTTCCCCGCTCTTCACGACCCCGCGGTAGTACCTGAAGTAGCGATACTTCTTGCTCTTTCCTGCGGTTGATACGTGCAGCTCGGACAGCTGCTCGAATTGATCGAAGAACGAACCGACGTGAGCCATCCAGGCATCATGGTGGTCACTCCTGATCTGGCTCCATTGCACGGCGATGACGGCGTGCTCGCCATGGCGCGAACGGAGGCCCTCCTCCCCGACTGCCCAGATCGCGAACTGGCGCGCTCGTCCGTGAGCTCGATTCTTGCGATGGTCGAGAATGTAGACCTCCGCACCTTCGCCCAGCTGGAACTCGAGATTGGCGCCGAGCTTGTAGTTGTCGGCGACGACCAACGTGCGCGATCCCGTGGCCTTGTTGATCGTCGAGACGTGTTCTTCCATCCTCTCGGCCGCCTCGCTCCAGCCGGTGAACGGGCGGCGGACGGACCCAATACGCAGCGTATCGGTGGCGAGGTCGAAGAGCACAGCGCCGACCACGACGGCGCCGAGCGCGGGCGCCAGGACAGCGACGACCGGACGCCATCGCGTCGATCCTGCCTCGGCAAACCCCCGAAGAGTCCCGGGTAGGAACGGCAGCAAGGCGAGGTACCCCGGGAGCGGCCAGTGCAGCGTCATCAGTCCCGAGACCTCGAACGGACTGGCGGCGAAGAACACTCCCAGGTACGCCAGTGAGAAACACAGCATCAACTGGGCACGGTCATCGCCCCGACGGGCGCTCTTGAACGTCCACCACAGCGTCGCTAGAAAGAACATTAACAGCACGGGAGTGATCACTCCAGCCTGCGCCGCCAGGAACTCCAACGCCGCGTCTAATTGAAACGAGGCGCCGTGGCGCGAGGCGAGGTAGTAGCGAATCGGCGCAAACTCGTTCTGAAGGTTGTCCAGCAGCGTCGGAGAGAGTCCCGCGACGATCGGGACGGCTCCGATCCAGACGCCGGGTTGACGCCAATGCGCACGATGCTTCTTGCTGATGACCAGATAGACGAAGGCCGCAGCCGGAAACAGAACGAATCTGTAGTGAGTCAGGAAGCCGAGACCTGCGGCAACGCCGGCCACGATCCATGCCCCAATCGATCCGGTGCGCGTCGCCCGTTCGAACGAAGCCATCAGGCACAGTCCGAAGACCATCACGGGCACGTCCGGAAAGGCTATGAACCCGAACAAAGCGAAGCCCGGGATCAACAGCGAGGCTCCCGCCGCGAGCCATGCATCACGATCACCGACCAGCGGCCGTGCCAGCCAGTAGACCGCAAACGGGATCGCCGCACCGAGGATCAGAAACGGCAGGCGAACTACAAGAGTCGAATTCCCGAACAGGTCGACTGCGAGCCGAATCAGCAGCGCCGTCAGCGGCGGATGATCGACGAACGCCAGAGCCAGCCGTTGCCCGCACTGCCAGTAGAAGGCCTCATCTCCGAACAGGTCCAATCGGTATGCCACGACGATCTTGACGATGCACAGCGCGACGAAGGACACGAGGATTGTCTTCTTCATTCGAGACCTCTGCTGTCGAAGGGGAAGCGGTAGTCGTCTCCGTACGTCTTTTGGATGAACGTCAGCTCGTCGCCCTTGATGAAATGCTTGGCGACGATGTTGCGCGATCTCCTTTCC
>JANQEO010000144.1 GCA_028278325.1 Candidatus Binatia bacterium
CAATGAAGCTGAACAGGAGAGGACATCATGACATCTTTCGCCAAACTGACCGTCGCGGGCGCGGCGGCTTTGGGGCTGGCCTTTGGCGCTGCCCCGGCCTTCGCCGAGGGCACACTGAATGTCTACAACTGGGCCGAATACATCGGCGAGGAGACGATCGCGAACTTCGAGAAGGAGTTCAACATCACGGTCACCTACGACCACTACGATTCCGTCGAGACCGCGGACGCCAAGCTGCTGGCCGGCAACTCCGGCTACGACGTTATCAGCCATTCGAGCTATAACGTCGCCCGCTTGATCCCGGCCGGCATTCTTCAGGAGCTGGACAAGTCCAAGCTGCCGAACCTGAAGCACATGCGCCCGGACGTCATGGCGCAGGTCGACAAGCGCGACCCGGGCGTGAAGCACTTCATCCCCTTCATGTGGGGCACCCACGGGGTCACCTACAACGCCGAGCTGGTCGAGAGCGTCCATCCCGACGCGCCCATCGGCTCGCTGGATCTGATCTTCCAGCCCGAGCACATGGAGAAGCTCGCCGAGTGCGGTGTGTCCTTCCTCGATTCGCCGACCGACATCATTCCCATGGCGCTGGCCTACCTCGGACTCGAGGTGGATTCGACCAACAAGGCCGACTACAAGAAGGTCGAGGAGCTGATGGCGAAGATCCGGCCTTACATCAAGACCTTCGACAACTACGCCTACCAGCGGATGCCTGAGAAGGAGTTCTGCGTGGCGGTGACCTGGGGCCCCGACGGCCTGCTCGCCATGGCCGGCGCGGCGGAGGCCGAGACCGGCGTGGTGCTCGACTTCTTCCTGCCGCCGGGCGATGGCGCGGCCACCTTCTGGGTCGACGGCTGGGTCATTCCCTCGGATGCCAAGAACGTCGAGAACGCGCACATCTTCCTCAACTACATGATGCGTCCCGACGTCGCGGCGGCCGACAGCAACTACACCTGGTACGCCACCGCCAATCTCGACGCCTTGCCCATGGTCGATCCCGAGGTCTCCAGCAGTCCGGCGGCCTATCCGACCCAGGAGCAGGTCGATCTGATGTACGTGGGCAACGTGCTGCCTCCGAAGATCGAGCGGGTTCAGACCCGAACCTGGACCAACATCAAAGCAGGTAACTGACGACTCGTGGTCGGGGTGCCGCCCGAGGGAAGGTGGCACCCCGATCTCATTAGGCCGTAGGCTGTAGGATCTGGAACGGGGGGTGTCGCATGGCGACCGATGCCAGATACGAGGACCGGCCCTGGACGGACCCGGATGCGGAGCCGTTCATCAAGGTGCAAGGCGTTAGCAAGCGCTTCGGTTCTTTCACCGCCGTCGATAACGTCGATCTCAATATCTACAACGGCGAGCTGTTTTCGCTCTTGGGCGGCTCGGGCTGCGGCAAGACCACGCTCTTGCGCATGCTGGCCGGCTTCGAGACTCCGACCTCGGGGGCCATCTTCATCGACGGCATCAACATGAACGACGTTCCGCCCTACGAACGTCCGGTCAACATGATGTTTCAGTCCTATGCGCTGTTTCCCCATATGACGGTGGAGCGCAACGTCGCTTACGGGCTGCAGCGCGATGGGGTGGCCAAG
>JANQEO010000157.1 GCA_028278325.1 Candidatus Binatia bacterium
GGAGAGATCGCCAATATCTCATCCCGTAGGTCGGCGTCGCTCTCCGCACCGGTGGCCATGACCTCCCCGGTCGAGAAATCCGCCCACGCGATCGCCCAACCGCCGCCGTCCCGGCACACCGACACCAGATAGTTGCCCTTGTCCGGGACCAGGCTGTCCTCGTCTACGGCAGTGCCCGGCGTGATGACCCGGGTCACCTTGCGCTTGGCGATCTTCGAGCTCCCCTTGGGCAGCTCGATCTGTTCGCAGATCGCGACCTTCAACCCGGCTTCGAGCAAGCGCGCAGCGTAAGGGCGCAGGGCGTGATGCGGCACCCCGCACAACGGTATGGGGTTGGGGTCGGAGCGGTTGCGCGACGTCAGAGCGATGTCGAGGATCGGCGACGCCTTCTCGGCGTCCTCGAAAAACATCTCGTAGAAGTCGCCCATCCGAAAGAAGAGGATGGCATCCTCGTGATCACGTTTGATCTCGAGATACTGCTGCATCACGGGAGTGAGGTTGAAGCCGGTCTTGCCGGCCTTCGGTGCCACTCAGACTACCTTTCGTCGACGCCCGACGTAGTCGACGAGCAGGTAGTGGCCGAGCTTGCCGGGGTGGGTGTAAAAGGCTCGCCCCTTGTTGATCGAGGTCATGCGCTGGACGAAGGAGCGCAGCGGGGGGCTATCGTCGAGCATGAAGGTGTTGATGACGATACCGCGTCGGGTCACCCTCTCGACCTCTTTGAGGGTTTCGACCGTCGCTTGGGTCGAGAGGCCGCCGAGGCTCATGGGCCACTCGCAGAACAAACGGCCGCCCTCGTCGAAGTACGCGGTCGGTTGCCCGTCGGTAATCACGATCATCTGCTTGTTGCGGCATCCCTGCTTCGACAACAAGCGCGCGCCCAAGCGCAAACCGTCTTGAAGGTTCGTGAAGGGGTCGCCCATGTTCCAAGTGACTTCGGGCAGATCGGTAAGTTTTAGCTCGACTGCACGGGTGTAGAACCCGACTATCGAGAAATAGTCGCTCGGATACCGATTGCGCACCAGCGTTTCGAGAGCGAGAGCGACCTTCTTGGCGGCAACGAACCGTCCTTCCCAACTCATCGACCAGCTCATGTCGAGGAGTAGGACCGTGGCGCTGCGGGTGTCCTTCCGTGTCTCGTACACGACGAAATCATCGGGACGCAGCCTGACCGGAACCTCTGCCTCACGGCGCAGGGCTTTCATGACCGTCGCAACGACATCGAGTTGGAGCGGATCTCCGTACTGATACGGCTTGCGGCCCTCTTCGCTCAGACTCGACGCCCCGGCCTGCCTCGTCTCATGCAAGCCCACGGCGTCGGCGGATAAGCCCCTGTATACCTCGCGGAGTGCCAGAGCCCCGAAACGCCTGGCACCCCGAGGCGAAAGCTCCATGCGTCCCCCCGACGAAGAGGAAAAGTATCCGGCATCGGTCAGCATCATCACGACCTGTTGAAGCCTGCCTATGGCGTCGGCCGCGTCCGTGCCCAGCAGGCCCGACACCTCGTCCAAGTCCAGGCCCCCCAGAGCATGGTTGTGGAGTTGCTCCTGCAGGTCTCTCAGCGCCTGCATCCGATCGACGAGATCCAATGCCGACTCGAAATCGAGCGATTCGGGGCCTTGAAACATGTGCGCGTTCTTGCGAACGAACTCGAGCAGGCGCCGGATGTCGTCGGAGCGATCCTCTAGATAGGAAAAATCGGCAGAGGCTCCTCCGTCGACGAAGCCGTAATCGCCGAGGCTGGAGATTGCGGAGTCCAGATCCGAAGGCAGACGCTCGAAGAAGCGTCGACGCTCTTCGCGTTGTTTGTCGTCCGGCAGCTCGTCGATCGCTCGGCGCTCACGTTCGATGAGTGAGTCGAGCGCATCCTTGTGCTCGTCGAGGGCGTGATCGAGGTTGTAAGTGCTCTTTAGCCTGGCGACTTCCTTCTGAAGGCGGTCGAGGATCTCGTTGAGCCCGACGACCTCGAACTGCTCCCCGGCCATCCCCTGGCGCAAGAACTCGTCGAGGGCATCTTGAAGATCGCCGCTATGTGCTACGTGATCGTATAGTGCGTCGAAAACCTTGTCCGCCGACAGCTTGACCGTCTGCGTACCGTCCCATGCCGTATACCGCAGACGCACTCGACACCTCAGGCGCGGTACGCGTAACGACCGCCCTCTCGGTCGCGGTTCAGCTTTCCGTTCAGATGCAGGCCCTCGAGCACGAACTCGGCCGCCGACGCCATCAATCCGGGACTCTCCATCGGCCCCAACCCTTCTATGACGTCATGGAGCCCGTCGATCGACGATATACCGTCGAGGTAGTCGTTCGACGGCATATCATCGGAGACCTGCACCCCCCACCCTTCACCGATGTAATCGAGGACCGGCTCCACCGACGCCATGTCCACGTAGGAATCGAAGGTCTTCTTGACCGCCACGCCCAGTAGGCGATCGATCAATTCCCCCTCGGCATCGGGCTCGATTCCGTACTCCAGTTCGAGTTTGCCGCCGGTAGAGGCGGCCATGGCGTGCAGGTCGCTTATGCGCGGAACTATCTCGGCCTCGTTGTGCCTCAGCGCTCTTTTCTCGGCATTGGCAAGGAGAGTCTCGTAATTACTGATGCTCACGCGAACGCTCACTCCCGAACTCTGGGTGACCTCGGGCGCGGAGCGCGCCGCGTGGGTAAACTGGGCAACGATCTCCTTCATGAACTGCGGGATGCGCAGCTCGCGCCCGTCCCTCGGCGCCAAGGAGATTTCCCCCTCCACGATCTTGATCTCGTCTTCCAGGCGGTAGGGGTAGTGGGTGCGAATCTGCGAATCGAAGCGATCCTTCAACGGCGTGACGATACGGCCGCGGCTCGTGTAGTCCTCCGGGTTGGCGGTCGCCACGACGACGATGTCGAGCGGGAGCCTCACCTTGTGGCCCTTCAGCTGTATGTCCTTCTCCTCCATGACGTTGAACAAGCCCACCTGCACCTTCTCGGCGAGATCGGGAAGCTCGTTGATCGTGAACAAACCTCTGTTGCTTCGAGGGATGAGACCGAAGTGCAGCACCTCCTCGTCGGACATGTAACGGCCTTCGGCGAGCTTGACCGGGTCTATCTCGCCGAGGAGATCGGCCATCGCCACGTCGGGGGTGGCCAGCTTTTCGCCGTAACGCTGTTCGCGACCGATCCACGACACGGGCAAGGCATCGCCTCTCTCGTGACTGAGCTGCTTGCAACGTGCACACACGGGAGCGAACGGCTCGTCGTTGATCTCGCACCCGCTGACGGCCGGGACGGATTCATCGAGTAAAGAGACCAAGGAACGCGCTATACGCGTTTTCGCTTGGCCGCGCTCGCCGAGAAACACCATGTGATGCCCGGACAGGATTGCGTTCTCGACCTCGGGGATGACGGTGTCCCGATACCCGACGATCCCTTCGAACACGTCGTTGCCGGACGCGAGACAAGCGGCCAGGTTGTCGCGGAGCTCCTGTCGGACGCTGCGCGGTTGGTATCCGGATTGTTTGAGTTCGCCCAGGGTGGCCGGCTTGTTCGTCACCCGCGAAGTATAGGACTGCCGCAGAGCAGCGGCAACGAGAGGTTAGCGGTCGTCGCGCCCGGTCGAACCCAATACGGAACCGGGCGCGTCGTTCTCTTCCTCGGATTCGTCGGAATCGTCACTCCGTGTCGCCCATGTGGGTGACGTGATGCGTTCGGCGGCCTTGAGCTGCTCTACCTGCTCGCGCAAGGTTCCGACCTCGCGGTTGAGTTGGTCGTTCTCGCGGCTGAGAGAACGAGATGTGATCCGAAGCCTCATCTGCTCGAGAAAGAGCCCGAGTCCGGTCAACAGCACGCCTGCAAGGATGGACCCCAAGACCAGCACGAAGAGCGGCACCTGCACGCGCCCTCCCTCGCCGTACCCCTCGAGAGGCAGCGGCGGCATGTATACGAGCTCCACCAAGCCCGTGTTGGCGCTGGCCAAGAATACGCCGGCGAGAAAAAGCACCGCCATGAAAACGTTTCGAAGGAGCTTCATGACTGGTTCTCCTGGAACATCGGATAGAGCTTGTCGTAGGTAGCCTCGAGATGCTCTGGCATCACCTTGACGTCGCCCAGCACCGGCATGAAATTGGTATCCCCTTCCCACCTCGGCACCACGTGCCAGTGCAAATGGTCGGCGATGCCGGCGCCGGCCGCCAAGCCCAAGTTCGCCCCGATGTTGAAGCCGGCCGGTGAGCAGGCCGAGTCGAGGATACGCACGCAGCGGCTCACCTGCTCGAGGATCGGACCTGATTGTTCAGCTGTCATCGCGCCAAGGTCGGCAGAGTGAGTCCTCGGCGCGACCATCAGATGCGCGTTCGAATAGGGGTAACGGTTGAGCATGATGGAAACACTGGCGTCACTATAAAGGACCAGTGCCTGTCTGCGCTGTGCGGCGTCGGTCAGGCCGGGCTTGTCGCAAAAGATGCAGCCGCTCTTCGCGTCAGGGGCCGAAACGTAGCTGAGGCGCCACGGTGCCCAGAGGACCTTCACGGTTCCTGCGTCAGCTGGATGAGGATTCGCCGGAGGCGGCCCGCGGCTCCGTGCTCATACGGTCGACGCGCAAACGCAGCTCCTTCCCCACCTTGAAGAAGGGAACGCGCTTGGCGGCCACTGCGACGATCTCGCCCGTCTTGGGGTTGCGGCCTTCCCGCGCCTTGCGTTCCTTGACGACGAAACTACCGAAGCCACGTATCTCTATGCGATTGCCCGCACAAAGCGCCTCGGTCATGCTCTCGAACACCGAGTTGACGATCACCTCCGCATCGCGGCGCGAATAGTTTGGGTAGAGCCGAACTATCTCGTCTATCAGGTCCCTTTTGGTCATCCGTCCTGTCCGCCGTTCTCCGATTTACTTTCCTTTCCGGCCCTACCTCTGTCCAACTCCTCGTTGATCATGTCGCCAAGGGAGAAACGAGATCCTTCCTTGGACTGCGACATGTACTGATTCAACTCGTCCTTTTCCTGCGACTGCAGGAGCGAGCGAACGCTGAGCGATATGCGGCGCTCTCGGCTGTCGACTTGCACGACCTGGGCTTCGATCTCAGCGCCTACCTGGAAGTGCTCGCGCGGATCCTCGATCCTGTTACGCGACAGCTGGGATACGTGAATCATGCCTTCGACGCCGGTCTCCAACTCCAGGAAGACGCCGAACTCGGTGATGTTGGTCACCTTGCCCCTGACTCGGGTGCCGGTAGGATAACGCTGATCCATCGCGTGCCAAGGATCTTCCTCGAGCTGCTTGAGACCCAGAGAAAGACGCTCGTTCTGCACATCGATGGCGAGCACCACGACCTCTACGGCGTCGCCCTTCTTGAGAACCTCCGACGGGTGCCTGACCTTGCGCGTCCAATCCATGTCGGACACGTGGATGAGTCCGTCTATGCCCTCCGCGACATTCACGAATGCGCCGAAATCCGTAACGCTCGTGACCGTACCGTTGAGCTTGCTTCCGACAGGATGGTCTATGGGTAGCTGTTCCCACGGATTCGGGGTCGCCTGTTTGAGACCCAAGGAGATCCGCCTATTGGCCGGGTCCAGAGCGAGCACGACAACATCCACGCTGTCGCCTTCCGACACTACTTTCGACGGATGGGTAACGCGCGACGTCCACGACATCTCGGATACGTGAACGAGGCCTTCCACGCCGGGCGCAACCTCTACGAAGGCTCCGTACTCGGTCAAGCTCACCACCTTCCCGCTCACACGGCTTCCGGGAAACAGCGTCTCTGCGATCGTGACCCATGGGTCTTCCTGCAGTTGTTTGAGACCGAGCGACACCTTGCCCGTCTCGCTGTCGAACTTGAGGACGACCACCTTGACAACGTCGCCGGGCGCAACCACTTCGGATGGATGGCGCACCCTGCCCCACGACATGTCCGTGACATGAAGCAGGCCGTCGATACCGCCGAGGTCGACGAAGGCGCCGTAGTCGGTGACGTTCTTTACCGTGCCCTCGATGACCACCCCTTCTTCGAGAACCTTGAGGGTTTCGCTTCTGAGGGCCTCGCGCTCCTTTTCCATGAGCGCCTTGCGCGACACCACGACGTTGCCGCGCGCTCGATTGTACTTCAGAACCGAGAAGTCGGACTTCTCCCCGATGTAATTGTCGAGATTCCGCGACGGGCGCACGTCAACGTGGGAGCCCGGCAGGAACGCAGGCACGCCGACATCGACCATTAGCCCGCCCTTCACTCGGCCGGTCACGGTGCCCTCGATGGTGCCCGCGCTCTTGTAAGCCTCCTCGATCGCTCTCCATACGCGCGACTCCTTCGCGCGAGAAAAGGACAGACGGACTCTGCCGCCGTCCTCACCCAGGGACTCGACGTAGACTTCCATCTCGTCGCCGGGCTTGATGTCTTCGACACCGGGGATGCCCGACAGCTCGGCGAGCGGGATGACGCCTTCTGACTTGAAACCAATATCGATCGTGAGTGCGTCACGATCGACACTCACGACATGACCGGTGACTATGTCACCGACTTGGACCTGCTTGAGCGATGACTCGTACAGGTCGTGGAAGTTCTCCATCGATTCGGACTCGTTCTTCTCGCGAGCCTCATCGACCTTCTCGGGCAGATTCAAACGATAGCCTCCTGGGATACGGCTTCACAACCGCGCAAGGACTAGGGACATATCCCCCTTCAACTACCGTTTCAAGCGAAAAAACGCCTTGATTCAAGTTACTTGCGGGCTCGCATCTGCGCCGCCCGGGTCAGGATCGCCGACACCACCTCTTCGAGGCTCATGTGGGTGGAGTCCAATACGAATGCCCCCTCGGCTGCACGCAAGGGAGCGTTCGCGCGTGTGCTGTCGCGGTGATCTCGCTCGGCCATGGCCCTGCCCACCTCCTCGAGCGGCGGGGGCGCCCCGGTCTTGGCGGCCAACTCTGCCGCACGTCGGTGCGCCCTCTCAGGGGCGTCGGCGTCCAAGAACACTTTCAGGTCTGCATCCGGGAACACCACGGTGCCCATGTCACGGCCCTCGACCACTGCGCCCGGAGGCCTCACGCTGGAGCGCTGCAGCTCTATAAGGTGGTGGCGAACCAGGGGCAGTGCCGACGTGCGGGAAGCGGCGTCTGTAACGTCGGGTTCACGGATCCGGGAAGAGACGTCCCTACCGTTTAGCTCGACGACACGTCCATCGTCTTTCATCTCGATGGACGTCCTTTCGAGCACGGCCGACAAAGACGCTTCGTCGCTCAGATCCACGCCGGCCTCGAGGGCCGCTAGCCCCACGGCGCGATACAGAGCCCCGGAATCCAGGTAGCTCAGGCCGAGCTCGGCGGCCACCCTCTTGGAAGTCGTCGACTTGCCTGCGCCGGAGGGGCCGTCGATCGCGATCACGAAGCACTCGGCGCTCACCGGCTCAATTCCTCCAGCTGTTCGAAGAATCCGGGGTAGGACACGGCTACGCTGCCTGCGCCGTCGATGAGGACCGGCTCGGCGCAGCTCAGGGCAGCCACCGCCGCCGCCATCGCGACGCGATGATCACCGTGAGCATCTATGCAGACCCCGCCGGCCAACTCCGGCGACCCCTCGATCTCCATGCCGTCAGGCTTCTCGACGACCTTGGCCCCCAGAGACGACAACATGGCGGCGATGGTCGCAACCCGGTCGCTCTCCTTCACTCGCAGTTCTCCTGCGCCGCTGATGCGGGTCTTGCCGGACGCCAGAGCCGCGGCGACGGCGATGACGGGCAGCTCATCGATGCTCGCCGGAACTTCCGCGGCCCCGATGTCGACCGCGCTCAGATCCGACCCTCGCACCCGCAGGCTTGCCAAGGGCTCGACACCGCTGTCGTCCTGGTCGAGCAGGTCTATGTCGGCACCCATGCGCCGCAATATATCGACGAAGCCGGTGCGTGTAGGATTGGTGCAGATCCTCTCGACGATGACGTCGGACCCGGGGGTCATCGCTGCCGCGACAGCGATGAAAGCAGCCGAGGAAGGGTCTCCGCATAGCTCCACGTCGACACAGGAAGGAACCGCAGGTCCCTGCAGGCTTACGGTGAGGCCCTCACGTTCGACCGCCACCCCCATGCCCGCAAGCATTCTCTCGGTGTGGTCTCTCGACAGGACCGGCTCAGTAACGGACGTGGGGCCGTCGGCGCCGAGGCCCGCCAGCAGCAAAGCGGATTTTACCTGAGCGCTCGCCACCTCGAGGTGGTGCTCGTATCCGTGCAGGCTCTTGCCACCGACACGCAGAGGGGCTCGCCCGTCCGTGGTTTCGATGTGCGCGCCCATTCGTGCGAGAGGATCGGCCACACGTCTCATCGGACGTCGGCTTAGCGATTCATCGCCGTCAAGCTGCACCTGGAACGGTTGCCCTGCCAACAAACCGGCGACCAGACGCATCGTCGTTCCGGAATTGCCACAGAAGAGCGCCCCGGCCGGCTGGGCGAACTCCATGGCCCGGCCCGTAACAGACACCGTCCCCGGTGAGAGCGGCTCTATGAGCGTTCCCAACGCACTCATGACGTCGACAGTGGATTTCACGTCGAGGCCTTGGGGCAAAGCACTCACCACCGCCCTCCCGCGGCCGCAGGCGTTCAGGATGATGGCCCTGTGAGCGATGGACTTGTCGCCCGGAACCCGGAGCTTGCCCTTCAAGGGCCCGGGCGCGGGTCCCACCGCGACACGTTCAGCCGTCACTTGCCGATCGACTCCCGCATCGAACAGCCGGCCGTCAGAATCGATTCCACGGCGGCTGCGTCACCCGCTTCGATGGCCGCACGAAGACGTTCCCATCCGGCCGTGAACGCATCCATGGCCTCGACGATGGCCTCCGAGTTCAAATCGACGATCGATGCCCACATCGCCACGTCGCTGGCGGCGAGCCTGGAAGTATCCCTGAACCCTCCCGCGATCAGCTCCTCGAGGTGTCCACGATCATCGCAACGCGTGGCGGTCTCGGCCAGGCAAGTCGCGAGTAGTTGAGGAAGATGACTGGTCACGGCAACGGTGGCGTCGTGCTCGCGGGACCCCATCGTAACGACGCGTGAGCCGAGCGCTTGCCACAGCCGCTCGACGACCTCTATGCCTGCCGCATCGGTCTCGGGAGTAGGAGTCACCACGGCCACCCTTCCGCGGAACAGATCCGGATCTGCATGAACCGCCCCGCTGTCGGTCCCACCCGCCATGGGATGTGCGCCGACGAAGCGTGCAGCTGCGCCTGCGGCCACCGCCGCCTCACATATCGGCGTCTTGACGCTACCTACATCGGTTAGAAGACAGCTCTCGCCCGTGGCCTCCACCACCTCAGGCAGCAACGCGACAGCGGTATCCACGGGCACGGCCAGCACTACCAGATCCGCCCCATCCAGAGCTTCGTCGAGCCGAGTCGTGACTACGTCGACGTGGCCGGCCGACAGCGCCGCCTGAAGGTTGGCCTCGCTACGTCCCACGCCGCTCACACGAGCGAACACGCCCGCTTGCTTGGCTGCCGATGCCAGCGACGCGCCTATAAGGCCCGTTCCGACCACTACGGCCTTTTCCGCCAGCACTTTCATCTTTCGCCCATCACTGCCGAGAGCGCGTCTACGAAGCGCTCGTTCTCCTCCGGGGTTCCGAAGGTGACGCGGATCATGGATGGGAAACCGTAGGCGCCCATGGGACGCACGATAACGCCCCTTCGCATCAAAGCATCGGTTACCGCCGCACCGTCGCCCACTTCGACGAGCATGAAGTTCGCCTGGCTCGGCACGTAATCCAACCCGAGGCGCTCGAAGGCTTCTGCGAAACACCTCCGGCCCTCGCGAGCGAGAGCGCGGCCGGCCTCCAGATAGTCTTCATCGTCCAGAGCGGCAATAGCCGCGACCTGTGCCAGCAGGTTCACGTTGAACGGCTGACGAAGCCGCGACATCGCTTCCATGATCTCCACCGAGCCCACTCCATAGCCCAGTCTCAGACCGGCCAATCCGTATACCTTCGAGAAGGTGCGGAGCACGACGAGGCCGGGATGCCGGTCGATGTAGTCCAGCGCGTCGGGATACTCGGGGTGCTCGACGTATTCACAGTAGGCCTCGTCCACTACGACGACCACGTCGTGAGGCACACGGGCGAGAAATGCTTCCCAGGCATCTCGCTCGAAAATCGTACCGGTGGGGTTGTTAGGGTTCGCCAAGAATACCAAGCGCGTCTTTTCACCTACGGCGTCACCCATAGCGGCGACGTCGTGGCGAAACTCCCGCGCCTTGACCCTGACCGGCGTCGCGCCCGCCGCCTGGCTGACCAAGCTGTAGATCAGGAAGGCGTCCTCCGACATCACGACTTCCGAACCTTCCTCCGCGAACATTCGCACCAGCAACTCGATTAGCTCGTTGGAGCCGTTGCCGAAGACGATGCGGCGCCCGTCCACGCTCAGGCGGGCGGCAAGACGTGAGGTCAACTCGAAAGCGCCGCCGTCGGGGTAACGATGCACTCCTTCAGCGGCCTCGCGCAGTGCCGAGATCACGGCGGCCGAAGGCCCCAGCGCGTTTTCGTTGGAGGCCAACTTGATCGAATCGCCCAGCCCCAGCTCGCGCTCGACCTCTTCGATCGGCTTGCCCGGCTTGTAGGGCTGCAGATCAAGGATTCTCTGTGGGATGACGGGCTTCACGACCATACAATCTAACCCGTTGACGCCGAGACCGCACACCGCACGCGGCACGCGGAGTCAGCCGGCGATGGGATAGGAACCCAGGACCTTGGTCGCCACCGCGATCTTGTTGACTGCGGCTATAGCCTTGGACACGCCCGTGTCGTCTACGTGGCCTCCGACGTCGACGAAGAAGCTGTACTCCCATGGACGTCCCAACAACGGACGCGATTCGATCATCGACAGATTGACGCCGTTGGCGGCGAAGGGCCGGAGTATCTTCTCCAACACGCCCACCTCGTCACGAACCGAGATCACGAGTGACGTGCGGTCGTTCCCACTAGGACGGCTCTCGACCGGCGAGCCGATCACGAGGAAGCGGGTCACGTTGGCTGGATTATCCTGGATGGATTCGACCACCACGGACAGTCCGTATACTTCGGCGGCCAGTCTGCTGGCTATGGCAGCGGTGGCCGCCCTCGAGGCGGCCGACTTAGCGGCCGCGGCGGTGCTGGCGGCCGGCTGACACTCGACAGACGGGAAGTTCTCGGCGAGGAAGCGCCTGCACTGAGCCAAGGGCTGAGGGT
This sequence comes from Candidatus Binatia bacterium, assembly GCA_028278325.1. GTDB lineage: Bacteria > Desulfobacterota > Binatia > UBA1149 > JAJCZL01 > JANQEO01. Next base: position 11,177 of record JANQEO010000157.1, read on the forward strand.
GGGACGCGATCTTCTTTATCCGCCTTCTGTCTCTCGTTTTGGACAGAAGACAGTGGTCGACCTTGACGACGACCTCGGCGAGGACTGCGGCCGTAGTCTTGGCCAGGCCGTCGAGGGTCGGGGTAACCGCGCCTTCGATGGTGTTCTCCACGGGAACGATCCCGTAGAGACAACGCCCGCTCTCTACCGCGGTGAACACGTCAGCGATGGTGTGCGCGGCCTCGAACGTAGCCGTGTGGCCGAACTGCTTTATCGCGGCTTCATGGGAGAACGTTCCCTCCGGACCGAGGAAGGCGACGCTGGTGGGTCGCTGGCTGGCCCGGCAGGCGGAGATGATCTCACGAAACACCGCCTCGACCGCGGCTTCGCTGAGAGGCCCCGGGTTCTCGCTGACGATCTTCTTGATGATGCCCTGCTCACGGGCGACATCGAGGATTGCGCGAGAGCCGCGATCCTTGGCCTTGCCGATCTCGACGGCGACGGCGGCGCGCTCCGAAATCAGCCGGAGTATCTCACGGTCCAAGGCATCGATCTTCTTGCGAAGCGATGTCACCGTTCGACGTGCAGTCATTGTCGGAGGTGCCGGCGGCATAGTAACCTGCCGGCTTGCCGCGGCCGACGCGCGGCTGGCAACTGCTAACCGATGCCCTGGCCGTTTGCAACACGGTCGAGGAACCGCTGCGCGAAGCGCACGGCGCTATCGACGTCGCTGTGGTCGACCTTCTCGGTCGTTGCGCGCCCCCGCAACCAGGTCAGTTGCCGCTTGGCATACTGGCGTGTGGCTTGGGCTACGGCGGCCGCCAGTTCCGATACCGGCAGTTGCGCATCCAGGCACATGCCCGCCTCACGATAGCCTATGGCCGAGAACGCTTTGGCGTCGGGCGGGTAGCGGCGGCGGAGCTCTGCGAGTTCGTCGAGCAAGCCGGCGGCAACTATCGCTTCGCTGCGCGCCTCGATCCGCCGATGCAGATCCTCGCGATCCATCACGAGCTCCAAGATCAGAGCCTTGAAGCCGCCGCCCTGCCCCTGGCGATCCTGCAAGCGGCTCATCGGAACGCCGGTTACCTCCAGTACTTCGAGAGCGCGCACCAACCTGAGGGTGTCGTTCGGGTGTATCCGCGTCGCAGACTCCGGGTCGGCGCTGCGAAGCCGTTCGTGCAGGATGCCGGGGCGTTCTCCTTCGTCACGCCGCAAGCGGTCTCTCACGCTCTCGTCTGCTCGGGGGATCGGCGCCAGACCCTCCACCAGGCTCTGGATGTACAAGCCGGTTCCACCACAGATCAACGAGACAGCACCCTTGGACTGAACCTGCGAGATCGCCGCTCGCGCTCCATCGCGCCATTTGGCTACGTCGAACTCGTCGGCCGGCTCTACGACGTCGATCATGTGATGGGGAATCTCGGCTCGGAGTTCGGCGGAGGGCTTGGCCGTGCCGACATCCATGAAACGGTAGACCTGACGCGAATCCGCGCTGACCACCTCCCCGCCGAGCCGGCGAGCGAGTTCAGCGGCCAACTCCGTCTTACCTGAGGCCGTAGGGCCGGCAACGGCCACGAGAGCGCCCCGCGCTTCGAGGCCGAGACTGTCGTTACTCGACACTTCAGTAACTAGCGGCCGAACATGCGCTCTATCTGACTTCGGGTCAGCACTCTGGCCACGGGGCGACCGTGCGGGCAGCTGGCTGCGAACTCGACGCTCGCTACCTGCTCGAGAAGGGAGCGGGCGGCCGTCACATCGAGTTGCTGGCCTACTCGCACGGCTGCATGGCATGCGGTGGTTGCCAGCACGGCGTCTCGCAACCTCTCCGTCACTGTCGCAGTTCCGTAGTCGAGAAGCTCTTGGAAAAGAGCTTCCACCAACTGCCTGGGATCAGCCTTGGCTGCGACGGCGGGCACCGCTCTCACCAAGACATCACCATCGCCGAAGGATTCGATGTCCCAGCCCAAGGAGCCGAGGAATTCACGCCATTTCGCCAGAGCTTCGACGCCGCCCCTACCCACATCTACCGCTTCGGGCATCAGCAGCTGCTGGCCCGGCATTTCACCTTCGCTCGCGCGTTTCTTGAGTTGCTCGAAGATCAGTCGTTCGTGCGCGGCATGCTGATCCACCAGTACCAGCTCGCCGTCGGCCTGACAGACGATGTAGCCGCGAAAGACCTGACCGATTACTTCGACACGCCCGAGCCGCCCCTGCGCGGAGCCAACCCCCAGGTCGAGGCCCTGCTGTTCTTCGGGCACACTCGAGGATTCCTCCTTCGCGGCGGCAGGCGGACTATAACCTGGAAGACGGGCGGCATCCCGCGAGTCAGTCCCGGCCTGAGTCGACTCGACGGGACGGGATTCGGGAACCGCGCCGGGCCTTCCGCGCCGGCTTAACCCCTCGCGCACACGCAGTTCGGCGGAGTCGATACCCCAGCGGCCGACCGGCGTCGATCCTTTCTGTAAACAGCTACTTACGCTCTCAATTATGAAGTTGTGTACTAGTTCCGGGTCCGAGAACCTCACCTCGTGCTTGGCGGGGTGAACGTTGACGTCTACGAGATGCGGCTCGATCTCCAGGTAAAGGCTGACCGCAGGATACCTCCCCTTCAGGAGGTAGGTCCTGTAGCCCTGCATCACGGACCTGAACACGGCACGATCTCTCACCCACCGGCCGTTGATGAACGTCGACATGTGCCGCGACGATCCGAAGGAGCGCCCGGCTCTACTCAAGAACCCCCGCATCGATAGCCCGCGGTGCCGGCAGTCCACGGGCATCATGTCACCGGACACCTCTGCGCCGAGCACCTGGCTGAGCCTCGCCCTGTCGGTGTCCACCCCGGGCGTGGTCAGTACGGCTGAACCGTTGTGCCTGAGTTCGAATCCGATGCCCGGATAGCCCAGCGCGAACCGCTTGACGGTATCGAGGAGCGCGCCGAACTCGGTGGCCGGCGTTTTCAGGAACTTCTTTCGCGCCGGCACCTTCGCAAACAAATCCTTCACGTCGACTCGGGTCCCGCGTGAATGTCCGCTCTCTCGGATGTCGATGATGCTGCCGGAGCGAACGCTCACGGTCACGGCCGACTCGGACGTGCGCGTGCGGGTCACGAGTTCCAGATCGGAAACGGCGGCGATGCTGGCCAGGGCCTCGCCACGGAACCCGAGAGTCGAGACCACCGAAAGGTCCTCGACACCCCGGATCTTGCTCGTCGCGTGACGGGTGAGCGCCAACTTGACCTGATCGCCGTGTATTCCGGAACCGTTGTCGCTGACGACTATGCGTGATGAGCCTTTGTCGTCGTAGTCGACGGAGATCTGAGTCGCACCGGCGTCGATGGCATTTTCGATCAGCTCCTTCGCCACCGACGCTGGCCGTTCGACCACCTCGCCTGCCGCAATCCTCGAAACTACGTGATCGGGCAGCTTCCTGATTGCCTCAGTCGATGACGAGTTCATCTTTCTTGAGGGCCAGGCGATCTTTGACCGCAGCCGCTTCATCTTCGTAGCCGCCGCGGCCGGCCAGTGCGTAGGTCATCAACTTGCCGGCTTCCACTCCCGGCTGATCGAGGGGATCGACACCGAGCAGCCCGCCCATAACCAAAGTCTGGCACTCCAGGGTATGGAAGAGTTGTCCCACCGCCGAAGCATCAAGAGAGTCGACCACGTAGGTGCTCGTCAAACGACCGGCTCGACCCAGCGCCAGTTCGGTGGCTGTCTGCTCCATGTTGAGCAGATCACCGAAGGTATGCCCCGATAGGTAGGCGATGCCCTCTATGTCGTCGTACCCGGATGGAATCTGGAGATCCACGGCCGGCTCTTGAACGCGGATGAAGCTGACCACCTTGTCGTGCGGACCTTCGACGTAAAGCTGAACTTGGGAGTGCTGATCGGTCGCCCCTAGTGCCCGAACGGGAGTCTGACCGGTTTCGACGACGTCGCCCTGCAAGGAAAGACGCTTCCCCAGGCTCTCGGCCCAGAGCTGAGCGTACCATTCGGCAAGGCTCAGCAGTCCGTCGGCGTAGGGCATGAGGACGTGTATCCCGGCCCCGCGCTCCTCGAGCGCAATGTGCAGCAATGCGGCGTGCAGGGCCGCCGGATTGTGCCAGATGTCGGTTCTGCGGCAACGCTCGTCGGCTTCGCGCGCCCCTTGGCAGAGGGCGGCTATGTCGACCCCCGCGGCGGCGATGGGCAACAACCCCACCGCCGACAGCACCGAGAACCGTCCCCCTACTCCCGCAGGAACGGGGAAGGTGCGGAAGCCCTCCTCCTGGGCTATCTGACGCAACAGCCCGGACTCTGCGTCGGTGGTGAAGATGATGTTGTCGCGGTAGCGCTTGGCGCCCAGCTCGCGCAAGAGCCGGTCGCGCACCAGAAGGAACTGCGACATCGTCTCGGCGGTCTGGCCGGACTTGGAGATCACGTTAAAGACCGTGGTCTTCAGGTCGAGGCGGTCGAGGAGATCCGCGATCGTGGTGGGGTCGACGTTGTCGAGCACCTCTACATTGAGGGCGTCGGCAGCGCACTGGGACTTGTGGACGGCTTCGACCGCCGCCCTCGTTCCCAGCGCCGAGCCACCGATACCGAGCACGACGAGAGACTCGAAACGCTCACGCAGCCCGGCGGCCGCGTCCGACGCTGCTGCAACCGCATTTGCATCATAGGGAAGCTCGTAGAAAGGCAGCTCGCCGTTGCCCCGTTTGGCCTCGAGGTTGCGCAACACCTCCGCCACGCGCGGCGCGAGGTTCTCCACCTCCTGTCGGCGGATCCCGGCCTCCCCCGCGACATGGTCGAAGAACCCGTTCACGTCGAGTGACACGACCGACATGGATTACTTACACATCAAGCCAACGGCGCGAGCAAGCCTCGGAGTGCGCCAGGACCGGCCTCGAAGCACTCAGCCAGACGCGTTAGCTAGACAGGCTCTATCGACGGAGGAACATTCAGTGGCAGGGGTATGTGATATTCGCGGGAAACGGCGCGGCGTCGGCAATAACGTCTCGCACGCGAACAGCCAGAGCAGCCGTACCTTGCCACTACGGTCTGCACCCGCTGTATCCGTTCGGGCAAGGTAATCAAGGCCGCCTGACAGCGGCCTCACTCACCGGCTTCGGCCATCACCTCGACTTCCAGCTGGGCCCCCTTGGGAAGCTCGGCTACACCGACAACCGCCCGCGCCGGATAAGGCTCCTCGAAGACCTCGGCATAGATCTCATTGAGAGCCGGAAACTCGGCCATGTCGGTGAGGTAGATCCTCACGCTCACGACATCGCTGAAGTGCAGGCCGGCAGCCGCCAGCACCGCTTCCAGGTTCGAGAACACCCGCTGGGTCTGGGCCCGGAAATCGCCGGCGACCAACTCGCCGGTGGCTGGATCGAGGGGGATCTGGCCGGAGCAAAACAGGCGGCCTCCCACCATCAGGGCTTGGGAGTACGGACCTATCGCCTCCGGCGCTCGCTGGGTGGCTATGGCCCTGCGGCCGGTGCCGCGGCTCACGTGCGCACCCGCCTGACTTCTCGCACACCCGGAACGCGGCGAAGATTGCGCGTCACATGAACCAACTCGTCGGCACTTTCCAGCGTGACCTCGAACACGTTGAAGGCTCCCCCGTCCGCCGTGGTGCGAACGTAAGCCTTGTCTATGTTGACGCCGGCCGACGCAATCGCCTGGCTCATTCCGGCCAGCACTCCGGGTCTGTCACGTGATCGCACCTCTATCTTTACCGGCCGCGCTGCGGTGGCGCCTTTTTCCCAAGACGCTTCGACCACTCGCTCGCGATCGACTCCCTCGATTCTCTGGCAGTCCCTGGAATGGACCGTCACCCCCCTGCCTCTGGTCAAGAACCCGACGATGGCTTCTCCCGGCAGCGGTTGGCAGCACTTGCCGAACCGGATCACCGTCTCCTCGGCGCCCTGGACGGTCACCGCGGGTTTTCGCTGTCTCGAAATCAGGCCGAACAGCCGCTTTAGTCTCCGTGGCACCTTGGCTTCGCGCGCGGCTTGATCGGGCAATAGGTGCACGATGACCTGCGAGGGCGTGATGCGGCCGTAACCGATGGCCTCGAGCAGGTCGTCCTCGGTCTCTTTGCGAAAGTGGCGCAGCATGGTGGCCATGCGCCCGTCTCTTCGCAGCCGGGCCATATCGAGCTGATAGCGCGCGAGGTCGCGCTCTATGATCTTGCGGCCGACCGTCATCGCCTTGGCCCTTTCGTCGTGCTTGAGCCAGACCATGATCCGCTGACGGGCTCTCGGAGTCGTGACGAACTTCAGCCACTCACGGCTCGGGGATTGCTCGTCGGTGGTGATGACCTCGATCGTGTCGCCGGCTTGGAGCTGGTAGCGAACCGGCACCAACTGTCCGTTCACCCTGGCGCCCGTGCAGTGGTCGCCGATGTCGGAGTGGATGCGGTAAGCGAAGTCGATCACCGTCGCGCCCTGGGGAAACGTTTCCGCCTCGCCCTTGGGGGTGAATACGTGGACTTCCTCGGCGAACAGGTGCTGCTTGACGGTGCTGAGAAACTCCCGAGGGTCCTCGACGTTGTGCTGCCAATCGAGAAGCTGCTCGAGCCAGGCGAACCTCTCGGCGTCACCGCCTTCCCGGTCCTCGCTCGTCTTGTAGCGCCAATGGGCGGCGATTCCGTATTCGCACGCCCTATGCATCTCGCGGGTGCGGATCTGTATCTCCATCCTCTCGCCGTAGGGCCCGATGACCGTCGTGTGAAGAGATTGATACATGTTGGCCTTCGGTAGCGCGATGTAGTCACGGAACCGTCCGGGCACCGGGCGCCAGTTCGTGTGCACGATGCCCAGCGCATCGTAGCAGTCGCGCTCACGATCCACCTGTATCCTGAATGCGACCACGTCGTAGACATCATCGGAGCGGAGCCCCTGGTCCTTCATCTTGTTGTGGATGGAGAAGGCACTCTTCGGCCGGCCGCTGACCTCGGGGTCGAGGCCGGCCTCACGCAACCGCTTGCCCAACAAGGTCGTGATCTCGGCGATGTAGCCGTCACGCTCGAGCTTGTGCAGGGCGAGTTGCTGGCGGACTTCCTTGTATTCATCGGGCCACAGCGTGCGGAACGCGGCCTCTTCGTACTCCAGTTTCAGCCAATACACGCCGAGGCGGTGAGCCAGCGGCGCGTAGACATCCAGGGTTTCCTGGGCGATGCGCTTGCGACGATCTTCGGGAAGATGACCGAGTGTCTTTATGTTGTGGTACCGGTCCGCCAACTTGACGAGCAGCACGCGGATGTCACGCGCGCTGGCAAGGAACATCTTGCGCAGGCTCTCGGCTTCGACCGCCTCGCGGCTGTCGGCTTCGAGCTTGCTGATCTTGGTAACCCCGTCGACGAGGGCCCCGATCTCGGTGCCGAAGCGAGCGCTGATCTCTTCCGGGGTTGTAAGGGTATCTTCGACCGTGTCGTGCAGAAGCCCTGTGACGATGGTCGGGACGTCCATCTTCATGTCGGCGAGGATGTCGGCCACAGCAATCGGATGAGTGAAGTAGGCTTCGCCCGACATGCGGGTCTGCCCGCGATGCACAGCCTCGGAAAACTCGTAGGCGTTATCGATCAACTCGACGTCTGCCGCCGGATCGTACTCGCGTATCTTGGATTGGATCTCCGCGCTGGTCACTACTTGCCGTCGAACGCCTTGATGATACGAGCCGCACCCTCACTGCCCAGACGGCCGGTCCGTGAGCGCTCCGACACTATAATTGAGACGAATTTCTCGACAGCGTGTTCGAGATCGTCGTTGACTATCACGTAGTCGTAGGCCGACAGCTGGGCGATTTCCCGGCGGGCGTTGGCCAATCTCTCCTCGACGGTGTCGTGGCTGTCGCTGGCACGGCCGGTCAGACGGGCCTGGAGCGCCTGGCCTGACGGCGGCAAGAGGAAGATCGAAACCGCCTGAGGATAGGAATCTTTGAGCTGCAGCGCGCCCTGCACGTCGATGTCGAGGAGTACATCGCTCCCGCGTTCGAGGATCTCTTCGATGTCGGCCTTGGAAGTCCCGTAAAGGTTGCTGTGCACGTTGGCGTGTTCCGCGAATTCCCCTGCGACGACCATCTCCTCGAACCGTGCGCGGTCCACGAAACGGTAGTCCACGCCGTCACGCTCTCCCGAGCGCGGCTTCCTGGTCGTTGTCGAAACCGACAGTTCGATACCGTCGAGCTTCTCCAGCGCCGGGCGGCTGACGCTGGTCTTACCCGCCCCCGAGGGACCGGACACTATGAAGAGGCCCGGCCGTGTGGCTATGTCGTCTGAGCCCACCCTCATCCGTTACTCGACGTTCTGGATCTGCTCTCGCAGCTTCTCCATCTCGGTCTTGCCCTCGATGACCAGCTCAGTGACGCCTATGTCGGAGGCTTTGGAAGCGATCGTGTTGAGCTCACGTGACACTTCCTGCAACAGAAAATCGAAGCGCTTGCCTACCGGGCCGCCGGACCTCACCAACTTCGCGAGCCCGGAGAGATGAGACTCCAGCCTGACCAACTCCTCTGTCACATCACAACGGTCAACTAGGATAGCAACCTCTTGCGCAACCCGTGCCGGATCGATGGCGTCGCTGCCCAATAACTTGTTGACGCGGTTGTTCAATCGCTGCTGCAGCCTGGGGGTGACCGTGCGCGACTTGGTCTTGAGGCGCCTGACCAGCCCCTTGAGCTTGCCCAGACGCGCCTGAATATCGCGCTTGAGGTGAGCGCCCTCTCGCTTGCGCTCGGCCGTGTGGGCGCGGAGTGCCCTGTCGAGGAGCCTGTCGAGAAGCGAACCCTCCGCTTTCAGGTCACAGCTCGGCTCCACGGACCTGAATATGTCCGTGCGCCCCTGAAACAGAGACAAGTCGAGATCTCCCTTGAGACGGAGATCGCGCTTGAGCTTCTTCCACGCGCTCATGTAGGCCTTGGCAACCTCCGGCTGCAATTCGACCCCCGCCCCTCGCGATTGCGCGGCCCTTCCCACGTAGACGTCGACGCGGCCTCGTGAAACCGACCGGCCTATGCGACGCCGCAGTTCGGCCTCGCGAGCCGCATACTCTCGGGGGCCGTTGATCTTTATGTCGAGGTGACGTTGATTGACCGAGCGAACTTCGACGGCGAGTGAGGTTCCCGCGATCTGCCCGCTAGCGGCTCCGTAGCCCGTCATGCTTCTCATGCCAGGGTTATCTTAACGTTGGTAGCCGTTTTCAAGCCAACGTCGGTCCGCATCGCTTACCGGCGCACCAGAGGCCTCACCGAGCTTGTTCATGGAGCGCCAGAACCGATCCAATCCGCGGCGCGCGAGCCTTGGGCTGGGCTGGCCGCGGAGAACGGCTTTGTCGAAATCTATGATGCTCACCGACCCTCCCTCATCGACCAGTAAATTGTCTCCCGTCAGGTCCACATGGTAAACGCAGGCATCATGGATGCTCCTGATGGCCGCACCTGCATCCTCCAACAGCCGCTTGCGATCATCCGATGCCGCCTCGCAGTAGACCTCGATGAAAGCCCTGGTGTTCTCGAGGGCCTCGGTCGCGATCCAACCTCTGTAGAACGGCCCCGTATCCTCGACACACACGGCGGCCACGGTCGGAACGGGACATCCGGCCGAACGGGCCACCTCGGTGACCACCAACTCGTGGATGGGCCTAGGTGGTCTGAGGAGAAAAAGATCTCGGTTGAAGTGGCGGGCGAACCCGCCCCTCAAGTACTGTCTCACGAAGACATTGGTGCCCCCGGAAAGGGTAACCTTGGTCGTCGAACCCCTGCCCCAGGTCTGGTCGCCGGCGGGCTCGTGCCGACGCTCCCCGGTGAGAAGATCGACCATCTCCTGAAGACGCATCCTTGTCGCCACGACGTGAAACGAGCCGCAGTCGCTGCTGACGTAGCCCTGGGGCAGATCGATCCTCAAGGCCGGCAACTCCCCGCCGGCGCTCGACTCGCCAGACCGAACACGGTCATACCAGCGTCGAGCGCAGCCAGTCGGCCTCCCTGGTCAATCCTTCGCGGATATCCACCGTAGGCGAATAGCCGAGCATGGATCGTGCCTTCGACGTATCGGCACTGGTGTGTCTGACGTCTCCCTTCTGCGTTTCGCTGCGGACAATGTCGGCGTTCTTGCCCAAAATCTCACCGATCGTGTCGAGCACGACGTTCACGGTCGTACGGGTACCGCCTCCGAGATTGAAAACTTCCCCGGCTATGTCGCTCTCCGCCGCCGCGATGTTGGCTGCCACGATGTCGTCAACGAAGGTGAAATCGCGAGATTGCTCGCCGTCACCAAAAACCTTGATCGGCTTTTCTTCGAGCACCGACCTGATGAAGCGATGAAACGCCATGTCGGGACGTTGGCGGGGTCCGTAGACGGTGAAATACCGTAGTGAGACGGTGGGCAGGGAATAGTTCTTCCAGTACAGCCAGGTCAGGTGCTCGGCGGCAAGCTTGGTCACGCCGTAAGGAGACACCGGCTTGGGGATGCTGCCCTCGCGCATGGGAAGATCGTCCGTATCGCCGTAGATCGACGAGGAGGAAGCGTAGACGAACTTCTTCAAGGACGGTGATCCAACACAGGCCTCCAGCAGGCGCTGAGTGGCGAACACGTTGTTGTCGCTGTAGATGCGGAACTCGTCCCCCCAGCTCGTCCTGACGCCGGCCTGGGCCGCCTGGTGAAAGACGTAGTCGACGCCGGCGAGATACTCGCCTAGGGCAACGTCGATGAGGCTGGCTTCCACGAACTCGAAACGATCGCTGCCTCGCAGGGCGGCAATGTTGCCCTCCTTGACGCCGCGTGGGTAGAAATCCAGAAAGCAGTCGAGGCCGACGACCTCATGCCCGCTGCTGATCAGCTTTTCGCAGAGCGTAGAGCCGATGAAGCCCGCCGCCCCGGTAACCAATGCCCTCACCTACACTCCTCGACTCGTTGCACCCCGACAGGGTTTGCGATGATGCTGCCGCAGGTCCTCGCGGTCAAGCCTTCCCACCCGATCGCGCCGGTCGCGCAGCCTCTCTATCACCTCTGACAACACGGGTTCGACCGTCTCGGCGTCGATGCCGATCCGCACGGCCCTCAGCCTGACACCGGAAGTATCGAAGCGATCCAGCCGCACGATGTCTTTCTCCGTCGTGACGACGAAGTCGGCGTCCTTGCCCAGCAGGGCTATGCGCCGCCAATCCTCGTCCGAGTAGGCGTGGTGGTCGGGGAACCCGAGAGCGCGATGCAGGATTGCCCCCTCTCTCTCCAAGGTTTCGAAAAACTGAGCGGGATCAGCGATGCCCGCCACTGCGACCACCCGCTTGCCTTCGAGCATCGACAAGGGCTCGACGGGCGATGCCAGGTCCGAACTTTCCACCAAGCCGAGCGCCACGCGGCCGAGGGGACCGGCCACGATGTCGGCACGCTCGAGCGCACGCCGGCTCTCTCTCAACGGGCCGGCAGGCAGCATGGCGGCCGAGCCCTCGTTGCCGCGCAGCACGACGATGTCGACATCACGCGCCAAGCTCAGGTGCTGGAAACCGTCGTCGAGAAGAATCACGTCGGGACGGTAGCGCTGCTCGGCAAGCACGCACCCGGCATGCCTCCGCCGAGCGGCCACGACAGGTCTATGGGTGCGCATCGCCATCAGCACGGCCTCGTCGCCGCAGCGGCCGACGAGATCGGCCGCACGCCTGTTGGCGCCTTCTGTCGGCCCGTCATCGCCCGAGTCACCCCCGAGGTACACGGCGACAGGCTCCCTCGTGTCGGCGCCGTAGCCTCGTGTGACTATGACCGTTCGTAGGCCGAGGTCAGCGAGCCGGGAGGTCAACCAAATGACCAAGGGGGTCTTGCCGCTGCCGCCCACCACGATGTTGCCGACACTCACTACCGGCGTGTCGACGGACGACACATGCAGACTTCCGGTCGAATACAAGCGAGCCCTGACGGCTACCACCAATCGGAACAGCCATGAAAAAGGAGCAAGGACCGCTCGGGCCGCGACCGCGGCGGCTGACTTCGATTCCCAGACCCGGACTACGAGCTCGCGCATCAGCGTGACCTCAACAACGGCTCCAGCCGAGCGGCCGTGTCGCGCAGCGCTCCACTATGACCGGATATGAGTTCCCTGCCCCTGCGGCCTTCCTCCGATGCCGCGTCGGCCTCACCGATCCAGTGGTCGAATACCTTCGCCAGCCCTTCCGCGTCGTCGACTATCTTTAGAGCGCCGGCTTGGGCCAACTCCTCGGCTTGAGCGGCAACATTGGTGAGGCTCGGTCCGCTCGCCATCGGCAGAGCAAAGATCGCGGGCTCGAGAAGATTGTGACCGCCCACCTCCACAAGGCTGCCGCCGACAAAGGCGCCCCTCGCCGTCCTCATGAAGCCCCGCAACTCCCCGACCGTGTCCACGACCAGAACCTGCCAATCCTTGCGTCCGTTGAGACTCGACCAACGCTCGACCTCGAAACCACGCCCGGATGCCAGTCCGGCTACGTCATCACTACGTTCCGGATGGCGGGGGGCCAGCACGAGGCGAAGCTGCGGAACCCGCGCCATGACGCTGGAAAAAGCATCCAACACCACCTCGTCCTCACCGCTGTGGGTCGATGCAGCGAGCAAGGTCGGCGAACCGCCGCAGATCGGCTCGAGCAGGTCGGTTGTGGCGGCAGCCTCGTCGACCGAGAGACCATCGTACTTGAGATCGCCGACCACGAAGGTTCGGCCGGCATCCGCGCCCAGTTCTATCAAGCGCTGCCGTGACTGCGCGTCGCGCGCGCAGACCAGAGCCACGGTGTCGAGCACGATGGCCATGAGGGGACGAATCCGGCGATAGGACCGCAAGGAACGATCCGAGATGCGAGCGTTGACCATCACGGCCGGAATCCGGCGGCCGGCTGCCTCCAACAGTAGATTGGGCCAGATCTCGGTCTCTACCAGGATCAGCAGACGGGGCTCGAGGACATCCAGAAGTGGCTTCAAGATCCACGGGCTATCTAGTGGAAGATAAAAGACTTTATCGGCCTCACTAGCGAGAGCTACTCGCCGTCCGGTGGGCGTGTTGCAGGTCAGCAGGATGCATACGGACGGATCGGACTGCTTGAGGGACTTGATTACCGCGGAGGCCAGCGCGACCTCTCCGACTGAGGCCGCATGAATCCACACGGGCGAGCGCGCAGCAGTTCCCTCGATGCCCCGCCAACGGCCCAACCTATCAGAGTGAAGGGGCTCGCGGGCCGCGCTCAGCAGTCCGAGTGACCAAGCCGCTGCGTAACCGCGGGTGACCAGCCATGCGAAAGCGCGGTAGAGCGCCAAGAAGACGGAGGAAGCCAACGGCCTGGGCACGCGCTCGTCTCGGGCCTGGGTCGGACGGTCAGTAGTCTTCGGGCTCGCGACCGGCAATCGAATCAGCCTCCCTACACGCCTGCGAAAGCCGCCGCTCGAGCTCCAGGCGCAGCGCTTCACGTTCCTGCTTGCTCGGCTTGGCAGTGCCGACACGCAAAGCCTCGCCGGCCACCATGACGACCCTTGCGCCGAAACGCGGCAGCATCAACCGATCCCAACTTCGAAACCGCCGGCATTTGCTGGCACTGAGGGCCAGCGGGAACAGCGGTGCGCCCGTGTGTACGGCCAGATCCACGGCTCCTCGTTTCGCTACCCCGGCAGGCCCTCTCGGGCCGTCGGCGACGAGCGCAATATCGTTACCACGCTTGAAGGCGTGCACCAGCCCCAAGATACCGCCCACCGCGCCACGCGAACTCGAGCCCCCGGTAGTGTGAAACCCGAACCGCCTCAGCGCCTGGGACACCGCCATACCGTCCCGGTGCGTGCTGTTCATGATGTAGGCGCCCGGGCCCGCATAGAAGTACACGGCCATCGGGGCGCGGCCGTGCCACAATGCCAATACCACCGGCTCGCGATTCCGCCAGCAGCGCTCAAGCTCCTCTGAGTGGTGCGACTCCGTCCTCACGGTCATCCCGATCAGCCTCAGGGCGGACCACATCACAAAGCCCTTCAGCCATATCTCGAGAGCGCTGTACCAGGCGTAGCGGCGCAGGCCGCGGGCCTGGCGAGGAACATCAGGCGGATTGCTCACGGGCGATGGTATGCTCGTCGTCGAACTGCATGTCGTAGAAGCGACGATACAGCTTTCCGCTCTGGAAGAGCTTTTCATGTGTCCCGAGCTCGACGATGCGCCCGTCGTCGACCACCGCAATCTTGTCGGCGTTACGCACGGTGGACAGACGATGAGCAATGACGAGAGCCGTACGCCCCTCCATCAGCCGGCCCAAGGCCGCCTGCACCAGTTGCTCGGACTTGGAGTCGAGCGCACTCGTGGCTTCGTCGAGTATGAGAATGGGAGCATCTTTGAGAAGCGCCCGAGCGATTGCCAGGCGCTGACGTTCGCCGCCCGAGAGCTGCACACCCATCTCGCCGATCTTGGTGTCATAGCCGTCGGGTAATTGAACGATGAAGTCGTGAGCGTTGGCGGCCTTGGCCGCCTCGACGATGTCCTCGTCGCTGCGGTTTATCTCTCCGTACCCGATGTTGTTCCTGACGGTATCGTTGAACAGGAAGGTCTGCTGAGTCACTACCGCAATGAGGCTTCGCAACGACGACAACTCGATGTCCTTGACGTCAATACCGTCGATGCGGATCGAGCCGGAATCGGCCTCGTAGAACCTGGGTATCAGATCCGCCAGAGTGCTCTTGCCGCCGCCGCTAGCACCCACCAAGGCCACGACCTCGCCGCAGCGCACCTCCAGACTGACGTCGCTGAGAACGTTCTCTGTGCCGTAGGCGAAACTGACGTGCTCGATCTCGATTTTGTCGTGGAAGCCGTCGATGGTGGCCGCCCCAGGGCGTCCGGACGGTTCGCTCTCGGCATCCAAGATGTCGAAGACCCTCGAAGCGGCTCCCATGCCGGCTTGAATGGTGTTGTTGGCTTTGACGATCTTCTTGAAGGGGTCGTAGAGCAGCATCAGCGCGGTGAAGAAGGCTGCCATGCCGCTCGTCGTCCTCTCGCCTCCCATCAGCGAAGCCGAGCCGTACCACACCACCCCCGCGATTCCGCAGGCAGAGGTGAACTCCATCATGGGGCCGGTGAAGGACTTGATCTTGGCGGCACGCAGATGCAGGCGCAGCACGCGCTCGTTCTCGGAGCGGAAGCGTTCATCCTCGTAGCGTTCCATGCCGAACGCCTTCACCACGCGCGCACCCTGTATCGTTTCCTGCACCAAGACCGACAAACCGCCGAGAGTATCGAGTCCGCGACGGCTCAGCCTCCTCATCTTCCTCGATAACTTTTGTAGGGGCAGGACTACGACGGGGAAGATGATGGAGAACAAGGCGGCGAGGACCGGGTCGAGATAGAACGCCACGGCAGTGAGCACCAAGAGAGTAGTGGCATCCCTGACTATCGCGGCGCCACCGTCGGTCAGGGCCTGACGAACCAACAGCACATCGGTCGTGATCCGAGACAAGATGTTGCCCGTCTGCGCCCTGTCGAAGTAGGACAGCGGCATGCTCAGAACCTTTCTGTCCAGATCCGCCCTCAGGTCCAGAACGATGCGCTGGCCCACCCACTCGCTCAGATACGACTGGCCGTAGTTGACGATGCCGCGTAGGCCGAACACGCCGATGATGAACAACGGCTGCATGTTCAGGCCCTCGATGTCACCTGCCTGGAAACGCTCGAACAGTCCCTTGACTATGTAGGGAACAGCCCCCGACGTGGCGCTGTAGAGCACCATGCACACCAGCGCTCCGATGAAATGAGGCCACAGATACGGCGTGAGGTAGGCGAAGATCCTACGTTCCGCGACGCCGATCTTCACGCCATCATCTCCACGGCAAGCCTGGCTGCCCGGTCGGCGGCACCCGGCAAGACCAGCGAGCTTCTGATGCCCGCCAGTTCTTCTTTGGTACGGCGCCGGTGCGCCTCGTCGTCCAGATAACGGGACACTTCCTCGGCGATCCCGTCGGCGCTGGCCTGAGCCTGAACGAGTTCAGGCACGACTTGACGGTCGAGGATGATGTTGGGCATAGCGATAAACGGCACCTTCACCAGGGCCCGCGCCAAGAGATACGACATTCGGGACATTCGGTAGACGACCACCATCGGCAGCCCCATAAGAGCGCATTCGACGGTGACCGTGCCTGATGTCACGACGGCCACGTCCCCCGCAGACATCAAATTATAGGTATCGCCGGCGATTATGGCGACCTCGAGGCCTGAAGCGGCCACATAGTCCTCCACCAGGTCGGCGGGGATCCCCGGAGCGCGAGCCAGCGCAACCGTCGCACGACCCTTCAACATGGCGGCACCCTCGAGCATTACCGGCAGCATGCTGTGAACTTCCTTACGGCGGCTGCCCGGCATCAACACGAGCAAAGGACGGTCCTGGGGGATGCGATGACGCTCTCTCGTCTCACTCGGTTCACGGGAGGCGGCAACATCTTCGGCAAGCGGATGGCCGACGAAATGCGTCTCCAGTCCCCCGCTCTCGTAGAGACCCTGCTCGAATGGAAACAACACGACCATTCGATCGACCCTCTGGCAGATCTTGCGAATGCGGCCGCGTCGCCAAGCCCATACTTGAGGGCTGACGTAGTAGAAGACCTTGACGCCGGCCTTGCGGGCCTTTCGAGCCAGGATGAGGTTGAACTCGGGAAAATCCACGAGAATGAGCAGGTCCGGACGGTTCGGCGACTCGAGATCGTTAACGAGCGTGCGGTAGCAGCGCCATGCCTGCCGGAAGCCACCGACGGCTTCGGAGAAACCCATGACCGACAGCGAAGCGGCGTCGAAGATCGTCTCGACCCCGGCGGCGCGCATTTGCTCCCCGCCCACTCCGTAGAACGTCAGGTCGCTACGCTGCTCGCGCATCGCCTTTACCAGGCGGCTCGCTTGGGCGTCACCCGAGGCTTCACCCGCAACGATCAGAACACGCTCGCCCACGGCCGCGCTCAGCCGTGGAACTCGGGTTCGGGCATGGACGCCAGAACGCGATCCGCCATGTCCAGCGCGCGAAGCCCCTCGGCGGCACCCACCAAAGGCCGTCCCCCTTCGCGCACACATCTGACGAACTCCGCTATCTCGCGGTTGAGCGGATCACCCCCTGCGAACTCGCGTTGGCTGACCTCGATGGCCGCCATGGGGTTGTCAGGCGCGACAGCGGCCTTGTCCGGGTCACGCGTGGCGATCACCGCCTGACCACCGTCGAAGTCGAACGACACGTAGGCGCTAGGCTCGAAGATGCGCAGCTTACGTTCGCGCTTGAGTGAGACCCTGCTAGCCGTGACGTTGGCCACGCAGCCCCCCGCGAAGCGCAAGCGAGCGTTGGCTATGTCGGGCCGTTCGCTGAGCACCGGCACCCCGATGGCCTCGACCGCTTCGAGTTCGTCGCCGACGAGGAAGTCGATGAGGTCGAGGTCGTGGATCATCACATCATGCACCACGCTCGCATCCGTGCCGCGCCCTGCGAACGGTGAGAGGCGGTGACATTCGATGAAACGAGGATTGGTGACGCGTTCGTGGACTTCTTCGAACACGGGATTGAAGCGCTCGAGATGTCCGACCTGCAGCACGATCCCCGCTTCGGCGGCTGCATCCGCCAGGCTCCTCGCCTCCGCACTGGAGGCCGCCAGCGGCTTTTCCATCAGAGCGTGCACTCCGGCCCTTGCGGCCGCCAACCCGGACTCGAGATGAGCGGCCGTCGGCACCGCGATGCTTACGGCTTCGACTGACTCCAATAGCTCGTCGCAGGATTCGAAGGCTCGGCAGCCTGATGCCTCGGCGACCTCGCGTGCCCGGTCCGTGTCCGTGTCGTAGACGCCGACCAGATCAGCCGTGTCGAGCCCCGCGTACTTGGAAGCGTGCAGGGCGCCGAGGTAACCGACGCCGACAACGCCGACAGGTGTTCTACGTCCAGGAGACATCGCCGCTCTCGTCCCCGCTGAAGCCGATTACCGATACCCCTGCGGAGTCGGCCGCCTCGACCAGCCCTTCTGCCTCGAGGATGATCGTCGACCCCGCCTCCAAAGCCAGAACCGCGGCCCCGGCACCTGCCATAGTTTCAATCGTCGCGGGACCGACGGCCGGCACATCGAAACGCAGATCCTGGCCGGTCTTGGCCGCCTTGACCACGACGGCCTTGCCGCGGCCGATTTCGCCTGCACGCCGGATGGCGGCGTCCGTCCCTTCGATGGCCTCCACCGCCAGGATCATGCCGTTCTCGACAACCACGCTCTGGCCTACGTCCAGAGGACCGAGGGCGCGCAGCGCTCTCAGCCCCAGCGCGACGTCGGCGGCCACAGCCGGATCGGGCGCGGGGCCGGCGATCAGCCCCTTCGAGGAAACGATCTTGTCGAGGAAGAGAGTGGACGGCACGATCTCTATACCTTCGCTTTCGAACTCGCCGGCAAGGCGACGCAACAACGCATCGTCACCCTTGCCCAGGGACTTTCTCAAGAACTTGAGACCCCGCCAATCCGGCCTCACACTGGCCAAGCTCCTCGCCTTGTTTATACCGCCGGCCATGACCGCACGCTTGATCCCGGCTTTCTTGAACGTCGAGATCATCTTGCCGAGTTGGCCGACCCTGACCCAGGTCAGAGCGTCGACTTCGGGCTCGAGCTGTCGCGTAGTCTCGCCGCGGTGAGCCACCGCCGTCACGCCATAGCCGCGCGAACGTGCTTCGCGGGCGAAGATCAAGGGAAAGGTGCCGTTGCCTGCGATTAGGCCGATCTTTTCCATAGCGCTCGAGCTTAACGGCACACGCCGCGCTCGGAGTTCTCTACGAACTCACGCACCACCTTCACGTACTCGGAGTCGGCATACTCATCGGCCACGCGCGACAACGCGTCGCTGAGGCGCAGCGAAGACTGGAACAGTATCTTGTAAGCGCCCTTGATGTCGGCGATCGCCTTGCTGTCGAGGCCACGCCTCTTGAGGCCTACGATGTTGAGTCCGACTTGCTTGGCACGGTTGCCGTGAACCATGCAGTACGGGGGCACGTCGAGTACCACCATGGCCCCTCCGCCCAACATGGCGGACTGGCCGATTTTGACGTGTTGATGCACGGCTACCAGGCCACCGAGGATGGCGAAGTCTTCGATTACCACGTGACCGCCCATCGTCGCACAATTCGCCAGCACCACGCTGTCGCCGATCGTACAGTCATGGGCCACGTGCGAGTAGGACATGAGCAAGTTGCTGTGCCCGACCCTCGTCACGCCGCCACCCCCTTCGGTGCCGCGATTGAGGCTGGCAAACTCCCGTATGCTGTTGTCGTTGCCTATCTCGAGAGTGGTAGGCTCTCCGGCATACTTGAGGTCCTGGGGCGCAGATCCGATGGTGGCGAACTGAAAAATATGATTCCCGCTGCCGATGCGGGTGCCGTCTTCGACGACGACATGTGGCCCGATCTGGGTGTCGTCACCTATGACGACGTCCGACCCTACGACGCTGTAGGCCCCGATCTTGACGCCTTGACCCAGTGACGCCCCCGAACCGACCACGGCGGTCTCGTGTATTTCAGTCGGCCTAGTCACCAGGACGTTTGGCCGCATTGGCCGCCTTGATAACCTCTTCGGTCAGGTCCGGTTTGTCGGACACGTAAAGCAGCGTGGACGCGTCGAGGATCAGGTCATAGCCATGCTTCTCCCCGTAGTCCTGAATCACCTCGCGCAGGAACTCGTTGACCTTGGCCATTACTCCCGCCTCGGTCTTTCGAAGGCTCCGCTGGAAGTCTTCCTTGAGACGCTTGGCATCGAGTAGCTCGCGCTCGAGCTCCTCTCCCGCCTTCTTGCGCTCCTCCTCGCTCAACACCATCGCACGGCGCTGGAGATCGGCCTCGAGATCCTTGATCTCCTCGAGCTTCTTCTCCAGCCCACCCTGAGCATCCTCCATCTTTTCCTTGAGTTCGGCCGCCGCGGCTTTGCCGACCTCGGTCTCGGCGATGAGCCGCTGGGTGATGATATAGCCGATCTTGAGATCCTCGGCGTGCAGCGGGGCGGCCGCTAGGACTGTAAACAAGGTTGCCGTCAGAACTGTACGCATCATGACTCCTTTCATATCAAAACGGTGCACCGAACGAGAACTGGACGACGCTGGAGTCCTCATCGTCCTCCGGGTCCAGGGGATAGCCTATCTCCACGCGCAGCGGCCCCAAGGGCGAGAGCCACCTAATGCCCCAGCCCACAGCGTACCTCAAATCGCCTACATCCAGCCCGTCTTCGGCCGTAAACGCGTTGCCCGCATCGAAGAACAGGACGCCCTTGAAGCCGGCATCGGGGATGATGGGGATGAGGAAGTCGTTGTTGAATATCAGCTGGCTGCTCCCGCCGATCTCCTCTTCGTTGATGATCTCCCCATCGTCGATGGTCACACCGGTCGGACCGAGAGTGCGGGTCTCGAATCCTCGGTGGGAGTTTATACCGCCGGGAAAATACCGTTCGAACAGGGGCAGTTCCTCGCCGCTGGTTCCCGAATCCCCGATGCCGTAACCAAGAGTGGTGCCGAGGGAGTAGACGAAGATCCTGCCGCCCTTGGTCCTGAACACCGGCCAGTACCAGCGCCCGCTCGCTTCGAGCTTGATGAAATCGGATTCGCCCCCAAGGCCGGCGAACTCAGCGGACAGCACTTGCCGTGACCCGCGCGCGGGATCGAAAGGATGATCGAGGGTGCTGCGGATCAACCGCGGCGATATGCTGCTCGTCAGCGAGGTTCCCTCCTCGATCTTGATTTCGGGCGGGGCATCTCCGGCAACCGCGTCGATCTCGGCCTGTTCCAGCCGGTACTCGAGTCCTATGCGCACGCGCGCCAGCGAAAGCCCGAGGAAAGACTCGTAGCCCAAATCACGCAGCGGATAGGATGATCTGATCGCGAAGCCGGTACCGCCGCGGTCGAAGTCGTCGAACTCGAGCTTCCAGTTGAACAGATCGCCCCCCAGACTCAGGGGGCGTCCCCCGAACCACGGCTCCGTGAAACTCAGCTGGAAGTTTTGCCTCGTGCTTCCGAAGTCGGCGTTGAGCACGGCACGCTGGGCGCGCCCGAAGAGGTTCTGCTCCGAAACACGGGCGTTGAACACGAAGTTGTCACCCGAACTGAAGCCGGCACCGGCAGAGAAGGTGCCGGTCCGGCCCTCCTTGACCTGCACCAGCAAGTCGAGCTGGTCCTCGACCTCCGTCCTGTTGGTGGTGAGCTCGACCTCGTCGAAGAAGCCCAGGCGCCTGATGGCCTCACGGCTCCGGCGCAGCCCCTCGCCCGAAAAGGTCTGGCCCTCGTGGATCTGCAGCTCCCTGCGGATGACGTGGTCACGGGTCTTGGTGTTGCCCCTTATCTCGACACGGCGAACGGTCACGCTGGGCCCGCTCGAGATCTCGAACACGATATCGACGAGACGGTCGGACTCGTTGATGCTCGTTTGGGGTACGACCTCGGCGAAGGCGTGGCCCAGATTGCCGTAGCCCTCGACCAGCGAGAATATCGCTTCCCTC
Source organism: Candidatus Binatia bacterium (assembly GCA_028278325.1). Lineage (GTDB taxonomy): Bacteria > Desulfobacterota > Binatia > UBA1149 > JAJCZL01 > JANQEO01. The sequence continues at coordinate 32,600 of JANQEO010000157.1, forward strand.
AGCGCGCTGGCCTTGAAGCCGTCGCCGGTCTTGACCCGGCTGAAGAAACGCAACTCGTCGTCGGTCATCAACAGATCACCGGCGAAGCTCACATCACCGACACTGTAGTGAGGCCCCTCGTCGATCTTCATCCGTATGATGAGGCCGTCATCGCCACGCTCGATCACGGGCTCGTCGATGCGCACCTGGATGTAGCCGTTGTCGTAGTAGAAGGCCGTCAAGCGCTCCACATCCGAAGCGATCTCGTCTTCGTTGAGCAAGCCTGCGCCGGTGAGCCAAGAAAACCACCACCGCTCCTTGGTTGCCATCACCTTGCGCAACCTGTCGTGGTCGAACGCCTTCACACCTTCGAACTTGATCTTGTCGACACGCACCAGCTCGCCTTCGTTGACCGCGTAGACGACCTTGACCTCCTGGTCACCGATCGGTCGCAGCTCTATCTCGATGGTGGTGTCGGGATACCCCTCGCTGGCGTACAGTTTGTGGGCGTCACGCAGCCCCTCCCACGCCTTCCGGGGGTCGTAGATGGCCCGCTCCCGTATCTTGACCTCGGCGGCGAGATCTTCCTCGGAAACCTCGTCGACGCCCTCGAACACGATCTCGGCCACGTAGGGGTGTTCCTTGACGTGGTAGGTCAGTATCGTGCCGGACTCGGCGGACAACTCGGTGACCCACACGTTCTCGAAGAGGCCGAGTTCGTAGATGGCCCGCACGTCGGAGTCGATCGCGTCGTAGTCGATCTCCTCTCCCGGCTGGATGGTGATCTGGGCCCTTACCGCACCCGCCTCCACTCGGTGGGTTCCCGCGACCCGCACTTCGGCGGCCCTGCTCGCGGCTCCCACCTGCGAGTAGGCCAACGATGAGAGCAGGAGTGCGGTGATGAGAAGTCGGCCCGAAGGTTTGCTCAACCGGTCTCCTCCTCCACCAGCAACCCATCCTTCAACCGTAGTGTCCGGTCCATGAGCGATGCGAGGGAAACACTGTGGGTAGCAACAACCATCGCACAACCCACCTTCGCCTGTGCATTGAGCAGCAGCCTGTAGATGCGGTCGGCCGACTCGGGGTCCAGGTTGCCGGTCGGCTCGTCGGCCAGTACGACCGAGGGTTCGGTCACCAGGGCGCGGGCGACGGCGACACGCTGCTGCTCCCCGCCCGAGAGCTCTCCCGGCCTGTGAGTCGTTCGATCGACCAGGTCCACGCTCTCGAGCATGTCGAGGGCCCGCGATCTAGCGGTCGCACGGCTCTCCCCCCCTACCAGGAGCGGCATCATGACGTTCTCGAGAGCGTCGAAATCACCGAGCAGGTGATGGAACTGGAACACGAAGCCGATGGCGGAGTTGCGGAGCTCCGCCAGACGTTTCTCAGGCAACGCGAACAAGTCCTCATCATCCACCTTCACACTGCCGCCGTCGGGTCTATCGAGAGCACCGAGCAGATTCAGAAGCGTACTCTTGCCGACCCCCGATTGGCCGATAATGGCCGTAGTCTCGCCCTTGCCCACATGGAGGCTGGTGCCTCTGAGCACTTCGATGATCCGGCGGCCGTCATCGTATTTCTTCTTGAGGTCAACCGCGTCCAGCATCTACCGCTGCCGGCCTATTCATAGCGGAGGATATCGACCGGTACGACCCTCGACGCCTTCCATGCGGGGAACACGCTGGCGAGCAGGCAGATGGCCATCGAAGCGGCGCACACGAGCAGGAAGTTGTCGGCTTCGATACGCACGGGCAGCGTCGAAACGTAAAAGACCCCCTCCGGAAGATCGACGAACTGATACCGCTCCAAGCCCAGGCACGCGACAAACCCCGACAAGGCTCCCAGGGCGGTTCCCAGGGTGCCTATGAGCAATCCCTTGAGGACGAATATCGCCGCCACGCTCGAGCTGGTGGCGCCCATGGCCTTGAGGACCGCTATGTCCCTGCGCTTCTCCATTACAACCATATAAAGGGTGGCAACGATGGCGAAGGCGGCAACGAGCAAGATGAGCATCAGAACGAGAAAGTATACCGTCTTCTCCAGCTTTAGAGCCGCGAACACGTTCCTGTGTGCTTCAGTCCAACTCTGCACCCAGTACGGCATGCCGACCTTCTCACTCAGTTCCTCTGCGATCTCGGGAGCATCGTAGGGATCGGTGACTCTTGCCTCGACCCCGCTGGCAACCGGCCCGACGCCCACGACCGCGCGCGCGTCTTCGATGGCCAGGTAGACCAAACCCGAGTCGTATTCGGCCATCCCCGAGTCGTACATCGCCGCGATGTAGAAGCGCTTGCTGCGAGGCATCACGCCGAGAGGGTTGGCGGTAAGGGTCGGCGACATCACGTTTACGACATCCCCCATCGTGACACCGAGTTGGCGCGCCAGCGCCTTGCCCACCATGATGCCCCGCAGATCGGAGCCGTCGATACGCGCGGTACGCTTCAGATCGGATAAATTACCGTCGGTGATGAACGGGACGATTCCAAAGGTGCTGCCGCCCGAAGACGCGTCGATTCCACGGGCGTATACGCCTGTCAGCTGTCCTCCCGAGGAGATGATGAACTGAGCGTTGAAGATCGGCGCTGCCTCGACGACGCGCGGGTCCTCTTCCATGATATCGGCGAGCAGGTCGGCGCCCTCGACGGTGCCTGCGCTCAAGCGATTGACCAGACGCAGATGCGGGTGCAGACCCAATATCCGCGAACGCAGGTCCTCCTCGAAGCCCGTCATGACCGAAAGCGTTATGGTCATGACCGAGACGCCGAGCAGGACGCCGAGAGTGGAGATGACGGTTATGACGGAAAGGAAGGTCTCTTTGCGCCGCGAGCGGAGGTAACGAAGCCCGACCGTGAACTCCCAACGCATGGCGTGCCCCGCAGACTCAGTCCCGTGACTCGGGCTTGAGATGAGGAAACAGAACGACGTCGCGTATGGAAGTCGTCCCCGTCAGGATCATGACCAGACGGTCCACGCCTATCCCTTCGCCGGCGGTTGGCGGCAGCCCGTACTCGAGAGCCCGAACGTAGTCGTCGTCCATCATGTGAGCCTCTAGGTCGCCCGCCTCTCTGCGCTCGAGTTGCTGAGAAAACCTCTTGCGCTGCTCCTCCGGATCATTCAGCTCCGAAAACCCGTTGGCGATCTCACGACCGGCGATGAATAGCTCGAAACGGTCGACGAAGCGCGGATCATCAGTATTTTGCCTCGCCAGCGGTGAAACTTCGACAGGAAAGCCGGTCACGAAGGTCGGCTGGCGCAACTCGCTCTCCATCATGTGCTCGAAGAGATCGACCAGCAGGCCCAGGCCGGGGGTGCGCTTGGCGGAATCGATCTCGAGGCGATCAGCGACCGCGTCCAGTTCGGAGCGAACCAGCACCGCCTCGGCCGACAGACCGGCCGCATCGGCAACTGCCTCGGCCATATTCAGGCGGGTGTAGGGCGCCGCGAGGTTCAAGTCCTCGCCTTCATAAGTAACCGTCGTAGACCCGCAAACGTCGGCTGCGAGGGTCTCCACCAGCTCTTCGGTCAGGACCATCAGGTCCTCGTAGGTCGCATAGGCCTGGTAGAACTCGAGCATGGTGAATTCCGGGTTGTGCTGAAGGGATATGCCTTCATTCCTAAAGTTTCGGTTTAATTCGAAGACGCGTTCGAACCCGCCTACGACCAAACGCTTCAGGTAAAGCTCCGGTGCGATGCGAAGATACATGTCCATCGACAGCGCGTTGTGATGGGTGGCAAACGGGCGAGCCGCCGCTCCTCCCGCCACCGGCTGCATCATCGGGGTCTCTACTTCCAAATAGCCCCGCTGGGTAAGGAAATCCCTCAGCCCCGCCACGATGGCGGCGCGCTTGCGAAACGTGTCGCGTACCCCTTCGTTGACGATCAGGTCCACATAGCGGCGCCGGTACCTGGTCTCCTTGTCCGTCAGCCCGTGCCACTTCTCAGGGAGCGGACGCAGCGACTTGACGAGGAGACGGAACGACTCGCATTTCAGCGTCAATTCGTCTGTGCGGGTACGAAAGAGCGTGCCGCAAACGCCGACAACGTCGCCTATGTCGAGCTTCTTGACCGCTCCATAGACCTCCTCGCCGAGGCCTTGGCGCTGTGTGTAGAGTTGAAGAGCACCGGTCTCGTCGACCAACTTGAGGAAGGTCGTCTTGCCGAAGCTGCGAATCGCGGTTACGCGCCCCGCCAAGCAATAGTTGCTCGAGTCGGCTTCGAGGTCGTCGGCGGAGGTATCACCGAAGCGTAGGACCAGCTCACGGCAACTTGCGTCCGGCTTGAAGTCGTTCGGGAAGGGCCTCCCGCCCTGCCTCAGCTCGGCGAGCTTGCCGCGCCGGACGGCTACCTGCTCGTCGTCGGCAAACGCACTCGAGGCGGCGGAATCTGCGGCCGGGCTGTCCCCTTCCCCCTCGGAACTCTTTGCCTCTTCCTTCGCCATGTCGCGGCATTCCCCCGGCGGTCGCCGCAAGGTGTCAGACGCGTCGAACTCTATCGCGCCGATTTTAGGCAGTCAACTTGGTAAGGCACGCAGGATGCGCGAAAACTTGAATCATCTAGGGGATTTACCTAGGCTTCGCCATGTGGCGTCCAGCCGTGCAGCAACGCGCGATGACGATGTTACGGTACTTCTTCATCGGTGTCGCTGCGTACTTCGGGGCGATGACCGTCACCACCCTCGTGGAATACTGGCTCGACTCGCAAACCCCGGATATCAGTCTTCAAGCAACCTTGCCCACTGAACCCGCGTTGGCGGACTCCCGCCGTACCGACACCGACTACTCCATCATCTTCAAACGCAGCCTGTTCGGCGCGGAAGCCGCCTCCACCCCCGACGCACCCGCGGCGGTTGCGGTCAGCGATCTAGCGTTGAAAGGAACCGCCGACATCCAGGGTGAGGGCTTTGCCGTCTTCGAAGAGGTGGACAGCGGCGAGCAGGACGTGTTCGCCGTCGGCGAAAGAATATTCGGCGGCCCCAAACTCGTGTCGGTGGCTACACGCAGCGCGGTGATCCTTCGCTCCGGACGCCGCCAAACCATAAAGATCGAGGACGATGAAGCGCCCGCGCCCTCGAAGAAGAAAGCACCCAAGCCGGGGGACAAAGGCAAGAAGCAGGAGCAGCTTTCCGGGATTCGCGAAACCGGAGAGGGAAGCTATCTGGTCGACCGGCGAGAGGTCGACCACGCCATCGAGAACCTGAACTCGGTGATAACGGAGGTTCGAGCGGTACCCTTCCTGCGAGACGGCAACAGCATGGGATTTCGCTTGTTCGCCATAAAGCGCGGCTCCATCTTCGAGAGGATGGGCTTGAAGAACGGTGACGTGGTTCGCAACATCAACGGCACACAGTTAACGGACCCGTCCATGGCCATGGGGCTCCTGGGGGAGATCCAGACCGCAGAAGTGATCACCGTCGACCTGATACGTCAGAACAAAGCGAGTACGCTTACCTACAAGGTGCGATGACGACGCTGCTCTCCAAAACAGCCTTGGTGCTGACGCTGATCCTCAGCGCGACCTCGCTCGTGCCCGAAGCAGAAGCGGAGCAGAAGGCGACCGCCGCACAGCCCGCCGACACCATCACGATCAACTTCGAAGAGGTCGAACTACCGGTCTTCGTGAAGTTCATCAGCCGTGTTACGCAGCGCAACTTCGTCTTCACCGAGAAGGTCGCCGGGGTGGTCACCGTGGTTTCCCCGACTCCGGTGTCGGTGGCGGAAGCCTACCAGGTCTTCGAGTCGGTCCTCGCCGTGCGTGGGCTGACCACCGTCGACGACGGCGTCATCACGCGCATCGTGCCCGTACGCGAAGCCCGCGGCGCAGCGACCGTCATTACGGGGCCTGCCCAAGGCGAGGCCTTCGTGACGCGCTTGATACCCCTGCGCTTCGTTGACGTAGGTGCCTTGTCGGAGAGCCTCAACCCTCTCGTTTCCAAGGAAGGCTCGTTGGTCGCCTACCGACCGAGCAATACGCTCATCGTGACAGACACCGCGAGCAACACCACTCGAATCGCCGACGTCATCAGGGCCCTCGATGTCGAGGGACGTGACGATACCGTCGAGGTGATTCCCCTACAGCACGCCGACGCCGCCACCGTCGCCGATCACATAAAGGAGATCCTCGCACGCGAAACACGCGGCCGAGCCGCGGCAAAAGGCGCCCCGGCCGCTCCGGGAGAGGGAGGCATCAAAGTCGTGGCGGACGAGCGCACCAACTCTCTGGTCGTGAGCGCAGGCGTACTTACCCTGCGCAAGATCAGGGCGCTGGTCATCGACCTGGATACTCCGTTGATGGCGGACGAAGGGCGCCTCACGGTCTACTACGCCAAGCACGCGGACGCCGAAGCTCTCGTGGAAGTCGTATCGGGGATGATCTCGGCCGGCCGTAGGCGCGGCGGCAAGGGCGGGGACGGACCGACGGCTGCGTCGGGCTCGCTCGGGCTGGCGGAAGACGTTTCGCTAAGTGCGGACCCGGCCACCAACGCCATCCTCATCGACGCCTCCACCCAGAACCAGAAAGTCCTGATAGGCTTGCTGGAGAGCCTCGACATTCAACGGCCTCAGGTCTTCGTCGAAGCGATCATAGTCGAAGTCTCCCTCGACCGCGCCAAAGAACTCGGCTTCGAGTTCCAGGCCGGCGGTGACATCGGCGACGGCGTCGGTCTGGCATCGACCAATCTCGCTAACCTGGGCGACATAACGTCGGGTGCCGCCAACCCCTTCTCGCTGTCGGGGTTGGTGCTGGCCGCGGCTAGCGACAAGACCGTCGAGATCAACGGCGTCGAGATCCCTGCCAACATAGCACTGTTCCGCGCTCTGCAGGCCGACAGCAACGTCGAAGTGCTGTCGGCGCCCACCCTGCTGACTCTCGACAATCAACAAGCCGAGATCGTCGTCGGCCAGAACGTGCCCTTCGTCACCAGCCGAGGTGCGGACAGCACCAACCTCGGTAACGTGTTCACCGAGATCGAACGACGGGATGTCGGTATAACATTGAGGGTCACGCCTCAGGTGTCGGAAGGCGACGTGGTTGTCCTGACCGTCGAGGAGGAAGTCTCTCAGATACTTCCGAACCCACAGCTCGATGCCACCGAGGTCGGCCCCACGATCACACGCCGAGCGGCATCGACGACTGTCAGCATCAACGACGGCCGTACCGCGGCCATTGGAGGGCTCATAAGCGACCAACTCACCGACGTTCGCTCCCAGGTCCCCATCCTCGGCGATATCCCCATCGTGGGCGAGCTGTTCAAGTCGAGCAGAAAAGAAACGGAGAAGGTAAACCTCATCGCTTTCCTCACTCCCCATGTCATCAGAGACGCCGAGGACCTGCGTCGGGTGACCCAACACCGCAAGGAAGAGCACGAACGCAGCCTGGAAGATCCCGACTACGACCCGGCTCACGCTTTCGGCGACCCCGATCCCGAAGCCGACGACGACTGGGTTCCCGACACCGAAACCACGGAATCGCAAGGCTCCGAAAGCGCCGTGCCGGCGCAATGATACCCGACATGGCGGCCAGCGGCGTCGAGGTCTCACTGGACAACCTTTTGTTGCGGGCCGGCGTGACGCGGCAACAGCTCGACGAAGCCCGCTCCCGTGCCGCAGGCGAAGGAGGCCTGGGAGCGTCACTGGAAAAACTCGGCGCACTTTCCCAGGTAAGGTGGGCGGCAATCCTGGCCGAATGCTTGGGGCTTGCCTGCTCGCGTAGCATCGACGAAGCGTCCATCGAGCCCCCGGTGCTCGAAGCCGTCACCATGCAGTTCTGCCGCAAGAACCACGTGCTGCCGCTTCGCATCGATGAAGACAGAGTAGTCGTTGCCACCTCCGATCCGCTGCGTCTCGGTCCCTTGGACGATCTACGGGTCATATACTCCCGAGAAGTCGATCCGGTCGTCGTGCCGGCACCGATGCTGGCGGATACCATCAACCGGGCTTTTGACCGCGCGGCTTCGGAAAGCACGGACATGCTCGACATCCTCGACGTCGGCGGCGAGACCGAACTCGAAGGCGGAGACCTGTCGGTTCCGGACCTGCTTGAATCCGACGACGAGGCGCCCATCATTCGGCTGGTCAACACCCTGATCTTCCAGGCGGCCAAGAACGGGGCCAGTGACATCCACATCGAGCCTTACGAACAAGCGAGCTCTGTACGATTTCGCATCGACGGGATCCTCGACGAAGTTCTGCGGCCGCCTCGCCGCGTACACGCCGCCGTGACCTCGAGAATCAAGGTCATGGCGGCCATGGATATCGCCGAGAGACGTCTTCCCCAGGACGGCGGCATACGCACCCGCGTGGCCGGCCGACACCTCGACATCCGCATATCCACCGTCCCGACGCCCTTCGGTGAACGGGTCGTGATGCGTCTACTCGACCGCAGCGCGACACTGTTGGGGATCGGCGAACTCGGCCTGGCTTCGGGAGATCTCGAGACCTTCAAGCGCCTGATCGCGCAAACCCACGGCATAGTTCTTGCCACCGGCCCGACCGGAAGCGGCAAGACCACCACGCTCTATGCGGCGTTGTCCGACATCAACTCGGAAGAAAAGAACATCATCACCATCGAGGACCCGATCGAATACCGCCTCGACGGTGTAGGGCAGATACAGGTCAACCCCAAGATCGACTTGACCTTCGCCAACGGGCTGCGCTCCATCCTACGCCAGGACCCCGACGTGATAATGGTCGGAGAGATTCGTGACTCGGAGACCGCGCGAATCGCGATCCAGGCGTCCCTGACCGGCCACCTCGTCTTCAGCACGCTGCATACCAACGATGCCTTCGGAGCCGCCACTCGCCTTCTCGACATGGGCATCGAGCCTTTCCTGGTGAGTTCCTCCGTCATCGGCATCGTGGCGCAAAGATTGGTCCGCAAGCTCTGCGGGCAGTGCAGCCAACTCGTCAGCGTGGCCGAGAGCGGGATGGCGGAACTCGGCCTCGGCTACATGCTCGGTGACAACTCGAGATTACGAACGGCCGGGCCCGGCTGTGATGCTTGCCGCGGCACCGGCTACTCGGGCCGAACGGCCATATACGAGATGCTCGTGGTCGACGACGCGATTCGTGCGCAGATCATGAAGAGAGCCGACGCTGCGGCCCTCCGAGAGTCGGCAATCGCTCGTGGGGTTTCCACCCTGCGCTCATCAGGCGCAGACAAGGTTCGCCAGGGAGTCACCTCCGTGGAGGAAGTGCTCCGCGCCACGAGCGACGACTTCGACTGAGTTTCATGGCGACCTTCTCGTATAACGGCGTGTCCACGGCCGGACGCCGCGTGTCGGGAATCATCGACGCCGAAAGCGTGCGATCGGCGCGCGCCAAGTTGCGCGAACAAGGCATACTCGCGTCCGACTTCAGCGAAGACGCCGACGCTGCGGCGAGTTCCCGTATCACCGGAGGCCCGTTCCGGAGGCGCGTGTCCACGCATGAGCTTGCACGCACGATGCGGCAGTTGGCGACCCTGTTGGCGGCAGGAATTCCTCTCGCTGACGCCGTCAAGTCCATGCGCAATCAGCAAAGCGGCCCTGCCCTGCGCGCCACTCTCGATTCGGTCCTCTCGCACATTCTCGAAGGAGGCAGCCTCGAAGAGGCCATGACCCGTTTCCCTCAGGTGTTCCCCGCGATCTACACCGGCATGGTGAGGGCGGGAGAGGCAACCGGGACCCTCGACAAGGTGCTCGTTCAGATAGCCGAGCACGCCGAAGCCACGAGCCGCATGCAGGCGAGGATGCGCGCCGCGACCACCTACCCCTTGATCATGGCGATAGTCGGCGGGGCGATAGTCCTGTTCCTGCTAGCGTACGTCGTCCCGCAGGTAACGCGCGTCTTCGCGGAATCGGATCAGGCCCTACCTCTGCCCACACGGGTGCTGATCGGTCTGGCCGACTTCGCCGGCGCCTATTACGTCTACGTCTGCGTAGCCGCGATCATCGGCGCCTTGGGCCTTCGCTACTACGCTCGAACCCACGGCGGCCGCCGACGTCTCGAACGAATTCTCGTCGCCCTTCCCTTTCTGGGAGGCTTGGTCTCCGACGTCTGGATGTCACGGTTCGCGCAAACGATGTCGTCCATGCTCGCAGGCGGCCTCCCCCTCGTGGAAGCTCTGCGGGTGAGCAGGGACGTAGTCGGCAGTGCGCTGGTCGCCGACGAACTGTCGAGAGCCGAGAAAGCGGTTACGGAGGGCGAAGCCCTCGCCGCGTCCCTTCGCTACAGTCCGATGTTCAGCGACATGATCGTCGACATGATCGACGTCGGGGAACGGAGTTCGGAACTCGAGTCCATGCTCGGGCGGGCCTCGTCGATCCTGGACGAAGACGTGCAGGCGCGCTTCGAAACCATGGCTACCCTACTGGAACCGGCAACGATCGTGACGATGGCGGCCATAGTACTGTTCATCGTTCTGGCGGTGCTTCTCCCCGTCTTTGAGCTCAATCAGCTCGTTCGGTAGAATGCCGCTCATGTCGCAGCGCGGCTTCACGCTCATCGAGATTCTCGTCGTAGTCATGATCCTCGGCCTGCTGATTTCGCTGGCCGCACCGCGAATCATCGGACGTACGGACGAGGCGCGCGTAACGAAAGCCATGGCCGACATCCGTGCCGTCGAGGAAGCGCTCAACCTGTACAGGCTCGACTCGGGCTTCTATCCGACGTCGGAACAAAGCCTTACGGCTCTGGTGGAAAAGCCCACGAGCGGACGTGAGCCCAAAGGCTGGCGCAAGGGCGGTTATCTGGAACGGGTCCCGCTCGATCCGTGGCAAAACGAGCTCATCTACGCCAGCGACGGCACGTCCTATGTATTGAGGAGCCTCGGCGCCGACGGAGAAGAGGGCGGCGAAGACCTCGACGCCGACATCGACTCCCGCGACTTCTGAGCCGACAGTGAACGACCGACCGCCGGGCTTCACGCTCGTAGAAGTAGCCCTCGTGCTGCTCATAATGGGCGTCCTCCTGGTCGCACTGGTCCCTCGACTGCCCGAACTGACCGCTACCCGCAGTGAAGCCAGCGCTGACCGGCTCGCAACCTTGATTTCCTACCTGCACGACGAAGCGTCCCTGCGCGGCGAGACTTACAGGCTGACCTTGGATCTCGACAAAGACCGCTACAGCGTCGAGGTGCGAGCCGAGGCAGTCGACAACGCCGCCGACGACGACTTCACCGAGCGCTGGGACCCGTACGCGCGATCCGGCGTCTTGCCCGAAGGAGTGCGCCTGATTTCTCTCACTTCGGCTACCGGCGTACAACGCAGCGGCGCATTCGAACTGCTGTTCGCTCCCGAAGGCAACAGAGAGGACGTGGCGATAGTGTTGGGCGACGGCGGCGACCGTACCTACGCACTCGACTATCGTGCGATAACGGGCCGCGTCGACGTTCGGGCGGCAGGCCCGGGGTCCCGGTAAAGAACTCGGTGACTGACGACACATCACGAAACGGCTTTACCCTCTTGGAGGTGCTGGTCGCAGTGACGATCCTCGGCGTCGCCGTCGTCAGCCTTGCCGGCCTGCACGCCCGCAACATCCGACTGATGAACAGAAGCCAGGACATGAACGTGGCGGCGATGCTCGCGTCCAGACTGACCGCGTCGACGAGGGCTCGCGGGGCACCGGACCTCGGGACGACCCAGGGAGACTTCGACGAAGGCTTGGCTCTGCGCACACGCAGCGACAGAGAATTCACGACGACATCCGAGGATAGATTCGTATGGCAGATCACCGTCGAACCCACTCTCGAGCCCACCATCCGCGAGGTCACCGTCTCCGTTCGGCTGCGTGGTGAGGAAGACAGCCTCGTAGATCTCACCTACCTGAGCGGGGACACCGGTAGAAGATGACGCGTCGTCACGGTCCACCACTGCCCTCGGGTCGACGAGATGCCGGCCTCACCCTCCTCGAGCTACTCATAGCGGTTGCCATTCTGGGAATCATCGCGGGCGGACTCTACGGCACCTTCTCCAGGACCGTCACGACTCAAACTCTCGTACGAGAGCGGGCTACTTCTCTGGCTACGTCGAGGGCTATCTTCGACTGGCTCGAAAGCGATCTGCGTGGCGCTTTCGACACGGGCACATACGGCGACCGGATCCCACGGTTCTTCGCAAACGGTCAGCCCGCGCTTTCGAACTTGTACGAACGCGCCGTGATCCTCGACCTGACGGCCGTTACCTCGCGGGCCACCACCCCGCTGAACGGGCGCATGCCGCAGCGGAACACGGGGACCGACCGGGGCGACCAGATTCGCGTAGCGTACCGGATCGAGAAGGAGGAGGAGGCCGATGACGGTCCACCCGGTTTCTCTCTGGTTCGCTACGAGCTGCGCCCCCCGCGGCATGACATCTTCGAGCGCGGGTCACGAGCCGTCATAGCTACGGGCATCGAAGAGCTGTCGCTTCGATTCTGGGACGGCGTCCAGTGGTTGGAAGCATGGGACTCGACGCTTCCCGGGCGTCAGGCCGGCAGTGTGCCCCGTATGGTACAAACCACGGTGCACCTGCCCCTGCGCGACGCTCCGAGTCTCGAACTCAGCTCCGCGCTCTATGTCGCGGCTGCCGATGAAGGCTGAGGCACCAATGACCTGCGGCAACAAGACCGAACGTGGGGTGGCCCTTCTGATCGTCCTACTGGCAACGGCCCTGCTGACCGTGGTCATCATGGAATTCACATACTCGAGTCAGGTGGAATACCGGCGTACGGCCACCTGGGTCACCGCCAAGAAGGCAGCGCTGCTCGCCGAGTCCGGAGTGCTCGTAGCTGCTCGCGCACTGGAATACGACTCCTTGCTCGATCGTCTCGAACCGCCCGCGTCGGACTCCCTCGACGAGTTCTGGGCCAAGCCCTGGGAGGTGCCGGTGGGTGACGGCGCCGTGTTCATCCGCATCGAGGACGAATCAGCCCTGTTCAACCTCAACCAGTTAATGCAGGTCAGGCTGACTGACAGCGTCGTCCTGATGCGAGCGCGTGAACTCTTCGAGCGAAGTCGCGTAGACCCCGCCACGCTCGGCCCCATAATCGATTGGCTCGACCGCGACTCCTCTACGTTCGTGCTTCCGACCGGCGCGGAGCAGGAGTACTACAGGGGACTGGACCCCGGCTATAGCCCGAGGAACTCCGGCCTGCGAACCTTCTCGGAACTGGCATTGGTCAGGAATGTCGGCCCCAGGGACCTGTACAGGCTTCGCAGAGTGGCCGGCATCAGAGATCTCGGCGACACGCGCATCAACATCAACACGGCGCCGATCGAGGTCCTATTGTCGCTGCACGTAGCGATGGATGAGTTGGCGGTCGCCGCCATCGTCGATCGCCGTAGCGAGGAGCCCTTCACGGCTCCCGCCCAGTTCACTGAAATCGAAGCTCTGCAGGGCATTCCGTTGGCAAGCCTCGTGAAGTTCACGAGCGATGTCTTCCGTGTCCGCGCGACCGGAGCCATCGATGGGGTGTATCAGTCGGTGGAGGCGTTGATTCGTCGCACCAGTGGCAGGTCCAGTATAGTGTATTCAACCGCACGCCGCGGGCCGAACGTCCCACTGGGTGAACGTCAGACCGCGGCCGGGCTCGACGATCTGGAAGGGCTTACCGAGAAGCAGCAGCTGGAGTTCTGAACTTGAGCAGTCGGATTCTGGGCGTACACCTCACCTCGCGGCGCATGTGCATCGCAGCTGCCGAATCGACACTCGGGTCCGTCAAGGTCACGACCATCGTCGACTTTGGTCTCGACAAGGCCACGAGCATGGCGAGGATGATCTCGGATCAGAGTTGGGACCGGGTCATCGCCAGCCTACCCGGCGACGCGGCCGCCTTCCGCTTCCTCGACTTTCCTTTCCGCGACAAGAGACGTCTGGATCAGGCGGTGGGGTCCGCACTGGAAGAGCATGTCCCCCTCGACCTCGAGAACTCCGTGTGCAGCTACGACTTCTCCTCTCCGGCCAAGTCAGGGCGCGTCCTTGCCGCGATGGCGGATAGTCAGGCCGTTTCGGCCCAGCTGGCGGCTCTTGCCGAACACGGCGTCGAACCTTCCAGGCTGGTCTGGGCGCCTCCGGCGGCGATCAACGTATACAGGAAGGCCTGCGGTCCGCGCGGTGCCTATACCGCCGTCGATGTCAGTGCGGACGGCGCGATCGTAGGGGTGATCGAAGACAACGAACTGCAAGCCCTTCGCATCCTCAGGCACTGCCCCGAAGGCATGCTGGTTCGCAACCTCGCGTGGACGATTCGGACGATCAGCCCGGCGGGCGATCGCCTCGTTCTCGGCGGTCCTGCGGCGGGTAACCTGACATCAGCCCTCGGAGAGGCGCTCCCCGACCGCAAGCTCGAAGCGTTGCCCGAGGAGTGCCCTCTAAAGGTAACGGGTGCTCCTACCTCGGACTGGCGTGCCGCTGCACCCGCCGTGGGCCTCATCATGGCCGCTCACGAAGGCGCCGGGGAGCCCGTGATCGACTTCTCCCTCCCCGCCCGGAGCGAATCCCGCTCCTACTTCGGCGCACCCACCGAAACGCGCGCCACCGCGACTTGGGCCGCGGCCGCTGTCGTGCTGGCACTCACGGCCAACGTCCTGGAATACACGCGCTTGTCGGGGCAACGACGTGACCTGAGACAGCAGGCCGAGAGCATCTACCAGGGTGCCATGCACAGCCAAGCCGCCGGGCCGGGGATGACGCTCAAGATGGAAATGCGCCTCAAGGAGCTGCAGCGCCGTACCCAAGAGGGAGCAGGCGGAATGGGAACCTCCTCTCCGCTCAAGGTTCTCGCACTCTTGTCGGCGGCCATACCCGGCGACCTCGAAGTCGAGTTCGACACCTTCGTCACCGATCCTCCCAATCTCAAGTTTACCGGGCGAGGACCGTCCTTCGAGGCCGTGACCAAGCTCCAGGAGTCTCTGGAGGGAAACGAGAACTTCGCGACAATAGAGGTGCGCGACGTCCGGGCGGCAGTGGACGGATCTGGCGTGGACTTCCAGCTTCTCATGAAGGTAGGCGACATACAGAGGCCCACGTGAACCAACTCCTTCAACAGCTTCTGGGACTTCTTGCCCGGCTCAACCCCCGCGAGCAACGGCTGGTGATCGCGTTCGCCGCGCTTCTGGTGCTTGCGGTCGCCTATCTCGCCGTCGTAGAGCCCCTCGTGATCGGTCGACAGAGACTTCACGCGAGCATCGAGAAGCTGCGTGAGGACATCGGACACATGCAACGGCTCTCCAACCGCATCGCCGTTCTCGAAACGACATTGCCTGGCAAGTCGGATGTAGCGGACAGCGACGCGGACTTCTCCCTGTTTTCGTTCATCGACAAAGTAACGGCCGCATCCGTCGAGGCGGACTCGATCGAATCGATGAACCCTAGCCGCCGCAAGACAGCCGACGGCAGCGACGAGGTCTATGTCGAGATCAAACTGAGCCGCGTCAGCCTTCGGGCGGTCGTGGCGCTGCTGCGCGGCATCGAAGAATCGGGACGGCCCGTGTCGATCAGACAGCTGGAGATGCGCCGCAAGTATGACGACAAGACGCGTTTCGACCTCACGCTGGTAGCCGCGACGTTGGAACCGGCATGAGGAAAGCGCTCGTATTCATCGGGCTGCTTCTCCTGTTTCTGATCTGGACCTTCCCTCACGAACAACTCGTCAGGCGACTCATCCTGCCGCGAGCGGCCGCTTTGGGCGTCGGCTTGACCTTCGACGATGTGTCCTTCGGTTTTCCTTTCACCTACACGCTCTCCGGCGTCGAGGTCACTCGCGGAGCCTACCGAGTGACCCTTGCCTCCACACGGCTGGGGTTCGGGCTCGATGGAGACGTCTCTCTCGACATCAACGCCTGCGGCGGAGAGCTGTCCGGCCGTCTGTCGCGCGAAGACAGCCCCCAAGCCGGCAACGCACTGAACCTGTACGTGAGCTTCGAAGGCGTGAACCCGGGGCTATGCCTCGATCTGGGCTCACTGGAGGTGCGCGGCAGATTCGACGGCGAGCTTCAACTTGCAGGGCTCGCGACGTCAGGACCACGGGGCCGGGCGCTGCCTGCGGGCAGTGGAGCACTGAACCTCAAGAGCGATTCCGGGAAGATCTCAGGCGCACTTCCTGCCGCCCCCGCACGGCGGGGTACGACCGCACAGCGTCCGGGCTTTCCCCTGGGCGAGTGGACGTTCAGCAACCTCGAGGCGGCATCGACACTGCAAGCCGGGACCGTGAACATCTCGAAGCTCAACATGTACGTGGAAGGCGTCGAGTGGCGGCTCACGAAAGGCAAACTCAGCCCGGCTACTTCCGGAGAGACGAGGCTTCGCTGCGACCTGCGCGCGCGCAAGGTGGAAGATGATGCGCGTTCCAAGGCCCTTCTCGGACTGCTGCCGAAAGCGGGAGAAGACCGCGACGGGTGGCGACGCTACACGCTCACCGGAACGCTGTCGGCACCCAAGCTGGTCGGCTTGAAGTAAACGCCCTTAGCCGAAACGCTTCCAGATCTCTTTCACCAGCGCGATGTTGGCCGAGTGTCCGGTCTTGCGTGCATGCACTGCGCCCCGTAGCGGTGCGCCCAGCAAGTAGAAATCGCCCATTATGTCGAGGATCTTGTGGCGGGCGAGTTCCTCGGGGAAACGCAGCTCCGTGTTGACGATACCGGTGTCACCGATGAGGATGAAGTTGCTCAGTTGCCCACCCTGGCCGAGCCCCGCATTCTCTAAGGCTCGTATCTCTTCAACGAAGCCGAAGGTTCGAGCCGGGGCGATCTCGTCCCTGAAGGACGCGGGCCCGGTGAAATCGAAAGTGTAGGTCTGCTCTCCGACCGGCTCGGGGTAGGACAGCTCGTAGGTAACGCGAAAGCCATCGTGAGGAACGATCGAGATGTGCTCGTCGTCGCCGAAGTCCAGCCGCACCTCCTCGTCCACGGCCACCGCGGGCCGCCACGAATCCTGATCTTCGACTCCTGCCGACTCGACCATCTTGCAGAACTCGACCGCCGAGCCGTCCAGAATGGGGACCTCGCCTTCCACCTTTACGAGCAGGTTGGTGACACCATAGGCGTGCAGAGAGGCCATGAGATGCTCCACCGTGCGAGCGCTCATGCCGTCTTTGTGCAGAGTCGTCGCGTAACCGGTGGAGTCTACGTTGTCTACGTGGGCTGCAACGTAGCCTTCTCCCGCCACGCTGCCGAAGCGGATACCGCTGCCGGCCGGCAGAGGGTGCAGGATCAGACCGGTCCTGACGCCGCTGTGCAACCCCTGGCCACCGCCCACGACACTTCGGCTGAGCGTCCTTTCCATGACGGACGGACCCTGCACGCCAGCCGAGTTTCCGGACGGCCCCAGTTCGGCCCTGCTATCACCGAGTTCGTCCCCCGAACTGCGAAGAGCACGACGGATGGACCCGAGTAACCCGTCGATCGAAAAGGGCTTCTCGATGAAGTCGACGGCGCCAAGCTTGGTGGCCTTGACGGCGGTCTCCACGTTGCCGTGCCCGGATACCACGATCACGGGCAGGTCACTGCGAGCGGATCTCAATTCCTGAAGCAACTGGATGCCGTCCATCTCCGGCATCCAAACATCGAGAAGGACCAGGCGAGGATCCGTCGCCCCGAGCTTGGAGATAGCCTCACTGCCGTTGCCGGCGGTTTCGACCTGGAAGCCCTCATCTCTCAACACGCCACCGATCGAGTCCCGAACGTTGGCGTCGTCGTCGACTATCAATATCGTCTCGTTCATACCCGCTTCATGCCTTGCCCGTCTCGGCCACAGCCGCATCTTCGATCTTGGCCGGGAATTCTATCGTGAACCGGCTGCCACTGGGCATATTGTCGCGCAACCGGATGTAGGCCTGGTGCTCGGCGGCTACCGAGGCCACGATGGCCAGGCCCAATCCGGTACCGTCGTCCTTGGTCGAGAAATACGGCTCGAACACCCTGGCCTTGTCCTCCGCCGAGATCCCCGGCCCGTTGTCGGCCACTTCAAGTATCACTCTAGATAGCGCCTTGTCGAATGTCGTCTTTACTCGGATTTGATTGGAGCCCGCTTCCTGACCGTTGGCTTCGGCCGGCGAAGATCCGGCGGAAACCGACACGGCATTGTCCAGCAGGTTGATCAGGGCCCGCTTCACGCCGTCCCGGTTCATCATCACGGGCGGCAAGCTCTCTCCCCTCTCGAAGCCAATGTCCATATCGGGCCAGGCCTGACGATACAGCGGCAGGGTCTCGGCCACGATGTCGTTGAGATCGTGCAGGGACTTTTCGGTGTCACCACCCTGGGTGAAGCGGGAGAACTCGTTGACGAGGTTCTTGAGGTGGTCGACCTGGTCGACGATCGTAGTGGTGCATTCGTCGAACAGCACGGCATCATCGCCCTCGACGCTCTCGCCCAGACGTCGCTTGAGCCGCTGAGCGGAAAGCTGGATGGGGGTCAGAGGGTTCTTGATCTCGTGAGCAATCCTGCGCGCGACCTCCTTCCAGGCCTCCGTGCGCTCGACCGCGACGATCTGGGACACATCCTCGAAGAACAGGACGGAGCCCGCAGCGCTTCCGCTGCGACGCAACAACGCTGTAGCCGTCACGAGCAAAGTCCTGCCCTCTTCTTTGCGCTGGATGTTGCGCCGTGTCCCCGAAGGCAGAGCCCCTGAGTTGAGCTCCTCGAGCATGGCGGCAACCTCGGGATAGCCTGCATCCGTGAACACGCCTATGGCCTCACGCCCGACCAGACCCGAGGCCGGCAGACCCAGCAAGGATACGGCAGCCGGATTGACGGTACTGATCAGATGCTGGCTGTCCACGGAAACCACGCCGGCCGCCACGTTGGCCAGCACGTTCTCGATGTATCGGCGACGTTCGTCGAGATCTTCATGGGAAGTCTGCAACTGACCGGTCATCGAATTGAACGCCCTCACCAGTGTCGCAACCTCGTCTCCGCCCGTTTCCTCGATCTTCACGCCCCATCGTCCTGCCGCGACATCTTGTGTCGCCTCGGCGAGTCGCCCGATAGGGTCGGTTATGCTTCGAGCCAGGTAGATGCCGACCCACGTGGCACTGAAGACGACTACGAGAGACGCTAGAGAGAGGGTCAGTATGTAGAGGTTTCGAAACGGTCTTCGGCTCTGCTTGAGCTGCCGGTAGTCGCGGTAGGAGTCGAGGATGTCCTGGCTCCAGGCCTTGGCGCTGCGTTTGACCAGATAGTCGACGATAACGGCACCGACGACCTCCTCGCCCGAGCGGCCTCCGTAGACCGGCGAACCCCCACGGATGATGTCGGACTCGCCCAGCACCTCCACGCGTGTCGCATCCTCCCCGAGGAAGGTCTCGTCGAGAAGCTCACGGTCCGCCTTCAGAGGCAGTCCCGTCGGTGCCTGCTCGTTGAACTGGACCACCCGCTGCTCACCCTGGCGGTCGAAAATCTGGACGGTGCCGAGGTTGTAGCTGCGCTGATGCTCCTCGACCAGAGCTTCGAGACGGCGCTTGTTCCTGAGGCCACTGCCCCCGTCGGCCGAAATCGCCCGGCTTATCGCACGCGAATGCAGCAACGCGTCGGCCGCCGACTCCTCGTAGTAGGTATGCGCCAAGCTCCACGCTCCCTCCAACGACTCTTCGACCTCGGTGCTGAACCAACCGTCGATGGTGTTGGTGAAGAACTCCATGGACACGAGCAACAACACCAGGGCCGGGAACGCGGCGATGGTCACGAACGCCATCACCATCCGCCCCTTCAACTGGCTTCCGAGAACGCGTTGCCTTCGCTCGACCACCAGCTTCGTAAGGTTGCGCACGACCAAGAAGATCAAGAGGAGAAGGAGGATGATGTTGGTGTTGATGAGAAGGAAGGAGAATACGTTGCCGGCTGCGCCGCGCGCGTTGGGGTTGCGGATCTCCCAGAGCGCGAAGAACAGCACCGCTAGACCCGCGGCGAGGATTATCAAGCCTTCGAAGCGACGCCTGCGTGCTTCTTCCTGACTGGGGCCGGAGGGTTCGTCGGGCAGTGCGTTGGGGTCGCTCGTCACTCGAACAAGTCCGCCTGGGCTGCGCTCGGGGTTACGCCGAGATGTTCGTAGGCGCGCGATGTCGCCACGCGCCCCCGCGGCGTCCTTTGCAGGAAGCCCTCTCTTATCAGGTAGGGCTCGTAAACCTCCTCGAGTGTTCCCGAATCCTCACCCACGGCCGCCGACAGCGTCTCGACGCCGACGGGGCCGCCGTCGAACTTCTCTATTATCGTCGTAACCAACAGGCGGTCCATGGAATCGAAGCCGGCCTCGTCCACTCCCATGACGCCGAGCCCGTCCCTGACCACATCGTGGGTTATGCGTCCCGCGGCTTTCACCTGGGCATAGTCACGCAACCGCCGCAGCAGGCGGTTGGCAATGCGCGGTGTTCCTCTGGAGCGTCGCGCTATGTCGAAGGCCGCTTCGTCGTCCAACCCCACCTTGAGAAGATCCGCAGAGCGCCGGACGATGGAGGCCAGTTCTTCATGGTCGTAGAAGTCGAGCCTGAAGGTGCTGCCGAAACGCGACCGCAACGGCGCCGTCAAGAGACCCGAGCGGGTGGTGGCGCCGACGAGCGTGAACGGCTCGACATCTATGTTGATGGAGCGGGCGGACGCCCCCTCACCCACCACGAGGTCTATGCGGAAGTCCTCCATCGCCGGGTAGAGGATTTCCTCGACCGTCTTCCCGAGCCTGTGTATCTCGTCGATGAACAGAACGTCGTTGGGCTCCAACGACGTGAGGATGGCCGCCAGATCGCCTCCCTTCTCGATCACGGGGCCGCTGGTCTGATGAATGTGGGCGCCCACCTCCACCGCCAGGATGTGAGCCAGCGACGTCTTGCCCAACCCGGGTGGGCCGATGAGAAGAACGTGATCGAGTGCTTCACCTCGGGCACGGGCCGCGCGGATGGAAATGTCGAGGTTCTCCGTTACCTCCCGTTGACCGACGTAGTCGGCAAGCCGGGACGGCCTGAGGCTGACCTCTCCGCCGGCGTCGTAGCCGGTTTCGATCGGGGCGAGCGCGTCACCCGCGTCGCTCACGACAACCTCGCCAGAGATTTCTTGATCAACGTTTCGACACTGCCCCCGGCTTCGGGGAGCAACGCTTTGACCGCATTCGATGCCTGGCCTCGCTTGTACCCCAGCGCAACCAAGGCGAGCACCGCGTCTTCGCCCAGCGAGTCGGCTCCGAGGTCTCCTTCGGCGTCGCCCGACAGCTTGTCCTTGAGTTCGACGAGCAAGCGCTCAGCCGTCTTGCGGCCGATTCCGGGGATCGCAACCAGACGCGTCAGATCACCGTCGCGCACGACCCGGCGAAACTCCTCGGGTTCGGTGCCCGAAAGAATCGCCAGTGCGACCCGAGGCCCGATACCGGTGATCGAGCGCAGCGTGCTGAACAGTTGCTTTTCCTCGGCCGACCGGAAGGCGAACAACTCCAGGGCGTTCTCCCGTAGATTGGTGACAACCTGCAACTCGACCTCGGAGCCTTCTTCGGGCAACCGATAGAAAGTGCTCAAGGGGATCTGCGCCTGATAGCCCACACCGCCTACGTCGACCAGAACCTCTCCCGGCGACTTCTCGGCCAGAGTACCGCGCAACCTCGCTATCACGATACCGCTCTTCGCCCGGCGCGGCCCGACCTCCGCCGCGGCCGCGACGCAAGCGCTTCTCTCACTCGCGCGTTGTAGGGCTCGGTCAAACCGTGACAGGCCGCCGTAGCCAGAGCATCCGCCTCGTCCTCCACCGGCGTCTTGTCCAGCTTGAACATGCGGACGACGGCGTCCTGGACGTCGGCCTTGCACGCACGACCGTGGCCGGCGACGGCCTTCTTGATGGTCGCCGGCGGGTACTCACTCAAAGACACGCGAGCCTCGGCAGCGGCAGCCATCACGACGCCACGGGCCTCCCCGATCCGAAACGCGCTTTGGACGCTCTTACCGACGAAGTTCCTCTCCAGGCTCAGGTGGTCCGGGCCGTGTTGGGCTATCAACTCGCTCAAGGCCGCGTATACGCGTCCCAGACGTTCGGCCAGGTCGCCACGGCCCAAAGAGATCACTCCCGAGCCGACACGCGTCATCCTGGCACGCCTGCAGTCTATGACCGCCCAGCCCGTTACAATTGTGCCCGGATCAATTCCGAGAACCCGCAACCATCTCCTCCCTGCACCGCGCTCAAGCCGACAATCGCGCGAGCTCCTCGTCGTCGATCTCGAAGTTTGCCGATACGCGCTGAACATCATCATGGTCTTCCAAGGCATCTATGAGCTTGATGACCTTCGCGGCGTCTCCGCCCGTGAGCGACACGAAATTTTTCGGCTCCAACGCCACTTCGGCGCCCTCTATCTGCAGACCGGCACCCTCGAGCTTGGCGCGGACGGTCTCGAGATCATCGACCGCCGTGATCACCCGCACCGAACCCTCTTCGCCCACGACATCCGATGCACCCGCATCAACGGCGGCCTCGAACACCTGCTCCTCGTCGGGGCCGTCGGGGGCCACCCGGATGTGGCCTTGCTTCTCGAACATCCAGGCTACGCAATTCGTCTCACCGAGATTGCCCCCGTTCTTGCTGAAGAGGTGACGGATCTCGGCCACGGTGCGGTTCTTGTTGTCGGTCAGACACTCGAGCATTACGGCCACGCCGCCCGGCCCATATCCTTCGTACGTTATGTCTACGTAGTCGACGCCCTCGAGCTCACCGGTGCCCTTCTTGACGGCCTTGTCGATGTTGTCGTTGGGCATGCTGTTGGCACGCGCCGTCGAGATGGCCGCCCGCAGCCGCGGGTTGCCGTCGGGGTCGCCGCCTCCCTGCTTGGCCGCAACCGTGATCTCCTTGATCAGCTTGGTGAACAGTTTGCCGCGCCGCGCATCCTTGGCGGCCTTCTTGTGCTTTATCGAGGACCATTTGGAGTGTCCGGACATGCCTATCCCGTGCGCGAGCGTCGAGTCATACGCGGACACGGCCATGCCGGCCGGCGGCAAACGGTTACACGCCCGCGAAATTGTCTGCTATCATAGCAAATTGGAGTAGTAAACGTAGGCGCACGGCGGCCTTTGCTCCGTTCTTTCAAGCGAGTTCCGACAGTGTCCGACCCTCTGTTACCAGCGACCGCAGCTCAGCGTACCCTCGCAGTTCTCCTGCTAGCGGCGGGGCTGGCCACCGGCGCTTGTTCGACGAAGCCTTCGGCCAGCGCCCTGCTCCGCCAGGACTTCCCGCCGCCGCGCCTGACGTCGCGAGGCACCGAGATCGGCATCGCATCGTGGTACGGTCCCGGTTTTGACGGCAAACTCACGGCCAACGGCGAACGTTTCAATCGTCATGGCATGACTGCGGCCCACCGTACCCTGCCCTTCGGATCGATACTGGACGTCACGGACCTCGACACGGGCCGGAGCGTTCGAGTCCGCGTCAACGACCGCGGCCCGTACATCCAGGGACGGGTTCTGGACCTGTCCTATGGAGCAGCCAAGCGTCTGGGCATGATCCAGAAGGGAACTGCGCGGGTCGAGATCGCGGTGCGCAACAAGAACGCCGAGACCTGGACGGGAGTGCACTATGCGGTTCAGGTGGGCGCCTTCAGGACGATCGACGATGCCCGGGCGTTTACCAGATCCCTGTCGGCATACGCGAAACGTTACTACATCGCTCGGCCCGACGAGACTTCCACCCACTACCGCATCAGGGTAGGCCCCTACAGCGAACCCCATCTCGCATACGGCGCCGCCGACCGCCTCGCCCATCTCGGCTTCGACACCCTCGTCGTCGAGGAGCGCAAGGCAGCGATGCGGGTCAGCCGGCGCTGACCGAGGAAAGGAGCCAGGCCAGGTAAGGCTCGGAAGCCTGGCTGACGTCGAGCGCCAGCACCTCCGGAGTATCGTAGCTACTCAGCTCCCTGACCCTGGACTCCAAACGCTGCCAGCATGACGCGCTCGTCTTGATGATCAGTAGACATTCCGCCTCTTCCTCCAACTGCCCCTTCCACCTGTAGACGGATGTCACGGGCTGCCAGCTCACACAGGCCGCGAGGCCTTCCTCGACCAACCTGCTTGCGGCATCGCGTGCCGCCTCCTCGTCACCGACAGTGGTGAGCACGACTATCGCTTCCTTGGTACTCATGCGTGTCCTTTGCTCCCCGACGCCGAACTCTCCTTGATGGCCTGGCGCGACCAACCCGCCACCAGCGAGTCGTAGTCCGGAAGTCCGGGCTCTGAAGAGCCGACCGGCCGCCGTAACCTCCAGGCTCGCCGCACAAGCTGCCCCGCGCGCTTGAGAGGACTGCCTAGCGAAACCGGAATGCTTATCCCTTCGCTCTCGAGGCGCCTCACTAGGGAGGCCAACCCCTCACGCGGCACATGGCCGCGCGCTATCACCGCCTCGCATGCGTCGTGTACGTCCTTGGCCGACAGGCCCGCCTCACGGACGACCTCGACCACTCCTTCCTCGTCGAGAAGGGTCATATGATAGAGCCTCAGCGCGCACTCCACGTAGTTGTCGAACCAGGTAAGACGAGTACCGAACTGCGACAGGTCTCCTGAGTCCCGCTTGCGCTGACGCAGAACGAACACGCCCACCACCTTCATCTGCGGGAAAGGTTCCGCCAACAGGCGCTCTATCGTTCTCAGGTAATGAGGATTCACATGAGCGCTGCGCAAAAGGTCCATGGTGGTTTCCACGTCGATCCTGCGCGCAACAACGTCCGCATACAGAGAATATACGAAAGGATCGGACTCCCAGTCATCGCCGAAGAGTAGCTCGTAGACCTCGCCGTCGTGCTCGAGCGCCGCGCGCAGGAGACGCGAGAGCTTGTAGCCGATCTGCTCGCGGAGCGCATCGAAGCGGCCCTTTACGATGTGCGTCACCTGATCCTTGAAGGTGATGCCGTCATAGATCACGCCGTCGAGGGAGAGCTTCTCCTTGATCGCCGACCCGATCTGAGGCGGGCTCGCGGTTAGAAAATGGACATAGGTCGGGAACCCCCGAGCTTCGGAGGATCGCCTCAGCCCACGTATGACCGGCGCAGCTCCCGGGATGGTGACCTTGTCCCGGGCCCTCTCGAAGGGAACCTTGACCAAGGAGCGGAGCGACTCGAAGTTCGAAACCAGATAGGTCTTGTCCAAGTCCCAGCGGAATACGACGGTTCTACGCGCGGCCATTCTGTACAAACCTCAGAGATCCACACCTTGCGTTCGCAGCTCCGCCAACAAGGCGGAGGTTGCCGGGAGTTCGGCCGCCGCAGCGGCCGACGCCCTCAGCCCGCCGGCGAGCCTCAACAAATCGCTGTGCAGATCCACGTCTGACCACGTCGGCATTACGGCGACGGCGGCGCCATGACGGCGCAACCGCTGCATCGTCTCCTCGAAGACATCCGGCCCTCCCCAGGCCGCCGACAATGCGAACACGGGAGGAACTTCTCCACGACAACCTATCAAATAATAGCCGCCGTCTCCGCTAGGGCCGATCACGACGTCATGCCTTCCGAGGGATTCGAAGGCCTCGCCTACGACGGGCAGAGGCAAGTCCGGGGAGTCGCTCCCGACCACCACCGTAGCGTAGCCCTGGCCCACCCCGCGCGACAGAACGCGGGCCATCCGCTCGCCCAGGCTGCCTTCGCCCTGGGCTTCCACGGCCAAACCTCGGTCTGCAGCCATGCGGCACAGGATCGGAGCGTCATGATCGGGCGTGACGGCCAGGCGCAGGGCGATATCCGAGAGGCGGGAGAAGCGCGACAGCGAATCCTCGACGAAGGCACGATGACAGCGGCAGGCCTGCGCCGGCGTAAGTGGCGGAGACAGCCGCGTCTTTACCTCGCCTTCCCGTGGTTCCTTGGCCACCACATACAAGACGCCTTCGCTCACCAAGCGGCAATCTGGCATGGGGGGCGGTGGCGGGCAAGGTCGGGTTGACATGCATACCGGGCCACGACATTCTTTCGTGTTTCCAGAGAGTGAATCCAGTGTCATATGCTGTCATCAAAACCGGCGGTAAGCAGTACCGAGTCTCACCCGGCTCCTCCGTTACCGTCGAAAAGATGCCCGGCGAAGTAGGAGACGTCGTCGAATTCAACGAGGTCCTGCTCAAGGGCGATGCCGACAACGTCGCCGTGGGCACTCCGCTCGTCGAAGGCAGCAAGGTCACGGGCGTGATCGTCACCCAGGACCGCGGTCCTCGTATCCTCGTGTTCAAGAAGAAGCGCCGAAAGAACTACCGGCGCCGCCGCGGACACAGGCAGTGGGAAACGACGGTCAAGGTCACGGAGATCCACTAGCCTATTCGGGAAAGTCGCCATGGCTCATAAGAAGGGACAGGGAAGCACTCGTAACGGCCGTGACAGCAACGGCCAACGCCGCGGAGTCAAGGTATTCAGCGGCGAGAAGGTGGTCGCAGGCAACATCCTGGTCCGCCAGCTGGGCACGCGCATCCATCCTGGCGAAGGCGTAGGAATGGGTCGCGACTATACCCTCTTCGCGCTCAGAGACGGCATCGTCAGATACGAGCCGTGGAAGCGCACCAAGAAGAGGGTCAGCATCTACCCCGCATAGCCCAAACTGTGCAGTTCATAGATGAAGCCCTCATCACGGTCGCGGCAGGCGACGGTGGCGACGGGTGCTGCGCTTTTTTGCGTGAGAAGTACCGCCCCCACGGCGGGCCGGCCGGGGGTGACGGCGGCGACGGCGGGAACGTCGTCCTCGAGACCGACGAGGGACTGAACACCCTTCTGAGCTTCAAACGAGCTCGCACCTTTCGAGCCGCCCGTGGGGAAGCCGGGCGTGGCAAGTCTCAGCACGGCCGCTGCGGCCAAGATCTGGTGCTGCGGGTGCCGGTCGGAACGCTGGTGAGCGATTCGCAGACCCGGGAACCGATCGCAGACCTCGACCGTCCCGACATGCAGGTCACCATAGCTACGGGCGGCCGCGGGGGCGCCGGCAACGCACGCTTCGTCAGTTCGACAAACCAGGCGCCCCGCCGTGCCGACCCCGGGCAGCCGGGCCAAACACTGCACCTAAGACTCGAACTGAAGTTGCTGGCCGATTGCGGGCTCATCGGTCTGCCCAACGCCGGCAAGTCCAGCCTTCTCAGGCGTCTCTCGGCCGCGAAGCCGAAGGTGGCCGACTATCCGTTCAGTACCCTCGAACCCGCTCTCGGCGTGGTCAGGCTCGACGAAGAGCACTCGTTCGTCATGGCCGACATCCCGGGACTAATAGAAGGCGCACACGAGGGCGCCGGCCTGGGCACCCGCTTTCTCAAACACGTCTCGCGAACCGGCGTGCTCGTGCACTTGATAGATTCCTCCGGGCGGGATGCCGAGCAGTGCACGCGAGACTTCGACACGGTCAATCAAGAGCTGTCCCGGTACTCGTCGGAGTTGGCGTCCAAGCCGCAGCTGACCGTGGCAACCAAGATCGACTTGCCCGATGTACGCGAGCACTTGCCCCGGCTGCGGGAGGCCTTCGACGCCAGGGGAATATCCTTGGCTGCCGTCTCCTCAGCCACCGGCGAAGGATGCGACGAGTTGGTTGCTTCGATAGCCTCGGCCATGCGACATAGAGACTCGTACATCGAAGGCGGACTCGATTGAGCAACGGCAGAGAACAGGCGATTGCGGGCGCGCGGCGCATAGTCATCAAGCTCGGTAGCAGCATCGTCACCGACGGCGTGGCGGTGGACCGCCAGCGCATCGGGGCCGTCGCCGCAGACCTGAGCCGCCTGCACAAACAAGGATATCAGGTGATATTGGTCACCTCGGGCGCACGAGCCGCCGGCCTGGCGCGCCTCGGCCTCAAAGCGCTGCCCTCGGCGATCCCGGAACAGCAGGCGGCCGCGGCAGTCGGCCAGATAAACTTGATGGCGCTCTACGAAGAGTTCTTCTCCGACTTCGGCCGCCATATCGGTCAGGTGTTGCTGACCGCCTCCGACATCGAGGATCGCACACGCTACCTG
Source organism: Candidatus Binatia bacterium (assembly GCA_028278325.1). GTDB lineage: Bacteria > Desulfobacterota > Binatia > UBA1149 > JAJCZL01 > JANQEO01. The sequence goes on from JANQEO010000157.1 coordinate 60,441, forward strand.
AACGCTCGCCACACCTTCGAACACCTGCTCGACCACGGCATCATCCCGGTCGTCAACGAAAACGACTCTGTGGTGGTCGACGAGCTCAAGTTCGGCGACAACGACAACCTCGCTGCGCTGGTCGCCGGCTTGGTCAGTGCGGATCTGTTGGTGATACTCACCGACGTCGACGGTCTTTACTCCTCAGATCCGAGGCTGGGAGAAAGCGAACTCGTCGATACCGTCGAACGCATCGACGACGAGCTTCTAGCCAGGGCCGGTGGGGCCAGCGGCGTCGGGACCGGCGGCATGGCCAGCAAGATAGCGGCGGCCCGCTCCGCCTCGCACCGGGGGATCCCGACCGTAATCGCCAACGGACGCCGCGACGAGATCCTGACCGAACTGATCGACAAGCGGCTGCGAGTCGGCACCTTCTTCGCCGGCGCCGACTCGACGATATCGAGTCGCAAGCACTGGATCGCCTACGGCATGACCTTACGTGGACGGCTGGTGCTCGACGAGGGTGCGGTCAAGGCTCTGGTGTCGAAGCGGGGGAGCCTCCTGTCCAAGGGCATCGTCGAAGTCAGCGGGGACTTCTCTTCCGGAGATTGCGTGAGCTGTATCGGCCCCGACGGGCGCGAGATAGCACGGGGCTTGGTCGCCTACGACTCGAAGGATTGCATGAAGATCAAGGGCGTAAAGAGCCAAGATATCAAAGGCATTCTCGGCTACCAGCTCGGCGATGAAGTCATCCACCGCGACGACCTGGTAATCCTCGAGAACGGCTCGGGAGCACCTGCACGATGACACGGGATACGGCCTCCGACATCGACCTCCTCTGCACTCAGGCACGATCCGCCGCACGCCGCCTCGCCGGGTTGCCCGATGAAACGCGGCGTGACGCCCTGATCGCCGGGGCCGAGCACTTGCGTGCGCGCAGCGGTGACATAAGCAGCGCCAACGCCGCAGACCTGGAGGCGGCCGCCCAAGCCGGACTGAGCAGCGCGATGATCGACCGCCTGGAGCTCAACCGCCCCCGCATCGAAGCCATGGCTGCGGGGCTCGAGACCGTGGCTGCTCTCCCCGATCCTCTCGGCGAGACCATCGCACAATGGACGGCTCCGTCGGGACTTCTTATCACCCAGACCCGCATACCCATCGGAGTCGTCGCGGTGATCTACGAATCTCGCCCCAACGTCACCGCCGACGTGTCGGCTCTGTGCATCAGGTCGGGGAACGCCGCGATCCTGAAAGGCGGCAAGGAAGCCATTCACTCGAATGGGATGATTGCGGACGTTCTCACCGAAGCCTTCTCCGCCTGCGGCCTGCCGAGTTCAGCGCTTCAGTTGGTCAGGTCGACGGAGCGTGAGGCCACAACCGCCCTGCTAGGCCGTGACGATGCCATCGACGTAGTCGTTCCCCGTGGGGGACCGGGCTTGGTGAGGGCGGTAGCGGAAAACGCGAGGGTTCCCGTGATCAAGCACTACGAAGGCGTGTGTCACGTCTATGTGGATCGCCACGCCGATCTTTCCACAGCTGAAGAGATCGCCTTCAACGCCAAAGTCCGACGGCCCGGCGTCTGCAACGCCATGGAGACGCTGGTCGTTCATTCCGATGTTGCCGCACCCTTCCTGGCGGCGCTTGGCCCTCGCCTGCAGGATGCCGGAGTCGAGCTGCGAGCCGACGAACGGGCCACCGAACTTTTAGAGGGGGCACGGCCGGCGACGCCGGAAGACTGGACGACCGAGTATCTCGATCTCATTCTGGCGGTCAAGATCGTGGACTCGGTCGATGAAGCGATCGACTTCATCAACGACAACGGCTCGGGCCACTCCGACTGTATCTGCACCGCCGACCAAGAGAGCGCCGATCGTTTCCTTGCCGGTGTCGACTCGGCAGTGGTCTACCAAAACGCCTCTACGCGTTTCACCGACGGCTACGAGTTCGGGTTCGGCGCCGAGGTCGGCATCTCCACGAACCGCATACACGCGCGTGGGCCCATGGGCCTGCGCGAGTTAACGACCTACAAGTACCTGGTGCATGGCGACGGTCAGATCCGCTGAGGCCGGTCGACGCCTCGGGATCATGGGGGGCACCTTCGATCCGGTGCACCTCGGGCATCTCGAGAGCGCCAAGGCGGTTGCCGGGGCCTACGACCTGGAACGGGTGATGATGGTGTTGAGCGCGCGTCCACCCCACAAGACCGAAGGCCCACACGCGACCGTGGAACAGAGGCTGGCCATGCTCGAGATCGCCGCCGGCGACCACCCACAGTTGGAGGCGAGCGACCTGGAGGTCCGAAGAGCCGGACCGTCCTACACCGTAGATACGGTAGAGGAACTGGCTCGAGCCAACCCGGCCGACGCGTTCTTCCTCATCCTCGGCGTCGATGCTTACACCGAGATCGACACCTGGTACCGCCCTGCAGACTTACTCGAGAGCGCTAACATCATCGTAACGACGCGGGCGGGTACGGGCCTCGACACCGAGTCCATACAACCGCCCTTTGCTGCCCGAGATGCGACTTGTTATGATTCGAAAATCGGCGGCTACCTTCACAATTCAGGACATACCCTGACCACTCTCGACATCGACGGGCTCGACATCTCCGCTTCCGAGATAAGGCGTCTTGCAGCCGGCGGGTCGGATGTCGCGCACCTGACCGGCAAAGAAGTTGCCGCGTACATCGCTTCGGAGCGAGTCTACGGAGCCCGCGAATCTTGAGTCAGACTTCGTCCGCGCACGATCTCGCGGTCACCATCGCTGAGCTGGCTTCGCAGCGAAAGGCCCTCGACATAACGGTGGTGGACCTGGCCGACGCCGTCTACATCACCGATTACTTCGTCATCTGCACCGGCCGCTCCGATGTCCACGTAAAGTCCATCTGCGAACGCATCAACGAAGGGCTGTCGGCGATCGGAATTCGACCGCGCGCCACCGAGGGACTCGAGCACGCAACCTGGGCACTACTCGATTGCGGCGATGTCGTGGTTCACGTCTTCCAGGAACAGACCCGCAGATTCTACGACCTGGAACGGCTTTGGAGCCACTTGCCTTGCTGGAGCTTTGAAGATAGCAGCTTGGCGGTAGACCGCTCCTGACCCGCCATGTTACGTCGTATTCTCTACTTCGCCGTCACCATCGTGTTGATGGGCTGTGTCGGCGGACTCGTCTACCTCAACCCCCAGGAAACCACCTTTAGGCTCACACCCGACAAAGCCGTAGAGCTGCCGGTGAGCCTGCTCATTCTCGGAGCGACGACGGCCGGGGCCGCCGTCCTTTTCCTGGTAATGATGCTGCGCGAAGGCCGCAGGGCCCTTCGCGACTGGCGAGTCTATCGCGAGCAACGGGCCGCGGAGCGCACCGCTCAGCAAAGGGCCGAGGCTCGATCACTGGCTCTGGCGGGCAACTACAACAAGGCGCGGGCGCTGATGAACAAGGTCACGAGCAAACGTGACGCAGATGTAGGCGACCTGACCGACTATGCATCCATCTTCATGCTCGAGGGCGCTTTCGACGAAGCCAAGCGGCTGCTGGAGGAAGGTCAGACCCAGTTCGGCAACGACCCGGTGCTGCTCCACGCCCTTGCGAAAGCCTGCGTGGCGGTAGGAGACAACGGCGGCGCGATTGCGGCTCTCGACCGGGCGCTGGCGACCTATCCATCCAGCCTGCAGATGCTCGAAACTCTCCGGGACTGTCTCTTCGCCACAGAGGATTGGGCGAGAGCCTCGGAGACCCAGCAACGGATCGTTGCTTTGCGACAAGACGACCCTGCCGAACTCGAGAAGCTACTTCGCGCCCGCCTCGCTCACGCCGAGCAAGCATCCCCGGAGAACCGCGACGCTCTTCTCAAGTCCATCCTCAAGCTCGCACGCGACTATGCGCCGGCGATCGTGGCCAGAGCCAAGCTCTTGAAGGAGACCGGACAGGAGCGCCAGGCCATGCGCCTGCTGGAAAAGTCAGTGGTCCGCGAGCCGTCGAGCGAGTTGCTCGACCTGATAGAGGAGCTGTTGGGCGAGTCCCAGCAGCAAAGGGCCGTGAAGTTGTACGAGAAACTGATGACCGCTCACCCCTCCAACGACATGCTCAGGCTCAGAGCGGCACGTTTCCTGATCGGTGCCGGCCAGCCCGACCGGGCCGAGGAGGTGCTCGCCGGCCTGCACGGAAGCGCAGCCGAGAGCGACAGCAAGACTCTTCTGTCCCTCGTCTATCAGCAGCGCGGCAACACGGACCTCGCCACGGAATACGCCCGTCAGGCCGTCGCGGCCAGGCAACTCCAAGGCGAGAGCTGATCGCCGTCAGAGCTGCGCCCGCCCTCAAAACCGCTCGACGATTTCCCCCAGGGTAGCCAAGTCGTGGACGTCGCGTCCCATGTCGGGAACCGCTGCGGTTACGACCGTGTCGCCCAGGCCCAACTCGAAAGCATCGCGCCTCACGGCTTCGACCCGAGCCAAGCGACACGCCTCCTTGTAGGCGTCGACCAGCCAGGCTCTGGCCCGCGCGTCGACACCGTGCGCCTCCAGGTAGTGTTGGAGCCAACTTAGATACTCGGAAACATGACTAGAATCAGATCCTTGTGGCTCGACATGAAGGCGATTCATCAATACGGCTTTGAGGGGCACGCCGAGTTTCTCCATCCGGCCGGACAGGTATTCGGTATCGTCTAGCACCTGCTCGTCCGGCCCCGTGACAAGCACGAAGGCCGTATCGGGGCCTTTCAAGAGACCCTGGACGCGGCTGCTGCGCTGCGCGATACCGTCGAAAGCCTCCTCCATCAGGATGAAGAACTCCGAGATCTGGCTCAGCGTCTGCCCCCCTGTCGCGTCCTCGATGCGTGAGAACAAGTACCTCACGCTGCGGCTGGCGGTCTTCCACGCGCTCCAGCCGAGGGTGGCGTAAGGCCTCACAAACCACCTTACGGTGGCGCGGTCGAGAAATCTGGAGAGCCGCTCCGGGGCTTCCAGGAAGTCGAGAGCATAGGCCGTGGGAGGCGTGTCCAAGACTATGAGATCGTAGCGCCCCGACTCATGAATCCGATAGAGCTCTTCGATGGCCATGTACTCGGTGGAGCCGGCGAAAGAGCGCGACAGCTGCTGGTAGAAACCGTTGGCCAGTATGGTCTCGGCGGCTTCCGGAGTCGGAGCGTAACGCCGAATGAAACCGTCCCACGCGCTTTTCTGGTCGAGCATGCCCGCGAACATGTCGCCGGTTACCGCTAATCCACACTCCGCAAGGCGCTGGGGATCTATTCGTTCACCGTCGGCAGCCAAGGTCTCCAACCCGAGTGACTGCGCCAGTCGTCGGGCCGGATCGATGGTAAGCACCATACTGCGCCGCCCGTTGAGGGCGCCCCAAAGGCCCAGAGCTGCGGCGATGGTGGTCTTGCCCACTCCCCCGCTGCCCACGCAGACGACTACCCGGTGACTCGAGATCAAATCGGTGAGACTCGAAGCCCGGGCCGCTTCGCTCATGCCAGAGACCCGCTCAAGCGACGTAGTTCGTCGGCAGTGAAATCGTCGCAGGCGATCCAAGGCAGACGCAGAGCCTCGGTCTTCAGCTCGTCCTCGAGACGCGCTATCCCCGAGTCCTGCCGCCGGTCTGCATCGGCCGCAATCACCGCCGCAGCCAGCAGGCCCCCATGTAGATCGCGGGCATCGCCGCCGATCCCGGAAGCTTGTAACGCCGAAACGGCCTCCGCGCTCGATAGCAACTCTATGGCTTCGTCGACGCCGGGCGGACGCGGCGGCCGGCACCGGTTCACGAGAATCTCGCCTACCGGGATGCCCAATTCCACGTGCAGGGCGTGGACGATCTCGATGGCCTCGGCCAACGGCATGTCTTCGGGTGTAGACACGACATGAACTTCGGTGGAATCCGGATCGCGCAGCAAGCCGGCCACCCGTTCGGCTTCGCGATGGACCAGCCCCGAGCGGAAAGTGGTAGCGGCCGCCGCGGGCATCTTCAGGTACTGCAGGCTGTGGCCGGAGGCGCCCGCGTCGACGACGATCAGATCCCATTCGGGCTTTCCGTCGGCGCCGACCTTGTTGAACTCGTACCAGATCTTGCCCACCGCCATGAGCTCCTTGAGGCCGGGCGCGGCGGCAACGAAATACTTGTACAAGCGGCTGGCGAAGACCGTCGTCAACAGACGTCGTATAGGCACGACGAGCCCCAGATACTCGGCGAGGGAATCTTCGCCGCGAACGCGGCAAAGATACAATCCGGGTCGCGTCTCGAAGGGTGTAGTGGAGGGGGTCTTGCCGTCAGCCAGCAGGCGCGACAGCCCGCCCGACTCGTCGAACTCTACCGCCAACACCCTGAGGCCGGATTCGGCCGCACGCATGGCGAGCGCGGCCGTGACGGTGGACTTGCCGACACCGCCCTTCCCGACGACGAACTGTAGCCGTTTGCCACTCATGCCATGAGCCTCGATAATCATGTCCGAGTTTCGTCGAATGCGCATATGCTGACGCCGGGAACCCCTCCATGTTGAAAGAGCACGACCGCCCGCACGAGGCTGCACGCATGATCAAACGCCCCTTGCTTGCTGCGGTGGTGGTCCTGAGCACGTCGGCCTTGGTCATGTCGGCATGCTCGGCTCCACCTCCACCCAAAGAGTCGGAGCTGCTGGCGGAGGCGACCCAGAGCTTCGAGGACACCAGCTACCTGACGGCCATCGAGGACTACGAACGCCTCATCGAGCAGTTTCCGTTCTCCGATGCCGCAGAAACGGCACGCTTACGCATCGGCCACGCCCACTACCTTGCTCGCCAATACCAGCAGGCCATCGCGGCATTCAACGACTTCGAGCGCCTCCACCCGACCAGCCCCGACCTTCCCTTCGTCGAATACACCATCGGTCTTTGCTACCTGGACCAGTCGACCACTCACGATCGAGACAAGAGCGCCTCGGAGGATGCTCTTCGTCAGTTCGAACGGGTGGCCCAGCGTCACGCGGGCACCCTATACGGCGAGCTCGCGCGGTTCAGAGCGCTGCAGGCCCGTGAGAATCTCGCGGAACACGAGCTCGCAGTCGCCGCGTATTACATGGAGAGCGGAAACAGCGATGCTGCGTACGCTCGTTACCAGTACGTTCTCAGCGCTTTTCCCAGCACCGAGTCGGCGCAGTTCGCCGCAAAGAAGCTGGCCAAGCGCCAGCCGGTCGACGACGCTGACTAGAAGTTCCTAGTCGAGCAGGCGCCGGCGCAGCCGCTCCGCCAGTTCTTGACCGACGCCTATGTAGTCGAGGTATCCGGTTACCGAGCCCCACCGGCGATCCAACTCCACCAGCGTGTGCCTCATCCGCGATGGAGGGCTGGACGTCAGGTAGGCGATGGCCTCCTCGTCCATTCCGATCTCCTCGAGTGCGTCCCTGAAAGAATCCAGCCTCTGCCTCAGATAGACCTCCGAGATCGAGTAGTCCTCGACGATATCATCGTCAGCCACGCCGAGGACCCTGAGTAACACCGCAGCGACAACGCCGGTTCGATCCTTGCCCCCCGTACAGTGAAAGACAGTGGCATCGGGACCGCCCCGGCACAGCCATTCAAGAACCTCGGCAATCACGTGGCCGCCGGTTTCGAGCATCTCTACGTAACGGTTCTGCAGATCGATGTTGCGCCAGTCGATATCGGGGTCGAAAGGACTGAGGGTAACCTCGACCAACGGGGTGTGTCGGTGGTGCATAGCCGCGAAGTCACCGACACCGTCGTTGGCCAGCTCGGAGTCGCTCCGAAGGTCGAAGATCCGCCCTATCCCGAGACCCTCCAGTATCGCGACGTCCTCGTCGTGAAGAGTGGCCAGGGTACCCGACCGGTACACCCTGCCCCGCCGTACGGGGCGGCCATCCTGTCCGACATAGCCCCCGATGTCCCTGAAGTTGAAGGTGCCGATGAGCTCTATGCGCCGGTCCGACATGAGATTTTCCATGATATCCGCTTATTTTGACAGGGAAACGCACTTTGGCTATTTTGATCGTGCCTTATCACGAGTGGCAGAGGGAATAGGCCCTGTGAAGCCACAGCAACCGGCCTCTTTAGGTGCAGGTGCTAAGTCCTACGTTCCGAAGGAGATGGAACGGAAGATGGGGCGAGGGAAAGAATCACAACCTCTTCCTTGCCTCTAGGGAAGAGGTTTTTTTTGGCTCAGTTCATTACGTCGAAGCCCGCCCGCCGTGGCGGCAGTGTGCTCGTTGTCGGGCTCGGAGCCCTGGGCTGCCCGGCTGCGTCCGTACTGGCTCGTGCGGGCAACGTCGACCTCGGCCTCGTCGACCCCGACCGTGTAGAGCTGTCCAACTTGCAGCGCCAGGTGTTGTTCGGGGACGGGGATATCGGCCGGCCCAAGGCCCACGCCGCGGCCGCCGCGCTGGTGAGCAGAGGCGCCGAGCCCCGCATAGAAGCCCACGCCCTGCGCTTTGACGACGAGAACTGCCGCGAGCTCTTCGGCGGCCACGACATCGTGCTGGATTGCTGCGACGACTCCGCCACCAAATCGCTGATCAACAAGACGGCACTGGCCACCGGCACCCCCTACGTCCATGCCGGCGTGGCCCGCACCTACGGACAGCTCATGACGGTGCTCCCGGGCGTGTCGGCCTGCCTGACCTGCGCTTTCGGAAGCGGGTCGGACAGGCGCATGGAGGGCTGCTCCGAGTTGGGGATCTTGGCGCCGGTGGCGGGCCTGATCGGTTCTCTTCAAGCCTTGGAGGCCCTGCGCTACCTGAACGGCCGGCAACCGGTGCAGGCCGGGGTACTGAAAGCATACGAACTCAAACCGCGGCGCTGGCGCCGCATCCGCTTCGAGCGTGACCGGCGGTGTCCGGACTGCTGCGAATTCACGATTGGCGAGACACCCAGGAGGGTTGAACCATGCCGTTTGTAACCGGCCTAAAATGCCGCGAGTGCGGCCAAGACTACAAGATCGAAGCCGTTCACGTCTGCGAGTACTGCTTCGGGCCTCTCGAGGTCCAGTACGACTACGATGCGATCGCGAAATCCATGAGCAGGGAAGCCGTAGAGTCGCGCCCGCGCAACATCTGGCGCTACCGTGAACTGCTTCCGGTGAGCAAAGAGCCCACGATCGGCCTGTACTCCGGATATACGCCCCTGGTCCGAGCAGAACGACTGGCGGCCGAGCTCGGCGTCAAGGAACTCTACGTCAAAGACGACTCGGTCAATCACCCGACGTTCTCTTACAAGGACCGGGTGGTGTCGGTGGCGCTGTCCAATGCCGCCGAGTTGGGGTTCGACACCGTCGCTTGCGCGTCAACCGGCAACCTCGCGAATTCGGTGTCAGCCCACGCCGCCCGCGCCAAGTTCCGTTGCTTCGTGTTCATCCCCGACAATCTCGAGCAAGGCAAAGTGGTAGGGTCGGCGATCTACAATCCGACCCCCGTTGCAATCTCAGGCAACTACGACGACGTCAACAGGCTGTGCACCGAGATAGCGGACAAGTACCGCTGGGCCTTCGTCAACATCAATCTGAGGCCGTTCTACACGGAAGGAGCCAAGACCTACGGGTTCGAAGTAGCCGAGCAGTTGGGCTGGCGTCTCCCTCGCCACATCGTTGTGCCCACGGCGGGGGGCACGATTCTGCCCAAGGTCGCCAAGGGATTCGAGGAGCTCACACAGGTAGGCCTGGTCGAAGACACGCCATGGAAGATACACTGCGCTCAGGCGGCCGGGTGCGCGCCGGTCGTCACCGCGATACACCGTGAAAGCGAGCTGATAGAGCCCGTCAAACCGAACACGATCGCGAAGTCCATCGCGATCGGAAATCCCGCCGACGGCTATTACGTACTGAAGGCCGTCCGCAAGACCGGCGGCTGGGGCGAGATGGCCACAGACGAGGAGATCGTCGAGGGTATACAGCTTCTGGCCCGGACCGAGGGGATCTTCACCGAGCCGGCGGGTGGAACCACCGTTGCTGTGACAAAGAAACTCATCGAAAGTGGTCGGATACCCCGGGACGAGGCGACAGTGATAAGCATAACGGGCAACGGCTACAAGACGCTCGAGGCCGTCAAGGACAACGTGCCGGTGCCCTACCCGATTCCGGCTCGGCTCGACGCATTCGATGATCTCTATGAGTCGTTGACCGGCAAAGACGAGTCGGCCAAGGCGTCGACGGGCTGATAGTTACAAAGGCCAGGAGGAAATAAATGGCAGTCAGAGTAAGGATCCCCACCCCCTTGAGGAAGTTCACCGGCGGGCAAGAGTCGGTCAGCGTGGAAGGCAATTCCGTTGCGGCTATCATCGACAGCCTGGAGAGCGGGCATCCCGGTCTTCGCGAGCGGATCTGCGAGGACGACGGCTCCATCCGCCGCTTCGTCAACGTTTACATCAACGGAGACGACATCCGATTCCTCGACAACCTCGAGTCGGCCGTCAAGGACGGCGACGAGGTGTCGATCGTGCCGGCAATTGCGGGCGGCAGATAAAACATCCTCGACCTCACCCTCGAAGCCGGGCCCGACGTCAGGGGTCAAGCTCGAGGGTCCCGGGCGGATCACCAGCCTGATCGGTCGCACCCCCTTGGTGCGGCTGTCTCGCCTGGGCGCGGACTTGAGTCCGAACGTGAGACTCTACGCCAAGCTCGAGGGCTTCAACCCGGGAGGTTCGGTGAAAGACCGTGCCGCTTGGAACATGATCCAGCGCGGACTCGCCGACGGCAAGCTGTCGCCGGGCAAGACCATTCTGGATTCGACCTCGGGCAACACCGGGATCGCACTTGCCATGATCGGAGCCGCGCTCGGCTATCCCGTGCACCTCGTGATGCCGGAGAACGTCTCGCGGGAACGCAAAGCCGTCATACGCGCCTACGGAGCCAACGCTACTTTCTCGAGCCCGTTGGAAGGTTCCGACGGCGCCATCCTGGAATGCCGGCGCATTTACGAGGCCGACCCCGACAAATACTTCAAGCCGGATCAGTATTTCAACGAGGCCAACCCCGAAGCTCACTATCTGACGACCGGACCCGAGATCTGGGAGCAGACCAACGGAGAGATCACCCATTTCGTCGCCAGCATCGGAACCGGCGGCACCATCATGGGCACTGGCCGCGCCCTGAAGGAAAGAAACGCGGAGGCGCAGATCGTGGCAGTGGAGCCTGACGACGCGTTCCACGGGATAGAGGGCCTCAAGCACATGGAGAGCTCCATCGTTCCCGGCATCTATCACGAGGAAGAGCTCGACAGGAAGATCGGTGTGAGCACCGACGACGCCTACGACATGGTATACCGTCTTGCCGCCACCGAAGGGCTCCTCAACGGTCAGTCGTGCGGCGCAGCTCTTTGCGGCGCTCTGACCGTCGCTTCGGAGCTCGACAGCGGCTGCGTAGTCACCATCTTGCCCGACTTCGGAGACCGATATCTATCGACTAACCTGTGGCTGGGCTGGCGGGATCGCCACCAACTGTGAGGGAGTGGTTATGGCTGTTGAGCGTTTCTATCTGACTTACAGCGAAGACAAGATCAAGGAACCGATCATCTACCAGGTCGGCAAGAAGTTCGACGTGGTGACCAACATACGGGCGGCGTCCGTATCCGACCACATCGGCATCGTCGCGCTCGAGTTGGAAGGCGACGCAGACGAGATTCAACGAGCCGCCGCCTGGATTGCCGAGAACGGGGTCAAGGTCGAGCCGATCGAGAAGAACGTGATCGAGTGAACCCACCGTGCCCCTGTCCCCCGAAGACATCGAGAGGTTCGCACGCCAGGTCGTGATTCCCGACGTCGGTGCGGCGGGCCAGGAACGCCTCCTGGACTCCCGCGTGGCGTTGATCGGCGCGCCTGAAGGCACAAGCGTAGCCGAGGAGTATCTCCGCTGCAGCGGTGTCGGACTGGCCTCGGGTGACGACCTCCGGAGCGCAGACTGCATCCTCGTTGCAGGACTTGACCAGACGCCTGCGGCCGAGCTGGATCGGGCGTCGACGAGCGGAACGCCGATAGCCTGGTACGAACTCACCGCGACCGGCTTCAGGTGCGGTTCCCGCGCCGCCGGAGAGCAAAGCGCACTTGGGCCCGGTGAGCGAGAGAGTTTACCCGAAGACGAGACCGGGGCGGTCCATGCGGCTGCGGCATGCGAGGCCGTGGCAACGGCTATCGCCCTCCTGCTCGGCTGGGAATCCTCACCCACGCCACTCGAGGTCGAGCTTGCATAACCCCGTTCACCTCAAACTCGACCTGGCTATCCGTGGCCTTCGACTGTCCGACGAACTGGAGCGCCAGGCACTGCTGGCCAGACCGGCAGCGGCAAGAGACTACGCGAGTCGGGAAATCCAGCTGGTGTTGCCCGAGGGCATAGTCGCAAGTTGCCAGGTCGATACCGAAGCTGCCGCCGCCTCCCCTTACAGCCTCAATCTGCGCAACGACACCTTCCTTCTGAGCAAAGACGCCGCCGACAGCGGCGATCAAGAAGAGGTTCGCGTCAGCGTGCTACCTGCCCCGCAGTTCTACGAACGGAGCACGACCGCCGGGACACCGATGTGGAAGGTGGGCACGGTGCACGGCAGCTACATATCCATCGATCCGGCCACCACCTGCGGTTTCGCCGTAAAGGGCGTGGCCTGTGAATTCTGCACACTGGCCAGAGGCGGCGCCGATCGTCAGGATCTGGTACCGGTCGACGAGATCCTCGAGGTCGTGCGAGCGGCCTTCGAAGAAGGGGTGGCCGAGTTCGTCTACCTCAACACGGGATACTTCGACGAGGACGACGGCGGCTTCGAGACCCTCCAACCCTATGTTGCGGCCGTCAAGGATGAGTTCGACACCCTTGTTGCCCTGCAGGTCCAGCCCCCGCGCAGCAACAAATGGATCGACAGGACCTATGCCGCCGGAGTCGACGCGCTCTGCTACAATATCGAGATATTCGACGCTGAACTCCTTGCCCGCTATTGCGAGGGCCGCGACCGGCTGGTCGGCCGCGACCGGTATTACGAGGCCTTGGAGTACGCGGCGAAGGTCTTCCCGAGCGGAACCGTGTGGAGCAATCTGATCGTGGGCATAGAACCGCCGGAATCCACGGCCCAAGGGATCGAAGCACTCACCAAGATCGGAGTGCTTCCCGTACTGTCGTTGTTCAGGCCTCTCGACGAAACCTCGCTTGCTCATCACCCTCTGCCGGAGCCCGACGAAGTGGCGCCCCTCTACGAGAAGCTGTACCGGGCGGTAAGAGACGCACGCATCAACGTTCATTGGATGCGCGATCTCGGCTACGCCGTCACCCCGATCGAAGCACGCTACTTCGCCGGCGACGATGCCAAGCTCGACGTGGCTCTGGGCAGCTTCTACCGGTCCAGAATCGGTAGCCGGGCCGCCAAGAGCCTTTCCAAGCTCAGACGTCGGCTGCGCGTCAGGCAAGTCAGCGAATCCTTCGACTCATCGAAGCTCTAGAGAACCGCGATGGACGTCGTCGTCGACACCCGACCGTTGTGGCGGATCCTGCTGGCCCGAGCCGTCGGACGGCCGATGCGTTTCGCGCTCGGCATCGGCGCCTACTGGATCGTGTCGGCGATGGAGTTCCCCGGCGATCTTACCGCTCAAGGGCAGCAGGCCCTTGCCGTGTTCGTCCTGTGCATCATCTTCTGGGCCCTCAACGTCCTGCCGCTGATGATCACCAGCTTGATGGCGATCGCTCTCCTGCCCTTGACGGGCGTAATGACCTCCGCCCAGGCCTACTCGTTGTTCGGCAACTCGGCCGTGTTCTTCATCCTCGGCGCGTTCATCCTGGCCGCTTGCTTGATGAAGTCCGGGCTGTCCACGAGGTTGAGCCTGCTGTTCCTGAGGCAATTCGGACATTCGCCGAGGCAGTTGCTCCTGTCCATCTTTCTCCTCAACGCGCTGATGTCGTTCTTCATGTCCGAACACGCTGTCGCCGCGATGAACTTCCCCATCGTCGCCGAGATAGTCGCCGTGCTCGGTCTGAGGCCGGTGCGAAGCTCCTACGGCAAGGCCATGTTCCTGGCCCTGGCTTGGGGCAGCACGATCGGCGGAGTAGCCACCCTACTTGGAGGCGGCAGGGCCCCGCTTGCGCTGGCGATCCTCCAGCAGGTCACCGGAGACAGTCCCTACACTTTCCTGTCCTGGTCCTTGTATGCCCTACCGGTGGTCTTCGTCATGCTGGCAGTCGGCTTCGCGGTCATCCTCAGATGGTTCCCCGTCGACATCGACAGCGTCAAGGAAGCCGAAGCGGTGCTCGAAGAGCGTGTTTCGAAGCTCGGCCGGGTGAAGAACGAGGAGAAGGCGATCGCGGCCGTCATGGTGCTAACGGTGGCCACGTGGATCGGCTTCGGCCACACCCTCGGTCTGGCCAACATCGCGATAGCCGCCGTGGTCGTGCTGTTCACCTTCCGGCTGGTCGCGTGGCGTGAGGTCGAAGAGTATGTCAACTGGGGCATCATCCTCATGTACGGCGGAGCCATCTGCCTCGGCGCGGCCGTGGATCAATCCGGCGCGGCGCGCTGGATCGCTCACGGCCTGATCGGCGAGTGGGCGAACTCACCGGCGCTCGTGATCATGGCGATATCAGGGTCGACGTGGCTTCTCACCGAGGCCATGAGCAACTCGGCGGTAGTGGCGCTGATGATGCCCCTGGGGCTGGGTATCGCGGAGGACGTAGGCATGCAGATGGCCATCCTCGCGCCCGTCGTGGCGATCCCGGCCGGCCTGGCGTTCGCCTTTCCGATAGGCACGCCGGCGAACGCCATAGCCTACTCTTCCGGCTATCTCCGGCTCAGGGACCTGATCGTTCCGGGCATGCTCATGGGACTCATCGCCTGGATCGTGTTCAACGTGACGGTGAACGTCTACTGGCCGCTGCTCGGGTACTCACCGACCCCGCTGTAAGAAAGGCTCGTGCGTCGCGGCTTCAGGCCGCCGTGTAGGGCTGGGCCAACTGGACGTCGTAACCGAACACTTCCGTCAGCAGGAAGTAGACAGCGAGCAGCGTGGTGAGGAGCGTGGCAAACGCTCCCAGCGCCACACCCGACAGCAGCAGCAAGCTGATCACACCCGCAACCGTCACCAAAGGCGTGAGCGCGGCAGAGCTGTTGTAGGGGGCAACAGGCGAAAGCAGGTTGGAAAACCCGGTCTGTTCACCTTCAGTGGAAAGATTGTCGAAGAAGCTGCTGAACTGATCGCCCATCCGGTCGATGATCTCGTCGATGGACCAGGGAAACTCCGGGAACTCAGCCATGCGTCAGCACCTTGGCCCGGCTACTCGGCCCGGGCGGCCGGGACCACCTCGCGGCTAGGGTTGGAGCGCAGCGGAGGACCCATTTTCCGGCGGTCGACGACGGAACCGATGGTGATGACCAAGGTCCCCTTCTTGTCCTTGGGACCACCGAGAAGGAGTATGGAGTCGTCGTTTATCTTGACGTCCGTGCTCACCACTGGACGATTGTGCTCGTTGAGTATGAGCCGCAGCATGACGTAGTCGGGACCGCGATCTATCGCCGTCATGTGCAGATGGCGTCCGCCGGGCAGATCTATGCCGTACTGATCACCGGCCTTGAGCGGATGCGAAGTGTGCCTCAAGAGCTGATACTTCTTGTAGGGCAGACGCCTCAAAATCTTGCGCTGTTCCTGGAGTTCGGGATCGAAGCCGCGCCCTTCGTTGGAGGCGAGCACGGCCGAGACGTGGATGGAACCGACTGGCTGATCGGCCGCGGCGGCCGTTCCCGCGCCGACGACGATGGCAGCCAAGCTGCCGATGAAGACCAAACCCGCCGTCCGTTGCATGGCCTCAGTACCCCGCTCGGGTCACTCCGAAGTTTTCACTCGATGCGACCCATATCACCCTCGCATTGGTTCGCGGCTGCACCCAGGTGGCCACCGTGTGGCCGGAGGCAGCTTCCAGCGCCGCAACCCTCGCCGGGGCCGACGAGTAATTCGAGTTGGACGCCGGGGTAATCGAGCCGGCCTCCGAAGACTCGCTCATCCTCGCATCGAGGACGCCGGCCGACCTGGAAACCACCGGCGACACCCGCGATTGCTCTTCCTGCGGTGACAACAGGAATAAAGCGATCGCGGCTGTCGCCAAGGCGCCGCCCCATACCGCGGGGCGCCACGTCGGCATCGCCAGCCGTCCACGAATACCGCCGAATACTCGCTTACCCAGAGCGGACAGCGCGGGCTCGGAGACGGGGGCAGTTGCCGTCGAGAACTCGCCCTCCAGGGACGCTTCGACGTTCTTCCATATGCCAGAAACGTCAACGGGTGTAACCGTTTCGGTTACAGCCGTTGAAAGGAGTGCTCGCGCTTCCTGCTGAGCCGTTACTATCTCATGGCATGCGCTACAGTCGACGAGGTGCTTCTCGCAAGAGGTCAACTCGCCGTTGCCTAATCGGCGGTCGAGGTAGGAATCGAGAAGAGTGTCAAAGTGAGCGCAATCCATGCCTGCAACCGACCTCCGCTTAGAGCACCTCGCTGAGGCGCGACTGGAGTTTCTTTCGGGCGTAGTGCAAACGGCTCATCACGGTGCCCATAGAACAATCAAGCACTTGGCTTATCTCTTCGTAGGAAAGGCCTTCGACCTCGCGCAGAAGTATTACGGCCCGGTGATCGGGCGTCAATCCTTCTATCGCCTCGAATATCTTCCCGACGAGCTCCCTGTCCCTTACCCTCTTGAAGGGGTCTTCCGATCCGTACCCACCAGCGCCGATGGCTCCGGGATCCTGCTGTGAGGCATTGCCCTCGTCGAATTCGACGAGAGTCCGCTTGCCGGCCTTGCGCTGGAAGTCGATCGAAAGGTTGACCGCAATTCTGTAAAGCCACGTGTAGAACGAGGAATCGCCCTTGAAGTTGGCGAGGCTCCGGTAGGCGCGGATGAACGTTTCCTGAACGATCTCTTGCCCGTCGTCCGGATTGCGCACCATACCGACGACGACGGAGAGTATCCGTCGTTGGTAGCGCTCGACGAGGATTTGGTAAGCCCCACGATCCCCGTTTCGAGCCCGAGCAACCAGTTCGTCGTCCCCATGTTGCACGTACGTGGCTCCATACCAATAACTCTAGACGGCGTCGAAACCCCTATTATTCAGGAAAAAACCGCCCGCCGCAGGCCTAGTGGGCCTCGGCCCAGTTGGGTCCCGATCCGACGTCCACGACAACCGGAACGGCCAGCTCGTAGGCCCCCTCCATGGCCGCCTTTGTAATGCTAACCACCTGATCTAGCTCACGTTTCGGACACTCGAGCAATAGCTCGTCATGGATCTGAAGGACCATTCTGGCCTCCAGCCCGGCCTCGGTCAGGTCCCGTTCGAGCCTCACCATGGCCAGCTTGATTATGTCCGCCGCGCTCCCCTGGATGGGCGTGTTCGTCGCCACACGCTCAGCCAGCTGCCGCTGCCCCCCGTGTTCTCCATGGATATCGGGCAGGTAGCGCCGCCGCCCCAGAATAGTCGTAACATAGCCGTCCCGACGCGCTGCGTCTAACATGGCGGCATAGAACTCCTGGACCCCCGCATAGGTCTCGAAGTAACGCTCGATGTACTCACCCGCCTTGGCCCTGCTGATTCCCAGCTCCCGTGACATCCGCACCGGCCCCATCCCATAGATGATCCCGTAGTTGATGACCTTGGCCTCGCGACGCATCGCGGGTGTGAGATCGGAGGGAGATGTCTCGAAGAGTTCCGACGCCGTGCGGTCATGAATGTCGTCACCGCGCTCGAAGGCCTCCACCAAAGTCGGGTCGCCCGACAGATGCGCGAGTACGCGTAGCTCGATCTGGTTGTAGTCCGCGGAGACCAGCCGTCGGCCCCGTCCGGCCACGAAAGCCGTTCGGATCAAGGAGCCGTCCTCGGTGCGAATCGGAATGTTTTGAAGGTTCGGGTCGCTGGAACTCAAACGCCCGGTCGCCGTGACAGTCTGGTTCAAGCGCGTGTGTATGCGGCTGTTCTCGTCGACGAGTCTGGGCAGAGCATCGACGTAGGTCGACTTGAGCTTGGCCATGCCGCGATACTCCAACACGAGGTTCGGCAGAGGGTGTTGGTCGCCGAGGGACCTGAGGCTGTCGCTGTCGGTCGACGGGCCGGTCTTGGTCTTCTTGATGCCTTTGGTCGACAAGCCAAGTTCCTCATAAAGAACCTGCCGAAGCTGCACGGGAGACAAGATGTTGAACTCGTGCCCGGCAGCGGCGAAGAC
>JANQEO010000243.1 GCA_028278325.1 Candidatus Binatia bacterium
GAGCGACGACACGTTGACCGCCGCCGTACAACGCGAGGTCCGTAACGTGGACGGCCTGTACACGAACAGCCGCCATACGCTGATCCTCATGCAACTGACCGATGACGGTCTCGTCTACGTCAATCCGAAGACCTTCAAGTACGAGCCGCTGGTGGCTAAATCCTTCGAGTATGTCGACGAAAAGACGCTCGATTTCGTGCTGCGCGAGGACGTGAAGTTCCACGACGGCAGCCCGCTGACGGCGGACGATGTCGTCTACACCTACGAGTGGGTGCTGAGCAAGGAAAGCGAATCGCGCCAGACCAAGAAACTCAATCGCTGGCTCGATCGGGTCGAGAAGACCGGCCCCTATAAGGTCCGCTTTCACATGAAGAAGCAGTATCCGCTGGCATTGCGCGATGCGGCCGTCAGCATGCCGTTGCGCAAGAAGGGCTCCTATCATGGCGAAGGCAAGGCGAACAAGGACGCCCAGAGCCTTCAGCTCAACGCGGTCGGACCGTACAAGATCGTTCAGTTCGACCCCGGGAAGAAGGTCGTGCTCGAGCGCTTCGACGATTACTTCAAGGGTGGACCGAAAGGCACGCCCGCGATCAAGAATATCGTCTTCCGGACGATCCCAGACTGGGGAACCCAGCAGGCGGAAGCCATGAGCGGCGGCATCGACTGGATGTACAACGTGCCGACGGAAGTGGCGGAGCCGCTCGGCCTCAGCAAGCGCGTGCAGCATATCGCCGGGCCGTCGATGCGCGTCGGCTTCATCTCGATGGATTCGGCGAATAAGTCCACCAAGGACAGCCCGTTCAACAAAGTTGAAGTGCGTCGGGCGATGAATCACGCGATCGATCGCGAAAACATCGTCAAGCATCTCGTCAAGGGCACCGCGTCGGTGATCCATTCCGTCTGCCATCCGACCCAGTTCGGTTGTACGGAGGACGTCACGAAGTACGAGTTCGATCCCGCCAAGTCACGGGCGCTGCTCAAGGAAGCCGGCTACCCCGACGGTCTGGCCTTCGATTTCTGGGCCTACCGCGAGCGCTCCGTCGCGGAAGCGATCGCGGACGACCTCCGGCAGGCCGGCTTCAAGCCCAACTTCCGCTATGTGAAGAGCAGCGTGCTCGGCCGCGCGCGGCGC
>JANQEO010000250.1 GCA_028278325.1 Candidatus Binatia bacterium
GCAAGATCCGCCAACAACTCTTCAGCTTGATCGGTTACCAAAGTTCGGGGCGTTCTCGCCTCATGAGAACCAGAAGACCACCCTCACCTCTGATGGTGCGCCGTAGGAGCGGAGCTCGTCCCAATCCCCGGGCTCGAGGGTCCAATAGGACAAGGGCTCCAGCCAGCCCACTTCCACTCCATCGCTTGCTTGCGCCGGCCACTCCCACGTGGGTCGAGGTCCGCTCGGATCCCGGAACAGAGTCGCAAGACTTGGATCGACCTCCATTCTCACCTCGATCGTCTGTGTCCAGTCGAACTCGATCGACTCGCTCACGAGGAGCCAGCTGAAGGGGCCGGGTGCACCCATTGCAGGGGACCTCCCGGAGGAAGCCCTTCTCAAGAATGGCTCTGCCTCTCGTTGGATCGCGGGAGAAACGTCAGGGGGCAACCCCCGAGCGGCGTCGATGAGGAGTCCCTGCGAGTACTCCCCAGCGAAGCGACCGCCAAGCAGATCGAACAGCACATAGTTCCTGCCGGTTGCCTCCAACTCGATCGGCTGACCTTGTTCATCGACACTGGCCGCCTTCCAGCGCCCGGATTCCAGCCGCTCGGCAAACATCCAGAGATCCGTTCCCATTGCGAAGCGCTCCTGAAGACGGCTTCGTAGCACGGACACGGAGATCGCCATGACCTGGTTCGTGCGAGCTGGCGGGAGCACCTCGCGCTGCTTGCACCGTTCCACCTGTCCAGCCATGGATCAACAAGCGGTCGCCATGAGCTCGCCCTTGAGCCGCTCGAACTCGTCCGCGCTGATCACGTCGTCGGCTCGGAGCCGCGCCAGCCGTTCGAGCGTGGCGGTCGTCTCCTCCACCGTACGCCGTAGGGGCGGCCTCAGCGACCGCACGGCATCCCTTCCTCGCTCGAACAGGGCTCGGTAGGCGGGCAGAGATGCCTCGGTGTCGAGGTCCGCCAGGGTGCCCTGCTGGGCGAAGTGGTTCCGAAACAGCTGACTCACTGCCCAGGTCGAGGCTGCCCCGAGGCCGGCCTGGGCGAGCCCGCCGCCCACCATGCCGACACCCGGGATCGCCTTGAAGGCACTGGCACCCAGCCG
>JANQEO010000261.1 GCA_028278325.1 Candidatus Binatia bacterium
CTACACCGCACTGCCCGAGTGGGACAACAAGAAGGTCCGGATTCCGCTGGAGGATGACGCGGTCATCACCGAACGCGGCGTCGAGTGGCTCTACCCGGCCAACGAGAAGGTACTACTGATCAGGTAGTCCAACCCCAGTGCCGTCTCCCCGGCCTCGGCATCTATAATGCTCAATGATCACCCCTCATTCTCTAACTCCGAGGCCGTATGAAGACTCAAGAACTCACGAGTCAGCTCGACAGTCAAAGACGTCGAGTTGACTTCGACACGTTCGACATCATCGTCCAGCAGTTGATCTCCATGGTCGAGTCCGGGGCCATCGACGTAGCTCCGGCCTATCAGAGACAGTTCCGCTGGGACTCCGAGAAGCGCGCTCACCTGATCGAATCAGTCTTCCTCGGAGTTCCCGTCCCTAGCTTGTTCATGGCCACGAATCGGGATGGCACTTGGGAACTGGTCGACGGAGTCCAACGACTAAGCACTCTCGTCCAGTTTGCCGGCACGCCAATTGCCCGCGAAAGGCTCTCGCTTGAGAAGCCACTCGTCCTTGAGGGTCTGGAGAAGCTGCAAGCGTTTAACGGCCTCCGATTCGAAGACCTGCCGGACAGCCTCAAGCTTCAGTTCTTCCATCGACCCATCAAAGTAGTCACTCTCAGCGACAAGAGTGACATGGTCGTGAGGTTCGATCTCTTCGAAAGACTGAATACGGGTGGCGTTGCTCTAACGAACCAAGAGATCCGCGCATGTATCTATCGAGGGGAGTTCAATCAGTTTCTGGAGCGCCTGGCTGAGAACAGTAGCTTTCGCAAGTGCGTTCGCCTTACCCGAAAGCAGGACAAAGATGGAACACGGGAGGAGTGCGTCTTGCGGTTTTTCGCGTTTCTTCATCGCTACAAGAGCTTTGTACACAGCGTTGTCGATTTTCTGAATGACTACATGCGAGAAGCTGCCGGGTCATTCGACTACGAAGCAGGGAATGAGGACTTCTCTCGGAGTTTTCGGGAGCTAGCACGAGTCTTGCCGCACGGAATCGTGCGTTCGCCAAGCCGGAAGAACACACCGATCAACTTGTACGAGGGAGTCGCCGTAGGCGCTGCCCTCGCTCTCAGGGAGATCGATGAGCTCCACGGTGAGGACATCAGAGAGTGGATCAACTGTGACGAGCTGCGAACGTACACTACCGGCGCAACAAACAACAGGGCGATGGTAGAGGGGCGAATCGAGTTCTGTAGGGATAGGTTCCTGGGGCATTAGCGGTGTTTGGCCTGGCCACGGCTGAGGTAGCTGATCGGATATTCGCCGTCGAGGCTTTCCTCCGCGTAATGCCATCGGACCCCGGGCAGACGAATGAAGCTGCCACCTGCAAGGGTTTAGTGTTTGTCACTCTGTACGGCATCTACGAGTTCGCCGTGCGCTCGTCAGTACGTGCGGCCCTTGATGCCCTTGGTCAGGATCAGATCTGCGCTACAGACCTTCGAAGTGAGATCCTGGCACTTGTCCTCGATCCAATTTGGACTTCTGCCGGAACCGCGGGCCGAGCGCGTACTTGGGAGAAGCGAATCGAGCTGGTCTCGGCCGCCAGGGAAACGAGCGGCGCCCTGGCCTTCCGAGACACGCTCTTCCCCAACGACGGGTCTCACTTCAGGACGAATCAGCTCAGGACCATTTGGAGAGTATTCTCGATAGCCGAGCCGATCGTCTCGGAACCAAGGCATCTTGGACGTATCAACGAGTTGGTGGAGAACCGCAACGCGATAGCGCACGGCCGGAGTACGCCCGGCGAGATCGGCCGTCGCTACAGCACCCAAGACCTTGAAAAGCGAATCTCCGACACTGACTCGATTACCAGGTACATCCTAGACACGATTCGTCAGCACTACGTGTCTGGCGGCTGCCGTTCCAATTGAATCCAAGCCACGGTCAGATCTCACTTTCACCCGTTGTCGATCAGCGCCCTGACGATCCGATCCTGCTCCACCCGCGCATCCCACGCACTCGGAACCGCGTTCGCCAGGATCGAGAACGCATACACCCGCCCCGAGGTCGCTCTTGCGTAGCCGGACAGGGTCGAGACGCTCCGCAGCGTCCCTGTCTTCGCCAATTCGCGCGAAATGGCGGGTCGGCAAGGCGCTCGTCCCAGCGGCCGTGCTCGCTGCCCGGGGCCGGTAGCGACAGGAGGAACTCGCGCTTCAGCGGGTGGGCGAACATGTAGCCGAGCAGGCGGGTGAGCTGGCGCGCCGTGAAGCGGTTGTTGCGGCTCATTCCCGAGCCGTCGGCCAGGCGGAAACTGCCCACGGGAATCCCGAGCCCCGCGATGAAGTGGCTCTCGACCTGGAGCCCGGCCGCCCAGCTGCCGTCCGCGCAGTGCTCGAGTGCGAGAAGCTCCAGGAGGCTCTCCGCGAGACTGCTGTTGATCCGCTGACCCCGGTCAAGTAGCTCGGCGCTCGGCACCGCGCCATCTCGACACTGGCCAGATGTCTTGTCCTGTGACCCGTTACGGGTTACACTTGCCTCGTGATCGTCGGATTCAAGCATCGCGGTCTGAAGCGATTCTTCGAAGCCGGCGATGCGCGGGGGTTGAGTCCGAGTCGCGTTCCGAAGATCCGTCGGATCTTGGCGCGGCTTCATGCTGCGGCGAGTGTTCGGGACTTGGACGCTCCCGGCCTTCGGCTTCACCCGCTCAAGGGAGGCCGCCGAGGGCAGTGGGCTGTCGATGTCGACCGCAACTGGAGAATCACCTTCAGCTTCGACGGTCGCGATTGTGACGACGTGAACTACGAGGACTACCACTAGCGAGGTCAGGCTCATGATGCACAACCCACCTCATCCCGGCGAGATACTGAGGGAAGACTACCTGGAGCCTCTCGGGCTCTCGGTCACGGACGCGGCGCGGGCTCTCGGAGTGACCCGTAAGACCCTGTCGGCGGTCGTGAACGAGCGAGCGGGCATCAGTCCGGCCATGGCGCATCGCTTGGCGAAGGCGCTGGACACGACGCCGGAGCTGTGGATCAACCTGCAGATGCAGTACGAGCTCTGGCAGGCGAAGGAGATCGATCTCGCGGACGTTCGGCGGTTGGTCTCAGCCTAGGCCCACCCGCCAAGAACTCGACCTGAGCGCACGCCACGGCTCGGCGCACTACCCGTTGTCGATCAGCGCCCTGACGATCCGATCCTGCGCCACCCGCGCGTCCCACGCACTCGGAACCGCGTTCGCCAGGATCGAGAACGCGTAGACCCGCCCCGAGGTCGCTTTCGCGTAGCCGGACAGGGTCGAGACGCTGCGCAGCGTCCCCGTCTTCGCCAGCACGTTGTCGCGATAGGGCGGGTCGGCGAGACGCTCGTCCCAGCGGCCGTGCTCGCTCCCCGAGGCCGGTAGCGACAGGAGGAACTCGCGCTTCAGCGGATGGTCGAACATGTAGCCGAGCAGGTGGGTGATCTGGCGGGCCGTGAAGCGGTTGTTGCGGCTCATTCCCGAGCCGTCGGCCAGGCGGAAACTGCCCGCGGGAATCCCCAGTCCCGCGATGAAATCGCTCACCACCTGGAGCCCGGCCGCCCAGCTACCGTCCGCGCAGTGCGCGAGGCCCAGGAGCTTCAAGAGGCTCTCGGCGAAGAAATTCTGGCTGCGTTGGTTGGTCACCTCGACCAGCGTCAGGAGATCGGAGCGGTGTTGAGTGAGGGGCCGCCAGTCGCCGAACGGCAGGTGGTCCTGCGGCAGCAGGGTGCCGAGTAGCTCGACGCCCTCTTCGACGAGCGCCTTGCGCAGGGCCATGCCGAAGTAGGCGGCTGGATCTTCCACCGAGACCCAGGCCTCGACCGGCTCGGCGCGGCGGTAGAAGGCCCCCGACACTGTGACGACGCTGCTGCCCGGCGCGCGGTAGATGGAGACCCGGTGGCGGCGGGAGGAGCTCGTCGTCCAGGCCTGATTGCGAACTTCCAGCACGGGCAGGTCGGGCAGCAGCGCGACGCGCGCCGGCGCCCCCGGCTCGGCGCCGGACAGCACCCGCACGAGCACGCAGTTGTCGTTGAACGAGAGCGCCGCCACCGGCGCCTCGTACCACTTGTGCAGCTGGTCGCGCGGCCAGTCCGGGTGGACGAGCTGCGAGTCGAAGCTGCCGCCGGCCAGATACAGGTCGCCGGCGATCGTCCGGATGCCGCGGCGCGCGAGCTCGCGGCCCCAACGCCGGAACACCGCCAAGGGATCGCCGCTGTGGTGGCGGCCCGAGATGTTCGGGTCGCCGCCGCCCACGACCCCGATGTCGCCGCGGAAGAGATCCCCCTCCCTTCTGCCACGGGTGTAGACCAGGGTCGCGACCTGGTGGCCCGGTCCCAGGGACTCGAGCGCCGCCGCCGTGGTGAAGAGCTTGGTATTCGA
>JANQEO010000325.1 GCA_028278325.1 Candidatus Binatia bacterium
CAGTTTGCTCCCATCGTGAAACCGCGCATCTGCGGCGCACGCCGGCGTTGCTCCTCGGTCGCGGGTCCCCACCCGCTCCCTCATCGCGCCTTGGCGTGCTTGCATCTGCACGCTTTCACTCGGTCCGCAAACTGGTCGCCGCTCTAAGGAGAAACCAAGTCTGCCAGGTCATCGTCGACGGTGACCAAGCGGACCGAGACACCAAGGCGCCGGAGGTTCCTTAGGTGCCTGTTCGCCGCGCGGGCACGGGACGCGCGGTCGAAGTGGCCCGGGCCGAGTTCTTTGTAGGGCTCTGCCTTGGTGAGCATGTGGTACGCGGCGCGGAGCATCGCTGCGGCGATCGCGATGATCGCCTTCATCGACCCACGGCGTGCCCTGAGTCGATGGTAGCGAGCGCGGAAGTAGCAGTCTTTCTTGCGGATTGCGGCCCACGCGCACTGCACCAGGACGGTCTTGAGCCAGGCCGCGCCCTTGCGGATGCGGGTCGACCGGCGTTTGCCTGCGCTTTCGTCACTTCGAGGACACAGGCCGGCCCAGGACACCAGATGATTTGCGGTCGGGAACCGGGACATGTCGGCGCCGATCTCACTCACGAGGACGCGAGCTGACGTCTCGCTCACGCCGGGCATGGTTTGCAGGAGCTCGATCGGCTCGCGAAAAGGGTCGAGGCGTTCACCCAACCTCTCCTCCATGTCGAGGATCGTGCGCTGAACCGAATCGATCTGCTCCAGATGCAGACGCAGCATGAACCGGTGATGGTCCCGCACTGTACCTCGCAGGGCCTCGACCAACTGCTTACGCGACGCGCGCAACCGCTTCGACGCACGGTCAGCCAACTTCTCCGGGTCGGATTCGCCATCGATGATGGCCTCGAGGAAGGCGCGGCCACTCTGGCCAAGGATGTCGCTGATGACGCCGACGATCTTGATGTTCGCGTCCTCTAGGGTCTTCTGGATGCGTTGCGTGTGCCGTGCAACCTCGCGCACGAGCTGTTTGCGGGTGCGAGTGAGATCCCGAAGATCTTGAACCTCTGTAGGAGGAACGAAGCTCCCGCGGATCAGCCCATGCGCCAGCAGGTCCGCAATCCACCGGGCATCGCCGACGTCGGTCTTTCTGCCAGGGACGTGCTTTATGTGGGTCGCGTTCGCAAGAACGAGCTCGAAGTCTCCCTCGAGGATGTGCCAGATGGGCTTCCAGTAGATGCCCGTCGACTCCATCGCCACGTGCGTGCAGCCTTCGCTGCTCAGCCAGTCCGACAGTTCGAGCAGTGCCTTCGTCGTCGTTCCGAACGTGCGCGTCTCCGTCTTCACGTCACCGTCGACTGCACACCGAACGCATGCCACCACGGTCGCCTTGTGTACGTCGAGTCCCGCGCATTGGGGGTGAAGTACCTCCACGTCGCCTCCTGACGCCGGCGAGGGACCCTCGATGTCATACAGTCTAAGGAACGTGCTCCGAGCTCTTCGGCTCTGACACAATACGGGGTCCACGGAGGGTCCCGGGTCCAACTAGCTACCGGGCTTGAGCACCACAGCACGCCCGACCTCGATGCCGACGGGCCGACCGTACACCGTTTCCCGCATTCGCGGGTCGGGAGCGCTGCCCCGGTGCCAAACTAGCTAG
>JANQEO010000357.1 GCA_028278325.1 Candidatus Binatia bacterium
GGAGAGGATGCCACCCTCTGGCCAGCCGTATCCGGAGACCTGGGTCGTCCCGGTGAGGCTCGTCACGACGTTGTTGAGGTACGAGTTCTCCCGCTCGGCGTGGATCGCCTTCATCCTGCCGTCACGGTTGTCCTTTCCCGTGTTCTTGACAGACAGGTTGCCGATGATGGAGTTACCGCGCGGCCTCGGCCCCATCTCACCGGCGAAGGTCGACTCAAGCCAGAACCCGCCCCTGATGCCGCGGTAGCCGACGTTGGCCTCCAGCGTCACGCCGAGCGAGTTGTGCACCACCATGAAGCGGTTCTGCGAGTCCCAGATCACGTTGCCGCGGGCGACTCTTCCGACCGAGGTCTCGGCGAGCAGATGGAAGTGGACCGGGTAGCGTCCGAAGACGCCCTTGGGTCCCAGTCCTTTGAACTGGGTGAAGGTCGGCACGCCGAGCCCGCCATACATGAAGAGCGTGTGGGCGCGCTGGTCGGTCTTCGATGTGACGATGACGTTCCTGGTCAGCAGCGCGATCTCGCCGCGCGGCGCCTCAGGATCGGTTGATCCCTCATGGTTGAAGGAGAGGGGAGCGTTCAGGTCGATGCGAGTCGTACCGTCGCCGAGCGGCGTGACGGCCGTTACAACACGCTCTTCGTCCTCTGTGAAGAAGGTGGTGTGCCCGAGGGCTCCGTCACCGGTGGGGATGTTGTTGCCCGTTGCCGTGATCAGGACGTCGCCGCCGACCTGCCAGTCTGAGAGGTCACCGTCTGCGATGATCGATATCGACCCTGCCGTTGCAGGAGCCGCGAGCTTGGTCCAGGGCACGCTTACAGGAGCTCCGTGCGACTCCCAGCGCCCACCGTTGAAGACCCAGAGCCCTGTGTCAGACTCCTCGAAGAAGGCTCCGCCGACGAACTGAGAGTTGTTGGCCACGTCGAAGACGATCTTCGCCGTGATAGACGGGTGGATCGGGTTCGACTGCGCTCCGATAAGCAGCTCTCCACCGTCTCGTACCACCACATTGCCGCGTGATTCGAGCACGGTGCTCACATCACGAGAGAAGTCGAGCGTGCCGAAGATGTCCAGCTTGCCGATGCCAGCGTTCGTCAGATCGGCATCGAAGATCACCCTGTGACCCGCCGCTACCTCGACCGACTGCCCCGGCTGCGGCACAGAGCCCGAGCTCCACGTCGAACCGCTGGACCAGTCGCCACTCGACACAGACACCACATCAGCGCCAACCGCGCTAACCACCCGGTCACCAGACCCACCGGCAACAAGCCCGATAGCGATCACAAGCCCGACAACAGCCAGCACCCCAACCTTCCACAACCGCAACCACGAAGA
>JANQEO010000360.1 GCA_028278325.1 Candidatus Binatia bacterium
GACGGCGGCCGGGTCGTCGCGGAAGGAACCATGGCCGAGATGACCGCCGACGCCGAGTCCTTCGAACTCGCAAGCCGCTTGGGCTTCCGTAACCATCTGCACGTGGAGATCAGTTCTCACGACGCGGAACACGATGTCACGCGTGCCAACCTCGGACCCGCTACGCTACAGTTACCCAGGTGCGAGCTGGAGATCGGTGAGACAGGAACGGTGACGATCAGTCCGCGCGACGTCATGGTGGCGCGCCAGCAGCTGTCGGGCGTGTCGGCTCGCAACGCTCTGCCGGGATCGGTTGCCGCCATGACCCGCTTCCACGATCACTGGATCGTATCCGTGGACGTGGGTCAGCCGATCTGTGTGGAGCTTACGGCAAGCAGCGTCCAAGAACTCTCGCTCGAGGTCGGATCGGCAGTGTGGCTCATTCTCAAGACTTACTCGTTCGACTGGGTGTGAGTATGTAGCGCCGGAGTTGCCCGCCTGCCCCTCGGGTGTGTAAACTGATGGGTAAGTAGGAGGATGGGGTGATGGAAGGGAAGGACACCTCGGTTGATCTCGAAGCGTCATCGGAGCCCCTCGTGTGGGATCTTGCGCGCAGAGTCACCTCCAATCTAGAAAGCGCTCGCGAGTTCGTCGGTGACGCCATGGCGTCGGGAGCCAAGAGGGCAGGCCGCCTGCTCGGTAGCCTGCGCGACGGCACGGAAGATCTGGCCGGATACTTCAGTCCGGCACCGTGGCTCGAGGACGTGTATGCGAGTATGGGCATTGCGTCGACGGGTGCACTGGCCGACTTCGACCAGCGTTTCGACGACATCGAAACCATGATCGAGACCCTCGCGCGCGAGCGTGCCAGGCAGGAGCTCATACTATTGCAGGCGCGGGTCGGAGAGCTGGAGCAAGCGATGCGAGCGTTGAGCCAGCACGAGGCTCGCGGGGCGGTCTATGAATTGGCCGACAAGCTGGGCAGTCTCGAGGCTCGCATAGACGCGATCGATTGGCCCGTAAGCGGCAGTTCCAGCCGCGGCTGATCAACCGCGGCGATACGCTTCGGCAAGCAACTCCACGGGGTGACGGCAGCGCATCTCGATCCCTGCCATGTCGCAGGCTCTGGCGATCTGAAGCAAGCAGCCGGCATTGCCGGCGGCGAGCGTAGACGCTCCCGATCTAGCGACTAGTTCCGCCTTGCGCCGTGCAAGCCGTGTCGCGATACGGGGATGTCGCAGGTTGTAAGACCCGGCGCTGCCGCAACAGATGTCGTTTTCCCCCACATCGACGGGGGTGGCGCCGGTTGCTGCTCGGATGACGGCCCTCGGCGCTTCCGCGACGCCACGCACGTTCAGTAGGTGACAGGCGTCGTGGTAGGCGACTGTGCCTTCGGAGCTCGCTGCAGGGATGGGGGTATCGAAACCGATCTCGACGAGCAACTCGCAGATGTCTCGCGTCTTGGCCGCGACCGCGGCGCCATCTCCTCCGATCAAGTGTTCATACTCGCCCAGCGTCGCGCTGCAGCCGGCCGCAGTCGAGACGACGTAGTCGACATCCTCGAGTTCGGGTCTGGCTGTAAGCGTTCGGGCCAGCCGTTGGAAGGTGCCGGTGTCGCCCTCGTGGAGGGGCAGTGCCCCACAGCAGGCGCCGCCGCCGATCATCCGCACCGCGACCCCGTTTCTGTGCAGCACCTCGACCGCGGCCCGGTTGATCTCGGGCATGACGGTATCGGCGCTGCATCCGGCCAGCAGGGCGACCTTTAGTCGCGGAGTGGCGGGCTCTTGGACGCGGTCACGTTGTAGCACGGTAGCAGATCTCCCGGGCAGCAACCCCAGCCCGGGAAGGCGCCGCCGCAGCCTGCGCAGGCCCACGGCATCCAGGGTGGAGGCGGCGGCGAGGGCTGCTGAAGTCAGATAAGGCCGACGCATCGCTGCGGCGATCGTTCGACGCCATGCACGGGTCAGCGCGGCCAGGGGAAGACCGGGACGGAACTCCTCGATGCGGCGGTGGAACTCGACCCCGGAAGGACAAGCAGGTTCGCAGGCCAGACATCCAAGGCAGCTGTCCAGATGAGCGGCGACGTCTGCATCCAGCGTCAAGGCGCCGTTTTTGACCGCCTCCATCATGTATATCCGCCCGCGCGGTGATTCCGCTTCCTCCCCGGAGTCACGGTAGGTGGGGCACTTGTCGAGGCATAGTCCGCAGTGCACGCATGGCAGGCCCAGTTCCATCGGTTCAGATTCCTCCGACGAAGCGACCGGGCGAGAGTATGTTCGCCGGGTCGAACTTCCGTTTGAGGCCCTTCATCAGTGGCAACGCGGCCGGCGGAGGTCCCCAGGCATCGATGACACCGTGCAGCTGGCTGCAACGGTCCTCGACGATCAGGCTCCCGCCTTCTTTCCGGCAGCAGGCACGGACGGTTTCCAGTGTAGACACGGCGCTGCCGGCGTCTTCGCCTAGATAGCGGAAACGCAGGATGCCGCTGCCCAGATGCCCGTGGAGGAAGCGCCGGCTCTCTTCGTCGAGCTGATCGGATACGGTTGAGGCTAGGGGCAGCAAGCGATCGGGTGGGACGGTGGCGCGCGCCGCAAACTCGTAACGACTCGGTCTTCGGAGCTCACGACCGCCGTTGCCGGCGTCCTTTGGTGCTGCTCCCGCCAACTCCGCCAGGCGTGACCGCTGATGCTCGACTTCGCTGGGACTTCCCTCGACCGTGACAGCGATGGACCAACGCTCACGATTGCCGCTGTGCTCGGCCTCCAGGTCGAAAGCCGCCAGAGGCAAACCGCTTGCATAGATGGCGGCTCTTACCTCGTCCGCTTGCTCGACACGGTCGAAGTCGAATACGAGCCGCTGTGTCGATTCGGCGACCGGATGGGTTCTGAGTGTGAGCTCGGTGATGACACCGAGGGTGCCGTAGGCCCCCGACAGCAGGCGGGCCAGGTCATAGCCCGCGACGTTCTTGACGACCTTGCCTCCGAGTACGAGACGCCTTGCACGACCATCGATGACCGTCATTCCCAGGATCAGATCGCGAGGCGTGCCGTAGGCGTAACGCAATCCGCCCGCAGCATTGGCGGATGCAATCCCGCCGATCGTTGCCCGGTCATCCTCGGGAACGTCGAGCGCCACTCTTTGCCCGTGGTCGGCCAGAGCACCGTTGAGTTCGGCAAGGGTGGATCCCGCTTCTACGGTCACGGTCATGTCGTCCGGGCTGAATTCCTTGATTCCGGCCATGACCGGTCGCAGTTCCACGTCGTATCTGTCGGGAGGGTTCCCGGTTTCGAGCATGGTTCCGCCACCGCAGACGACGATGGCCTGCCGCTCGCGGCCGGCCGCTTGGATGACGTCGGTCACCTCTTGGGTCGTCGCCGCCTCGACCGTGCGTGTGGGCTGCAACCCGCCGACTCGAAAGCCCGTTGCCGACATCAGCCGCCCCCTCGCACGCGCGGACGGCGGATCTCGATGCACTGTCGATCGCTGGGGAGGAGCTTGTGCGGGTTACAGAGGTTGTCTCCGTTGAACACGCTGCGCAGGTCCGCCATGGCATCGAGAGTCTCGTCGGTGAAAGCCGAAGACATGAGGCCGAGCTTCTCCACGCCGATACCGTGCTCGCCGGTGATGGAGCCTCCGAGCGCCAGGCAGGCTTCCAGTATCTCGTCGCTAGCGGTCAGTACGCGTGCGACCTCATCTTCGTCTTTGTCGTCGTAGAGAAGCAAAGGGTGGATGTTCCCGTCGCCGGCATGCATCAGGTTGGCGATTCGCAGCCGGTGACGCTTGCCGACTTCCGCAATTCGCTCGGCGATCTCGGGAAGGCGGCTGCGCGGGACCACCCCGTCTTGAGTGCAGTAGGCGGGCGCAAGTCTGCCCATTGCGCCGAAGGCTCGCTTGCGTGACTTCCACAACAAGTCGCGCTCTTTCTCGTCGGCGGCTCTGCGAACCTCGCTTGCGCCCTTGCTTCGGCAGGCCTCACTCACTCTCGAGCACAAGGCGTCGAGGCCGGCTTCCAAGCCGTCGAGCTCGACGATCAACACTGCTCCAGCGTCGCGCGGAAAGCCGAAACCGTAAGCATCCTCCACCGCCTGGATTACGAGTCCGTCCATCATCTCCAGAGCCGCGGGCACGATGCCGTCGGCGATGATCGCCGAAACCGCACGGCTGGCCGTCGTAATGTCAGGAAACACGGCCAACAGCGTCGCAATGCTCTGGGGCTTTACGTTGAGACGTACGGTGGCTGCCGTCACCACACCCAAGGTTCCCTCCGAGCCGGTCACCACGCCGACCAGATCGTAACCGGTCTCCTGGTCACCACGCTCGAGGTTGATCACTTCTCCGTCGGGCAGAACGAGTTCCAGTCCGAGTACGTGGTTGACCGTCACCCCGTACTTGAGTGTGTGAGGGCCGCCTGAGTTCTCCGCAACGTTGCCGCCTATCGAACATGCGCTCTGACTCGACGGGTCCGGCGCGTAGTAATAGCCCTCATCGTCGACGGCCCGGCTGACCGAGAGGTTTACGACGCCCGCTTCGACCACTGCGCGCCGGTTGGGAAGATCGATGCTGCGTATTCGCCTCATGCGGCTGGTGCCGAGCATCACGGGAATTTCCAAAGGCAGGCATCCGCCGCTTACGCCGGTGCCTGCGCCACGCGGCACGAAGGGCACGCCGTTGGATGAGAGCAGAGCCAGTACCCGGCTCACCTCCGAGGTGTCGGCCGGCAGTACCACGATCTCGGGACTGGCTTTCTGCAGGGTGTAGCCGTCGCACTCGTAGACATGCAGCCCGGATTTCTCCTCGATGACCGCGTCGGCGCCGACGATGGCGCGCAGCTTCTTTCTAATGTGATGAGGTAGGGCCACGGCAGCTTGTCCGGCATCCATTTATACGACTCTGCGCCGGTTGTCTTGAGAGCGACCACCACCTATGCAGTGAGCGACCAAGATGGCGCGCAAATCGGTACCTCAGCGACTGCTATTGGGCCCAGGCCCCTCGATGGTCCACCGGCGCGTACTCCAAGCCATGGCCGAACCTCTGGTCGGTCACCTGGATCCGTATTTTCTAGAACTTCTCGACAGCGTCCAGGACAGGCTTCGATGGCTGTTTTGCACGACCAACCGCCTGACCATGCCGATCTCGGCGACAGGCTCCGCGGGCATGGAAGCCTGTTTCGCCAATGTGATCAGTGACGGTGACGAGGTCGTCATAGGCGTGAACGGCGTATTCGGGACTCGCATGTGCGATGTAGCCAGCCGGCTCGGCGCCCGTGTCCAGCGTGCGGAGGCTCCCTGGGGCCGGATAGTCGAACCCGACGACCTACGTGCGGCGATCTCTGCTTGCTCGAAGCCCAAGCTCGTGGCGCTGGTGCATGCGGAAACGTCCACCGGCGCATGGCAGCCGCTTGAGGAAAGCGCACGGCTGGCGCGTGAAGCAGGCGCTTTGTTCTTGGTGGACGCAGTCACGTCTTTGGCGGGCTGTCCGCTAGAAGTTGACGCCTGGGGAATCGACCTTTGTTACAGTGGAACGCAGAAGTGTATCAGCTGCCCTCCGGGCCTCTCGCCGCTGACCGTCAGCGAGCGAGCCTTGGAGATCGTTCGTAGCAGAGAGCAACCACCTCGCAGTTGGTACCTCGATCTCGGCCTGCTGGGCGCTTATTTCGACGAACGGCGCGTCTACCATCACACGGCGCCCGTCTCGATGATCTATGCGCTCAGCGAGGCGTTGGAGATCATCGAGGAAGAAGGTTTGGAGGCACGATTCGCCAGGCACCGTCGCAACCATGAGGCGCTTGCGGCCGGTTTGAGCGCGTTGGGCCTGAAGCTTGCAGCCCAGGAAGGCCACCGGCTGTGGATGCTCAACAGCGTGACCGTACCCGAAGGCATCGATGACGCCGCGTTGCGTCGCGCATTATTGAACAACCATGGCATAGAGATCGGTGCCGGCCTGGGACCGCTGGCGGGTAAGGTCGTTCGAATTGGGCTCATGGGCGAGTCGAGCAGGCCCGCGAATGTTCGACGGTTGCTGTCGGCACTGGGCGACGAGCTTGCCAAAGCGGATTTGGGTTGTTCGGCGGCCGATGCGCTGCAGGAATGTGAGCGCGTCTACGGAGACAGTGGCGGCATCTGAACGAAAGTTCGCGCTTGCTGTGTTGACTTACGGAAGTCGATCTCCAGAATTGAATGTTAGACGTCAGGCGTGAGTCGCCCGATAACGGAAGTGGACAAGTGAAGGTGTGGCGGACCAGGGCGGCGGCGATCGTGATCATCTCGGCCCTTTTGCAGGGCTGTTACGGTATCCGCGTCAGCGTCCAAGCACCGCCGTCCCCTCCCTATAGAGCGCTCTCGCGGGCATTCCTCTCCGGCGACGATCTCGACACCTCGGGACTCAAGCGCGGCGCCCAAGCCAGCTTGCGCTATTACGGCGCCACCCAGAAGCCCAAGGCCGCCTATCCTCTCGGGGACGATGTATACGACTTCAACCAGTTGTCCGACAGCGTCCGCCGTTTCATGGACATCGTCGAGACCACCCACCCGTCACAGGTCAACAAGCGCTTGGCCCGCGAGTGCAAAGCGTACGCACCTCGCAGCGGGTTGGGCGAAAACCGCTTCACCGCCTATTACGAGCCGGTGCTGAGGGCCAGCCTGGAACCCGATGAGCGGTTCAAGTTCCCCATCTACCAGCAGCCCGACGATCTCACCCTGGTCAGGCTGTTCAGATTCTTTCCCGAAGACGGACGCCGCTTTCACGGCTATGTAAGCGGGCGAGAGCTAATGCCGTATCTCACCAGGGCCGACATCGACGGCAGGGGCATGCTCGAGGACAAAGGGTTGGAGCTGGCCTGGGTGGACGACCCGGTAGCTCTCTACTTCCTGCATGTTCAAGGTTCGGGACGGCTTCATCTGGAGGACGGGGGCGTCCTCAGGGTGAACTTCGCCGCCAGCAACGGGATGCCTTACAACAGTGTGGGCAGATACATGCTCGACGAGGGGATCATCGGCGCCGGCCAGGGTTCCTCGAGCGCGATAAGGGCATTCCTTACGGCCAACCCGGACCTGCGCGAAGACATACTGTTCCGGAATCCTCGCTACATCTTCTTCCGCAGCGTTTCCTTGGCGGCGAACGAGGGGCCCGTGGGATCCCTGGGCGTTCCGCTGGTTGCCGGCCGCTCCTTGGCAACGGACCAAGCCTATGTTCCTCCCGGAGCCGTCGTCTACGTCAGCAGCGACAAGCCGGTGCTCGACGAACGCGGCAACCTGCTGCGTTGGGAAAGATTCGGCCGCTTCATGTTCAACCACGACTCCGGAGCCGCCATCAAAGGACCGGGACGTGCCGACATCTACTGGGGTGAGGGTGAGCACTCCGGACACATCGCCGGCTTCATGAATCGGCCCGGCGCGATGACAGTTCTCATGTGCGGGGTAGAGCCCTCCCGTGGCTATATGGCCAAGTCCAAGGGCGCCGTCGGTTACCGCACGGTCAGTTGGCCCGATCGCGGCTGGACCGGGGACGACACGGTCGCGGTCGCAACAACCCGCCTCTAAGCAACCGAACTCGGATTCCTCGCGCTCCTGTCGCGGCCGCTTTTCGAGGCTGCTCTGGCCCGTAATTTTTCCCCTTGTCAGTGCTCGAGGCAGCGTGGCACGATCCTCCCATAGACTGTTGCGGCCGCGCTTGTCTCGGCCGCGCAAGAGGGGGAGATCATGCTCCGAATCTTTTTGTCGCTTTCCATCGCGACGATCCTTACAGCAGGGATGGCAGCTCCGATGGCAGAGGCCGACATCGCCGACTTGGTACGATGTCAGAAGAAGTTCGCCCGCAAAGGGGCCCAGTTCGCCAACCGTACGATCAAAGCCACTCTCAAGTGCACGACTGCCGTGACCGAGTGTCAGATTCAGTGCGAGCAAGGGGTCTACGGTCCGCCCTGCGACACCAACCCTCCACCTTGCTGCGATCCTGAAGATCCTCAGTCGAACCCGGCTTTCGAGACGTGCATGGCCGAAGCCGACGAAGAGTGCGACAAGCAGGCTGAGCGCATCGTCGCGTTCGAACTCAAGAAGCAGGACGGAATATTCGCCAAGTGCTCGGAGCTGACCACCGAGGAGCTGTGCGGCGCGGAAACTCCCGGATTGAACTTCGCCGCCCTCAACGCCGGTTGCCTGGCACTCAACCCCAGCTACGAGTGCAATCTGCTCGAGCTGATGGATTGTGTCGGCGGGCCGCTGGAGAATGCGCTCACCGACGAGATAAGCGGCCTGCTTTCCCCACGCGCGGGCGAGGCCGTCCAGGTGCTCGGCCTGGCCAACACATTTCCCGGTATCCCGGTAGTCCACAAGGTCAAAGGTCAGCTCGAGGCGGGCAGGGCCGACATCTGGCAGATCAACGGGCAAGCCGACGACAAGATCAGGGTGCGCGTGCGCACCGGTGCCTCCCAGGCCGACACTTCATCGGACCTCGATCCTACACTGACCCTCATCGGGCCCGACGGAACCACCCCGATCGCCGAGACTTCCGTGACGAGCTCGACCTGCCCCCTGCCGAGCACCTGCGGCGGGACTTGCCAGCAGTTCAAACGTCACCTGCCGACCTCGGGACCCCACTTCTTGATGGTCTCGGCCGACACCAGCCTGGGATGTTCTTCGGGAACCTATACGCTGTCGGTCGCCGGACCCGCTTCGGCGACCCCGACTCTGCTCTTCGACGACGTGGATCCCCCCGTCGTACCTTGAGGCCGACGTCACCGTTGCGCGCACCGGCCGCCCGATGGAAGC
Organism: Candidatus Binatia bacterium; assembly: GCA_028278325.1. Lineage (GTDB taxonomy): Bacteria > Desulfobacterota > Binatia > UBA1149 > JAJCZL01 > JANQEO01. The sequence continues at coordinate 8,745 of JANQEO010000360.1, forward strand.
CGGTGCGCGCTGGCACTTGCATGTGATTCTTTGCTAGGGTCGGTCCCGCCGCAGGGAGGGACACAGGTGGCTTCAATATCCGGGGGCGAACTCGTCGCCCGACATCTCGCAGCCGAGGGCGTCGAAGTAGTCTTCGGAATCATCGACGGTACTTATTTCGGGCTCTATTCCTCGCTCGGAAAGCACGGTATCCGGCTCATCACGCCGCGTCACGAAAGCAGCGCGGCTCACATGGCCGGCGCCTACGCGCGCATGAGCGGAAAGCTCGGCGTGTGCATTGCGAGCAACGGGCCGGGCGTTGCCAACGTGTTGCCGGGAGTCGCGGTGGAAAACGGAGAGGGCAACCGGGTCCTTCTCATCACCAGCACCAGGCGCGTCGGTATCGGCTATCCGGACCGCGGCGGGACCTTCCAGTACTTCAACCAGGTTGCGGTTACCAAGCCGATGACGAAATGGAGCGGTGCCGTGCCGTCGTTCGGTCGTATATCGGAGTTAATGCGACGTGCGTTCCGAATCTCCCACAAAGGCCGGCCGGGGGTTGTGCATGTAGACATCCCCGAAGATCTGATGAACGGGAAGTCCACCGGCCCGGTGGCCGTTCACAAGCCCGAGCGTTACCGCCTCGCACGCGAGTTGTCAGCCTCGCCGGCTGACGTGGACGAGGCCGTCAAACTGATCGACGCTGCGTCCAAACCGGTGATCCACGCGGGCAGCGGCGTCATCCATGCCAACGCATGCGCGGAGCTTTCGCGCACCGCAGGCCTGCTGCAGGCGCCGGTAACCACGAGCTGGGGCGCGCGCGGAGTGCTTTCTGAGCGGTCCGACCTTTCCGTGCCGATGCCCTACGTGGATCTCAACGACAGTGTCCACAATGAGGCCGATCTCGTCCTCGTACTCGGCTCACGAGTCGGCGAGACCGACTGGTGGGGCAAAGCCCCGTACTGGCGTCGCCCCACCGAGCAGAAGTTCATACAGGTAGACATCGACGAGGAGATCCTGGGCCTCAACCGGCCGGTGGACCTGGCCGTGCTTGCCGATATCAAATCCTTTCTGAGAGTTCTCGTCGACAAACTCGAAGCGCGCCAGGGGAAGATAGCAGAAGCCCGCAAGAGCTTCGTCGCCAAGATCGCCAAAGCCAAGGTCGCGGAGCGTGCAGCCCTCGACAAGAAACTGGGCGAGCCCGAAGAGGGAGTGCACCCCGGTGAAGTGCCTCGTGTTTGCCAGGAATTCTTCGATGACGATGCCGTGTTGGTGATCGACGGTGGTAACACGGTCATCTGGTCGAACTTCTATCATGAATGCCGCAGCCCGCACTCGCTGTTGTCCACCTTCAAGTTCGGGATGCTGGGCGCGGGAGTAGGCCAGGCCCTGGGCGTCAAGGTCGCGCGCCCGGAAAAGCAGGTCTACTGCATAATCGGCGACGGGGCGATGGGTTTTCATCCTCAGGAAGTAGAGACGGCTGTTCGCAACGAGCTGCCGGTGACGTGGATAGTCCTGTGCGATCGCCAGTGGGGCATGGTGAAGATGAACCAGCAGTTCGCGCTCAAGCCGCTCAAGACTCTGGTTCGCAAGTCACTGGGGCCGGAAGAGACCATCAACGCGGATCTCGGGCCCATACGCTTCGACCTGTTGGCTCAAGCCATGGGCGGATTCGGAGCACGGGTCTCGACCCTGTCCGAGTTGCCTACCGCGCTGGAGAGGGCCAAGCAGAGCGGGCTGCCGTCGGTCATCCACGTCGACGTCGACCGGGTGGCCCACATGTGGGCGCCCAAGCTCAAGAAGTTCAAGGACATGCACCTCGAGCCGAGCGGCTGAGGCGGATGCGCTCTAGACGCTTTTGCGAAGAGGCGGAATCGGCGTGAGCGGGTCCGTTCTGGTCACCGGTGCGTCCGGTTACATAGGACACTTGTTGGTCGAGCGATTGGCCGAGGAGCCCGCCTTGCTCGGGCGCATCGTTGCCACGGACGTCAGGCCGGTTGCAGAGGAGCAAACTATCGAAGGGGTCGACTACCGTGTATGCGACGTCCGCGATCCCTCGATCGCCGACGTCATGCGCGACTGCGGAGCCGACACCGTGGTGCATCTGGCCGCCATCGTCAGCCCGGGCAAAGGAAGCACGGCGGACATGGAGTATTCCGTCGACGTGCTTGGAACCCGCAACGTGCTCGAAGCCTGTGTGGCGGCGGGAGTCCGCAAGCTGATCTATACGAGCAGTGGCGCGGCGTACGGATATTGGGCCGACAACCCCGAGTGGCTGCGGGAATCGGACGAGTTGAGGGGCAACGATTCGTTTCCCTACTCCCGGCACAAGCGGCTGGTGGAAGAGGACCTGGCCCGTTACCGCCAAAGCCACCCCGGCCTGGCGCAGCTGGTGTTTCGCCCGGGAACCATTCTCGGCGAGAGCGTGTCCAACCAGATCACGGCGATGTTCGAGAAGCCTTGGGTGCTGGGTATGGCCGGTTCCGTGACCCCCTTCGTGTTCATCTGGGACAGGGATGTTGTCGAGTGCCTGGCACTCGGCGTGCGCGACGACAAGCAAGGGATATACAACCTTGCGGGTGACGGGGTGGTTTCCCTGCGCGAGATTGCCGAGCGCTTGAAGAAGCCGTACGTGCGCGTGCCGGCAGGACTGGTGAAGGCTCTCCTGGCAGTGCTCAAACCTGTCGGACTGAGCCGCTACGGTCCCGAGCAGGTGGACTTTCTTCGCTACCGCCCGGTGCTGGCGAACGAAAAGCTCAAGGCGGAGTTCGGGTATACGCCTCGTATGACCTCTTCCGAGGTTTTCGATCTTTACTGCTCCGGGCTGGCACGACATGGCGGCTGAACGTTCGATGCAGGGAAAGACCGTGGTGGTGACCGGCGCGGCGGGAGGAATAGGGCGCGCTCTGGCCGAGTCCTTCGGCGGGGCCGGTGGACGGGTGGCATTGCTCGACATCGACGCGTCCGCGGCAGAGGCCGCCGCCCATCAGCTATGCGAACGGGGCATCGACGCCATGGCCGTCGAGTGTGACGTAACCAGCGAGACGGCTTGCCGTGATGCGATGGCCGCCGTGCGGGAGGCCTACGGTAAGATCGAGATTCTGATCAACAACGCCGGCATCACCCACTTGGGCCGCATGATCGACACGAATGTGGATGTCTACCGCAAGGTGTTCGACATCAACCTGTTCGGCGCCTTGCATTGCACCAAGGCCGCATTGCCGGATCTCGTCGAGCGCGGCGGTCTCGTCATAGTCATCTCGAGCGTAGCCGGCTTCGCACCACTGTCGGGCCGCAGCGGCTACTCCGCGAGCAAACACGCTCTGCACGGCCTGTTCGATACCCTGCGTGCCGAACTGATCGGAACCGATACCGACGTCATGGTGGTGTGCCCGGGCTTTACCGACACGGACATCGAGGCGCATGCCCTCGGCGACGCCAAGCGAACCATGGTGGGCAAGGTCGCCAAGCCGGAGGACGTGGCGGCGGCTGTGTTGAAGGGAGCGATGCGGCGCCGTCGGCTGCTGGTGTTGTCGACGGTCGGACGACTGTCCTACATCCTTTCACGCATAGCGCCGGCGGCCTACGAACGCATGATGGCGCGACGTATGGCCCTGTCTCACCACACCGAGTAACCACCGTCGACCGGAATCACTGCCCCGGTCACATAGCTGGACGCCGGCGCCGCCAGGAACAAGCAGGCGCTGTCGAGCTCGCCGGGCTGCCCTATGCGGCCCATGGGCGCGGCCGATGCCATGGTCTCCTCGACCCCTTCACGGGCCAGGCTTCCTTCCGTCATCTCGCTGCGGAACCAAGCAGGTGCGATGGCGTTGACGGTGATGCCCTCCTTGGCCCACTCGACCGCGAGTTGTCGGGTGAGATTGTCGACACCGCCCTTCGCGGCAGCGTAGGCGGCAACACGAAACAGTGAGCTTCCGAGGCGTCCGAAGATGGACGAGATGTTTATTATGCGTCCACCGTGGCCGCCGCGCGCCATCGACTCGCGGGCAAGCAAGCAGCACTGGAACACCGCTGACAGGTTGAGGGACAGAGTGGCATCCCAGTCCCCCGGCCACTGCTTCTCCGCCCGCCCCGTCGGCGCCACACCCGCGTTGTTGACCAGTACGTCTATCTCGCCGAGCTCGGCGACAACGTCGGCAAAGGCGGAGGAAAGCGCGTCGCGGTCATTGAGGTCGACGGCAACGGCGATGCAGCGAACGCCGTAATCGCGAGTCAACGCCGCCGCCGTTTGGTCGAGCTGTTCCCGGCGTCGCGCCAGTAGCGCCACGTCCGCTCCGGCACGGGCCAGTGCAGCGGCCATTTCCTTGCCCAGACCCGCAGAGGCGCCCGTTACCAGGGCGACACGTCCCGACAGTCCGAACATTTCGTCGATTGTGCTCATGATCGCTCCTTGTGGCGTCCTCTTCTTGCATCCACAGGCGAACATATCCACGCTCTTGCGATCGTGGAAGAGCGTATCTACCGAGCGGGAGAGGTTTCCCTCCATGTCACGGACTGGGGAGGGAGCGGCGATACGATCTTTTTCGCGCACCCGACGGGTTTTCTCGGAGCTGTCTGGGAGCCGGTGATCCGGATCCTGAGAGAGTCGGGCTGCGAGCAGCGGCTGATCACCTTCGATCAGCGTGGGCACGGGCTGAGTTCGAAACCGGACACGGGCTATCAGTGGCCGGTGTTCGCCCGCGATGCCGAGGCGCTGCTGCAGTCCCTGGATCTGCGCGGCGCCCTGGGGGTGGGACATTCGGGTGGAGGCACGACTCTGGCTTGTGTCGCCGCCGACAACCCGCAGCGGTTCAGGCGTCTGCTGCTCATCGATCCGGTACTGTTCCACCACCTCGACGACAGCGCCCTCATCGAGCGCGAGAACCCCCTTGCCCGGCGTACCCGTGGTCGCCGGGTGGTATGGGGATCGCGTGAGGAGCTGTTCGAATCCCTCAGCGAGCGTCCGCCGTATGAGTCCTGGACGGAAGAGGCGCTCAGGGTCTACGTAGAGCGCGGTACCTTCGAGCGCCCCGACGGCGAGTACGAACTGTTGTGCCCTTCTCGGCTCGAGGCCCAGGTCTACCAGAACGGTGTGCGCTTCGACCACGCATACTTGTCACGAATCGAGGTAAACGTCGTGTACCTGCGCGGCACCTCCAGCGATACCTTCACTGCCGAACGCGCCGCTCGGGCCATGGAGTTCACTCCCAGGGCCGAGTTGATCGAGGTCCCCGGAGCCGGCCACTTCGTGCCCATGGAGAAGCCCGCCCTGGTTGCGGAGGTCGTGATGAAGCAACTGGAGAGTGCCGACTGATGGCGT
>JANQEO010000402.1 GCA_028278325.1 Candidatus Binatia bacterium
GGCGCTCGAGAAGGACCGGGAGAAGAGATACCAATCCGCTGCCGCCTTTGCCGATGATCTCGCCGCGGTACGCACGCTTCGCCCGATCGCCGCCCGAGCCGTCGGCCCCCTCGGCCGGATGACACGATGGGCCAAACGCCGTCCGGTGCTGGCCGCACTGACGGCCGCATTGATCATCACCATTCCCGTCGTCGCCGGCTTGGCCGGCTACATATGGGCGAACCTCCCCAACATCGAAGCCCAGCGCCAGGCCAGAATCACGGATCGAGTGGAGACGGCGCTCGAGCTGGGCTGGTACGAGCTCCACCACGGCCGGGCTGTCCGCGCGGTCTCTCACTTCGAGGACGCACTCCAGCAGCGGATTGTTCCTGAGGCGGTGGTTGGCCTTGCACTCGCGCAGCTCAAGCTCAAGCAACCGCAGTCCGCACTTGACTCGCTTGAACAGGCTGAGAGTCAGCTGCCGGACCCGAAGGTCCTCTTGAGCGTAAAGGCCGATGTATATCGGGCCCTCGGTCGTAGGCGTGATGCCGAGAAGGCCGCGGCTCAGGCCCCGCGCCCTGACAGCGCCTTGCTCTGGTTCGTCGAGGGCACTCGCTCTCTTCGAAGGGGCGAATCGGCGGGTGAAGGGACCGAGAAAGGGCAGGCAGCATTCGCACGCGCGGAGGCGATGCTGCGTCGCGCCGTCGGCGCGAGTGAGAGGCCGAGGCGTGCGTACCACTTCCAACTCGCCCACGTCGTGGGACACCGCGGAAAAGAGGCAACGTCACACGCCGTTGCCGACACGTTAGGAGCTCTTTGGCCACGATCCGCTATGGCATGGTTCTGGGAGGGCTACAGCTACCGTCGCACGAATCTCGAGCGGGCCCTGGACGCCTACGAGAAGGCCGTACGGCTGGACGACGACCTCGCCGTGGCGCACCACAACCGGGGACACATTCTCCGGAGACTGCGTCGGTTCGAAGAGGCGGAGGACGCCTACCGACGGGCCACGCGACTCGATCCCGACGGCGTTCTGTATCACTTCAACCTCGGAACGCTCCTCAAGCAGCTCGGAAGACGAGAACAGGCCGCTGTCGCTCTCCGTGACGCCATCGCGGCGTACGGCCGGGCCAAGCATCGCCATCTGTACTACGTCCACGCCCACATCGACCTCGGGATGATTCTCCAGCACCACGGGAAGCTCGATGCGGCGATCGAGATGCTCCGCAAGGCAACCGAACTCGGCCCGCGCGTGGCCCGCGCACACAACCAACTGGGTGTCGCCCTCCAACAAAAGCGTGACCTGCCCTCAGCCGAATCCGCATACCGGGAGGCCATCGCCATCGATCCGACGGAAGCCCTCTATCCCTACAACCTGGGTACCTGTCTGCAGGATCAGAACCGCCTCGACAATGCTGTCGACGCGTACCGTCAGGCCATCTCAATCGACAAGGACCACGTCCGCGCTCACAAGAGCCTCGCCTCCGCCCTCTCCCGACAAAGTGAGTTCGCGACTGCCGCGACTCACTACCGTCGGGCGTACGAAATCGAGAAGAACCGCAATGACAAGCAAGCGCGCGCAACCTCGATCAAGCTTCACAGAGCGGTGCAACGGCGGGCTCGGCAGCTTCGCAGGGACGATGAACTCGACAAAGCCATCGAGGTCCTCCAGGAATACGCTACGGCCTTCCCCGAGATCGACGCTTTCACCAAGTCCTTAGACAGGTGGAAGAAGAACCGATAACAAACTGCCCACGCCGGTGATGGCTGACCGGCTCGCTGGGACCGACCTCCGGGGTTTCACACCGGAGGTCGGGTCACTCGGTACGCAAGGGCGTTGTCCAAGTTGACCAAGCTCGCCACGAAACGCTCTCGTAGCCGCGCGCTCGCAGACACACCTGGTCACAGTCCAGACACAGCGCGCCAGAGAAAGAACAAGGCGCACACGGGTAACTACGTGCGCGCCTTTGACTTGTTCAAGTAGCGGGGACGACTCTTCGCGGAAGAGAGGACACCTGAGCCCGGAATCTGGCGTAGGTCCTTTCACATCGGTCGAGCCAGCGTCGCGGCGTATCAGGACTTGTCTCTGATCTCGCAGCAGGCGGGTCAGGCAGATGAAAACGATCCAACCGGAACTGATCGGTGTCACGCTGGGCAGCCGAAACGAGACCTTCCTCGGTGTCTGAGTAGAGAAGGCCCAACGTCCGACATCGTGCGAGGGCTCTAGCGCCCAGAGCGCGTCGTCCTTTGGGCCAACTCCTCGAACCAAGGGCCCCGCGACAAGTGCGGAGTCAGCGCCGGCGCTGTCTCGAGAGATCGGCTCTCGACCCTCTCGCTGATGACAGGCGCCCCCCTACCCGTGGTAAAGTGAATGATTGAGTGTTGCCTGCCCGCATTACGCGACGACCACTCGGCGCGGCGAGCGGAGCGCGTTCCAGACCCACCAATCTAGACGGCTTCATGTTCACAGCACGGTCCGCTGCACTGCCCATGGACCCTCGTCGCAAAGACGCGGACCGGTCTCGCACCTGGGTTGGCCTCGACCACCTCCTCAGTCGTTTTCGGAGGCTCACCATGCGCCACGCCTCGTTGATTCTCCTATCGCTATTCTTAGCCCTCCATGCCCCCGGACAAACTCTTGCTGTCTCTGGAACACCTACACCCGGCAGCGTGGTGACGCTGACAGTAGCCGGTCCTCCTGGCGCGCCGTACTACCTGGTCGGGAGCTTCGAACCCGGGCCTACTCTCTATCCGCCATTCGGTAGTTTCGGCATCGGGATCCCGTTCTTCTTCTTGGTTTCGGTGAGCCCGTCACCGCCAACGATCGGGGCTTCAGGAGTTTCTTCGACCAACATCTTCATCCCCAACGTCAGCTGGTTCATCGGAGAGGACTTCTACGCTCAAGCACTGGTTGCAGACCCCATGTCCACGACCGGGTTCACCATGACCAATGCGGTGAGCTTTGTGGTCCAGACCTCCGGCTCACCGTCTGGCCAGCCGAACATCACATCGATCACGCCGGACCACGCACAGGTCGGCGGCGGGTCACTCGTCACCGTCACGGGCACGGGGCTTGGACCGGGCACGACCGTTTCGTTCGGGGGGCAGAACCTCATACCGCTGTCCCAGACGGCAACGGAAATCATCGGTCTTGCGCCCAACTACGGGCAAATCGGGTTCGTGGACGTGGCGGCCTCATCCACGGTCGGGTATCAAGTCCTGACGTCGGCTTTTCGCTACACGATCCCCCTGGACGTTGGCAACGGTTCTGACGGACCGTTCATGCCTACGCAGAACACGACGCTGGATACGTCGACCAACCAAGGGGTCTTCAACTTCACGACCATCGTGATTCCAGCCGGCGTCGAGGTCTCCGCGACCGGCCCGTTTCCTCTGCACCTGAAGTGCACGGGCAGCGTCGCGATCGACGGTGTTCTCGATGTTTCGGGACAGGACGGTGGGGCTCCCAGTGGGACGGCTCCCCCTCCCGGAGGCGCGGGCGGCCCGGCCGGCTTCGCAGGCGGTGACGGAGGGTGGCCGTTGGCCAGTTCCCAGTCGGGACACGGTCCCGGCGGCGGCGCGCGTGCAAGCACAAGCAACAATGGCGCCCAAGACGATGGGGCAGGCGGTAGCTACGGAACACAAGGCGTGGTCAACAGCTATCAAGGCCCAGCGCCAACCTACGGTGACCCCGAACTCG
>JANQEO010000413.1 GCA_028278325.1 Candidatus Binatia bacterium
GGCGCTCGACCCAGATCCGAGCGGTCTCCAGATCCAGACAGGACACCGCCAGGCGGCACAGCTCAGTCTCGCGCAGTCCGTGACGGTACATCAGCAGCACCATTAGGTAGTCACGCGTGCCGTGGCGGCCCCCTTTGGGTAGGCTCGGGGTACGTGTAATTTTCGGACACTGGACGTCCAGGAACGGCAGAGGCTTCGGCTGGAGCGGCGGCGGCAGAATGTTCATGTCGACATCAAGCTGTCCGAAGCGCCGTAGATGATCGCGGATGGTCGGAGCGGTTCGCGCGACAAGTTCAGGCGTCACGGGCAGACCGTCCTCCGCCATGTCTGCGAGCACGTCGGCGAGGTCGACGGCGTTGTGCAGCATCACGGTGTTGGCGACCAGCTCCATGTACTTCACCTGCTTGAGCTGTTCGACCGGGTCGCCACTCTTGATCACCGGGCCACCGAAGCCGATCCAGTCCAGAAAGTCGTTGTGGGACTCGATCTTGGTGGTCTCGGCGCGGATGCTCTGGCGTAGCTCGGCCTCGGAGACGAAGCGCAGAAGGAACAAGGTCCGGACGACCCGGCCCAGCTCACGGAAGGCCAGGTAGAGCCGGTTCTTCCGGCTGCGGCCGTCGAGCTTGCGCAGCAGCATCGACGGTAGCACCTTGCCGGCCTGGATCGACAGGACCACCTGCATCATGTCCTGCCACTGCGTCTCGATGAGCCCCCAGTCGACGGTCTTGGTGAAGAGCGCGTCGATATGAGCGTACTTTGATCCGGCGTCAGGTCGGTAGACCTCGGCGTCATTCCAGGTGCGCATGCGCGGCAGCAAATCGATGCCGAGCAGGTATGCCAGCCCGAAAACCGGTTCGCTCTGGCCGTGGGTGTCGGTGTGGACGGTGTCGACCTCGAAGCCCGAACGGTTCTGAAGCAGTCCGTCGAGGATGTAGACCGCCTCCCAAACCCCACAGGCGATGAAGTTGCTGAACAGCGCGATGTAGGTCGCCGAGATGTGATGGTAGGCGATGCCACCGTAGCGGCCGCAACGGATGTGCTGCTCGCCGAGCAGGTTGTTCTCGCGCAACTCCATGTGGGTGCCGTCGGCGATGGCCACGTTCGGCTTGCCCCAGAGCTTTGGCAACGCGAGCCGAGCATACTCGCGGGCGACGTCGGCGGATGCGGCTTCGAGCTTCTCGACGGTGACATGTTGGGCGTTGATTCGGCGCAGCAGGTGCCGGTTGATGCTGTCCGGCGCGTGGCGCGCGGTCTGGTTGACGCCGAGATTGCAGCCGATCCCGAAGACCGTGAACAGATAGCGCTTGGTGGCATCGTCGAGCTTCGGGTCCGAGCCGGACAACGGACCGAAGTGGCGCGTGAACGACGACCAATGCTGGACGTGCTTGAGGACATCGAGCAGATGCCGCTCCGGCATCCGTTCCCGGATCGCTTGTTCGAAGGCTTGGAGCCCTTTGGGTAGGGGTTGGGCGGCCTGGTGGATCAGATGTGGCGTGCCATCCGGGTCGATCCGCAATGCGCTGTTGTCCGGGAAGCCGGCGTCGACGGTCTTGGCCAGCTCTTCCAGCTTGTCGCGCAGCTCGGAGACGAACCTGGTTGCCTCCGTTGGCAGTTTCACCGCAGCACCGTAGTCGTCGAGTCTCTGGTCGCACGCATCCCAGGGCAGAAGCTGGGCGCGGTAGTCGTCGGAGGCCCCGGAGCCGACCACAAACAGATCACCGCTTTGCAGCGCCTCGGCCAGGTACATGAACACGCACAGCTCCAGACCATGGCGGTCGAGAGCGATACCGCCATCGTTGCGCTGTTGAACGAAGGATTGCCAGCGTTGCGAGGCGAAGCCAAGATCCAGCGTGATCTCCAGAAGCTTGCGGCGGCTGTGCTGGTGCTGAAGGACACTGTCCAGGGCATCGAGCAAGCGCCGGTCGGCGCTCGAAGACTCCAGCGTCAACAGATCGAGCAACCGGAACAGGGTGCTCCGATTGCCACTGTGAATCGGCCACAAAAGAGGCAAGTAGTTGTCGTTGTGGTAGGCGGTCACCGCGTGATACTGGGCGCCGAGCGTCTCGACGCCACCCTTCTCGATGAGTACCTGGCGCACGTTACGGCCGAGCTCCTCGTCCGCATCCGTGGCACCAGCCTGTTGCAGGATCTGGCCGAAGACCTCGAGCAGTTCCTCCTCGATCGAACGCTGGTTCTTCTGCATGGTATGCAGCCGCTCGATGGCCCGATTCTTGGTCCGACGCATCCTGCGGATGAACATCTCGACCAGCTGGTCACGCGTCTCGGTCTTGTTCTGGTGAAGTAGGCACAGCAGCAAAGTGTGACGCCGGCCGGGCTGGCAGACATCACGTAAATCCCCGGTTTCCAAGGCCTTGGCCTCGGCGGCGAACTGGCGGATCTTGGTATGCGGAATGCTCTCCAGGATTGGTCGTGGATCAAGTACGGCATCCAACTCGGCGAGTCGGTCGATCCACAGGCGCAGGTACTTCAGGTTGGGAGGACCCGGCGTCTCTTTGAGCCGCGAGAAGGCATTCAGGCGATGTTCGATCGATTGCTCCAGCATCGCATCGAGGACTTGTCGCTGCGGTTCGCTCAAAGCGGCATCGATCTTCCGGTAAATCTCCTCGTGGATGGACTGGCGAAGAGTCCCGATCTGGCGGTCCAACGTGCTGAAGGCGGGAAGCTCGATACCCTCCTTGGCCAGGGCCTCGACCGATGCGCTGATCAAGTCCGCAGGGTCGCTCATGACCTGGGCGGAGCGATGGACCGTCCTGATCACGACCTCGCGGCCACCATGGGAGAAGGGGCGGCTGCCAAGATGCGTCCGGATTGTTTGGTGGTATCGATACAGCGTCCTCGACCTGTCCAGGCTCTCCAGCCGCGCGATCTGTTCCCCGAGGCCCAGTCCCTCCGCAATATGAACAAGGAAGGATCTGCTCGGGAACCTCCTTGAGCGCCGGGAAGTAACCCACCCACTGTCGTGTCTTCAGGCTGACCGCCAAAGACAATCGACCGAGCGCTCCGCGAGCGTGTCGGCGAACGAAGGTCTCCTCGTCCGGGCTCAGAGTGAAATCTGCTTCCAGTTCGGCGTCAGTGAGCGGCCCGCGAAAGCGGGGGTAGGCGGTACGGTCGATCGAAGCCATGGCAGGGGCTCGCGAGGTGTCCGAAAAAGGGTTTGCCCAGATGGCCGGAAAGTGCTTGATTTACCAAGACCGGCATGGCCGAATTGGGCTGGCCGACAAGGTAAACATTATCGGACGCGCGATCCAGACAGATATGCTCCAGAAGAACCGCGCCGCGCTCTACCTCCGGGTCTCGACGGCGGATCAGAAACCGGATCTCCAGTTCGACGGGCTGCGGGCCTACGCCGAGCGTGCCGAGTTGAAGATCGTGCGGGAATATTTGGATGTCGCGGTTTCCGGCAGGAAGCAAGGCCGCCCGAAGCTCGATGTCCTGATGCGGGATGCCCGTGATCGCGCCTTCGACTGCGTTCTGGTGTGGAAATTCGACCGCTTTGCCCGCTCGACCAAGCACCTGCTGAGCGCACTGGAGGAGTTCAACCACCTCGGCATCCGGTTCGTGAGCGTCCAGGACCAGATCGACACCACCTCACCCATGGGTAAGGCGATGTTCACGCTCATCGGTGCCATGGCGGAACTGGAGTCCTCGCTGATCAGCGAGCGCGTCTCAGCCGGGATGAAAGCGGCCAAGGCCCACGGGAAGCACCTAGGCCGACCGCGGACACCAGCGAGTATCATCACAGAGGTCGAAGAATTGGCGAGAATGACGGATCTAAGCGTGCGCGAGATCCAACGGCGCATCGGTGGCAAGACCGGCCGCGGTGTTGTCGGAGACATCGTCAAACGGATTCGGCATGAACCGTCGCTCGATACAGCACGGAGCTAGAGAGGGACTGGGGACCCCCCTGAACCTCGAGAGACACTCTCAACAACAGGTTATCCGGAAAGATGAACGCGATCGAATTCCAGGCCGTCGCCCACGACGGCGTTCTCGACATTCCGCCAGAGCATCGCCGTGTCTTGGATGGCAAGAAGGTGCGCGTCGTCCTGGTCGATGCCGAACCGCAGAACAGCGACGCCAACGAGACGGTTTTCTCCCGGCTGCGAAAGGTGAAGACCCACGGGCCAGCGGATCTCTCGACCAATCACGACGCCTACGTCGTCGGCGACAAGGATGCCTGAGACAGTTTTCGTCGACACCGGCTACATCCTCGCCCTGGTCAACGAGAACGATCAATATCACGAAGAAGCGGTCGCTCTCTCGGAGCAGTTCGATGGCCAGCCAATCGTCGTCACCGATGCCGTGCTGCTGGAGATCGGCAACGCCCTGTCTCGGATGGATCGTGACGCTGCCGTACAGATCATCGAGGACCTTCGCGAATCGTCAGGCGTCACCGTCGTGAACCTCACGCCTGAGCTGTTCGAGTCGGCGTTCGACCTGTATCGGGGCCACACTGACCGATGCGCACGGCGGGGATGGCCGGATAAGGCGGAAGCTTGTGTGTGATCTCGGCGGGAAGGTCTGGCAAGGCGATGTGACAGGCCGAGAGCGTGTAGAAACCGCAGATTTGCTCGGGGTCGCCGCAGAGCGCGACATAGCACGCCGTCAGGCGGCGGCGGATGTCCTGGGAGACTTGGCGGTGGAAATATCGGTCGAGCGCCTCGACCCCGCAACAGAACGAGCCGCGCGCCCTGTTCCCCAGGGGCTCGGTACGCAAGGACCCGACTGTCAAGTCGGCACCACCATGCGCTTGTAGCGATCAATCGCCCGTTCCATGGCGGGCTTCAGAGGCGGCGGGTCGATCAGCGCCTGCGCAAAACGCAGCTGATCTTCATAGGACAAGGTGATCACGTCCGCTTGAACAACCGTCTTCTCCGCGGCTTGGCGCGCTGCCGTCACCACGAAATCCGACAGCGAACGTCCCTCGATCTCCGCCGCCCGCTTCAGGAGGGCGTGAACGTCCGGACTGACTCGCGCCTCCAATCTTGCCTGCTTGCCCATCGCCGAACCCTTCTTGAAACGTCTACCCAGCGCCTAATGTACGGTACTGTGCCGTACATTCCAAGAGAAGACCGCATCGAAGCATCCCAGTCCGATTCCTTGACGATCATGGTTAGCCCTAACCGCCAGAATCTCTTGGATGACATCGCCCGTGCTGAACAGCAACTGGCCGAGCTTGCCGACGAGCGCGATCGTTTGTTGCGGTACGTTTCGCAGCTGCGTAAGCAGCTCGACTCCGAGGAGCTATGCTCGAATCTGGTGTTTCAGCGGATACTGAGTAGAGGTTGAGAGGGCGGCGCACCGTTGCTGACAATGTGATTGTGAAGACACACGACAGCAACGTGAGAGGTGCGCCATGAGCGACGATACGAGTGAGAAGAGCAGGCATGCAAGCGGGAATCGGGAGGGGCAGCTGGCTGAGCTGGTTGTGCCGCTGGAGGAGCTGGTGCGGCGCGGTGCGCGTGACATCCTGCAACGGGCCATTGAGGCGGAGCTTGAGCAACTGCTCGACGAGCTCGCCTCGGTGTCGCTGATCGACGGACGCCGGGCGGTGGTGCGCAACGGCCACCTGCCGGCCCGTTCGATCCTCACCACGGTAAGTCCGGTCGAGGTGCAGGTGCCCAAGGTGCGCGACCGCTCCGGCGCCGGGGTCAAGTTCAATTCGGCGCTGGCCCCGCCGTACGTGCGCCGCAGTGCCCGGGTCGCCGCGGCGCTGCCGTGGCTGTATCTGAAGGGCATTTCCAGCGGCGATCTCGGCGAGGCGCTGGAGGTGCTGGTAGGCGACGCCGCCAAGGGGCTCTCCCCCGGCGCCCTCGGCCGACTCAAGGCCGAGTGGAGCGAGGAGTACCGGGGCTGGACACGGCGCAGCCTCGAGGGCAAGGAGTACGCCTACTGGTGGGTGGACGGCATCTACACGACCCTGCGTGAGAGCGATGCGCCCAAGCTCTGCCTGCTGGTGA
>JANQEO010000021.1 GCA_028278325.1 Candidatus Binatia bacterium
CGTGCGGGTCGGCGGCCCGTTCGCGACGCTGGAGCAAGCCATCCAGTACATGAAGAACCTCGGGCTCTCGAGCCGAAGGTAGTCGGGTCGACAGAGGCGTCCGCTAGCGTTGTACAGGGAACGGCCAGAAGACCTCATCGCGGCGCTCGTTGAGCAGGAAGCGGGTCGCCTGGACGAAGGTCTTCCAGAAGCGTACCAGTTCGACGTAGTCGAGGAAATCCCTGGCCAAGTGCTTGATCAGCGGATCGAGCGGGGAGCGCTTGCCGGCTTCGAGGCGCTCAACTGCATCGGCGAGGCCGTGAGGAAAGAACCTGGGTAGAAACCCCAGCGCTTTCCAGCGGTCAAAGACAGCCGCGCCGTAGGCCTGCTTACCTACCGTTACCAGGTGCAAGTAGGTGCCTGAATAGGACTGGTCGGACCAGAGATCGACTACTTGCCGCAAACGACGCACCGCGGGCTCCCGCAGGTCAGGCGCAAGTACGCGCTTCTTCAGACGGAGCGTCTCGATGAAATCGCGAGTAAGCCTCGCTTGCCGGGTGATCTTCTTCCACTGTGCGGGACCAAATCCCGCCGCGGGGAGCTTGACCCGGGGGTCCTCCCTTAGCCAGCTGTCTGCGACGATGCCTCGCAGCAGCCTCGGAAGGTAGGTCCTCGTGTGCCACCGAACGTCGGCCAGCGTGACGCCTTCGATGTGCCGCCGTTGATG
The DNA here is from genome assembly GCA_028278325.1 of Candidatus Binatia bacterium. Taxonomy (GTDB): domain Bacteria; phylum Desulfobacterota; class Binatia; order UBA1149; family JAJCZL01; genus JANQEO01. Next base: position 707 of record JANQEO010000021.1, read on the forward strand.
GAACCAGGCCCGGTCGACCCGGCCGATCTGAGGCCGGCCGGCTCCGCCTCGACTGACCGAAGAGGGCACACCGAAGTGACGCAGGTCGTGGTGCAAGGAGAATTTGAGGTGATCGTCGATCCACATCACGTTGTAGGTCATGTTGGAGAACGGGGCCAGGTCGAGAATGGCGCTGTCGCTCAGGCAGAGGCCGGCACCGCTGGTCACCTGGCGGTAGGGATTCGCGCCCACTTTCCACAGCTCCTCGAGAAAGCGACCCACCTTGGCGAGATCGAGGCGGCGATCCGGGTCCCCGGGCTCGATCCACTGTTTCTCCTTCAGCTCAGCTACGTAACCTGGGTCCTTAGCGTCGATTCCTGCGACGACGCTGAGCTCGGCAAGGTCGGTGAGCGTGACCACACGGGTAGCGAACCCGTTGATGGCGGCGTCGATCAGATCGGTGCGCTTCCGGGCCGAGTCGATTCGCGGACTGTTGCGCTTGAAGGTCTTGGCCAGGCTCGGCTCTAGGTAGCTTCCCGAGAATACGTAGTAATGGATATCGGGGTGGAGCGCCAGCCGGTGATAGTGCTCGCAGAGCTCCAGTATGCTCTTTCGGGTCTGATCGATGGTCTTGCGCCGTGCTTGAGCTGGCCCGGTGCGGGGGAATATGACGTCGTCATCGAAGCGGAGGAGGGGGACGTTGCGGCCGAAGTTCGCGATGCGAATGATCGCCTCGATGGTCTTCGCGCTGTCGTAGCGCAGATTCCCGCCTCGCCCGATCAGTCGCCTCTCGATCTCGGCTCCGGTCGCGTGCTGCCGCAGGAAGCCCACGAGTCGAATCAGGTCGCGGGCCGTGATGAGCCGTACGGGCTTCTTCCTCTCGAATCCCAGGAGGCTCGTCTTCAGGTCTGCGAGCGATGCGCCTAGCTGCGCCGCCTCCATGCCCTCCAACTCGACAAGTTCCTTCCAGCCGAGGTCGAGGAAAATGAAGGCGAAACCCCGCCATCCCTGCTGCGGAGGCTGCAACAAGGGCAGGATCGAGTCGATGTCCCTACCCAGGCGACGGCGGGCACCTTGCTTGAGCTCTATGTGGCCGGCGGAGAGATCCCAGTCCTCTCCGCGCCTCAGGTTGTAGTGAACGAAGAGAGCGAAGAGCAGGGGAGTGCGCACGAGAGAAGACACGGCTCCGCCCGTGGATCGCGGAGACGTTCTGGCGCGACGCCTTGAACCGACTCGGCTCACGTGGATAGAGACTCCCCTTTCTGACTGAGGCGTAGAGCCATTGTCGAGGCAGCGGACGGTGTTGTCAACTCTCGGAGGAGGTACGGGTCCCTGCTACCTGGGACGAGTCGCCAACGTCCTCGTGGAACGTTTCGCGCTGCCCTGCGTACGGACCTGCATGGAAGGAGCCAGAGCCGGCCACACGGCCGCTCGGGGAACGATGAGCTGGAGAGGATCGCTTGAGGCGCTGTGCTAGCATCCCGCCAGGTTTAGACATTGACGAACGCAGGCGCGTGCTGTCCGCAGCGCCGGCTATCTTGCGGCGCTTCCCAGGCCTGGGTGTCCCGGTCACTCCGCCGGACGCCGCGTA
>JANQEO010000066.1 GCA_028278325.1 Candidatus Binatia bacterium
GACCTCGAAGGTTATGTAGTCGCCAGAGCTGTCGGGGGTCTGAGAGAGAATCTCGATACTGTCTTCTGAAGCATCTGCGATCTCTCTGAGTTGCTCCCGGGCGATCTTGTGACCGTCAGGCATTAGCCGTATGTCACCGGGTCTCCGGGAGGGGCGTCGCTTCCGCGAGCGTCAGATGCCGACTCAGAGGCGGACTTCCCGCCGCCCCCACCTCCGGCCGCCCCGCCGCCGGGAGAGAACTTGATCTTGCCGCCTTCGAATGCGACCACGATAGGTTTCGGACTGTCTTGACTAGGAGTCTCCATCGTACAGAGAAAACGGCTTGTGATGGTCTCGTAGCGCTTCTTCGCCTTGGCATGCGGGGGGTTGTCGCCGCTCTTGTTCGAGCTGGGAACGGGATTCGAACTCGACACCACGCGGTTCGAACTCCTGGACGAGTCCTCCAGATCGTCCAAGAGCTTCTGCTGGAGCTTCTCCTCCTCGTCCCCCTCTTCCTTCCAATACATAACGGACTTGGAGCAGTGGTGGGGAGCGAGCAAGACGTTCCACGCTAGATCGTCGGCCTTGCTTCGGTCGAAGATTCGCCTGATGGTCGGATACTTCAAGTCGCCTAGGAGGAGTGCTTGGAGTGCAACATCACCCTCGTGCAGCGAGACCTGGAGGCCAAGACTGGTGTCGTTCCTCTCGCCGGAGTCATCGTCCTTGAATGGCGAGTGAACAAAGCCGCGGAATTCGTCTGATCGGTCCGATCCGTCTATGATCGAGACGGAGCTCCCCGGAACGCTAAGGAGCTCAGGTGGGAACCCTTCGAACTCCTTCATCTTGAAGAGGTCCGAGTAGCCAAAGATCCTGACTCTGTCGCCAGCACCGGGGTCGGCTCCTTTCGAGAGAGTTGCATCAACCCGTCGCTTTGCCTCCTTCTTGAAGGCCGTCGCATCCTCGCAAAGATCTCTAGTGTACTCCCCGAAGACTCGCGGCGTGAACCAGAGCGTGCCGATTGTGACCTTTGACAGGAGCGTCTTGAATCCCTTGCAGTGGTCTTCATCGGGGTGAGTGAGGGCGAAGACCGAAAGGTACGGGTGCCCCTTCTTCGTGGGCAGGCGTTCGACGAGTTCGTCCACGACGGGCCACGTCGGGTCGTCGTTGTCGTCTGATCTCTCCATGTGGCGGAGATCAATCTGAAGAACAGTCTTCGAGTCGATGACAATCGTCGTGCTGTCCCCGTTGCCAACAGGCCAAAACACAAAACCGCGACCGGGAAGTTCGAAGTCCACCTAGCAGTCCCCCTGAGTTGGCGAACAGACCCTATGCCCGCGGATAGGCGTTATGGAGGAGACTAACGCCCTTGGAGTGACAGATCCGGTCACAGAACGAATACGCAAGGATCTGGAGCCAGGAGAGGGGGCAAGCGGGCTTGCGGTTATCCACATGGCGCAGCATGTGACCGGGATTGTCACGGGAAGGCAGCAGGGTTCGAGGCCAGGAGGTCCGAGCCATGCGTTTCCCGACCACGATGTTCGAGTTCCTGGAGGTCTTCCCCGACGAGGCGGCTTGCTGGAGGTCCCTGCGGCGGGCCCGCTGGCCGCGAGGCTTCCGCTGCCCGCGCTGTGACCACCGGCGGAGCTACTCGATCCGCGCACGGGGGCTCGAGCAGTGCGCCGACTGCCGCTACCAGGCCTCACCCACGGCGGGGACCGTCTTCCACGGCTCGAAGGTGCCGCTGCGGACCTGGTTCCTGGCGATCTTCTACCTGGCGCGCCACAAGCAAGGGATCTCCGCCCTTCAGCTCCAGCGCGACACGGGGATCGGGAGCTACGAGACGGCCTGGATGCTGCTCCACAAGCTGCGCTCCGCGCTGGGGCCCGATCCCGGGCGCCTACTCTCGGGAGCCGTGGAGGCGGACGAGGCGTACGTGGGCGCCCCGCACGAGAGCGAGCGTAGCGGCGGTCGGGCCTTCGGCCGCAAGGCGCTGGTGGGCGCCGTCGTGGAGCGCCGCCGGGGACACGGCCAGCTGCGCCTGGGCGTGCTTGCGAGCCACACCTTCGAGCACGATCTCGGGCCCTTCGTACGCGGGGCCGTCGAGGGGCGACGCGTCACCGTGATGACCGACGGCCTCGATGGCTACCGACCGTTGGCGGGGGCGGGCCTGCGGCACAAGCGCATCGTGGTCGGGCGTCGCCGGTCCCGGGCTCCCCGGCTGTTCCCCTGGAGCCACGCCGTGTTCTCGAACCTCAAGTCCTGGCTCGCGGGCACGTTCCACGGCGTCAGCCGCAAGCACCTGGCCCGCTACCTCGACGAGTTCACCTACCGGTTCAACGAGCGCGGGCGCGACTGCGTGCTCTTCCACCGCGTCCTCACCAGCGCCCTGTG
>JANQEO010000102.1 GCA_028278325.1 Candidatus Binatia bacterium
CACCCACGGAGCGCGGGGCCCACCATGTGGTGGTACTCGGAGAAGCACGGCTGGAAGTCCTCGGAGTCGAGCGCGTCCTTCGCGATCTCCTGCACCTCCTGCCAGTTCGCGAGCGCGTGGGCGAGCTGGGCTTCTGCGCGCTCGGCGTCCTGAAGCGCTTTCCCGATTTCCTCTTCGCTCATGGGTCGGCACGTCCCCGGCGCAACCCAGACCATCCGTCCAGCGCGCAGCTCCTCCACTTGGGCACGGAGGGCGTCGCGGTCTACGGTAAGGCGGGCGATCTCTCCCTGCTTGTCCTCGCAACGATAGGCTGCGATGTACGTCGTGTAGCCTTTCGCATGGGACTCCATGACGTGGAGTTCACCAGCGATACCGTCTTTCCCGAACATCTCGGATTCGGGAGCTGCGCCTACCTTCTGGCGGATCCACTCCATGTGGTCGCGCAGCTCCTCGTTCTCCCGAGCGAGGGCGTCGCGATCCTCACGAGCAGCTGCCAGAAAGGCGACGTCACCGGCCGGGTCGCAGCGCGTCTCAAGATCGTGGATGTAGCGCCGCAGCTTCTCCGGTAGAGCGTTGATTTCCTCGGTGCTCGGCTCCCGCCGCTCCGGCTTGCTCTCGTCAGGCATGACGGCCGGCCTCCTCTCTCCGCACGTACTCGATCGCCCGTCGCAGGATCGACTCCGAGTTGACCTCGCAGGTCACCCCCAGGTGGCCGGCGAGCTCCACGAGTAGCACCCCGACGGCCCGGTCTTGCGCGCGGATGGCGTCGAAATTCGCGATCTCGGCGCGCAGCTCCTCGTTCTCCCGGGCCAGGTCATCGTATCTACAAATCACCTGGCGCAGGTCCGACGGGACGAGTTGCTTGCACGCATCGTCCCGGTACATGACGGCCCGCACGCGACTGATCGGCTCGTCGATTCGAGGGTCTCCGGTTAGCCTCGGCTCCGGCTTGCTCTCGGCCATGTCTCGTCCTCCGGGGTGGGTGGGGTTAGGCATTACCATCTGCGCTCTTAGCGCTGCCCAGCATGAGCCCGCAAACGAAGCCGAACGCGAAGAAATGGATCACGGAGAGAAAGATGAGAAAGCTAGCCATCCCGCTTCTCCCGGGCTGCGTCGAGGGCGGAGAGGGCGTCTAGCAAAACCTCCCAAGCTTCTTCCTCGCGGTCCCAATAGAGTTCTTGGTTCTCGGTGGTTTCAGACGCTCTCCGTAGTCGTCGGAATTCGGACATCGCCCGCGCCGCCTTCTCCACCGCCAGCAGCTCGGGGAGGCAGAGCTGCTGGTCCATCCAGCATGCCAGCCCAAGTGAATCTGGGAGGCTCGCATATCGAAACCCTCCGTCGTCCCTCATCATGCGAGCCAATAAAATCGGTGCCGCCCGCAGCGCCTCGTCCGTCGGAGTGTCAGTCGGCACCTTCCACCTCCATGCAGTCCCGCTCGTAGAGCAGCTGGGCGGTGGCAGCCCAGCCGAACATCTCGTGAGCTTTCAGCTCATCACGATTCTTCAGCAGAAGCTCACAAGCGCACTCCAGTGAAACCTTCCACTCCTCATGGTCCAGGCTGATTCTGCACTCGCCACCGATGTCGAGAGACATGGGATTGATAGGCCAGGCAATGAGGAAGTCTTCTGCGCGCTCGCTTCCGAAGCTATCTGAGAGAAGCATGCAGTCGTCGCACTCCTCTTCGGCTCGTTCCTCCGGCTCCCCCGAACACCCCGTCAGCAACGCAAACCCCAGCGCCCCGACGACGGCGACGGCGAGGGCCAGGAGTAGGAGTCGTGTGCTAGGTTGCATCGGGGGTGTCCTCCGGCTTCCCCGTGACATCGCGGGCCCCGATCTCCAGCCGCAACACGCGGTCCTGTAGTTCGCAGACGTCCACCATGACCCCGCCCTCGATCAACCCACAGCGCTCCAGCATCAAGGTCAGCGCTTCGATCTTCTGCTCGGCCGCATGCAGGTCCATCGCCAGCGTGGCGCACCAATCGGCTGCCTCGGCGGTAAAGTGGTGGGCGATAAGCGCCTGGACGATGGCCGCGTGCCGATCGCGGGCGTCGGTGTTCTCTACGGGTTGGTTCATCACTTCATCCTCCGCGCCCGGTCCGCCATCTCCAGGCGCTCGGCCGGAGTCGGCGGGTAGTCGAGTTCCTCGGGGCCGTCGCCTTCGGGCTCACGGGCTGCGTCGATGGCGGCGCGAAGCGTTTCGGGGCAGCTGAACACGGGAAGCTGTCGTTGAAGCAGAAAACCGTTCGTGGGATCGCCGGGGACTCGACACAGATCCCACCCGCCATCCTTCGGCCCTGGTAGCTCTAGGTTTACCTCTAGCCAATCCAACCGCTCCCCATCCTTCCGCGCCTCGGCCAGCTCCCGCTTCAGCGCTGCGTTCCTTTCCTTCGACCCGGCGAGCTGCGACGTCCGCCGCTCCATCTCATCGTTGTGACGCAGACGCAGGGCCCTGAAGCGCTCCAGGCCGGCCACCTCCCTCCCCAGCTCCCCGACGCGCTCCTCCAGGGTGCGGATGGCGTCGAGCGCCGCTGCGTCTATCGGATCACCCGGAGAGAGATCGGCTCCCCTGTTAGCTCTCTCGGTAAGCTTCTGCTTAAGGGCGTCGTACTCACTCATCAGCAGTGCTCCATCCGCCGCGCCACGGCGGCGACCAGCAGCCCGAAGGCCACGTAGACCGCGACGATCCAGAGCACCCCGCGGAAGGCGCCGACCTCGTCCCGCCTGCGGTACCGCCCGCAGGACTCGACGCGGCGGCGGACGGGGATCGGGCTAGGCGGGCGGGGCATCGGGTGTCTCCGTATCGTTCTCGCTCTCGACCTGGCTGCAGTATTTCCATGCCCAGTCCCGCACCTCTTCGGGGATGTCGAAGTCTCCCGTAGCCAGGTTGGATGCGATGGAGTACAAGATCGCCTTGCGGCTCTCCGGATCCTTCTCTCGCTGCACGAGCGAGCACAGGCTGACGTGACCGAGCATCGTCCTTTCATTCCACATGACTTTCCCCCTTCTGGCTGCGCCCCTCGATCCGCTCGAGGCACTCCTGGCAAATGGTGTGCGACACCTGCGTCCCCTTCTCGCTCAGGCAGTCGGGCCGCGTGCCGAGGATGCGGAGGCACCAGGCGCATTTCATTAAGAGAGCGCCCATGGTCATCGCTTGCTACCTGACTTTCCAGTGAGTCGCTTCTGGCATTCGTCGCAAGTCGTGTCGAGAATCTGTGTACCAGAAGCACTCAAAGAACTCGGAGATCCTGCACTCGGATCAAGGATGCGCTTGCACCAGACGCACTGGAGCACGAAGGGCGAGGTCATCCCTTCCCTCTCTGCCGGAAGGCGCCGTAGAGGAGGCCGTACAGGACTCGCCAGGCGACGAGGGGGACGGCCACTGCGGCGATTACGCAGAGGAAGAAGATGATCCTGTGGGATAAATTGCCTCGGTCACTGTCGAACAAGATCGTTCCTAGTGTGAACGCTGCAAGGATCCACTGTGCTCCGATCCCCACCGTACACACCGACGCAGCCCATGCAGCGCGCTTCGGGGTCATGTCGTTACCTCAGTCTGTGAAGGGGAGGCCGGACTCGACACCGGCTCCGGCGGCTTTCTAGACCGTCCACCGCCAGCCTCTTGGACGCTGCTCGACAGAGATCCCGACCCGAGAGCCAGGTCCCCTCTTCGGGTTCGCCCCGTCATGTGGGGGTTCTTCCCTCTGTCGTAGCGCGTGCTCCAGGTGTGTCCTTCCACACCGCTCCCCATATTGCTCACGCCACCCCCTCCCGCTCGGGCTGCGCGTCCGGGGCGAGGACGAGGGCTCGCTGCTCGCCGGACAGAATTCGCGGATGATTCTTATTGATCGCCTCCAAATCGTCCCAGAATTCATCGTCGACGCTGGGGAGCTGACTAAGCAGCCCTACTAGGTCGGCCAATGTGAATTTGGCACGCAGCCGCGCGCCGCAGTTCGGGCAGGGGAGGGTCATGACTTTTCCTCGCCTGCCGTTCGGAAGTCTTCGTAGACCGTCGTGCGAGACAGGTCTCCACCGATCATCTCGCATAGTGCCTTGCCCACTCGCTTTGCCTTGACCGAATCATCTTCCGAACGTCCATAGGTCGTGGTGTGGACCAAGCCGTGTTCGTGGTCATACGCAAGGACGATCACGACGTCTTTCTCGTACTGGGCTGCGATCGCGCGCGCCGCCGCCACCGGGATCGGCTTGTAGGTGCCAGCTTCGGCCATCTACCCCACCCTCCTCTCTTCCAGGTGCTCGCGCAGGAGACGCTCGGCGGTGTCGAGGAGGAGCTGGGTGACGTACTCCGCTCCGTCCATGAAGGCCCACGAAGCCTCGCGC
>JANQEO010000146.1 GCA_028278325.1 Candidatus Binatia bacterium
GGGAAGGACGCAAGGTGCTGCTGCACCTCGCCCGCGGGCGCAAGGAGTCCACCGAGTGTTGCCGAGACTTCATCGAAGACTGGAGCGACGCCAGCTCGAGCGCTTGCAGACCCAACTCAACCAGCATGCGAAAGACGAGAGCGCATCAGCCGTCAACAAAACGCTAACCCCTCAGCGAATTTACAGCACTGAGCGGACTTGACCCTCGGATTCGCCAGATCGACGGCGACCACGGGCTGGCCAGACTGACGCATGATTAGCAGAACGCCTAAACTAAGGCTTCTTCCAGATTCGCTTCAGCGCGAATCTCAAGACCACCCGAGCTCGTTGACAGAAGAGGAGCCACGTGAGCGGCTTGAAAATGATCTTAGATCGCGTCGTCCCGCCCGTACCGTGGGATGAGGGCGACAACATACCCTGGAACGAGCCCGGATTCAGCGAGCGCATGCTGCGCGAGCATCTCTCCCAGGACCACGACCTGGCCAGCCGGAGGCAGAGCATCATCGCGAGGCACGCCAAGTGGATCTTCGATGAGTTGCTCGGCGGCAGGCCGGGTCGGGTGCTCGACCTGGCCTGCGGGCCCGGGCTTTACACCGAGGCGCTCGCCGACCACGGTTGCGTCTGCGAGGGGATAGATTTCTCGCCTGCCTCGATCCGTCACGCCACGGAGGGTGCGGCCGAGCGCCGGCTCGCCTGCTCCTACCGGCTCGCCGACCTGCGCGGTGGCGGATTCGGCCAGGGCTTCGATCTGGTCATGCTGATTTACGGCCAGATCAATGTGTTCAGGCCCGAGCAGGCGCGCGACATCCTACTTGAGGCTGTGGGTGCGCTTCGGCACGGAGGGTTGCTGTTGCTTGAGACCCAGAGCTACGCCTATGTGCACCGGGGCGGCGTCCAGACCTCGTCTTGGTACACGGCGCCGAGCGGGCTCTTCTCTGAGGCTCCCCACCTGGTGCTGCAAGAGGGATACTGGGACGAGGCCTCGTCCATCCGAACCGAGCGCTTCTTCGTCGTCGACCCGGCCACCGAAAGCGTCGATCGCTATTCTCTACCCACCGTGGCGTACCACGAGGAGACGCTCCGGCGCATGATGTCCGCCGCGGGGATCGAGGAAATCCGCGCGTTCCCGTCTCTGCTTGGCGAGCCCGATCAGGATCAATCACTCTTCGAGGTCTACGTGGGCAGATGCGTGCGTGCCATGACCCCATGACCACACAGCAGAAGCCAAGGCGACATGAGCGACGAGATTCAGTAAATCCAAGACTTCGACCTCAGCCTGACCTGTTGGTACTCTGCTGGTGTCGAGCGCCAAGGCGCCGGAAGTCCGGAGGCCACGCGACGTGCGTTGTGCTTCGTCGAGGGACTCTCTGACGCGTCACGCAGCGCCGATGTTCCTCGCCAAGCACCAAGGTAACCAGCCGGCTGAGGCCTTCGTCGCCAATCAGCGGCATGAGGAACAGCTGTATCGCAAATGCAAGGACTTCTACGGCTGCGTGTGCTACATCGGGAAGAGGATCTAGATGGCGGATCTGGTTTCTCTCCGCGTCACTCGGCAACTCGCTCAGTCGCGAGAACCGCCTCCCCAGCGCTTGGCAAGCCGTGATAGATTCCGACTGTACCGCTAGGCCAAGGCTGTCAAATTCGCCGGTTCTGCACGATCTGCAAGAGGGTAAGTCGCCGCCATTGAACACCAGCCCCTACACACGCTCATGAACGCACGCAGACTGTTGCTCGGATGCATCGCGCTCGCGCTGCAACTGGGAATATCCCCAAGTGCCATCGGAGAATTTCAGCTCGCGGATACGCCAAATGCCATCGATTCCTCCGAGGTTTTCGAACCTATCGAGGCGGTCGGCGAGGTGATTGGCGTGGTCTCGGAGATGCGGGATCCCGCCGACGAGTCCGTCCCGACGGACGGCGATGAGGCCGGTGTTCAGGCGGTCCGAGTTCAAGTCATTTCGGGGGACTCGGCGGGACAGACCTTTGACTTGATCCACGTGCTTCCAGAACACCCTGCCTACTCGGTACCCGTGGCCGCCGGCGACAAGGTCCTCCTCGGCATCGGGACGGGTGCCGGCGCGGGGCAGGAGGATGCGACCGACGTCCATATCGACGACCGGTACCGGGCACCAACGCTGCTGTTGCTTCTCAGCACCTTCGTGCTTCTGATCCTGCTGTTCGGGGGATTGACCGGGCTGAGATCGCTCTTGAGCCTAGTGTTCACCTTCGTGCTGATAATCTACCTGCTGATTCCTCTGCTCCTTAAGGGGTACTCGCCGTTGCTGTTGACGATTGCGACCTGCATCTTGGCCACCGTCGTCACCATGACCGCGATCGGCGGTATCAACCGCAAGAGCTTCGCCGCCATCATCGGTACCGCCGGGGGTGTCGTAGCGGCAGGCGCCCTGGCCCATTTGTCCATTCGGCTGGCGCCGCTGACCGGTTTTCCGGATCACGAGGCGATGAGCCTCTGGTTCGAGTTCCCAGAGCTCGACTTTCGCGGCATTCTTGCATCCGGGATGATCATCGGTGCACTTGGCGCATCAATGGACGTGGCGATCTCTATCGCCAGCAGCATCGCCGAGGTCAAGAAGGCGCATCCTGGCGCGTTGCCGGTATCGCTTATCCGTTCGGGAATGAATGTCGGCAAGGACATCATGGGCACAATGACCAACACCCTGCTGCTGGCCTACACCGGCAGCGCGATCTTCCTGCTGCTGCTGGTCTGGGGCCAGGTCTCTCCACTGAGACTCACCAACCTCGATTCGATCGCCAGCGAGATCGCCACGGCATTGGTGGGCAGCATTGGCCTGATCCTCTGCATCCCTATCACGGCGGTTGCCGCCGGCGTTCTGATCGGCCGCAGCGAGTCGCCAAAACGCTAATTCGACGTTTGTCTCTCTGGGTATCGATCGGGTCTTCGACCAAACCCAGCTCGTATTGCCGATCTGGCGGCCTTACGACGCAAACGACAGCGCTGAGCCGGCGCTTCTCCAGGGCTCGCCTCGCCACCGTTGCCGGAGCCGCTCCGCGGCGACGGCGGTTGCGTGCCCAGTCGCAACGAGAATGAAGCTCCTGCCCGGTTGATTACACATCGCCTTGCGACGATGGCTTCTGCGACGCGGACGAGACCCCGGACATCTGTCCGAGCGACTGCGAGATCCCTGTTTCGCAGCCCCGTTCTGGCTGACTCAGCAAATCGTTGCCGGATACGGTCGGCGCTCGCTCCGAGGACGGAGGCGTCAGCGAGCGTGCCACGCCAGGTGGCTTCTTGGGGGTGGCAGGGATCGATTCTGTCAATGGACAACGGAAGTGAGCCACTATGGGCCAAGAAAAGTGATCCACCACCAGGTGGGGTTATGGTCTAGTTGTTGTCAGCGATAGATCTCTCT
>JANQEO010000251.1 GCA_028278325.1 Candidatus Binatia bacterium
CCACGGAGACGTGGTACACCCTCAACAACGTTCCCGACGGCAACGACCCGTCTCGTGCGACCGATCCGATCCGACTGCTCGACCGCGGCGACCTGCGCAGCTTCCGTGCACCTCACGGCACCTGGACCCTCTGCGAAGAGGTGGCGCCGGACGGGCTCGACCCGCGCCGCCTCGCGTTCGAGGAAGGCATGGGCATCCTCGTCAACGGCGAGAACGGCCGCACGTCGGACATCCTCACGACGCTCGAGCACGGCGACCTCGAGGCGCACATCGAGTTCATGGTGCCGAAGGGGTCGAACTCCGGCGTCTACTTCATGGGACGCTACGAGATTCAGATCCTCGACAGCTGGGGCGTGAAGGAGCCGGGGCACTCCGACTGTGGCGGGCTCTACCAGCGCTGGACGCCGTCCCGCGGCGCCGGCAAACAAGGCCACGACGGCGTGCCGCCGCGCACGAACGCGTCGAAGGAACCGGGGGAGTGGCAGACTTTCGACATTACGTTCCGAGCCCCGCGCTTCGACAAGAGCGGCCGCAAGACCGAGAACGCCCGCTTCGTGAAGGTCGTCCACAACAGCGTCACGATTCACGAGAACGTCGAGGCGCTGGGGCCGACACGGGCTGCGAAGTTCTCGAACGAGAAGCCGTACGGGCCGTTGATGCTGCAAGGGGACCACGGACCGGTGGCGTTTCGGAACATCGTGCTGCGGCCGGTGCAGCTCGACTGACGACGCGAGAGTTATTCGGCGGAGCGTGCGACATCCGCGGCGCGGCGCGAGTTCGCCAGGATCTTCTCGACGATCTCGTCGGCGATGCCGGTGAGGACCCGGTCGGCGAGGATCATCGTTCGGAGCTCGCGCCGGGTGTCCGCCTCCTGCTCCCGGAGTGCATGGAGGTCCCGGTCGCTCTCCGCGAGGCGGAGGTCACGGGTCGCTGTGTCGATTCGACCGACGACGGCTTCGGTCCAGATGCCCGCACGCTTTCGGAATAGATCACCCAGTTCCTCGAGCTGGGAGTGGCGGGCAATGTGCGCGAGGGAGGAACTGTTGTGCGCCAGCACGCGCATCGCCCACCGCGCGTCGGCTTCTTCCTTGAAGAGCAGGGGGGCGACCTGCAGTTTCGCGATCTTTTCGATGACGAGTGCGCAGTAGTACACGGCGGCACGCTGCTCGCGCAGCGAGAGGTCGTGGAGAACCCGTTCGAACTCGTACAGCATGCGATCCGTCGGGTCGACGGGCGCGACGATCTCCTGAGGCGGGACGGGAGTGGGTGTACGACGAGGGACCACCGACGTCGAGAGGCACGCGAGGAGCACGAGGGCGGCGAGGATCCAGAATCCCGTGGCTCGCGTTTTCATGAAGGCCTCGCTCTCGGTCTTTGACGGCGTGCGTCATTCTAGGGGAGAGCGAGACACTCTGGCGCGTCGAATCGTGGTCCGCTAAAGTTCTCGGCTATCGCTGATCGGCTTCGAAGGGCCCATAGCTCAGTCGGTTAGAGCGGCGGACTCATAATCCGTTGGTCCCAGGTTCGAGTCCTGGTGGGCCCATTTCGTCAAAGCCATCAATGGCAACGGTTGTTGATGGGGATCCGAGTTGCAGTGACGTCCCAACACCCTTGGGCAGCGACGCGGGAGGTCTTGTGCTGCGTTTTCTACGGGCACGACGTGGATTCGCAACCCAGGCTGCTAGCGGTGTCAGGGTCTAATCCACAATCGGGATAGGGTGCGCCCGGCGCCGGACCTCCTAAGAACCCGTGCGTGAGAATGTACAGGCTGTCAGCGAGTGCGTTCTGCGTGCCGTCGCCGTCGACCTCGGCAGCTTCCATGCAAGGGGGTGGCGGTCCACCTAGGAAGCCGAACGTCAGCAGGTAGAGGCCGTCGGCGAGTGCGTTGAAGACGCCATCGCCGTCGGCGTCCCCACGAGTAAACAGAGGGTCCGGAAGTGCCAAATCAACAGCCAGGTCTGGAGTACCGGCTACGAACACTTGAGTGGTGGCGGGTACCTCCACTTGCCAAGACGGGGACAACCACTCGAACAACTCTGCCCCTGAGCCTCCCCCAATGTACCCTGCAGCCGGATAGTCGTGGCTCGCAAGGTGACTCACCAACTCGCTCCACGGAAACTCGCTACCTGGAGTTGCCGCGAACGCATCGACTGCCTGTGAGAAGTGCGTCTCGCCCGTGGAAGCATCAAAGTACATGTAGTGGTTCTCCGGGGCAGACGCGATAACTCCGCAGCGTGGCAAGCTACTCAGGCCTACCTGCCCGTTTCCATGGGGCCAAAAACCACCGGCCCAACAGGCGTCCAGCAAGAACATCTTGTTGATCTCGTCCCACTCGGGGCCGTTGAACAAGAGGAGAAGGTCCGTTTCGTCAATCGCTTCGCACTCCGAAAGTAGGAGGGACTCCTGTCCCGTGGAGTACGCGAGCGGTCCTTCGCATTCCAACATGCAGCCGGGCGACGGGTAAGGGCCAGATATAGTTCCGTCGCAATATGGGAAGTCGATGAGGTTGAGTGGTTCGTCACCGCAGATGCCAACTCCACCATGAGTGCCCACGTAGAGCACTAATGTGTCACCTGGCTTGAGGTGGTCGGGAAGAGATGGATCGACAAGCGCGTTGATGGCGCCCGCTAGAATCTCTTCGTTGTTGCAGTCCGAAGCATCGAGCTCTAGCACCGGGAAGGCCTCGACCGTTCCCTGCTCTAGAAACTTGTTGCGCACTAGGACCGCTGAATCTGAGCCGATGTCGTTTGGGCCCCAATTCACGCCAACTGGTAACAGCGCTGTGATGCACTGTGACAACAAGAAGTCGTCAGTCTGTAGGATCTCGCTGCTGACGCGGACCTCGTCGAGGAGAATCGGCACCGGATCGGAATTCAGCGAGCCTGCTATTAGGGTGGCATGCGAAGTAGGACCGTTGTCCAAGGTCACCGCGAATGGCGCTACTGAGGCGGAGGCCAGTAGGTTCCCGTCCAGGTAGAGATTCACGCTGCCGGTAGAGCCAGACCACGAGGCGGCAACGTGGTGCCATCCGAGAGTTGAGCTGGCGACTATTTCAACCTCCACTGGGTTCGGGCCAGGAGCCGTGACGTAGAAGCCCAGAAGCAACTCTCCCGGCGCTACTGGTTCCACCCCTATCCCGACGTTGCCACCGCCGTTAGCAACTGGATGAAAGAAACCAACGACTTGCTCGCCACCATTATTCACCCAGCACTCCATCGTCCCCACGGAAAGCGCCGATAGTCCGAAACTATCCCACTCTATCGCGGCGAATCCATCGAGCACGCTCAAGGAGCCGGGGCCGTAGCAATCGGGGAAGTCATCGCTGTCGACTCCGACCTCACCAAGAATGCCGCTAGGGAGCCCAAGCGCGAGAGGTCCTGAGTCCGCTAGATCGTCGCTGAACTTCCAATGGGCTACGGTTGGGTCTGGATCCTGCGCGTCTGTTGGAAGCGAAATGCAGGCGACGAAGGCGATAAGAGCAGCTAATCGCAT
>JANQEO010000268.1 GCA_028278325.1 Candidatus Binatia bacterium
CATCTGCACGTTGTCGCCCGGCATCACCATCTCCGTGCCCTCCGGCAACTCGACAGCACCCGTCACGTCCGTCGTGCGGAAGTAAAACTGCGGACGATAGCCCTTGAAAAACGGCGTGTGACGGCCACCCTCGTCCTTCGTCAGAATGTAAACCTCCGCCTCAAACTTCGTGTGCGGCGTGATCGAACCCGGCTTCGCCAGAACCTGACCGCGCTCCACCTCTTCACGCTTCGTGCCGCGCAGCAGGACGCCCACGTTGTCGCCCGCCATGCCCTGGTCCAAAAGCTTGCGGAACATCTCAACACCCGTGCACGTCGTCTTGTCCGTATCCTTGATACCGACAATCTCGATCTCGTCGCCCACGTTGACCACGCCGCGCTCGATACGTCCCGTCACCACCGTGCCGCGACCCGAAATCGAGAACACGTCCTCTACCGGCATCAGAAAATCGCCGTCGATCGCACGCTCCGGCTCCGGAATGTAGCTGTCCATCGCCTCGACCAGCTTCAGCACCGACGGCACGCCAATGTCCGCACCGTCGCCTTCGAACGCCTTCAGCGCCGAGCCCACGATGATCGGCGTGTCGTCGCCGGGAAACTCGTACGTCGACAGCAGATCGCGGACTTCCATCTCGACGAGTTCCAGCAGCTCCTCGTCGTCCACCTGATCCGCCTTGTTCATGTACACCACGATGTACGGCACACCCACCTGCCGCGCCAGCAGTATGTGCTCCCGCGTCTGCGGCATCGGACCGTCCGCCGCACTCACCACCAGAATCGCTCCGTCCATCTGCGCCGCACCCGTGATCATGTTCTTCACGTAGTCCGCGTGCCCCGGACAGTCAACGTGCGCGTAGTGCCGGTTGTCGCTCTCGTACTCCACGTGCGCCGTCGCAATCGTGATACCGCGCTCACGCTCCTCCGGCGCATTGTCGATCTGATCGTACGCCTGAACCTCGCCGCCGTGCTTCTCCGCCATCACCTTCGTCAACGCCGCCGTCAACGTCGTCTTGCCGTGGTCAACGTGACCTATCGTGCCTACGTTAACGTGCGGCTTGGTGCGTTCGAATTTCTCTTTAGACATCGATCGTTCCTGCTGTTACCTGGTTGTCCTGTTGTGACGTTTTCGTTCGGTGGAGCCCACACCGGGATTTGAACCCGGGGCCTCTTCCTTACCAAGGAAGTGCTCTACCCCTGAGCTATGTGGGCCTCGATTCAAACCGCTTTGTCCGGCCTCGAGCCGAATGGAGCGGGTGATGGGAATCGAACCCACATCATCAGCTTGGAAGGCTGAGGTTCTACCATTGAACTACACCCGCTGAACCAAACCCGCAGTTCACTGCCTCGCTGCCTTCGTTCCGCCCGGCAGTCTCACTACCAAGCACGTTTTTCAAACGTGCAAAAATCCTGACAGTCCTCTCAGTCAAACCGTCCGGATCGAAAAATTCGTTTTGTCTTTCGCCGCGCGTTTAGCCTCGCTAAGGCCGCCCTCGCTTACCGTGTCTCGCGGTCTGGATGCTCTGCCGACACTCCTTATATAGGTGCCGAATCGGTAACGACAAGCCGTCCCTGCTATACTGCCGCCTATCCCTCCTGTCGCCGAAAGAGGCTGGTGGAGGGGGTAGGATTCGAACCTACGTAGGCATAGCCAGCAGATTTACAGTCTGCCCTCGTTGACCGCTTGAGTACCCCTCCGCGGACACAAGCC
>JANQEO010000272.1 GCA_028278325.1 Candidatus Binatia bacterium
CAAGGGCCGCTCGGTCTACCTCGAGGGCCAGCTCCAGACCCGCAAGTGGACCGACCAGAGCGGCCAGGACCGCTACACCACCGAGGTCGTCCTCGGCCGCTTCCGCGGTGAGCTGGTGCTGCTCGGCGGGCGCGACGAGGCGCGTGGCGCGCCGGCCGACTACGGCGGTGGTGGCGACGACGACTGGGGCCGCACCTCCGCCCAGCCGCGCGCTTCCTCCGGCCCCGCTCGCTCTTCCGGCCCCGCTCGCTCTTCCGGCGGCCAGCGCCCGCCCGCCAGCCCCGACGACCTCGACGACGAGATCCCGTTCTGAGCCCAGCGTCGTTCGCGCTCATCCCGGACCGTGCGGTTCGGCCTACGTCTACAGCATGATGCCCCGAGGAAAGGTCGGTTGATGTCGAAGCGGATCGTGTGGGTGGCGGCGCTCGCGCTGGCGTTGTGTCTGGCCGGCACTCCGGCGGAAGCCCAGAGCGACCGGCGCGCGGCAGCCGAGGCCTACGCCCGCGTGGTCGACTACCCGCTCTTGATCGAGAAGGCTGCGACCCGCAAGGCCGCCGAGCTGCCCTACAGTGAGCGCGAGGACTTCGTGACCTTCGTCACCCGCCGGGTCGACTCCGAGATGACCCGGTTCTACGCCACCAGCGCGATGGTCGACCTGTTCGAGGCCGACGAGCTTCGGGCGCTGGCCGATTTCGCCAGCACCCCCGAAGGCCGTTCGGCGCTCGCCAAGCTGCCCGCACTCGGCGCGGTCCTGACACCGATCGTCGAGCGCCAGATCGCCGACGCCGCCCGCGACTTCGAGCGCCGCAGGCAGTAACCCCGATGACCAATGCTCGTGGAGCGAAGTCCAAGCGGCAGTTGCAGACCCGCAATTGGACCGACCATAGCGGCCAGGACCGCTCCAGCACCGAGGCCGTCCCCATCAGCTCCCAAGGCAACTCCCGGCTCGGCGGGCGCGACGAGGGCCGCGGCACGCCGGCCAACTACGGCGGTGGTGGCGACTACCGTTCTAGATGTCCTGGTTTGAGCTGGAGCTCAGGAGACCGAACTCCTGAGCCACCTGTACGGCGTCGATCCTGAAGAGGATCGGTACCACCACAGAACTATGTAGAACGGTTCTGTCACGACCCCAGTGAAGAGATATCAGTCTACCTGTACCTCCTGGGGCTTCAGCCGCTCTTGGTTCTCCAGGTCCAGTGTACAAAAAAAGCCAGTCATTTGGTGGGAGCAAGCCATCACCAAACCAAAAGAGATTATCGCGAATCGGAAAAGCTTGCCCTGAGCTACCTTTAACTCCAAGCATAATTCCATACTTACCAAGATCAGTGGTTTGATTTGCTTGAATGGCGATCCGTTCGAAGTTCGGGACCCCTCTATCAAACACCCCTACTATCGTGAGTTCACCTATACCACTGACGATCATGGGTCTTTTGTCCCGATTGTAGATAGAAGACCGAATATAATAAGGACAAATGCAAGTAATCCCGTAATCATCGCGTAACTTTCTGCACCTTCATTGTAAAGTTGTATAGCGAGTCCGCCTAGCGAAAGGCCGATAAGATTGGCAATGTTGTTCAACGTCCTGACTCTACGGATTGAATGAAGGCGTTCTGTCAGGATGGCTTCTCGTGATCGTGCGCCCGAGAGCTCTCTGCCTTTGATTTCAAGGTCGGAGCGAGTGCGATTTAGTTCATCTGTTACTTGTAGGAAGATCCCTGAAATCAATGCAGCCTGAGCCTCTCCGCCTATGCTGTTGGGGCTTGATGACGCTAAACCTTGAATAGCCCTAGCGGCAAAACCAAGCTCCGCAAGTTGGCTTTCTGCCTTCGGCGGGATGACTTCAGCCGGCGCTTCTTTCTGCGTCCCGGCTGATCCTGAATCCTCGGGCTCTGGGACCCTCATCACGCGTAGCACTCGCGCTGTAGCTCTCCGTGGATACCGCGGTGGCGTGCCGGAGCCATAGGGCGCACACCATGGTTCATCACCCGAGGCATATCTTCGTCATGATGCAACGCCGGGTAGAGGAAAGCAACCGTTTGCGAGGCTCTACTACAGTTTAACTCAGGATGCGGCATTCCTACTATGCGTTGGGGCTCGGGCGGGTCGGAGGGCGCGCCGGGGCTGGAAGATGCACCGGTGACGATGGCCGCTGACCGATGCGCCATGCTGCCAACCTGAGCTACCAGGCCGCGCTTGCAAACGAGCCGGGCGTATTTGCGGACGACCCGATGGCGCCGCCGTTCCTCGCCGCGCTCAACCCCGAGCAGCGCGAGGCGGCCGTGGCGCCCGGTAGGTCGGGCGGCTGGTATCCGCACAGCCCAAACGGCGCTCACGGCGAGAACGGATCGATCACCTTGACCCCGGTCGGGGCGAAATGGCGGACATTGCGGGTGACGACTGCGAGGCCGTTTTCGAGCGCGGTCGCTGCGATCAT
>JANQEO010000378.1 GCA_028278325.1 Candidatus Binatia bacterium
GAAGTATACCCGGTAGGGCCCGGAGCGAAGAACGGTGGGCATCCGGATGTCTAAGCTACCGGATCCGCGCGCGAATCACCCCGGCGCCGTCTAACGGATTGGGCGCTCAGCTGCAGACAACAGCGCTGCCCGGCAGCGCTGAGGCAGGAGTGCCCGCCGCCAGAACGGTACCACGCCTCAATCGGACGGCGCTGTTGGCTGTCAGCTGCAGCGCCTTGTTGGGCTGCGCGCCTACTAGGTTCCGCTGGGCAGGGCGGAAACCTCCTCGTTGGACACGAGAGAAAGGGCGTTGAGAGAAACGACCGCTGCCCGCAGGCGGTTGTTCTTGAGGAGCATGAGAGACACCCGGTCTGAAGAGAACTGATGCGCTCCGTGGACCTCCTGTACCCCGGAGATGAGCTCACGCAGTGGCCGGCCGGAAGGACCAGAGATGAAGACGACGGAAAGGTCGTTCTGGGTGAGCTTGCGATCACCGTTGGTATCGGAAGCAATGACCTGCCACAGGACGCCTTTAACCGGCTCGCGTTCTCCTTTGTAGCGGGATGGGGGGAACTCTGAGCGCCACTCGACCAGGCCCTCGTTGTCGGGGAGAAGCCAATGAGCCGCTCCGCTTGCGGGGTTGTAGAAGAGGTAGTTGCGTGACGATTGACTCGACTTCGAAATCGAGCCAAGCGGGTAGCCTTGCTGCGTGTACAGAGGCGCCGACAGGAACTCGGAACCAGAGATCGACTCGAACCGGCCGAAATGAAACGTCTCCGCTTCGACCTCCTCGTCGGCGAGGTTCACGACACCCTGGACCCTCCGGGGTTCGAGGAAATCCCGACCGAGCTGGACGAGCAAGATCATGACCAGCGCGAGGCCCGCAAGCCCGGCGGCTAGGATCACAAGAGCGTTGGCACGCCACACGAGTGAGAAGAATCGGTCCACCTATGCCCCTCGTCGCGCAGCCCAACGGTTTCGCGGTTCAGCTGCCCGCCCACCCGCTGACCGGGCCCGCCGAAGCCGACTGAGGACGCCGCCAGGATACACCAAACGCTGACCGCTCTCGG
>JANQEO010000396.1 GCA_028278325.1 Candidatus Binatia bacterium
CCCAGTCTCTCGATGTACTTCTCGAACTCCTCCATGTGTGACTCGGCCAGTGTTCCCAACAAGGCGTCGACCAGCTTCTCGTTCAGGGCCAGGTCGCACATGAAGTTCGACATCCCCCGGATGATCTGCGCCGCCGCGAAGATGTGGCCGCCGAAAGCGCCTACGAGGGCGTAATCGGTCTCTTCGTGAAGCCTGCGGGCACGCTCGGCCAGGTCATCGAGGCTTTCGTCGAGAAAGGCGGGACGGTCCAGCACTTTCAGTGCCTGAGCGTACTTGGCTACGTCCTCAGGAGTCTGGACGAAGGGCAGGGTCGGTCCCGTGGGGGAAAACCAGTGGGAATTGCCAAGCCGCTTGATGATGGGATTGCCGTCCGCTCCCAAGAGGGCTTCGGAGCCGTCGGGCAGCTTGGCCGGATTCCACAGTTCGGGCACTTCGCAGGGCGATCCGTCGGGCAGTGTCGACGGTTTCCATTGTTGCGCCTCGAACGAGAGGCGCACCACGTCGGCCGAGAACCGCTTTCGCACCGCTTCCTCGACGGAAGCAAGCTGCATGTAGAGATTGAAGAGCCGAGTCGTGCCGTTGCTGATACCGAGATGCGCCTTCAGCGCGTTGTAGGCCGACCCGTGCAGCCCGGTCACGTCGGTGCCGCCGCAGTCGATCGGTACGCGATCCGCGGTTCGCCGGTCCAGAACGGCTCTTACTCGTTGGCGTGGGGTCATCCTCATTTTCCTCCAAGCTCTCCGACACAATCGAGAGTGTACTACCGCGGACGGTTTCTCAGGGGGCGCCCGATTTCAGAACAAAGGGAGGTGGACTTCAAGGTTGAAACAACCGATGGAAATGGCTACCTCCGCCAGCAGACCGGCGTCGAAAGGCCAAGAAACAACAAGCGCCGGCGAGCCGTGGCGACTTCCGGCGGGAGGGTGGCTGAGGGGACTCGAACCCCCGGCTTCTGGAACCACAATCCAGTGCTCTAACCAACTGAGCTACAGCCACCGTGAACACGTGAGTATACCCGACCCATGGCGAAGGGTCAACGGGCCGTTGCCCCCGCCGCTCAGTAGGGAAACCGCTCGTCGGGCTCGGCTTCCGATAGCTCCACCAGGAAGTCCGCCAGGCGATCGACCAATACGTCCACGAGCTTCCGCCCCTTTTCGGCCGTTGCCGCGTGAGGGTTGCCGGCTCCCGCGTTGGTGGTCAGCAAGTGCCACGGTCGGGTGATCGACACCCAGCCTCGATTCACCGCCTCGAAGCGCGTCGACGCCTTCCGCCCCTCGTCGGCCGCCAACGTGCCGTCCGGTTTTCGAGCGATCAGTTCCGGCCAGAACGCCAGCCCGATCGAAGTCTCCATCTCGCCGGCGTGGTCGTCTCGCTGCTCGAAGATCTCGTCGTACATGTCGTCGAAGATGGTCCACCAGTTGCACAGAAACAGGTGGGCCGGAGTCCGCCCGTAGAGCTCGCGCAACAGCCCCTTGAACTCGTTTCCCCCGTGGCTGTTTAGAAGCACGATTTTTCGGAAGCCGCTGTTGACAAGCGAATCGACCAGGTCGGTGACGACCGCGTTGAGCGTCGACGGGTTGAGATTCATCGCCAGCGGGAACTCGCGCTGGTTGGTCTGCGTGCCGTAAGGGAGCGTGGGCAGGAGCAGCACCTTCGCGCCGCGCTGCCAGGCCGCCTCGCAGACCCTCTCACCGATCAGGTTCCCCTCCAACACGTCCATCCCGTACGGCAGGTGCAGATTGTGCGGCTCCGTGGCCCCCATGGGCAACACCGCCACCTCGTACTGCTGATCCTTGACGACGCTATAGGTCGTCTCCGCGAGCTTCCAAGGTTGCACGATGGTCTCCAGATTGTAGGTGTCGACGGTTCACGGTGGCCCCTTGAGAGACTGGTGTAGGTTATGCTTCAGCATAACGACCCACTGCCAAATACTGCCTAGTGTCCTGAGTTGGAAATACGCTTACAAACATTCTTGACTCTCGACAGGATCAGATCGGCATCGGCGGTCCAGGTGAACGGCTTGGGATTTC
>JANQEO010000142.1 GCA_028278325.1 Candidatus Binatia bacterium
TCGGGCGCCACCCACAGGCGTTCGGTGCGGCTGCGCTACACTGACTGCTATGCAAGTCAAAGAGACCGTGCGCGCGTTGCTCGACCGCCTCTCAGACGACTGCACGCTGCAGGATGTCCTCTATCACCTCTATGTGCTTTCGGAGGTAGAGCAGGGGCGCCAGGAGTTCGAGGAGGGGCGCGAAGTACCCCATGAACAGGTTGCCCGGGAGCTGCGTCGTAAGTGGCAGCTCGCCGCCGAGTAGTCTGGGCTCCGCGGGCACAGGCTGCACTCGACGAAGCGGTCGAGTTCGCCGCTCAGGACTCCGTCTCGGGCGCACTCCGCGTACTGGAGCAGGCACTTTCGGCGGCTGAGTCGCTGGCAACACTCAGCGATCGCGGTCGCGTCGTTCCTGAGCTCAGCCAGCCCAGTATCCGCGAGATCTTCGTCTTTCGCTACCGCCTCCTATATGAGGTCGAACCGGATGTGGTGCGCATCGTGGCGTTTCTTCACGGTGCTCGCGATTTCGAGCGTTGGCGACGCGAAACCGAGCGGTAGATCGCACGCAGCCCAACAAGCGGTTGCAGCTGCCGAGCCGCAGCCCTTTCCAATCGACCTCTGGTAGAGTCTGCAATCAAACCTCGGCGCTTCGGCTGGGCTTCGGAGGCGCTGTGCCTCGCAGCTGAACCGCCACTCCGTTGGGCGGCACGAGAGACAGACTGGTGGTAGCTCGCAGAAGGCATCGGCGGCGCGTTCGTGCCCGTCGCTTGAGCCCGCCTCCTGCCTCGGCTGCGGAAACTCTCGACTACGAGATCCGTTGCCTCGGGGAGGCGGCAGCAGTTCTTCGGTCCAGCCGCAACCCCCCGGCCACAACTGACGCCCGGATCCTTCGAAATCTCTCGCTTGAGGCGTTTCTACTCCACGCTCGAAACCTCCGCGACTTCTTCGTAGGTACAGGTGACCGACGTGACATACTTGCAATCGATTACCTGCCTCGGAAGCCACGCTTTCGCCTCCCCACCCTTCATCGGACTTGGCACCGCCTCGACAAGCTTCTTGCACACCCGAGTTATCAGCGTCCACGGCTCAAGAAGCAGTGGCCAGTCGACGCGATGCATCGTGAGCTCCTGTCGGCATGGGCACTCTTTCTCGATCGGCTCTCTGAAGCTGATCCGAAGGCCCGCAAGGTCTTCGCGAGGCTTGGGCACTAGGCCTACGCAGCGTGCCGCCCAACAAGATGGGATGAGAAGGCCAGCCTCCTGAACGCAGTACCGTGAAGGTCTGCAAGACAATGCGGGCTCACCACCGAGGTGGGTCCCAAAC
>JANQEO010000195.1 GCA_028278325.1 Candidatus Binatia bacterium
CGTGGAGTCCTGGGGTGATCCGATGACCCCCTCGATCAGGACCAAGAAGAAGGCGCATTCTCGGAAGAGGACTTCCGAGAAGGCGCCTGGCGGGAAGCGTCGAGTTCGGACCTAGATCTACGAACCGACGATCGTGCCGACGATTTCTTCCTGCTCAGCACCGGACGTGACGACGACTTCGAAGCCCAGATCCTCATCGTCACTGTCGATGTCACATTCCGTCGACCCGGGGACGGTCTTGATCCAGTCCGAGTGGATGAGGGTGCCATCCACATAGACGTCGACCTTCACGGGGGTCTTCGGCGCCGAGGTCACTGAGACCGTAAGCGTCTCACCCGCGACGGGGGGATTCGGGTTGATCGACCAGGTCAGGGGGGGGTCGGGCGCGGGCGTGGCCGCAAGGGTCAGCGCTGCAAGAGCGCACAGTGGGACCGCAAGGCGTGTAAGCGCCATTGGAGAACTCCGTGGTGCAAGAAAAGGGGGGGGCGGCGGCCGGTGTACGCCTTCGGCCACCTTGGAAGTGCTTCACTTACTGGAGAAGCGGCAAGCCGGTCTCACAAGTGACGGAGGAGCCTACCCCCACGAGGCTCACGGAGCCCTATGCGACGTCGCCCGAGTTACTGGTCGCGAATACGCCCGATCGCCAAGCGCGCCAAAGCCTGATTGTCGGGGTTTGGATCGCTGTCAGCGATGCGCTGTAACACAGGCAAGTCGGCCCGCTGACGCTTGGCGCTGAGGTAGTCGATAAGGAGCCTGCGCACACGCGCATCTTCATGGTTCTCGAGGCCTCTCACGGCCCGTTCCCATTCCGGCGCCTTGAACGTACGCGCCAGGGACGCCACGAGATGTACCCGAGCACGCGGGTTTGCGCCCTTGCGGGCCAGCCGTTGAACCACGGCCTTCTCAACTTCGCCTTTGCGAGCTGCCTGGACCAGAATAGAGGCCGCGAGCTCACACGTGTGATGGCCGAGTGAACCCGGCGCCCGATCGGTAACCTGGATCGCCAAGCTGATGAGCTGGGAGTACTTGTTGCTCTGAAGCACACTCAGAGCCACGCTTGCCGCCCGATCCCAAGATTGGTCCACGGCTTTGTCGAACAGCTGTCGAACTCGCCGGTTCTCGTCTCCGCCTAGCGAGGTCCTGGCCAGAGCTGACAAGGCACCGCGGAGGATCGTCTCGCTCGAGGTCTTCTCCGCTTCGGAGAGCAGGAAGGCGACCGTCGGATCTCCGACGAGAATCGCGAACTGCTTGAGCGATCTCGTTCTACGATCCTCCTGCACTCGATGGTCGAAGTACCAGGCAAGTAGAAACAAGACGCGCTCCTGCTCCTGCGGACTCTTGCCCGTCAGCCCCCAGGCGCGCATCAGCTGCGCAACGCGCGGCACGGCTCGCAATTCTGCGAAGAACTCCGCCCGATACCGCTTAACGGCCCGCACGCCGCTGTCCAGCTTGTTGTCATCGGAGTCCGGCGCCATCCGAAGGGTCCACTGCTCCAGCTCCTCCAGTCGCGAATCCGGCAGCGGCAGGGACAGCGCATCCAGCTC
The DNA here is from genome assembly GCA_028278325.1 of Candidatus Binatia bacterium. Taxonomy (GTDB): domain Bacteria; phylum Desulfobacterota; class Binatia; order UBA1149; family JAJCZL01; genus JANQEO01. The sequence goes on from JANQEO010000195.1 coordinate 1,545, forward strand.
GCGGGCCCCTTCGTTCATCCCCGTCGCGTGCTCCGGCCCGCCGTCGAACGCACCAGCAGCCCACGCGCCCGCGACCCCGAGACCGATCACCACGGCGGCGGCGGCGATTGCACCTCTTACGCGCGGTGGATGTTCCCGTCGTGCAAGCAGAGTTCGCACATGCGCCCGGCACTCCTGGCACTCGTCGAGATGGCGCGAGAACGTGGCGAGCTGCTCGGGCTCCAGGAGCCCCGACGCGTAGGGCCCTGCAAGTCGACGCATACTCCGACACGTGACGCCCCGCTTCCGTCGCCCGATCTCCTCGTAAGCCATCTCGACCGCTGCCTTGGTCGTCAGCGCCTCGATCAGCGCACGGCGATACTCCGGATCCGACCTCAGGTGCTCTTCGAACGCCAGGCGCTCTTCATCCGTCTGGTCCTCGTTCAGGAACTTGAACGCGTCATCGACCGGCTCGGGCTGTTCGTTCGAGTGCTCAGGAGTCATGCGGGGCGTGTCCACCGATTCCTCTCAGCGTACCAAGTCGCCTGTAGGGACGATTCTCACGCGACCTCTGGCCGGTTTTTGCGCGACATTCCCCCCGTCCACGGTTTATCGTTGGCCCCGTGCCGAGGAAGGACCACGTCCCACGCGTCGAGTCCGACGACGCAGCCGCCGATCCCATCTACCGCTGCGCTCTCCGATACGGCCACCTCGCGCCGGGCAACGAGGGCGTCCGGGACTTCGCGCACAGCATCTACATGCGGGTGCTCAACACGCTCCGCAGCTGCGAAACCGCCTCCCCCGCAGAATTGGGGATCGACCGCATCCAGTCCTATTGCTATCGCGTGGCGATCAATCTGAGGACGGATCTCCTCAGGTCCAAGCGTCTCCACACGGCCCCCCTCATCTCCGATGTCGCGGTCGATAGCGACCCCTCCGACCGCCTCGACTACGCCGACCTCATCGCCCGCATCTCCCGCGCACTGCGCCGCCTCTCCCCCGAGGACCAGGAGCTCGTCCGCCTCACCATGATCGAGGGCCACAAGATCGCCGACGTCGTCCGCCTCTACGCCTCCCGGGGCATCGACGTCCACTACGACAAGCTGGCCAGCAGACTGAAACGCGCCCGCCGACGCCTGCGCGACACCTGCCATCACGACGCCAGCCGCTGACCTCAATTCGGGTTTCGAGGCAGTGCCCACAGCTCCGTTGGGCGAGCTCGCTCGAGTCTCCGTTGTGGCTCCCGTTTATCTCGTACGCGACCAAACCGTAGGTCATCGTCGACCGTACGCCGACGCACTCGACGTGTCCAGACCGACGGCGACGCACGTTGACCACGGATCGAGTCAGCCGGGAGTGCGAGTTCACGCTGTGCGGCAGTAGGTGTGATGGAGCCCGCCGAGGACCGGCGTGCTGACGATGTCGCCGCCGTGTTCGACGCGACGAGCGAGAGGGCTGTCCCCGTCGAGCGCGGTGTGTGGCCGCTGGTTGTAGTATGCGACGAACTGAAGCAGCACGCGGAGGAGGTGCCGCTCTCCCAGGGCAATGAGGTGATCGGTGCATTCGCGACGGATCGTGCCGATGACTCGCTCGGCGTAGGCGTTCTGCTTCGGCTTCTTGCGCCCGATTCGGATCGGCGTGGTTCCGAGTGCCTTGATCTTCCGTTCGAAGGCGTCGCCACAAATACCGTCGCGGTCGTGGATCAGGTAACGAGGGGCAGTGTCATTGGGGAACGCCTCGACGATCTGCTGTGCCGTCCACTGAGCGGTCGGGTTCGCGGTCACGTTGACGTGGACGATGCGGCGTCAGTCATGGGACAGGACGATGAAACAGAACAGCCGCTTGAACGTCAGCGTCGGCACGACGAAGAAGTCGCAAGCGGCGCTGACATCCATGTGCCGCTGGATGAACGAGCTCCAGGTGTCCGACGGCTTCGGAGCTCGGATCATGTACTTCTCGACCGCGGTCTGCCCGACGACGTGCCCCGCCAGCGCCAGCTCCTTCTGGATGTGCGGGGCGCCCCACAGCGGGCCTGGCGTCGTCACTACAACGAGATCAGGCCACACAGCTCGCTGGGTTACAGACCACCCGCGCCCGAGGCGCGTGCATCGTCTGGCTGCGCTTCGCTCCGACAGACGATGCCTGTGTCCGAGAGCGACCGTGCACTAACATAGGAATTGGCACCGATACCGGGGGCAGGTCAGCATCGCGCAGCTCCGCAGAAACGATCAAGGTCCGTAGTACGTTATCTGTAGCCCAGGGCTCCCAGACACATACAAGCTCGGCGGACCAGCAAGCCCCACAAAGTACTGCAGGGCGGCGGCGGATACCGAGGTGACGCTGGGCGCGTTCCCGGCCGCCCACTGAGCGAGGTTGTTGGCTCCGTCCCAAGCCAGACTCGCAGGGAGCGGAGCTCCGCTCGCCGTCAAGTACACACCGCCTATATGCGCAACTGCCGTGGCGCCGAGTGTGGCCAGCGACACCGGCGCAGGCAGAGCCAGGGCGAATCCGGACGACACTGCGATTCCCCAAATCTCGTTTATCGGGAAGAAGCCGCCGTTTGGGTCTTCGGCATACACTTGAAGGAACAGGTCTCTGCTCGAGCCTGTGGAAGGGACCAATCCGTACAGAGGCATGTCGACCTGGTGCGTCGCGACCCCCGAGGCGTTGGCAACTAGCGGCAGCCCGGGCGTGTAGTTGTTGATCGCCAGATTCGCGAACAAGCTCAACTGTGCAGGATGCTGGAACAGACCGAGCTGGGTCAGAACGGCTGCATCCACCCCGAAGTAACTTGTGGGTATGTTCATCCAGACCCCGTTGTTCGAACTCCAGGTCCAATTGAGGGGGTAGCCCGTCACCTGTGTGTTCGCAGCGAGATAGGCGTTGGCGCCTGGGAGTGCCCCCGTGGCACGAATCTCCAACGTTGTCGAAGTGCTGTTCGCCCAGTCGATCTCCACCACGGGATTTGAGCCACCCGTACCCGGAGTCGCGTTTCCGTAGAACGACGGCTTGTAGGACGAGAAGTACGATGTTTGAGCCCAGCCAGCCGGGTTTGTGACCCTGATGGTCAGCGGGCCCACGGCAAGCATGGCGGGTGTCACGCAAGTGATGGACGTGCCTGAACTACCGCTGAGGATCTGGACGGGCTGGCTCCCGCCAGGCGTGTACTCAAGCGTCACCAACGTGCAGCTAGTGTCGAGGTTGGACCCGGTAATGGTGAATACGGTCCCACCAGACTGAGGCCCACCGTCCGGAACCACTGATGAGATCGCAGGGACCACGCCCGCGACGGGACAATTGACAGCGGTCGTCCACTGCCCCCCGTTGTTCCAAGCGGATCCATCGTTGACGGCGAACTCGATCTCACCACTCACTGGTGCTGTCGTGGAAAAGGAACTCCCGATGAACCCTGGTCCGTAGACCGTCGTTCCGGGCGCGCAGGAGGCAGTCGAGCAGACTCCGACACCGTTGCAGTTGAGTCCGTCGTCAAGCAAGGTCGTAGCACCGCTAGCCTCCCGGATTCGGCCCAAGAGTGAGTTCTCGGACAGTCCGAGCGCCGGAGCAGCCCCACAGTGCGGATTGCCCCAACCGTCAGCCGTGGCAGGGTTCGCAGACCCAGTCGTGATGAGTCCGGTCGTCACGATCGAAACTGGTTGCCCGGCTGTGACAAAGACGCCGCTTGGCGTGAAACTACCTTGAGTGCCCGGGATGATGACGGTTGCCGGCTGTCCCAACACTGCGCTGACTGCAATCAGCACGGCCCCGCATGTACGCATCGCGACTGGTCCATGTTGCATGGTGCTTCTCATGACTTGCTACTTGCCTATCAGGGCACCGTCGACCACGCAGGTCTCGGTGTGTTCGTTCATCGTGACGTCGAGATACAGCGCCTCGGTATCGGGCTCGTACGCTGGGTTCCGGAAGGTCCCGGGAAAGTGGTCACCAACGATCTGCACGGGGTCCGTCCACTGAGACGAACTGAGAAGATCTCCGGGCCCAAGGTTCGGGTTCGAGGCGACCCAGATGGTGGTGGTGCCACGGCCGGTGCCGGCCGCAAACACCAGAAGCACGCTTCCATCACGTCGCATGCTCAGGTGAGGTTCAAACACTGACTGGACCTCCGGCGTTCGATGCCAGAGTTCCAGACATGTTGGGTCGTTCCAGCCCTTGGGACCAAGCGGCACATCTTGCTTCCTGGCTGAGATGAAGATGTCAGAGCGTCCGTGGGGGGTTGCATCTGAGGAGAAGGCGATGATGCCACCTTCGCGCAGGATGCTTGGTCCACTTCGAGTCTTGACCACGGGTCCTGCGGCGTTGATGGCGTCGACCGACTCGGGCCACCGCAAAGTGCTGGGCACAGCGGCATCACCGAGCGACACGAAGACCGCCATACTTGTTCGGGGATCGCGCCCCGCCCGCGAAGCGGTGAACAGAAGACCGAGATTTCCGGGCAACACCACCGGGCTTTCGATGTCGGACTGGTCCGAGGCAAACTCCGGCCAGTCGACCAGCACCAACCTCCCCCACTGACCGACGTCGTCACGACGCGTCCACCACATCCGAGATCTGCCTTCGTGAAGGCGAACTCCGTAGACGACCTCGCCCGTCTCATCCCACACGACTGAATTGAGGCCCAATGCAGGAACCTCGCGCGTGTCAGACCGCCGGTGGTTTGGGGGAAGGCGTCGCTGAGCAAGAAAGGACTGTGGAGTACCAGGCACGATCGGCGCGAGAGGCGAGGGCCTCAGTGCATTGCTGTCGGCGTGATCACTCACGCCGACAGGATCGAGTTCCGAATTGTGGGGCGAGACGGGCTGGTCATCGGGCAGCACAATGCTGAATGCAGCGATGCCCAGCAAACCAACGACGACCACGACTGCGACTGACTTCAACGCGACCGCCGAACTGACGTGAGAGGGCTTGGCGCCAGGAATCTGGCGAGGACTGTCAACCAGTATGGCCAGCGGAACGGTCCATCGACGGCGGTCCATCGACCAGCTCCGATCAAGGTGTTGGCGGAGGAGGCTCAAGGCTTCGCGAACTCTCGCGCGGAAGGTCGACACGCTGACGGATAGTCGCTGCGCAGCCTCACCGCTGCTCAGGTTTTCGTAGTGCTTGAGAAACACTGCCTCTCGCAAATGGTCTGGAAGCTCGAGCACGGCGGCTGAGATCTCACGAAACAACTCCTTCCGTGCTACCGAGTCGTCCGGCTGTTGCCAGTCCCGGCGCGCCGACGCCTGTTCTCGGCGCTTACGCCTCGTGCCGTCCCGACGCTCGTTGCTTGCAAGATTCCGAGCCACACGAGCGAGCCAGGGTCGGAGGTGGCCGCTTGGTCGAGCGCGCAGCGCCTTGATCATCGTCTCCTGCACGACATCCTGCGCACGATGTTCGTCACGGAGAAGCTCCAGCGACAACGCGCGGATGAAGCCTGCGTGCGCGGCGAGTTCGTCAGGATTGAAGCTCATAGACCTGCATGGCGATGCGGCGTGGGAGACGGCCGCCGCAGAGGACCACACCGCCGAATCCTAGAGCAGCAGGATTATCTTGGCTTTTTCGGGGGCGCCTCTGGATCATCCACAAGCGCTTTGCCCGCTCCCTAGATCACCCCGATTGGAGAGTGTCGAACGTGACGTTGTCGACCATAACGGCGACCGCGCGCCCAATCCCACCTCGCGGCTGGCTCTCACCGCCGGCGATGGCGCGGAAACACAGGCGATAGTTGCGCTGTCCGTTCCCAGTCGCCTTCCTAGTTGTCTCCGGAGATAGGCGCACGGAACATCTTCGATCCGCGACTCCAGGGTCACCGTGAAGACTGACAACCGCAGCGTTAAGTGTGTCTAGCTCCGGCATGAAGTGGAGCGTCGCCCACTTGAACATGCTGCTGATGCTGCTCACGTCACGCGCGACGGTCGAAGGGCTCCGAACGTGCACGCGGGTCCTCAGGTCAGCCCATCGCTGCAGGTGCTCCTGCCTCACGTTCCGAAGGAGCGTCTTCTCGCCTGCCCAGGTCACGAAGCGCTTCAGGTGGCCGACATCGACACGCAGGGTCTCGTCGCTTCGCGCACGCTCGGCCCTTTGGACCTCCTCCCACATCTCGACCGCGGTGCCCAGCGTGATGCTGGACGCTCGTTGCTTGGACGTGCTCCAGCCGCCTGACTCCACGCTGAGCTCCGCGAGCTTCTGCGCGCCCTTCACCTGCGCGTCGGTCTCTCGTGGTCCGCCTGGACCTCGATGCCGTTGGCCGTGCAGGCTGAAGTCGTACCACCACGTTCTGCCACGCTTGTACGTTCGCATTGCGTGCCTCCTCTCTCGCCTCTGCGGCACACGCGGCCGCTCGTGCGGCACAACAAACGTACATGAGAAAGCCCCAAGGTCTAGTGACCTTGAGGCTTGTGAAATCGGGGCGAGTGGATTCGAACCACCGACCTCTTCGTCCCGAACGAGAAGAAGCGCACCACTCTCACGCGTGTCGGCCAACCCCTAAGACCATGGCAACACGAGACTAACGCGAGTCGATCGCGACCGCTCCCGGCTCGCCGGATACGTCCAATTACCACGGGAGAAACGCCACTTCCGGCGGAATTCCGGCGGAAAACGGGGAGCGCTTCGCAGCCGACAAAGAGCCCCTGGCCAACCCGAAGATCCAACGTCGGCTGCCGTCGCGTCGGGCCTGCTGGCACCGCACTCGTCTCGTTGAGTCTACACACAGAGCGATCGAGAAGGGCCCCGATTGAGGAGTCGCCATGCGCACGCAAGCTGTCCCTGACCTTCCCACCAAACATACGGCGAAGCCATGACGCGATGGCCTCCTCGGTGACCAGGGACCTCTCGGCGGTTTGCGAGACCGACCAGCGGTGCGACCGTCTTCAACTGAAGAATCTGCATCCGCTGGATCGGGTCGTAGAAGGGCCTTCGACGAGCGGGGAGCTTTGCCCACCGTGCGTCGACCTCCAAGGAGGCCCACGGGATCGCGGGCTGTGAAGCCGCCCTATCCCACTGAGAATGCGGTGCTTGGAGCTCCGCAGATCACCCCCGAAACTCGCCGGCCTCCTACACCCGGTCGTGGCGATCACCGTCACTGCAATCTCCGCACGCCCATCTCCGTCGAGATCCCCCGCCCCCGTGATCCTGGCACCGAAAAGCTCTCCTACGGTTGTCCCAGGAAAAGCAACTGAGGATAGGAGCGGCGCGAGTGACGCGCCGCTGTACAAGGCAACTTCGCCAGGCGACGCAAACCCAATCGTTGGCCCCCCCCCCGCCGCGAGGAGATCCGGGACTCCGTCTCCGTCTACGTCACCGACCGACGCCAGGGCAGATCCAAAGTTGTTGGGGCGAGTTGCCTGGGCAATGATCGAGAGTGTTGCCCCAGAGAAG
>JANQEO010000200.1 GCA_028278325.1 Candidatus Binatia bacterium
ACTCCAGGCACCCATATCCAAGCGAACTCCGAGACGCAGACGGTCCGTCTACGGGGACACGCAATGGAGATCAGGACAGTGCCGCTGGAGGACCTGCACCAGGACCCCAGCAACGCACGGGCGCACGGGGACGTGCTCAAAGCGTCTACTCTCCCAACGCCTCCGGTAATGAACGGCGGGTTTCCGATCGAAGACCAGGTCACGCCATCCCACCTGGTGACACCGAGGCCTCCCCCACCGGCATACAGGGCGGGCCCTGCGCCGTCGTCATAGACCGCTAGAGCGTTCACTGCTGAGACGAAGCCGCACGACGGAACCGGAAGGCTGGAACCGACCGTGGACCATGCGGTCCCATCCCATCTCGCCACTCGAATTGGGGGATTCCCACCGCTGATCGAGAAACATCCCACCGCGTACAACGCGGGCCCGGTCCCGTCATCGAACACGGCAAGATCCCGAACCCACCAGCCACCCAGCCCGGATCCCAAAGCTGACCACGCGCAGGGACCCTGCGCTTCAAGCGATGCCGACTGGAGGGAGATCAGGCAGCAAGTCAGGAAGATGAGTCCGGGCAGGCGATCGACGGACATGTCCGTCGACAGTGCAAACGGCGAGCCTCGGGCATACCGTGAACGTAAGTTTGGACGCCACCAAGAACTGCTCGCTCCGCACCGAGATCAACGCCGCCCCGACCTCGTCACCCTCGGGTAGCAGGGACCACTGCACCGCCAGGTCGGTCGAGCCAGGGTCGCTGCGCGGCGACTCGGCTCCTACCTACCGAACAACCTCCGGAGGTAGCGATCTGCCTGAGTCTGAAGCAGAGACCTCAGCAGTGCGCGGCGGGCCCGTATCCAACAGGTCTATTTCTTGCCTTGGAGCCAACGCTCGACTCTCGTCCGATCCTCACCCTTGAAGAGCGAACTGACATCCGCGCTGATCTGGGAGGCTATCTTGTTCTGAAAGTCGACGTACTCTTTGGTCAAACGGCCTCCAGCCTTGGTTCTCATATCCGCTTTCATCGCTGCGAGTTTGAGTAGCTGGCCAACCTTGCGTCGACCGACTTCGACGATGCCATCCACTTCCGACGGCGTGGGCACTCGTTCGATGACGACCGCGATTCGCTCCACGGATTGTCGTTCACCAGGTGACAAGTAGCGGTACTTCGCGGCGATCTCCTTGAGGAGCTCTTCCTTGGTGAGCTCTTGAACACGCGAGGGTTCCTCGTAAGGAACCTTCTTGCCCGGTGGAGTCCCCGCGGCCTGGTCCTGGGCCTCCTCGTTCTCTGGCTCTGTGACGGCCTCGCTGAATGGGCGCACGACTACAGGTCGGAGCGGTTCGTTTTCGGGGCGCGCCGCTTCGACGCTGTCGTTTGTGGGCCGCGCCTCTGCTCGCGGTTGGTCGTTGCGTTCTGTTGGTCGGAGAATGATGATCAGCGCAAGGCCGATCAAGAGCCCGCCCATGAGTGCCAAGCCAGGTGCGCGGAACATTCCTTATCTCCTGTTGTTCGAAGCTAGCGACGTCGCGTGAGCCGCTCAACGGTTCGTTCGAGCCGCTCGGTCGCGAGGGAAAGGCTCTCCTCGGTGACCGTGAGCCCAACTTGCGCCTTCTCATCACGACCGACCTTTATCTCCTCAGCGACGACACGTTGGCCCCAGCGGCCGATTCTCTCGGCGACCCGCTCGACTCGTACCTCCAACCTGTAGGCTCCGGGAGCAGGAGCTCTGACAACGACGCGATGGTCTCGGCCAAGGGGCGCGCGGGCCACCTCTCGCCACATCGGCCGCGAGTTGGGGGCCGGAGGTGGGCCGCTTTCAAGAATCACGACCGCCAGTTGGTACAGCTGCGGCACCTTTGGCGCGCCGTCGTCAAGCAACACCTCGATGGGAAAGCCCGACGAAAGAGTAACTGTGCAATCTCCCGAAACGCTGGGAACGACCTCGCGCCTGAAGCCAGGCTTGTCCACTCGGACCTCAACCGTAGGAGCCGAGGACCACACGTCCGCTTGACCATTCGAGTCGGTGACGAACTTGCACCAGTACTCCTGCGCTGAGCTCCGAGCCAACACATGCGAGGAAGCAACCGGCTCTCCCCCTACGTCCCTCACACTGATTGTCCGCTTATGGATCACCGAGGAGAGGTCGAGCGGTGCTACCCTCGGATCTCGCGTGCATTCGCCGGCACGCACCTCCAGATTGTCGATGACGACAAGCTCACCAGGACGGCCGTCCGTTCTTGTCTGGTCTTCCCATTTCACGACGAGGCGGCCGACGCCCGCTCGCAGGGAGCTCACGCGAAAACCACCGTCCTTGTCGAGCTCGATCCGACGATATCCCGGTAGCTGATCAGGACCGCTTGGGACCATCGGGCCCTCGAGCGTAACCCGAAACTGATTGGCGCCCGTTCCGGCGGGCAAGACTACACGTCCGATCAACTCTCCAGATGCGTGCATCCGGATCCGAAGGTCGCGCGTGCCTCTCTCGAACTCGGTCGGCTCGTCGATCAGGTAGCCTTCCCGGCTGACTCTGATTCGTAGCTTGCCGTCATCACACGGACCGTACACAGCAAACGTTCCGTCCGCCCCGGTTCGCCGGTCGAACCACGTGTCCGCCTGCCAGGCGCTGCGCCAACCCGGTCGTTCACCCTTGAAGAACTCCAGTCGAGCCTGTGCGTCAGACAGCGGTCGGTCTTGCTCGTCGACGACCACGGCCGTCAGCAGGAGGGGTGACCGGCGCAGCACCACATTGCCCAGGCTCACCTCACCCGGGCCGACACCCTCGGGGATGGCTCGCTCGGCCGTCAGCTCCGGCATCGTAGGTGCCATGTACGAGCGTTGCGTCACGTTGGTGAACCGCAAGATCCGTGACGAGTCCCTCCATGTCGCGTCATCGGCCGGGAGACGGAATCTCCCGGTCGCGTCCGTGACGACGGTCCTGGGGGCCACGTTTCGCCAGGGGAAGTTCTTCTGCCCTGGGCGGCCCAGCCCGATCCTGAGTCGACGTGTCCCGACCGGGTTCCCGTCCTCGTCAACTGCTCGCCCGACAAACACCGGATAGGGCTCGCCAAGCGTGACGCTGACACGTTCCACGGCGCCGGCCACGACGGGGCCCCTTCCGCGCCACGTTCCTCGAGCGCGCTCCCCGTGCAGCGGATGCACGATGACGTCGAACTGTTGGTCGAGCCCGACAAACGGGAAGACGGCTCTGCCGTTCTGCAACGGGACCCAGAGCTTGTCTCGCCACCACGAGTGGCGATCGAAAAGGGTCACCTCGCGGACGGCACCGAGACCCACATAACCTTCCTGCAACCAAAGCGCACCGTCGGCGTGCCGGGCCTCGATCTCCATACGCCCCCACTTCGACAGGGACAGGCGCACGGGCTCGTCAGGGAGGTGCTCCAAACGCACCTGGACCTCCGGTCCGCCAAGAAAGGGATCCCCGAGACCAACGGCGAGCTTCCCGAGCCTGGCGAGTGAGTCCATCTGTAGATGACGGAAATAGGCCAGGCCGTTCTCAGAGGTGACGGCACGCCGAACCGTCTGCACATGACGCTGGCCATGCTGGCGTAGGCAAACTGGCACGCCAGATAGGGGCGCATCGTTAGGCCCCGAGACCAGCACGCAGAGCACGATGTCCTCGGGAATCTCCAGAGTCAACGGCTCACGTTCATGGGCTTTGAAGAAACGCCGGCCCCAACGCTTGCCGGCCCATGCCCCGACGCTGGCGACCACCTCGAACTCCGGTAGCCGCACAAGGCCGTTCGAATCGGTCCGCAGGGAGATGCTCTCTTCGACGGCCCCCACCTCCAGTGGAGCACCTGTGAACCGCGCTCGAAGCGAGCGGTCGACCGTCTGCTGGTACTTCTCGACGTCGAGGAAATGAACACGAGCGCCCGCGAGGGCGGTGCCCGACCCCTCCGCGACAACCCGAAGCAGCTTGCCCGCGAACTCTTCAGTCGCGGCACTTGTCGGCTCTTCAGCGCGCTCAAAGGGACTTGTGGAGACAGCCCCCTCCTCGCCCCGCCCTTGCGGCGCTTGCTCCGGTTCAGAGCGGGGTCCGCCTCGCGCCGTCTCGAGCGACTTGGTCTCGTTGATCGAGTCCCCGGGGCCCCAGAAACTGAACCAAGCAATCACAGACAGGATCGCTATCGCGATCACTGCGATCACGAGCTTGCCCTTCATGACAAGACCTCCGGCGACAAGAGGAGAACCGGATGTGGTCAACGCAGACGCAGAGCCGGGCCAGGCCAAGAGTGTTAGGGCAGCCATCCAGCCCTGCCGCCCGAACTCCCGATCCAGCCGAAGCCTCAGCTCGGCAAGTCCACGTCGGAGCCGGGCCTTGACCGTCGCCAGAGGGATCGCCTGTTCTGCTGCGATCTCGCGGGGTGGTCGACCTTCGAGGTAGCGCAAGATGATCGAGGTGCGATACGGCTCGGACAACGACTCAACTGCTTCAACGACCGCCCGCAGTCGCGCGAGCCTCTCTCCCGGATCCGGGCGATCGACCTCGAGCGCCGCTGCGGCGCGCTCAGCCCGTCGCCGACGCGCGTCCTGTCGCCTCCTTCCCCGTGAGAGGTTGCGGATCACCCCCACAAGCCACCGTCGGGGGAACCAGCCCGCCGGTGGGGACTGCTCCGTGGCTACAAGCAGTGAATCCTGGATCAGGTCGTCCGCTTCCTCCCCATCACGCACGAGCGCCCGTGCGAGCGATCTGAGCGAGTTCGCCTCGTCGAGGATCTCGGACAGGTGGGTGGGCGGATCTAGTTCTTCCATGGCTTCGCAAGCCAATGGGCTGTCATGACAGATCGGATGCAGGTTTCTTCAACGATGCTACCCGGGGGGTGTCACAACTCCCGGCACCCGGCGGAGAGATGACGGGTCAGACTGAATCCACCGTAAGCCCGTCTCCCGATGGGCGCTGGGCAAGGCCCGCCACGACGTGGTGGCTGACTGGGATCGGTCGGTGGAGGAACTTCGAACTGACTCGAGCCGCCGACCGTTCGGCGGTCTGAACCCTGCAACGAAACCACCGTTACTGCTTCCGGGGCCCCGCAACCCGATCGAATCGTAGGGAGTTGGCAGCAAATGCGCTTGTGCATCGTTGTGCTCGTACTCACGTCGGCATCCTGCGAGTCTGGGCAACCGCGACTATCCGATGGCGTTCGACTGGAGGTCCATCCCGAGCCGAGACGACGCAGTGACGGGACCTTCGGTGTGAGATGCAAGTGTACCTTCACGAACCGTACCGACGCTCCCGTGCTCGTCTACGCTCCGGTCGGAGGAAGCTTCATCAACCTGTTCGAACCTTACTATGAGGTCACCCTCAAGAAGGCAGACGGCACCACGATCGCTCCGGACGTGCATGGCAGCTACATCGTCGCTGACTACGAAACCGCCGCCGTTTCCATCCCTGCGTCGAGTAGTCGAACGGTGGACACCTGGCTTCCTTACGGCGGTCTTCGTCAGGGGACGTCCTACGTGCTTCAGGTCTCTTACACTGTCAGTCCGACGACGTATCCCGGCCCTCTGTGGTCGTCGAAACCCGGAGCCCCCGCTGCGCCACGCAAGCCGTGGCCAAAGACCTCGTTTGTTGGTTCTCTCCACGCCGACAGCGTCGAGTTCGTGATCCCATGAGCACGCGCTGTCAGTGTGACCGTCGCGAGCGGCGATGAGCCCGTGGCCCGATTCGGTACTTACATCAGTGACTGCGGTGGGCATTCGGTTCGAACCGTGGCGGAAACGTCATAGGTACCGACTTCGATGCGACGGTCCTCGAGGGTCAGCACAACGGTGTAGCGCCCCGGAAACAGGCCCTCGACGGCGAGCACACCGGTGACATCACCGGGGTCCACACTCGACAACAGCCGGAAGGGCGGCCGCCGGCCATCGACCCTGATGATCTCGACGTCGACCTTGTCCAGCACCTTCACGCTGGAGAATGTGACCGGGATCCAGATGCTCGACGCCGGACGCATCTGCAACATCACCACAGCATCGCCCTCGACGAGATCAGCCGTGCCCGCGACAGTGCCCGAAGCCAAGTAGATCCCCACCGCTCGGTCGGGGATCATCTCAGGTTCGATGTGCAGGGTCGCCCGTCGGTCTTCGCTGACGTCCAGGAACACCGTCGGCGCCCACTCACTCGGTAGCCGGGTCCCGTTCGCGTCGACGAAAGCGATGTGCGCCTCCGAGTCGATCGGACCCTGGGTCGGAATGGACAGGCGAACGACCAACTCCCGGTCCGGCTGCGAATCCGCGCCTGAGGTGGGGTGCTCTCGACAGAGAAACGCGACTCCGATGATGAGCAAGCCCACGGCAACCCCAGCTACGAACGTTGCCGGGGATCGCGATGCGGCGGGCGGTCTCACTTCTTGTTCGCCTTCTGGATCCTGCGCAGGATCCCACGGGCGAGTCCAACCGCCTTCTGCTCAAACCGCCGGCTCGATGGCCCGACCATCAACGCAGTCTCGGTTGCCACAGAACAGTACACGTCCCTTGCATCTCGTTTGGCGCCGATGACACGGCAGGTTCTCTTTAGCGCCACGCTGACACTGACTGCAAAGACAGCATCTGCGGTTGCGGGCTTCGAGATGGGCTGCACCTCATAAGTGACGTAGAAGTGATCCGTGCTGCCTTGGATGAGATCGTCGATAGACTGAGCCTTGAGCCCCGCCTTGACGATCTCGACCAGAATGGCCTTCTTCAGCCGTTCTTCGTTCACGCCAGCGCGTTCTGCGGCTCGCAAGGACTCGTCGAACAGAACCGCTGCTCCGGTGACGCCGCCGACGACGGCCTTCTCCACCGGAGGATACTGAGCAACCGCACCGCGCCCGAGCGCACAGAGCAGGATCGGAGTGAGTAGAACCCGGACCACAAAACGGCCTCTCGGCGATCGCTCGACTTGCCGATGTTGTTCACAGGTCATTCGATGCACTCCAGGGATCGGGCGTCGTGAGGCGAAGCTCCCACGATACGTCCCAACATACTCGCCCGTCGAAAGGACTCCCAACGGCCCGCCGTTTGATCCAAGAACTGAAACAGAGGCGCAATGCACTCGACCGTGTAGTGGGTGCGCTCGACGACGTGCTCCGTCAGTGCCCCCTCATCTCGAATGACTGGTCGCACGGTCGCTTCGTATCCGACGACGACTCCGTGTCGCTTCACCGCGCGTAGCCTCAGGCCGAACGTCGGTGCGTCGATCGGTATGTCAGGTGCTGTGGAGATGACTACAACGTCTATCGGAGCCGCTCCTCCGAGTGGGAAGACGATGTCCATCCGGTGCGTGCCGCGCACCACGAGGATTCGAAACAGGTCCCGCTCGGCGTTGCCGCGATGTTCGATGAGAACACCATCGTGCTGGATCTCGCCCCATCGTGGTGCCCCGCCCATGTGGTCTGGCGCGTACGCGGTGGTCGGAATGCCACTCAGACTCGACGCCAACCGAGGAAAACCATCCAGAAGCCCGCGCGGCATGAGAAGGGCCTCGTTGTCGATCGTGCTCCGGTTCCAGCCGAGAGATTGCCGTTCGTTCGGGAGATGGCCCGCGGCACACCCGACCAAGACCGGAAGCAAGAACAACGCTGCCGCGCTCCTCGCGCTCTTCACCATCGCGAGCCTCATGCCGTTCGGCGTGTCATCAAGGCGCGGCCAGCACCCGCCGTGCAACGACCGCGACTCTCCCGCCCCAACACACTAACGAGGCGACGTGCGCGGGGTTCAATGTCCCTCCGTCCTGCTACACGCCGGCTGAGCCCTCGGCGCCGACCGCCCTCACCGAGCAGAAGACGCCCCTGACGACAATCTCAGATCCTCCAAGGACGTCGCTCCGGGCAACGCGACTCTTCGCGGAACAGATGAGATGGAGAAGGCCGCTCCACGCTCGCAGGGTTCAGATCTACCTTAGCCCCAAGAGCCTGGCGCTCGTTGGCGCTTGAGCGACCCATCTCGAACGGAAGCGGAGGGCAATCCATGCAGACCAACCCCAGCGACTGGGTAGTCGGTTTGGACGTAGGGGACCGGAGAACCCACGTCTGCCGACTGAACACGCGGACCGGTGAGATCCTTGAGGACCGCGTGCGAACAACGCCGACGGGC
>JANQEO010000220.1 GCA_028278325.1 Candidatus Binatia bacterium
CGAACACTGCATCGTCGAACTCTCCGGTCCAGCGATGGGCGACCTCACCCGCGAAGCCGTCACATTCGGCGGTGACCACTTTCAGGCCCAGAGAGGGAACATCCTCGACGTGCCGGGTTCTGTCGGCCAGTTCGAAGGTCTTGTCGAGATCCGCGCGAACCCGCTCGCGCGCTTCTTCGAGCTCCGGGCCGTAGGTGAGCCTGGAGTCCATCGAGAGGAGGACGCGGTATGCAGTGGCCTGGTCCATGGCGCGCACGGCAAGACCGAGTTCGCGAGATCCTTCGACCGCGAGCACCCATCTGTCGACGTCGTCCGCCATCATCACGAGGTTGTGTAGGGCCAACAGCCCCGGCCGTGACTGGCCTCGCTTCGATGCTCTCTCGCACAAGTACTCATAGAGGAGCCGGCTGGCTGCGTAGGTGTCTTCGAGTACGAAGTCGGTGAAGCGCACGTCGAGATGTCCCACGGCGCGTCGATCCATTGCGGTCTTGTGGTGATCGACCCAGTAGACCTCGAGGCCGTCGTCGATGAGCTTGTTCAGGTGAGCATCCGTGGAGTCATGTCTCCAGGATATGTCGGTGATCCAGAGCTGTTCGGCGGTGGGATCTTCAGGCCCGTAACCTTGCAACACGGTGTCTATCTCGTTGTTGCTCGCAAAGACCGTGTTCATGTCGCTGCCGGCGAAGTACCTGGCAGCCACGACCGCACAGGTCAGCCCGTCGAGGCAGTTCGGGCCGTGGCTTACTATGGTGACGCGGCGGTCGTCGGACATGACCCGACATCCTATGATCCGAGGGCCAGTATCACAACTCGGCGATTTCTAAGGCCGGGCGACCTTTTCGAAACCGCCGCTGGCGTCGGCAGCGTAACAGGCTTCGGCCACTGCCACGGCGTAGAGACCGTCATCGAAGCCGATCATGGGCGCATCGCCGCTGCTCACGTCGTCGACCAGTTGGCGGAGAGTCTTTGCCACCGTCATGGCGGCCATGGGGAGTTCGATGGTCTTGCTCCCTTTGTCATCAACCTTGTGCAGAGTGTTGAGAACGTGATCGCCGGCGAGCTGCCCGCGTTCGCCGGAGACTTCGATGGAGCCGTTACGGCTGTCCGTGGAACGCGAGCAGGTAACCAACGCCGTGAGCGTTCGCGCTTCCTGACCGGCGGAACCTTCTTCGCTTAGCCGCAGTACGGCGCCGAAGTTGTCCTCTGTCGCGCGGGTATGAACCCTCTGTGCAGTGCAGGCGACGCTGTCGATATGCAGGCCGGTGAGATAGCGGACCAGATCGAAGCAGTGGACGCCGGTGTGGAGGATGTTGCCCCCTCCGGACAGATCCGGTTCGTCGAGCCACCCGATCTGCCGCTGGGGCGGGAACCGTTGGGTGAACACGAGGGAGTCGATGCGGCCCAAAGAAGGAATCAGTTCCCGTATCGTCTTGACGACGACGTTGAACCTGAGAGTGTGACCGGCCAGACAGTAGGTGCCGGTCTCGCGGATGCGTTCGAGCATTCTCCGCCCGCTCTCGAGATCGGGCGCAACCGGCTTCTCGATTAGCAGCTTCTTACCTGCGCGGATGGCCGCTTCGACCAGATCGGGAAGCAGCGAGGGGATCGTGACGAGAGCAACGACATCTACATCGGCCCTGTTGATGAGCTCGAAGGCGTCATCGACGAAGTCGCAACCGAGCTCGCCGGCCTGTTTGCGTCCCTCGTCGGCGTTACGCCGGCAGATGGCGGTGAGAGTCAGTCCCTCTACATCGCCTGCGGCGTGGCGGGCGTAACGGGCGCCGTGGCGTCCGGTGCCGATGATTCCGAGCCTCAGCGCGTTCACTCGAGGAGGATAGGAAACGCCCGGCAGTCTTGCAATTCGGCCCAACGCCTTCTATGGGCACTTCGATGCGAGCCAAACGCGGTGCCGGGTCGGACAGAGGCGTGGGAGTCGACAACCGCAACCTCGCCCATGTGATGCGTAGGTTAAGGGAGGCGTATGCGAAACAGCAGGCGCCGATCGTGACGCTGATCGCGGTGGCCACCCGGGAACCTTATCGCGTGTTGGCATCCTGTATCCTCAGCTTGCGCACCCAAGACGGCACGACTGCCGAAGCCAGCAAGCGCTTGTTCGAGATCGCCCCGACGGTGGAAGCCCTGGCGGAGGCCGACGTCGAAGAAGTGGAAAAGGCAATCTACCCGGTCGGGTTCTACCGGACCAAGGCGCCCCAGCTCGTCGAGATGGCCAAGAGAATAGTGTCGGACTACGGCGGACGCGTGCCCGACGACATCGACACCCTCCTCCAGTTCAAGGGGGTAGGTCGCAAGACGGCCAACCTCGTCGTTACGGCCGGCTACGGAAAGCCGGGTATCTGTGTGGATACCCACGTCCATCGAATAACCAACCGTTGGGGATATGTGTCGACGAAGTCTCCCGAAGAGACCGAGCAGGCGCTGAGGGCGAAGTTGCCGCGTAAGTACTGGCTCGAGATAAACGATCTGCTGGTCTCCTACGGCCAGACTCTGTGCAAGCCGACCTCGCCCATGTGCACCCGTTGCGAGATCGCGCGCTGGTGCCCGCGTCTGGGCGTAAAGAACAGCCGCTAGGACTCTACCCTCTGGTTATCATCCTGTAGATGCGCGGTAGCTGCTCGGGCAGAGTGCGGATGTCCTCGATCACGGCGTAGCGTGATTCCGGGCACATCTCCCTGAGGTAGTCGTGGCCGGCCGGATCGACGGTTATGCAGAAGGTTCGGACCGCCTGGTCCTCCATCTCTTGGAGGGCTGTCATGGTGTCTTGGATTCCGTAGACGTTTGAGCGGCGGTCGTCACCGTAGTCGAAATCCTGGGGAAAGCCGTCACTGAGAAGGATCATGTACTTGGAGCGCGCGGACACGCGAGCAAGCTTTTGCGCCGAGTGACGCAGGGCCGTGCCCATTCGTGTGGAACGCCGAGGTTCTATGCCCCCCAGGCGTGCCTTTACTTTGTCGCTGAGCTTTTCGTTGAATGACTTGACGTGAAAATACTCGACGTTGTCTCGGCCGTGCCCCGAGAAACCGTAGATGGCATAGGCATCGCCGATTTCTTCTATGACTTTGGACATGATGGCGATCGTGTCCTTGGTGAGATCGATGACGCGTCTCGGCTCGGCGTCGGGTTGACCCGATTCGGCCAGGGGCTCGTCGGTGGACGCGCTCATGTCGAGGAGGAAGAGCGTGGCGATGTCGCGCTCTTCCCTCTGTCTGGCGATATACAGTCTGTCGCTGCTCGGTTGACGGGAACGCCGGTCGGCATGAGCGTCGACGGCGGCGGCGAGATCGACCTCCTCACCGTGTTCCATGCCGCGAACCTTCCGGTACTGCTCGGGCTTCATCAGTTGGAACTCACGCTTCAGGTTCTGCAGAAGGTCGTTGCAGTTCGAGAGTGCCTTGCTGAAGTACTCTCCGCTATCGCCGCCGACTTCGTGTTCGGTGAGGCGGCACCACCTTCTGCGATAGTCGCGGATATGGTGGTCCCATTCGTCGTAAACGTAGACTTTGCCGGGACGGCGGTCGGCAAGCCACGCGCGAACGCCTTCAGAGTCTCCGGCCTCCAGGTGCTCGCGCAGCTCCTCGACGACGGCGGCAGGAAGCTTACCCAACAGGTCGGTGATGTAGAGGCCCAGGGACTGTTCCTCCCCTCCTCGGCTCGATGTGATCTTGAGGTCCAGCCCGCTCTCGATCAGAGCCCGTAGCTCCTCGGGTGTGAGCGGCGTGCCCCCGTCGTCACTATCGCCTTCCTCATCGATGGATAGCTGTATGTCCTGCTCCGAAAGGTCGCCTTCCAAGTCCGTATCGGTGGAGCCTCCGGCGGTCGAGGTTTCCATTCCCGCAGTCCCCGTGTCGCCGTCGAGGTGCTCGAGAGGATCGATCACCGTTGCGCCGCTGATCTGAGCGATCATGTTCTCGACGTCGTACTCTTCGGCGGGACGGGCTTGAGCCAGGGCAAGGCCGGCATAGAAGCGAAGCAGCATCGCGGCGCTGTCGTACGCGGACGCATCCGGGCTTCGGAGCTTTTCTACGGCGGGCTCCAACGCGCGGCCGAGACGCCTCAGCCGGCCTTCCAGTTGTGAGGCGCTGCGGCGCCCTACGGACATCATGAACAGGGCCTCGAGAAAGCGCTCGGCCGGGCGGTCGGGGGCGGCCGGAGGCGGGTTGTCCGCATAGAAGCGACCCAGCCTGTCGAGGTCGTCGGCCAGTCCCTTGAAGTCTCTGGTGAGAGCGGCGTCGATCCTTACCCCGTCGAGGAGGATGAAGAGTGAGGCGGCGAGCAGTGGGTTGGGGAAGGACTCGATCAGCCCCATGATGTCGTTGGACTCCGCGCCGGCTGCATCAGGAACGTAGCCCGCGGACTCGGCCAGCCGGTCAAGGTCGAGGTCGTAGGTGCCGTACTCCCAGCGCCCGGCGATGTGGGCGGCCGTCAGTTTGTAGAACAGCTGGTTGTCCTCGACCGTGTCGCAAAGATCGACGCGTTCCGGAAAGTGGATAGATGTGTCTTCAGGCGCCGCCAGCGGGGGGCGGAACCAAACTCCGGGGCCGCTGCTCAGTTGGAACGACCTGCGAGACATCATCATCAAGAACCTCTGCATCAGACCCTCGACCTCTTCGAAGGAAACCGAGGCCGAGTGCTGGGTGAGGATCGCGTGCGAGGTTCGGCTTTCCAACCTGAAATGCGCAAGACCGGCCTTGCGGTTCGTGCGGGTGATCTCTAAACCTCGCTCGACCCAAAGCTGAATCCCTTCCCGCCCGCCTTCTTCGAGTGCCCGATCGATGGTGCGGAGGTAGGGAATCAACAGTTCCGGATCAGTTGCCGAGAGGTCGTCGAGCAGAGAATACGCATGGTCGATGTCGCCGCCCGCCATCCCGTGCACGACGCCGGGTATGAGTGACAAGGTTTCCCCGAGCGCCGGGGAGTCGATGCAGCTCCCGATCACCTCGAGCAAGTGATCGTTGGCCGCTTGCGGCAATACCTTCGCTGCTCGCGCGAGGTCGCGGAGCACTACGGCGGCCGTTCCCGCATCCCTTGCCTGCACCGCGATAGAAACGATCCTTGATACCGTTTGTGGCGGCAGGGTGCGGAACTCTTCCGGCACCTCCGGGAGCTTGGGACTTCGGGTCGCTGCTGCCACGCGCTGTAGCAGCACGGCCCATGCTGCCACGCTGCCCGTATCCAGGGCGGTGATGAGCCCGGGTGAGGAGTCGATGAGGGCCGCGGCCACGAACTCTCCCCTCCACTGAGCGTTGTCCAGGGTCTCGGTTATCGCTCGGCTCCAGGCGTCGATTAGATCGGGCGACGCCTGGTCCGTGCCGAAGACCGGAGGTCCTGTCACGGAGACGAAACGCGAGCCGAGGCGGCGGCTCGCGTCGATGATGCGGGCGGCGGCATCGAGCCACGCTTTCCTGACGGCCTCGGGCATGGCTGCGAATCGAGAAGGATCCAGATCGAAGAACGCCGTGACCGATTCTCTTCCGCTGCCGTCAGGGCGCAACAGTACGTTTGCCGCTGTTTCCCAATCCGACGCCGAGCGCGATCCCTGTTGACGGTATACTTGCGCAGCCGCGATCAGATAGCGATGGGCGAGAGATACGGAGTGCGCCGCGAAACGGTCACCCTGCCCGATGAGGGCGTCGCGGTCCGCTTGCGACATCCCTGCGAGTTCACGCAAGGCTTCGGCTCCCTCGATGCTCTCTTCGAGGTGTTTGCTTTCCAGCCAGCTACTACGGTCTGCCATCTCTTTGCGTGCGTACCGCGGCTAGGGCACGCCCCGAGTCAGTCGGCGGGCTCAGTCTGCGGGAAAGATCGAGTAGGTGAGTTCCGCAATCGCCGCCTGAGTTTGGAAGTCGTCGGTGAGCCCGCGGATGATGGTAGCTTCGCATGCTCTTCTCGGGCTCAGCCCCCGCTTGATGAGTTGCGCCGCGTAGACCAACAGCCTCGCGCTCACGCCCTCTTCGAGACCGCTGGATTTGAGTTCCCTCACACGCTCGCCCAGATGCGCCAGATCCATTGCCGTCTCTACATCGACGCCGCCTTCGTGCGCAACGATCTCGGCTTCCTTGTCTCGCGGGGGATAGTCGAACTCGATGGTCACGAACCGCTGGCGCGTGGAGGGCTTGAGGTCCTTGAGCACCGACTGGTACCCGGGATTGTAAGACACGACCAGCATGAACTCGGGATGGGCTCGCACCAGGCTGCCGAGTTTGTCTATGGGTAGGATACGACGGTGATCGGTGAGCGGATGAATCAGCACCATCGTGTCCTTACGGGCTTCGACGATCTCGTCGAGGTAGCACATCGCGCCGATGCGGACGGCTTGAGTGAGCGGCCCGTCCATCCACACGGTTTCGTCGCCACGGATCAGATAACGGCCTACCAGATCGCTGCCGCTTAGGTCTTCGTTGCAGGCCACGGTGATCAAGGGTTCAGGCCGCTCTTCGGTGGCGCCCACCAGCTTCCACGACATGTACTCTACGAAGCGGGTCTTGCCGCAACCGGTGGGACCCTTGAGCAGGACCGGAAGCGACAGCTCGTGAGCCGCTTCGAAGATCTCGACCTCGTCGGCCATGGGCAAGTAGTAAGGCGCGTCGCTCATGAGCTCCTCACTGGTAAGCTTGCTCGTCGAACGCACCGACGAACTCCTCGCCGTCCAGGCTGTCCATCACCGTGTTGCTGGCCTTGTCTACGAGCTTTACCAGCACGGGCGTTTCGGTGCCGGTGTCGTTGGACGCCGCCATGATCTGCTCGTTCATCGTCGACTTGAACTTGTTGCGCATCACCGGAGGCATCTTGTCCATTGGAAACCCGTCGAGATAAACGGAAGCGTTGGTGGCATCGTGCCATTCTATCGACGTGATCTTCCTGCCGACGATGTTGTGTTGGATGAAGATCCGATCGACCCGGCTCTGAAAGGCGCTTGAAGCGTTGGAATCGGGGCCTGATCCCCCCGTCGGGGCAACTTCCCCGTGGGCAGCACCGGATTTCACGGTGCGGATGTACTGGTCGATGCGCTCCCGGTACTCGGGCGCGGAAGCATGTTTGCGCGCGAGCTCCAGACTCTCCAGCGCACCTTCGCTGTCTCCCTGGGCGTGGAGGGCGATGGCGAGATTGAAGTGGGCCTGCACGAACTCCGGATGCTCCTTTAGAACATCCGCGTAGATCTTCTTTGCTGTCTCGGTTTGGTCTTGAAACAGCAAGACCGAGCCCAGATCGGTCAGCACGTGAGGATCTCCAGGCTCCAACTCGAGATACCTTTCGTAGTATCCCTGCGCAGCCGCGAAGTCGTTCTTCGTGTACTCTAGGTTGCCCGCCATTCGCAGGCCTTCGAGGTTGTTAGCGTCCAGATCGAGCAAGCGCTCCAGAGACTGCTCGGCCTGGGCCGTGTAGGAACGGTTGAGTTGGCTGGCTCTGAACTGGGCGCGCGCCAGCTTCTGCCAGGCCTCGATGTTCTCCGGTGACGCGGCGGCAGCTTCCTGGAGTTCCTCGAGGAAAGTAAGGATCTCCTCGGGGAATTCGATGTCGCGAGCCGATTCCTGAGTTGCCTCGACCGCCGGCGTCGGGCGGCCCGGAACCGCTCGCGCGACATCGCCGGAGGTGCCGGCAGCCAGCCAGAATATGCCGGCCCCCGTTGCCATGAACGCCGCCATGACGCCCGCGGCGACCCAGGGGCCCGATGATTTGGGTTTCGCTTCGGGGGTCTCCGAACTCGGTTCCGGGGCCGGTCCGAGGGCAGTTCCGCAGCCCGGGCAGAAAGAAGCACCTTCGGGACGGGCGGCTCCGCACCGGCCGCAGAAGCGTGGTTGCTGGGAATCCGACATCGAATATTCCCTATCAGCTACTCATACTCGGTTGAAATCCGGGGTTTTCCGCCCGCCGAATGGGGTTTCTCGTAGTCCGGACGCGTGCTAATTAATTCGGCTGGCCCGTTGTCCGGGACAGGCATTAGGATCCCCGAACGGTAAGGAAATGAACGGCATAAAATCGTATTGGAAAAGCCTCAACCCCACGCTTCGTTCGATAATCACGACGACGATCAAGGCGGTGCTGACCGTAGGCGCCTTCTACCTGCTTCTCAGCCACAAGGTCGACACCGAAGACGGCCGGCGAATAACGACCTTCGCCGCGATACTCGAGCACATCGACGAAATCGATCCGGCGGTATTCTGGCGCTTCATCTTCCTCGCTACGGCGGTGAAAGTCGTGGGCATCGGCTCGAGCATGTACCGGTGGACCCTGTTGCTCAAAGGGCAGGGTATCCAGATGCCGTTCTTCCATATTGCCGGCAGCTTTCTGATCGGCAGGTTCTTGGGCACTTTCCTGCCGTCGACCGTAGGCTTGGACGGCTACAAGCTCTATGACGCCGCGCGCTTCAGCAAACGGACCGTCGAGGTTACCGCCGCGACTGTGATCGAAAAGGTCCTCGGCATCGTCGGGATCTTCGTCACTTTCCTCGTCGCCTTACCACTGGGCATATCCGTGCTCGGCGAGAATGCGTTCAGCGTCGGAATTATCACGGTGCCGTTGGCTACGGCGGTAATAACCGGCTTTTTCCTGGTGTTGTTCAAGCCTGCTCTGGTGCAGTGGTTCATCGAGAATGTTCCCTTCCCCGGAAAGGCGAAGGTCTCGGGATTCGTCACCAGGGTGTCGGAAGCGGCAGCAGCATACAGCGGGCATAAGCTCATCCTGGTCAACGCCGCGTTTCAGAGCTTCGTCGTGCACTTTACGACCGCAGCGATGTATTTCTTCACGGCTCTTGCGGTCGGAGCGATGGAGGCAGGATTCTGGCAGGTGACTTTCGCCTCGACGATTCAGATTTTTGCCACCGTCATCTCTCCCTTCACGATTGCCGGAGAAGGCGTGCGCGAGATCGTGCAAGCTCTGCTTCTCGCCAAGCACATCGGTACGTCGGCGTCGATAATGTCGGCGGCATTGGGCTTCTGGGCCGCGGAGGCGCTTACTCTCACCGGTGCGTTCTTCTGGTGGTCAAGGAAGAAGGACTATCGGCCCGCTTATGTGCTCGTCAACGGTGTCGATGTCAGTGACGGGTTGCCGGAGGACGGCCAGGGTCTGGACGCCGTCAAAGCCGGCGTTCTCGCCACCAAGTAGAGAGGCTCAGGCGGCGGCGTCGTCGGCGGTGGCTTGCTGCTGGGGGTGCAAGTCTACGAGGTGGTCGACGAGTGGTCCGGCCGCCAGCCAATCATCGCCTGCCCGTCTTCCCGCGAGGCGGAAGTGCTGCAGAACCTTTCGTTCGAAGTACAGGTATGAGCCGGTATCGAAACGTCCGTTACGCGCCGGCCTCACCGCCTCATAGAGCTTGACGTCACGGTAGGGGCCCTTGTCCGCGCGCGCCAAGCGGTTGCGCTCGAGGAGCAGCTTCCGGTCGACGTTGTAAGCATTCTCCAAGACGCTGTCGACGGTTCGTTCCACGGCACGTCCGAAGTTCTCGAAGGGTCCGATCTCCGGATCCGGCGGCTCGGTCACCAGTACCGTTATGATCTCGTCGGCACCCATGGCGACCACCGGTGCGAGCGGGGTGTTGACCAACAATCCTCCGTCCCACAGGAGGTGGGGTCCGATCTCGACAGGCGGGAACAGCAGCGGGATGCTCGCGCTGGCAAGTACCATGTCGACCGTGATCGCGTCGACGACGACATAGTCGGGAGTTCTCGTGGCCGGAACGTCGGCGGTCACGTACCGCACTACGCTGCCCGTGCGGGCATCGACGGTGTTGATGGCTATGTCGACACCGTTGTTAGGTACGATCTCGCCGCCGAAGGTTTCGATGAGCCTCTCACGCAAGGGTTCCGTGTCGGCCAGGTATCCGACTTCGATGCCCTCCAACAGGTGGCTGATCATCTCGAAGCGCGCGGTCAGCAGGTACTCGACGACGAAGGCCACGAGGCTGCCGCGCTGGGGTGGCAGATGGTTGCGGGCCCTCTGGAACAGTGCGCGGCGTTCTTCCGGGCCGAGCAGCCACCGGCGGATCTCGTTCAGTGCGACCTTCAGGATGGCGCGGGCAGCTGTGTGAAAGAACACCGGACTGGCCACCACGGGAGCGTTGTCGGCGATCCCGTTCCAGAACCTCATCATCTCTTTAGGAGACTTTCCGGCTGCGATGAGGGCCGAGTTGATAGCCCCCGCCGAGGTGCCCGACAAAACGCTAGGGCCCTGCGCGAAACGGGGGTCGCTGATCAGTCGCTCGTAGACACCGACCTGGAAGGCGCCGCGGGCTCCTCCGCCCGACAGGACGAGGCCGTAGTTCTTGGATCGCCGTTTTGCCATACGGTCAGATCGAGGGCGGGCGCCCGTTTGCACGGGCTCGACCCGAAAAGACTACCACAGGTGTCTACGTGCAGTAAGACAGAGCGGGGCGGTGTGGTTAATGCGCCGCGGTATCGCGGCACGAAAAAGGGGGGTGGTTCGATGACCACCCCCCTTTGTGAGTCGGACTCGAGTGAAAGAGGCGGAGCCTGCTGATCAGCACTAACTCAGCCGGCTTTGCCCTTTTCCTTGAGGATTCCGTCGATGATGCCCTTGTAGAGTTGGAACGACCTGCCCTGGGGCTTCTTGCCGTTGATGAAGAAGGTGGGCGTTCCTCGAACGCCGGCGGCTTGCGCCTGCTTCATCTCGTCGTTCACTATCTTTTGGACGGCCGGACTCGCCATGTCGGTCTTGAATTGCTCGACGTCGAGTCCGAGTTTGCCCGCGGTGCTGGCATAGAACTCGTCGTTGAGGCTGCGGTAGTTGGCGAACAACTCGTCATGCATCTCCCAAAACTTGCCCTGCTTACCGGCGGCAATGGCGGCTTTGGCGGCCGGCATAGCCTCCTTGTGGAAGGGCAACGGATAGTTCTTATAGACGAACCGGACGTCTTTCGGATACGCTTCCATCACTTGCTCGACCAGGCTCGCCGCCTTTGAGCAGAACGGACACTGGAAGTCGGAGAACTCGACGATGGTTACGGCGGCGTCCTCGGGTCCTTTGAAATACGAATCTCCTACAGGGATGTCATAGACCTTGTTGGGATCTTCCTGGGGCCTGGACGGCTTGGCGGGCGCGGCCTGGGCGACCTTGAGGCCGTCCAGCTTGGTTATTATGTCTTTCTGCTGGGCCTGTATCTCCTCGACCTTGGCCTTGATGTCGCTGACCTCTTGAGGGTCGACGCATCCGGGGAGGCCGGCGACCACCAGTGCGAGAACTGCCACAGTTTGTAGAGCGAGTTTCATTCTTACCTCCTGACTCGGTTTTTTGATTGTGGGTTACGCCTCATCGAAGGAGCCAAAAAAAAGGGGGGACCGATCTCAGGATCGGTCCCCCCTTTTTGAAAGGGACGAAAGAAAGGTCAGCGAGCTCAGCCTGCCTTGCCTTTCTCCTTCAGGATTCCGTCGATGATGCCCTTGTAGAGCTGGAACGACCTGCCCTGAGGCTTCTTGCCGTTGATGAAGATGGTCGGCGTTCCGCGCACTCCAGCGGACTGAGCCTGTTTCATCTCCGTGTTGATCAACGACTGCACGGCTGGGCTGGCCATGTCTTCTTTGAACTTCGCGACGTCTAATCCGAGTTTCTCCGCAGTGGTGTTGTAGAACTCGTCGTTCAGAGCGCGATAGTTCTTGAAGATCTCATCGTGCATCTCCCAGAACTTGCCCTGCTTGCCGGCAGCGACGGCAGCCTTGGCGGCCGGCATTGCCTGGTTATGGAAGGGCAGCGGGTAGTTTTTGTAAACGAAACGTACATCGTTCGGATAGGCTTCCAAGACTTGGTCGACCAAACTGGCGACCTGAGCGCAGAACGGTCATTGAAAGTCCGAGAACTCGATCATCGTAACGGTCGCGTCCTCGGGTCCTTTGAAATACGAATCTCCTACAGGGATGTCATAGACCTTGTTGGGGTCTTCCTGGGGTCGTGACGGCCTGGCGGGTTTCGCCGAGGCGACCTTCAGGCCATCCAGCTTGGTGATGATGTCCTTTTGCTGGGCCTGTATCTCCTCGACCTTGGCCTTGATGTCGCTGACTTCCTGCGGATCGACGCAGGATGCGACGTATACGGCCAGGACCGCCGTAAGTGCGGCAGCCCAACGGGCTCTGGTTCTCATTTCTGCCTCCTGACTGCTGTAGAGAAATGTAGTCTACGGCTCTGAGCCGAGCCGATGGGCCATTCTCACGGGACAACAGGGAACTGTCAAGGTGTTGTTGGGGGCCACGGGCCCTCACCGGCCTCGGCTCCGGCTTACCCCGCTTGTCCTGCTTACTCTGGGTGAGCCCAGATCCCGGCTTCGTCGTAGCCAACCTTATAGCGGGACTCCATGAAGGCCCGGAACTCGTCGGCGGATTTCTCCTTGCCGGCCTTGAGGAAGTCGGGGTTCTGCGAGATGTACCAGTTGATGTCCTGCGTAAAATCCCGGCCGAAGCTCGTATTGACGACGTATACAGGCACGTTGACGAGGAAGTGTTGCCACACCCCCACCTGAGCGTTGAGCCTGTCGAGAACGACCGCGCCGAGCGCTTCGTCGCCGTTCATCAAGGCCGCCACGTCGCCGCCCTTGGCTGCTTCGTAGGCATCGAATAGGCGGTCGCCGACCACCCCCTGGCTCATCAGCAGGCCCGACACATCCGTGTAGTCGTTGTAGAAAGGCTGGTGGGAGCCGTCGCCGGCGCGGCCCCTCATGATGAACTCCAGCGCGTCCTTGGGGCTGACCCGTCTCACGGCGAAGTCGAGCTCGGCATCGTTCTCGAGCAGCACCATGCACGAGATGCGATGGACGTCACGATCGCTGTAGAAGTTGTCCCAATCGGGGTCGTAGAAGAGGCGCTCGTGAGGATCGCCGTGCGTCACCTGGCCGATGACGGCCGGGTCGGCGGACGCGCCGTAGTCAGCAGTCGCGTTTTCCACGATGGGCTCGTTCTCGGCAAGGACCAGGTCTCTGCTCGCCAGCCCCTGGCTGCGCATGTAGAAGTAACGCTCAGCCGGCCAGGAATCCCACACCCCCTCTCCTGAGGGTACGATCTCGACCCAATCATCCTGGCACAGGAAGCCCACACCCTGCGCGGCCTCTTTCGCGGCCGACTCGTTGTTCTTGTTGTCGATTACGTAGCGCCGCAGTAGCTCGTCGCGCCTTTCCTTGCGGTTGCGCTCGGCCCAGAAGGTAGCGGCCTCGGTCTTGCCTGCCCCGCTCGTGCCCAGGAAGACGGTCGACGTCCCCTCGCTCGACAAGACGGCTGCCGAGCCGTGAACCGACAGTACGTCGACGGTCGACATCACCGCCGCCACGCCCGAGTTGATACCGCGGCTCTTTATCTCGCCGTGGTAGTCGGTGTTGATCGTGATCACGTAGATGGAATCTCCGATCTCGGAGAGCGTGCATGCATAGAAGAAGCAGGACGGCGGAATCGACTTGCTTGCCCCGTCGAAGAACTGTGAGTCACGAAGCCGGCTGGGCAGGCCGAGTGTTATGGGGTTCTGCTTCTTCTTCTTGAGCTGGGCGACGAACTCCTTGTAGGCGCGCTCGTTGGGCGGAATGCCCATCACCGATATGACCCGCACCATGGGGGCCGGCCGCTCCAGAGACCTGAAGCGTTCCTCGAGTGCTCCCGACAGCTCCAGGGACAGAGGGTCGTTGATCGGGAAAAAGTTCACCTGTGTGGTCTTGTAGAGCATCGGGATGTTGCCGCGATGCTCACAACCAACACCGGCACTCAGGAAGCGGGTGCGCAGGGTCTTGGTGCCGTTGAGCACGTTCATCGCCTCGAGCCAGGCTCGCGCCTCCTTGACGTCGCGGTCGTGGGTCTTCTTGTCGATCCTGGCGACCACACGCGAGGTCAGCGTGGACTGTGTGGTGTTGTAGGAGTTCAGGATCGGACCGATGGTGGGATCCTCGGCCGTGGCCGCGTCCTGACGCAGGATGACGTCGCCTCGGTCGTTGATGCCGATTTCCCTCAGCCCCGGGTTGTGGCGCACGTACAGGCCGCACCTTGCGATGAGACGCCCGATCTGGATCTTGGCGCCGTCAGAGGGAACCGCTTCGGTCTCTCCTATTGACGCTACCTCGATGGGGACGATGTAGGATCCCACCTGCTTGGTCATGTCGGAGTTGTAGACGCGCACGCGCCTGCCCAACTCGCGGACGGTGAGTCCCGCATCGCGGATTCGGTCGACGTCGAGGGCGCTCTCCTCGGCCATCATCAGACGTCCTCTGCCGTCTCGTGCCAGCTTCCTGGACGATACCGCTTTCGGCTTCAGAAATTTCTCGATCGTCGTCGAAATGTTGGACTCCATACTCCACTAACCCCGCGTCGGCGCTAGGAAAGCCGACTCTTATACGGCAAGGACTGCAGTGCGTCAACGATGCCTGAGGCGGGTTTTGACCCCGTGAATGGCGGCTTTCGCCGCGGTGGAGCGGCGGCCGTCACCTCCGGTTTCCGCCCGGTCGAGTCGGCCGGCTTGCGATGACGCGGCTTCCGCGATTTTCTCCAACGCGATCATGGGCGAGTCCACGAAACCTCCGGCGTCGGCAGGCCCCGACGAGGCTCGCCTGCCGGCCGAGGCCGTCGAGGAGATGAGGGCTCACGCACTCGAATGTTTTCCCGACGAATGTTGCGGGGTCCTGATCGGCAGCGCGGACGGCGCGGTCGAGGTACGCCGTATCCGCAACATCCAGGACCAGATGCACGCTCGGGATCCGGAACGCTACCCTCGCACGGCCCGCACCGCGTACGTGGGAGATCCGGACGATCTCAGAGACGCATTGGAGTCGGCCGACAAGCCGGGCAGGAAGCTGATGGCTTTCTATCACTCCCACCCCGACCACGACGCTTACTTCTCCGAGGAGGACGTTGCGCAGGCCACGCCTTTCGGCGAGCCGTCCTATCCCGACGCTCTGCAGATCGTGATCTCCGTCTACGGGACCAGCGTGAAGGAGATCAAGGGCTTCGCCTGGTCCGGCGAAGACGAGGCGTTTCGAGAGGTCCGCCTCTGAGCGGCTCGCCTTGCCCTAGCCTCGGCTCCCGTGATATGTGCCGCTGGAACCAGAAGGGGGACGCATGACGATGATGACGAATCCGTTTCGAGTCAGCCTGCTTGTTGCCGTGTTCGGGATGGTCACCGGCCTGGTCTTGGCCGAGCCCGCCGAAGCGCGCCGCGTGGACGTGGAGATAGGAGGCGGTGCCGCCATCACCGTCGACTCCGATCTCGACGATGTCGTGGAGAACGGTGGGCAGGTGGTTCTGGCCGCCGCGGTGGAGCTCGGGCAGCGCTGGGACCTCGAGATCCTGACCGGCTGGGCCGGCCTCGACGACGAGACCGACGGGTCGTCCGAAGACGTCTATCAAGCCGGCATAGGCCTGCGTCATTATCTAAACGCCGATCCGGAAAAGACCGGCCGTTTCTTCGTGTCGGGGGGCTATGCCTACTTCGACGGCTTCTTGCCCGATGACGATTCCAACATGTTCTACATCGGCCCCGGCGTGCGCCTTCTCGCAGGTGAGCGCAGCGGTATCGTCGCGAAAGGAACCTTCTACATACGCAGCAACGACGGCGATTCTTTGCTGATGCCGACGATAGCGTTCTTCTACAGCTGGCCCTGAGGCGGCGCGCCTCTCAGTCGCGGCCTGAGCCGCCCGCCCTCCCTCGATCGTGCTGCTTGCGGTAAACGGCTATAGCCTCAACGCTGAATGCGACGGCGAGGAGGATGGGCCGGCCCTCGTGTTCATCCACGGCTTGGGGGCAACACTGGAGACCTGGCAAGGGCAGGCCGACCGTCTCAATTCCCGATACAGAGTCATCCGTTACGATCTCAGGTGTCACGGTCTGTCCGACCCGGTCGACGAGCCCTGCTCTCTGTCCGATCTTGGCGACGAGTTGACCGGACTTCTCGACGCTCTGTCAGTCGAGCGGGCGACACTGGTCGGGCACTCCGCCGGAGGCGTAGTCGCGATGCAGACCGCCCTCGATCATCCCGACAGGGTCGATGCGCTCGTACTCATAGGCACTTCGAGTGAATGCAACGACGAAGCGGCGGCATGGTACTCGAGAGCCGCCGACAAGGCCGAAACCGGCGGGCGCTCCGCCGCACTCGAGAGCTTCGGCATGCCGCTGGACGATAGCCCTGGAGCACGGGATCCGAGTTTCCGTCACCTGCCGAGGGCGGTGATGACGCTCAATCGCGAGCCGCTGACCGAAAGGTTGCGGGGCCTGGACGTGCCGACACTTGTCATCGTCGGTGAGCGCGATTTTCTCGGCGTCGGTGGTTCCGTAATCATCTCTCGTGCGATAGCCGGCAGCGAGCTCGAGATCGTGCCGGAGCGCGGTCACGGCATATACAAGGACGATCCCGAGTGGGTCTGCGCCCGTATCGATGCCTTTCTTCAGACCCGGCTGGGCCGGACGTCTTGAGTCAGAGACCGGTCTGCCGTCCGACCAGTGTATGGGAGGTGGCCGATGATACTTCCACCCTTACGAGATCGCCGGGCCCTGCGTCCGTCGGCTCGAACACGACGGTTTTGAATTGGGGGTTCTTGCCGGACATCCACCCATTCTGTCTCTTGGCAGGCCCTTCGACGAGGACTTCTGTGGGAAGACCCAGGGTTCGGTGGTTTGACGCCAGCGACCTGTGCTCCTGTTCCTCGATCAGCCGCTGAAGCCTGCGCCCTTTCTCTTTTTCGCTGACAGTCTCGGCGACCTTGTAGGCGCGGGTTCCTTCACGGGCGGAGTACTTGAACAGGAACGCATGATCGTAGTCGATCTCGTCCATCATGGACGACGTCGCTTCGAAGTCCTCTTCGGTCTCGCCGGGGTAGCCGACGATTATGTCAGTGGAGAAGGACATTCCGGGAACCGCATCGCGTAGTCGAGAGACGAGTTCTCTGTACTCCGAGACCGTGTGACCACGGTCCATCGCTTCCAGGATCGTATCGGAGCCGCTTTGCAGCGGCAGATGAATGTAGGGACAAACCTCGGGACAGTCTCCCATCGCCTCGATCGCCGAGTCGGTCATGTCTGCAGGATGCGGGGAGGTGAACCTTACTCTCTCTATGCCATCGACCGCCGCGCAGCGTCGCAGCAGTTCGCCGAAGTCGACCCCGTCGTGCCGGTAAGCGTTGACGGTCTGACCGAGGAGCACGACCTCCCGGTAACCTGACGCCGCGATCGTTTCGAGTTCTTCGATGAGGACATCGGCCGGCAGACTTCGTTCACGCCCGCGAACGTAGGGCACCACGCAAAAGGTGCAGAAGCGGTTGCAGCCGCGCATGATCGTAAGCCAGGCCCGCACGCCGTCGGCCCTCGCCGGAAGCAGGCCTTCGTAGGTCTCGTCGCGGTCGAGCTGAACGTCGGCCGTCGGCGCCTCGGCTTCGAGGAGTTCCCCCAGGCGCCGGTAGCCGTCGGGCCCGACCACGAAGTCGAGCCCGGGTACCATGGACAACAGTTTTTCCCTGTGATGCTGGGCCATGCAGCCCGCCAGCCCGATCTTGACGCCTTCGCGGTAGCCGCGAGCGGCGATGAGTTGGCGCACCCTCTGTGCGACACGCTGCTCGGCGTGCTCACGGATCGCGCAGGTGTTGAGAAGTATGACGTCGGCGTCCTCGGCGGCGTCGGTCGGTCGGTAGCCGCATCCGGACAGCACGCCGGCGATCAATTCGCTATCGGCCAGATTCATCTGACAGCCATAGCTCTCCAGGTAGAAGGCGCGCATCCGAGTCTTATAACCCTTCGGTGCCCGGCGTGGAAACAGCAGCCGTTCGCGAATTTGGCCAAGCCGTGGAGTTGTGAGAAACAAGACCCGGTGGGAGTTCACGAGCACAAGAAGGCGGCCCTCGACAACATTCGCTGCGCCGTAGTCACGATTTCGGATACGCGGACCCTCGACGATGACGAGTCCGGCAAGCTCATCGCTGCGAGGCTTGCCGATGCAGGGCACGTAGTAGCCAGACGGGAGTTGGTGACCGACGATGCTTCGGCTGTATCCGGCTTGTTCTCCGAGCTTGCATCCGACGGCGGTATCGACGCCGTCATATCCAACGGCGGGACGGGATTGGGAGGCCGGGACAACACTTACGAGGCGGTGTCGGCGCTTCTGGTCAAGCGCTTGGATGGTTTCGGAGAGCTGTTCCGCCGTCTGAGTTACGACGACATAGGCAGCGCTGCGATGCTGTCACGGGCCGTTGCCGGCAGCATAGGAGGCACCGCCGTCTTTTGTCTTCCCGGTTCACCGGCGGCATGCGCTCTCGGCATGGACGATCTCATCCTTCCCGAGCTCGGACACGTCGTGAAGGTGATGCGAAGCTGAGAGTGAAGGTCACGGTTCTATACTTCGGGATCGTACGCGAGCGCCTTGGGTTGAGGGACGAGGCCGTCGAGCTTAGCGACGGCGCGACGGTGGCCGATCTGCTCGAGAATCTAGAGCGCAGACACGACCTGGCCGGCATGCGTTCCGGCGTGCTGCGGGTAGCGGTGAACCGCGACTACGTTGACTCAACAGGAGTGCTCTCCGACAATGACGAAGTCGCGATCATCCCACCGGTCAGCGGCGGATCCCATGTTCGCCATAACCGAAGAGCCCATCTCTCTTGAAAGCGTAGCCGCGCAAGTGGCCGACAACGGCGCAGGCGCGATAGCTACCTTCGCCGGCATCACCAGAGACACCAATCGCGGCCGCAAGGTGTTGCGCCTCGAGTACGAGGCCTATCCGGACATGGCGGTCTCGGAGTTTCGCAAGATCGCGGATGAAGCCGCCGGCCGTTGGGACTTGAAGAAAGTCGCCATAGTCCACCGCATCGGTGAGGTCGCCCTCGGAGAAACCAGCGTGGCCATAGCCGTTTCCGCTGCGCATAGGGCCGAAGCCATAGCCGCGTGCGGTTTTGCTATCGACAAGCTCAAGGAAGTCGCACCCATCTGGAAGAAGGAGCACTTCGAGGGCGGCGAGGTGTGGATCGGCTCGCTGGCCGACTGCGCCCACGACGCCGAGGTCAACTCCTAGCCGCTAGCGCGTCGCGGAAGTAGTTGAGCAGAACCGCCTGCGTCACCAGCACCACTATCCAATAAGCTATATCGAGCGGCACGGAGAAGGCGGCCGGAAATCCGGACACCGCCAGCCTCAGTGCGTAGGGCAGCGCGACGTAGGGCAAGATCCTCCATCGTATGCCGTCGCCGAGACGCGCGCTCGCTACCAGCGGCCACACCACGAGACCGAGCGCGCGGCCGGCGCCGGTTTCCGGTAGCAGCCCTTTTTCGAGTTCGCCTCTGGATCGAAGGACGGTGAAATACGGAAAGAAGCAGAAGCGCACCAGCAGCGACAGATAGATGAGCATGCCCAGCGCCGCCGCGGTGTTGTCCACGATGGGCGTGTCGGCAATGAGCAGGCGCACGCCTAGCATAATCAGGGACGCTGCACCGCTGCACGTTGCTACAGTGACCATCGCGTACACAAACAAAGGCAAGGCACGGGATAGACAGGTCGAGATGATTTTCTCACTGGTGGCGCGCTGACCCCTCGCCGCGTGGTCCAGGAGGGTGATTGTCGCAACGAGGATGGCCAACGTCGCGAGGGTGCCGGCAACGGTGAGTCCTATCGCCAGCGTTCGATCATCCGCCGCCGTTTGGGGCAACGAATGGCGCACGACGGTGATCAGAGTGGATAGCGCCAACCACAGACCGAGATTGACGCGGACTACGTCCCAGCCGCGTTTCATCTCGGCGGGGAATACGGTCAGAAGCCAGTTGGTGAACACGGGCAGGACGGGGTTAACCCGTCAGCTTCCGAACCGCAAGCGCCGCGTCAAAAACGCACCGAAAAATCTCTAATTGCTCCGGCGAGCATGCGCATGGTACCCTTCATTGATATGTCGCTTGTTCGGCTGTCACGCCCCTCCCTCATAGCGATTCTGACCATCGCACCGGTGTTTTGGGGATGCTCTACCAGCACGCCGCGCCGTCAACCCGTCTCACCGGCCGGCGACGTCAGGGTGGAGGCAGCCGCGTCCGAGGAGCTCACCGAGGATGATCTCAAGATCCAGGCGGCCGGTCACTTTCTGAAGGCGCTCGCTGCACGCGACGGTGGTGACTACGACTTCGCGCTGCAGCAGATCTCCAAAGCCGTCGCTCTGGATCCCGACAGCCAGCGCCTGCGTCTGAATCTGGTCCACCTTTATATCCGGGTCGGCAGGCTGGATGAGGCTCTGACCGAGGCTGCAATCCTCAAGGAGATGGATCCCGACAACGATACCTATCGTCGTCTGATGGCGAGTCTGCTCGTATCGCTCCGCCGCTACGATGAGGCCATCGACGAGTACATAGCTCTGTCGGAGAAGGTTCCCAACGACGATGAGTTGCTGGTGCAGCTCGCGTCCTTGTACAACCGCAGTGGCGATCACTCAGCCGCGGTCGCCGTCCTGGAAAGAGCGGTATCTCTGAGTCCGGATTCCGTAATTGCCATCTTCTATCTCGGCAGATCGTATGCGTTGTCCGCAGAGTACGAGCAGGCGCTCAAATACTACAAGAAGGCATCGAAGCTGGATCCGTCTGACGCCCAGATCCATCTGGAGCTTGCATCGGTCTACGAGATGCTCGAGTCGACCGACAAGGCCATCGAGAGCTACCGGCGCGCCCTGGAGTTCAATCCCAATCTGGTCGTGGCGCGGCGCCGGCTGGGAACTCTCTATGTCACCAAGCGCCAACTCGACCAGGCACTCAGAGAATACGAGACGCTGATCGAGCTGGAAGAGGACCCCGTTGAGACCCAAATAAAGATGGGCCTGATCAACCTCGAGAAGGGTGACTTCGAGCAGGCCGCAATCGTCTTCAACCTGGCTCTGGCGACACAGCCTCAGAACGATGATGTCCGTTATTATCTGGCTTGGACCTACGAGCAGCTCGGGGACATCGTCGGTGCAGAGCGCGAGTTCCGTTCGGTGAGACCCGAATCGGAGAATTACTTCGAAGCTCGTCGGCTGCTGGCCCAGTTGCTCCTCGAGGACAACCGGCCGCTTGAAGCGGTTGCGGCGTTGGAGGAGTTGCTCGAGATCGACCCCGAGAGCCGCCAAGGTCTCGACCTCATCATGGAGGTGTACAGACTCCAGAAGCTCTACGACCGCGCGATCGAGGCGGCCCGTACCCTGGTGGCCCTCGAGCCGGAAAACGACAAGTATCTTTTCAGCCTGGCGTTCTTGCTCAACGACGTCGGCAACAGAGCTGCCGCTATCGACCTCGCCAAGCAGGTGCTCGATCTCAATCCCGAGAACGCGCTGGCCCTGAACTTCCTCGGCTATACCTATGCCGAGGCCGGACAGAACCTCGAGGAAGCGGAGCGTCTGATAAAGCAGGCGCTGGAGATCCGCCCGGATTACGGAGCCTTCGTCGACAGCCTGGGCTGGGTCTATTTCCAGAAGGGCGACTACGAGTCGGCGCTGCGTGAGCTGGAGAAGGCCAATCGCCTTACGGCTGACGATCCGGTGATTCGCGAGCATCTTGCCGACGCCTACGCTAAAGTCGGTCGAACCGAAGAGGCGATCCGCGTCTATCGTGATTGTGAAGCACGCACCGACGACGAAGAGCAGCGCAAGCGCGTACTCAGAAAGATCTCCGAGCTCGGTGGCCGGACCGTTTCATCGCCGTCGGGCCTCTAGCCCTATCGAATCTTTCGTGTGGCGTGCGTGCGCAGCCGCCGTCATGATGTTG
Organism: Candidatus Binatia bacterium; assembly: GCA_028278325.1. GTDB lineage: Bacteria > Desulfobacterota > Binatia > UBA1149 > JAJCZL01 > JANQEO01. The sequence goes on from JANQEO010000220.1 coordinate 21,679, forward strand.
CCGCTCGCCGGCTGCGCGACCACCTCGCTAACCGGTGCACCGGGCGTCGGTCGCCTATATCCCTCGGGCCGGGACGCGCCGCTTCCGACAGTCACGTCTTTGGTCAGTTCGACCGCTGACCGTAACGCTGCGCTCGCTGCTTTTCGCGGTCAGGCACGGCTCACCTACGAAGGGCCTGACGGCAAGTTCAAGTCTTCGCAGATGATAGTAGTCAGGGCCCCCAACAACATGCGCATCGACATCATGGGGCCTTTCGGGCCGTCCTACACGGTTGCCTCCGATGGAAGGCTGCTGACGGCTTACGATCGTGGTGAGAAGATCGTGTACACGGGCGCGGCCAGCGACGAGAACGTCGCGAAGTACACGCGCGTTGCCCTGTCCGTGACCACCTTGGTGGCCTTGCTCCGCGGCCTTCCTCCCGTGCCTGAATACTCCGAAGCTTCGGTCGAGCGAGCCAGCGAGGGCTGGACTCTGGCCCTGCGACTCGCCGACGGCGGCACGATGGAGACGGTGTACGATTTCAGCACCCGGGCGCCCAAGACCGTCAAGCTCAGCGGGTCACACCTCGGTTCCCGAGTGGAGGCCGTGTTCGACGACTTCCGCAACGTCGCCGGATTGAGTACGCCTCACTCCGTGGACGTCACCATAGAGAACGGAGCGCGGGCCACACTTCGCTACGACAAGATCTGGCGCGACGTCTCGATTTCGGATAATGCGTTCATCATAAAGGCGGCGAGTGGTGTGCGGCACGTGGATATGGATGAACAGATCTAGGCTCTCCCTCGTATCGCTGGCCGTTCTGGTTGCCCTGGCGTCCTCCTGCGCCGACAAGCGGGAAGCAGCCGGCCGGCGCGCGCCCTTGGCGGAAGCCGATCTGGTGCCGGCCTATGGCGATGCTCTGATTCAGGGCAGCATCGGCGATGCCTCTACGATGATCGCGATGCTTGCCTCCGACAGCTCGTCGCGCGCCGTCATAGGTCACATCTTCGACGGACTGCTCACCTACGACAAAGATCTAAAGGAGCTGGAGCCGAGACTGGCCGAAGGCTGGGAGGTTTCGCCGGACGGGCTGCAGATCACGTTCAAGCTTCGCAAGGACGTGCGGTGGCAGGACGGCAAGCCGTTCACCGTCCATGACATCAAGTTCGGTTTCGACCTCATTCGCGATCCGGCGACGCTGACGTCGTATGCGGAGGACTTCAAGCAGGTCGAACATTTCGAGATTCTCGACGACCACTCCTTCCGCGTCACCTACGACAAGCCGTTCGCGCCCGCGTTGGCTTCCTGGGGGAGCCTGGTAGTCCTGCCTCGCCACCTTCTGGAGGGGCAGGACATCAATACCTCTCCGTTTGCGCGCAATCCGGTCGGTTTGGGTGCCTACAAGTTCGAGGCCTGGGAGACAGGCAGCGAGATCTCGGTGCTCAGCAACTACGACTATTACCGGGGCAGGCCCTACGTGGAGCGGGTGGTGTGGCGCGTGATCCCTGACCTACAGACCCAGTTCCTCGAGCTAAACGCCGGCAGTCTCGACACCATGGGGTTGACGCCCGTTCAGTTCGAACGCCAGACCTCGTCAGCGCAGTTCAACGAGATGTTCCGCAAGTACACCTACGTAGCCAACGGCTACACCTACCTCGGATACAACCTCGAGAATCCTCTGTTTGCCGACAAGCGGGTGCGTCGTGCACTCACTCACGCAATCAACAAACAGGAGCTCGTCGACGCGGTGTTGCTCGGTCTCGGCCAGCCTACCGACGGGCCCTACAAGCCGGGTACACGTTGGGTCAACCAAGACCTCGAGCCTCTGGCGTTCGATCCCGAAAAATCCAGGCAGTTGTTGGCCGAAGCAGGATGGGTCGACACCGACGGAGACGGCGTCGTCGACAAGGACGGCCGCCCTTTCGCGTTCACGATCATTACCAACAACGGTAACGAGAGCCGGCAGAAGACGGCGATCATCGTGCAGAGGCGTTTCAAGGACATCGGTGTGGATGCGTCCATACGGCCCCTGGAGTGGGCGGCGTTCATCAACGACTATATCGACAAGCGCCGCTTCGAGGCCGTCATCTTGGGCTGGTCATCCGGCCCCGACCCGGACCTCTACGACGTCTGGCATTCGTCGAAGACCGAAGGCAAGCACCTTAACTTCATCTCGTTCAAGAACGTCGAGGCCGACCGCATGCTCGAGCGCGGCCGCCGCACGTTCGATAACGACGAGCGCAAGCGTTACTACGACCGCTTGCAGGAAATCCTTCACGAAGAGCAGCCTTATTCCTTCCTCTACGTGCCGCATGCTTTGGTTGCCGTGAGTTCACGGTTCTACGGCATCGAGCCGGCGGCCGCAGGAATCAGTCACAACTTCGAGCGGTGGTTCGTGCCGGCCGAACTCCAGAAGCACACCATCAGCCAAGGTCCCTGAAGCCCGGCGTGTCGTCCTACCTCCGACGACGTTTACTCGGACTGATCCCCATGATGGTGGGGATCACCTTCATATCGTTCCTGGTCATCCATCTTGCGCCGGGCTCTCCCGTCGATCTGCTGACGGATCTCGATCCCAACGCCGACGCCGACACTCGGGCGCGTATCGAGCAGGCCTACGGACTCGATAAGCCTTACCACGTACAGTATTGGCGCTGGTTGAAGAAGATTGCGGTCGGCGACTTCGGGACATCGTTTGCGCGCGACGGACGCCCCGTCATCGACAAGATCGGCGAAGCCCTGCCGATCACGCTGGGATTGAACGTGATGTCCCTGTTGATCGTGTTGTTGGTGGCCATTCCCATAGGCGTTTACTCGGCGACACACCAGTATTCCATGGCCGATCGAGCGACCACGGTCTTGGTGTTTCTCGGATTCGCCATGCCAGGGTTCTGGCTCGCCCTGTTGTGCATGATCCTGTTCGGTGTCGAGCTCGGCTGGCTGCCGATCTCCGGACTCAAGTCGGTCAACCATGATTCCCTATCGACGCTGGGCAAGGTCGCCGATATAGGCCGTCATCTGATCCTGCCGGTCAGTATCTCGGCGTTTACGAGCCTGGCTGCGACTTCGCGCTACATGCGCTCGAGCATGCTCGAGGTGGTCCGTCAGGACTACATCACGACGGCGCGGGCCAAGGGGCTGGCGGAAAACGTCGTCACCTACCGTCATGCCCTTCGCAACGCTCTGCTTCCGGTGATCACCATCCTCGGGTTGTCGATACCCGCCTTGATCGGTGGCTCGGTGATCTTCGAGAGCATCTTCGCGATCCCGGGCATGGGAAGGCTGTTCTACAGCAGTGTGCTTGCGCGCGACTACCCGACGATCATGGGCATCCTGGTAATCGGCGCTTTTCTCACTCTTGCCGGCAATCTCTTGGCGGACCTCATGTATGCGGTGGCCGATCCCCGCTTGCGCAAGGCATGAACGTACTGAGGAGAATCTCGGAGAATCATCTTGCGATGGCCGGGGCAGCGGTGGTCGCACTGCTGTTCTTCGTGGCCGTCTTCGCGCCATGGCTGGCCCCCTACGATCACTCGGCCTTCGACTCCGCCGAGATTCTGCAGCCGCCGAGCGCGCGCCATCTGCTCGGCACCGACGGTATCGGCCGCGACGTACTCAGCCGCATGATCTACGGCGCACGCGTCTCGCTGCTGGTCGGGTTCGTATCGGTTGGAATCGCATGTCTGATCGGCGTGCCTCTCGGAGCCATAGCCGGCTACTTCGGCGGCATCATCGATTCGGTGATCATGCGCTTCGTCGACATCATGCTCTGCTTCCCGTCTTTCTTTCTGATCCTGGCTGTAATCGCTTTTCTCGATCCGAGCATCTGGAACATCATGATAGTGATCGGCATCACATCTTGGATGGGCGTGTGCCGTCTGGTCAGAGCCGAGTTCCTGAGCCTGAGAGAGCGTGACTTCATGGTCGCCGCACGCGGCTTGGGCGCGGGGCCCGTCAAGATCATCTTCATGCACGGACTGCCCAATGCCCTGGCGCCGGTGTTCGTCGCTTTCATCCTGGGTGTCGCCGGCGCCATACTCACCGAGAGCGCGCTCAGTTTTCTCGGCATAGGAGTCCCGCCGCCGAACCCGAGTTGGGGAAACATACTCACTGAAGGTAAATCCACCATCCAAGTGGCGTGGTGGCTGTCGGTGTGTCCCGGCGTGGCCATCCTCATTACCGTCTTGGGATACAATCTTCTGGGTGAAGGGCTGCGGGATGTCCTTGATCCGCGCCTGAAGACGAAGAGATAGCCATGGCTTTGCTCGACGTGCGTGATCTGCAGACCGTTTTCGATACCAGTGATGGTGTCGCGCGTGCGGTCGACGGTGTCAGCTTCGCGGTCGAGCCGGGCGAGACGGTGGGCGTGGTGGGCGAGTCGGGGTGCGGAAAGAGTGTCACCGCGCTTTCCATCATGAGACTCATTCCATCCCCGCCGGGACGCATCGAGGCGGGGGCGATCGAATTTGACGGAGAGAGCCTTCTCGATTTACCCGAGGAGGGCATGCGTCGCATCCGTGGCAACGACATCGCCATGATCTTCCAGGAGCCGATGACATCGTTGAATCCGGTTCTGACCGTGGGTTTTCAGATAGCCGAGGCGGTGCGGCTCCACCGCGGGCTTTCCAAGTCCGAAGCGATTACCGAGGCCGTTCGCATGCTGGAGCTGGTCGAGATCCCGGAGCCGGCGGCAAGGGCGGCCAGTTACCCCCATCAGCTTAGCGGCGGCATGCGGCAAAGGGTGATGATCGCGATGGCACTGTCCTGCGACCCCAGACTCTTGATCGCGGACGAGCCCACCACGGCATTGGACGTGACCATCGAAGCCCAGATCCTCGAGCTTTTGTCTTCCTTGCGGTCGCGCACGGGAATGTCCTTGCTGCTCATAACCCACGACCTCGGCGTGGTAGCCGAACAGGCTTCACGTGTCGTGGTCATGTACGCGGGGCGGGTCGTGGAGGAGGGGCCGGTCGACGATGTATTCAAGGAGCCGTTGCATCCCTACACGCGCGGGCTCCTGAATTCATTGCCGCGTATGGGAGAGGAACGGCGCGAGCTCGATCCGATTCCCGGCATCGTGCCTCAGCTCACCGAGCTGCCGAGCGGGTGCAGATTTCGTGACCGATGTCCGGTAGCGGTTTCGGAATGTGAGCGTGTGGATCCGCAATTGGAAACTTGCGGTCCGGGCCGCACCGTCGCTTGTCTGGTGGCAAGCCGCGACAAGGGAGCCGGGCAATGAGCGAGTCTCTGGTTCGGGCCGCCGATCTGAGACGCTACTTCCGGGTGGGCGGGGGCACGGCTTTCGCGCGCCATGCGATCGTAAAGGCGGTCGACGGGGTGAATCTGGAGATAGCCCCCGGCGAAACGCTCGGCATCGTCGGAGAGTCCGGCTGCGGCAAGTCCACACTGGGACGGTTGCTGTTGCGTCTTATCGAGCCCAGCGCGGGAAGCGTGGAGTTCGACGGCGTCGACATAGCTGCGCTTCGGCAAAGGGACATGCGCGCATTGCGCCGCAGGATGCAGATCGTCTTCCAGGATCCCTACGCCTCGCTGAACCCGCGCATGAAAGTCGGCAACATCATCGGCGAGGGGATCAAGGTGCACCGCCTTGCAGAAGGCGCCGCGCTCAAGACCAGAGTCCTGGAGCTAATGGACCGGGTCGGCTTGGGGGCGGAAGCCTACGGGCGATATCCACACGAGTTCAGCGGAGGGCAGCGACAGCGTATCGGTATAGCCCGTGCTCTGGCCGTCAAGCCCGACTTCATCGTTGCCGACGAGCCGGTGTCGGCGCTGGACGTGTCCATCCAGGCTCAGATACTCAACCTCTTCCTCGAGCTACAGAAGGAAATGAGCCTGACCTACGCTTTCATTTCTCATGACCTTCGCGTCGTGGAGTACGTCAGCCACCGTGTCGCGGTCATGTACCTGGGGCGCATTGTGGAGGTGGCACCGTCTGACCGCCTCTACTCGGATCCGAGGCATCCTTATACGAAAGCGCTGCTGTCGTCTGTTCCCCGCGTCGAAGCGGGCCAACGTGTCGAGAGGATGGTCTTGGGAGGCGACGTGCCGAGTCCGATCTCACCGCCCAAGGGATGCCCGTTCCATCCCAGGTGTCCGATCGCCGAGGAACGCTGCAGCCGTGAGGTGCCCGTACTCGACGACGACGACGGCCACGCGACCGCCTGTCATCTGGTCTAGGTGTCGGTCAGGTGGTCTCGCGCGAGCGGATTCGCGCGGCTTTACCCGTCAGGCCACGCAGATAGTAGAGACGGCTGCGGCGCACGCGTCCGGGACTCTTGACCTCGATCTTCTCCACTCTGGGTGAGTAGAGAGGGAAGGTTCTTTCCACGCCGACCCCGTAGGAAGTCTTGCGGACCGTGAAGGAGCCTCGTACCGAGCCCTTGGTGCGGCGAATACACACGCCCTCGAAGACCTGAACCCTTTCCTTGTCGCCCTCGATGATCTTGGCGTGAACCCTGAGAGTATCGCCGGGCCTGAAGGACGGGAAAGTCTTGGTGCTTTGCTCGGCTTCGATCTTGTCGATGATGTTCATGGGGCCCTCTCCGCGAAAAACAACCACTTCATCTACCGGTTACCCAGCAGCCGGTCAAGGATGATGGCGGCCGCTGCCCTTACCGACAGGTGGTTGTAGGGGCCCGGGCCGTTTATGGGCGCCAGCCGGATAGGCATCGAGGCTATCAACTCGTCGGTCAAGCCCCAGCCGGTTCCAAGGACCAGCAGATGGGGGTCACCGGGCTCCTTCAAGCGGCTCGCGAAATCTTCGTAGCCCACGGAGTCCGGCGCGCTTCTGGCACTCGTGGCCACCAGGATCGGGGTTTTGCCGGTCTCGTTCTCGATGTCGATCTCGACACCTTCGAGCGATCTTTCCAGCCGTACCAACGAGAGCGCCTCCTTGCGGTTCTCGTTGTATTCGGCCCCGTAGCCTTCGTCCCAGTGACGCAGGATCTTGCGGACCAGGCCGCGCAGAGCGTCGACCGGCGTGACGACGTAGAAGGACTTCACTCCATAGGTCGTGCAACTGCGCGCGATGTCGTGGACGTCTATGTTGGTTACCGACGTCGTGACCACCGCGCCGTTCTTGTCGTAGACGGGGTAGTGGAGAAGGGCGACGTTGAGATCAGCCACGGCCGCGCTCGCCGCCGGGTTTCTGCGCCAGCAGGTCGGGACGGCGCCGGCGGGTGCGGCTCTCGGCCTGTTCGGCTCTCCAGCGTTCGATCTTGGCGTGGTCGCCGGAGGTCAAGACCTCGGGCACCCGCATCCCTTTGAACTCCTCTGGGCGAGTATACTGGGGATACTCGAGCAAGCCGGCGGAGAAGGATTCGTCGAGGCTGGATTCGTCGCTGCCCAGGACACCGGGGATGAGACGTCCCACGCTCTCGATGACTATCAGAGCTGCGGCCTCGCCTCCTGTCAGCACGTAGTCGCCGACGGAAAGTTCCTCGTCGAACAGGCCCCGCACCCTTTCATCCACGCCTTCGTAGCGGCCGCAGAACAGCAGAATGGAATCGTAGCCGGCGAGGCGTCTTGCGGTCGCCTGATCGTAACGCTTGCCTTGCGGCGTCATCAGGACCTTGAGGTCGGCGCCGCATCGTGAGGAGACGTCCTCGATGGCTGCGTAGATGGGCTCGGGGCGCATCACCATCCCTGGTCCACCGCCATAGGGAGCATCGTCGACCTTGTGTATGCTGCCGCCGCAATAGTCGCGAAGTTGATGGTTGGTCACGGTCATCAACCCGGACTCGAGCGCCTTGCCGATGACCCCGCACCGGGTGGCGGCGTCGATCATCTCCGGAAACAGCGTCACGATCTCGAATCTCATGTCAGCTACGCTTCTTGTCCGTCCCGCTGTACGCGAGACCATCTGCTTCGACCTTTATCCTGCGGTCGGTGACGTCGACATCGAGGATTACACCTGCGACCGCCGGAGCGAGCACCTCGCCCTCATCGCCGCTGATCACGTAAACGTCGTTGGCTCCGGTCTTGAGTATCTCGGTCACGGTGCCGAAGTCCTTGCCGTCTTCCGCGACTACGCTGCAGCCGATCAGGTCGTGCTCGTAATATTCTCCGTCGCCCAAGCTCGGTAGTTGGTCTGCGTCCATGTACACGTCGGCGCCTACGATGGTTTCGGCCTTGGTACGATCGTCTATGCCGCCCACCTTCACCAGCTTTCCGCCGCGGGTGGGGCCGGCCGACACTACCTCCGCCGAGATGTCGGTGTTGGCGGCTCTCAACTCTATGGGCTTGCCCGGCGCGATCGCGCCGGCCATGGATGGGTCGACCGCGATGACGAGGGACCCACGCACGCCGTGGGCCCGGGTCACCTTGCCGACTCTAATCAGAGCTGTCGATGCTTTGCCGCGCTCAGTCCTCGATGATCTCGAGAATGACTTTGGTGTTGGCACGCGACGCCGCAGCGTTGAGGAGGGTTCGCAGAGACTTGGCGGTCCTACCCTGTTTGCCGATGACTCTGCCGAGATCGTTCTTGTCGACGCGCAACTCCAGAATCGAAGAGTCGTCGCTCTCGCTCTCGGTTACGTGAACTGCGTCAGGTTTGGTGACGAGCTTTTGTGCGATGAACTCGAGGAGACCCTTGAGGGCCGTGCCCTGGCTCTTGATCGCGTCTAGCTCGGCAACCCCGCCTGCTTCATCAGCCTGGCTACGGTCGGTGTTGGTTTCGCTCCCTTCTTCAACCATGAGCTGATCGTCTCCCCGTCGAGCTTTACCTCGGCTGGTTCGTTTAGAGGATTATAAGTCCCAACGACAGCGAGGTTTCGACCGTCCCTCGGGGCGCGCACGTCGGCCACTACAACTCTGTAGAACGGCCTTTTCTTGCTGCCGTGCCTCGCTAGTCTGATCTTGACGGCCATCCGGATCTCCCTTCTTATCCTGCGCCAGCCCCCTTTTCCCATTCTTCCGCCAGTTTGTCCACACTTGGCTCACTTGGGGGAAGGGGCTTTGGGGCCGGCATCTTGAATGCCAGCTAAACAAAAGGCCCCCCGGGACCCTATGGCCGAGGTCCCGGGGGGCCTTGTCCTACCTAATGAAAGGCTTTGGTTTCTACATCATGCCGGGCATGCCGCCGCCCATGGCTGCTGCCGGGTCCGGCGCCGCGGCCTTCTTCTCTTCGGGCTTCTCGGCGACACTGCACTCGGTGGTCAGCAGCAAGCCTGCTACCGACGACGCGTTTTGCAGTGCCACACGGGCGACCTTGGCAGGATCTATGATCCCGGCCTTGATCAGGTCCTCGAAGGTGTCGGTGGCCGCGTTGTAACCGAATGCGCCCTTTCCACCCTTGACCTTGTCGATCACCACCGACGACTCGGCGCCTGCGTTGGAGGCGATGCGGCGGGCCGGCTCCTCGAGCGAACGCTTGAGGATGCGCAGACCGACGCCTTCCTCACCGTCGAGTTTGATCTTGTCGAGTCCGGGGATGCACCTGACGAGGGCAACGCCGCCGCCCGGGACAATCCCTTCTTCGACGGCCGCGCGTGTGGCGTGCAAAGCGTCTTCGACGCGGGCCTTCTTTTCCTTCATTTCGATCTCGGTAGCGGCACCGACTTTGATCACGGCAACACCGCCGACCAGCTTCGCGAGACGCTCCTGCAGCTTCTCACGATCGTAGTCCGAGCTGGTGTCGTCGATCTGGGCGCGGATCGTGCTGATGCGGCCCTCGATGTCGCTGCGCTTGCCGGCGCCGTCGATGATCGTCGTGTTGTCCTTGTCGATCTGAACGCGCTTGGCCTTGCCGAGATCGCCGAGTCCGACGTTCTCGAGCTTTAGGCCGAGCTCTTCCGAGATCACCTTGCCGCCGCTCAGGATTGCGATGTCCTTGAGCATCTCCTTGCGGCGATCGCCGAATCCGGGGGCCTTGACCGCGCAGCAGTTCAGAGTGCCGCGGATCTTGTTGACCACGAGCGTGGCCAGGGCCTCACCGTCGATGTCCTCGGCGATGATCACGAAGGGCTTGCCCGTCTTGGCGATGGCCTCGAGAACGGGCAGAAGGTCCTTCATGTTGGAGATCTTCTTCTCGTGGATGAGGATCAGAGCGTCTTCCAGCGTGGCCGTCATGCGCTCCGGATCAGTCACGAAGTAGGGCGAGAGATAGCCGCGGTCGAACTGCATGCCCTCGACGACTTCCAGGGTCGTCTCCAGAGCCTTGTTCTCCTCGACCGTGATCACGCCTTCCTTGCCGACCTTGTCCATGGCTTCGGCGATGATCTCACCGATGGTCTTGTCGGAGTTGGCCGAGATGGCGCCGACCTGGGAGATCTCCTCGTGGCTCTTGGTCGCCTTGGACATACTGCCGAGTTGCGACACCACGTCTTCGACGCCTGCGTCTATGCCGCGCTTGATCGACATGGGATCGTGTCCCGCGGCCACCATCTTGGCGCCCTCGGTGAATAGCGCGCGGGCGAGAACCGTTGCCGTCGTGGTGCCGTCACCGGCCACGTCCGACGTCTTGGAGGCGACCTCTTTGACCATCTGGGCGCCCATGTTCTCGAATTTGTCCTCGAGCTCGATTTCCTTGGCCACCGAAACGCCGTCTTTCGTGACGTTGGGGGCGCCCCAGGACTTCTCGAGCACGACGTTGCGGCCCTTCGGGCCGAGCGTCACTGTGACGGCGTCGGCGAGGACCTCGACACCATGGAGAAGCTTGTTGCGAGCTTCCTGGCTGAAGTTGATTACCTTTGGCATTGCTCCAATCTCCTAAAATATGTGTTGTGAGTCCTAGGCTTCGATGACTCCGAGGATGTCGTCCTCGCGCATGATCAAGTGCTCGACGCCGTTGATGTTGATTTCGTTACCGGCGTACTTGCCGAACAGGACGCGGTCGCCCTTCTTGATGTCGGGCTTCGTGGTCGTACCGTCCTCGTTGACCTTGCCTTTGCCGACCGAGACCACCTTGCCTTCTTGGGGTTTTTCCTTGGCGGTGTCGGGAATGATGATCCCGCCAGCGCTGACTTCCTCTTCGTCGATTCGCTTCACGATGACGCGATCGTGCAAAGGTCGAATCTTCATGTTCTGCTTGCCTCCTGAATTTCCTACGGTTTTTTCGGGTCTCGGGCCTCAATGGCGGGCCCTGAGATGAACAAATCCATCGAACCTTAATTACGGCCGGTCGATTGTCAAGCCGGAACTCGGCAGATTTTTTGAGGGATTTCGGGCGGTTCCCGTCAGCGCCTTCTGGCCAGCTCCTCGGCGTACTGCCGGTAGAGGATGTCCCACTCCATGCTGCCCTCGGGCACGGAACGCTTCAGGGAGGCGATTCGGGCCCTGACGGCGGCATCGATCTCCTTGTCGGCCTGGAATCGGCGCTTCAGTCCCTCGTTGACGGCCCGGACGGCTTTGCCCTCGTCGAGCACCTTGATCCCCGGGGCCTTCTTGAGTCCGGCCACGGCTGCCAGCGACAGCGCCTCGATCCTGGCGTCGCGCAGGTGCTTCACAGCACGAATCCCCTCTGTTTGGCTATCCTTTCCTTGAGTCCCGCCAGCAGCTTGCCCTTGTCCATGCCGGCGGTGGAAGGCAGGGACTCCAGGGTCCTTTCGGCTTCCCGGGCGATGGCCGCCTCCTCGTCGAAGTTGGCCTTGATGATCTCGGCCAACAGGGAGGTCAGGGCCGCTCGATCCCCCTCGACGGCCGGGTCGTCGGCCGCCGTAAGCGCGACGGCGATTTCCGCGGCAACCTGTTCGATACCGGAGGGCATGAGAGCGCAGATTGTCAGAAGCGCCCGGTTGGGTCGAGAAACGACCGACCACGGACGCGAGCCTTTGCTGCCCCGCCGACATTGACAACCCGCCAGCCAGGTGACGTAATTGTTGCGGCTCGCAAAGGTTTCGGCCTCAGCCGGGCCCGTTTCCATGCTCTTTCTCGTGTCTCCACGCGCAAGCTTTGGCCCAAGATTCAGTGCACCGTTTGGCCCGGGGTTTGCCCCTGGTTTTGCGCCGAGGCGCCCTCCAACGAGAACGCGTTCGTCGTGACAGCCAAGCCCCGCCACCTGAGGTCCGGTGATAAGGTAGGTCTGGTGGAGCCGTCAGGTGCTTGCGACCGTGGACGCCTCGAGCTCGGCTGCCGTGTCCTCGAGTCCTGGGGGCTCGAAGTTGCGCCGTTGGCACACGGCAAGACCAACCGTTACTTCGGAGCCGACGACCGAAGCCGCGCCGAGGCGCTGAGCGCCGCTTTTTCGGATCCCGACATCGACGCGATACTCGCAGTGCGCGGCGGCTATGGATGCGCTCGACTGCTCGATCACTTCGATTGCGGGGTGGCGGCCGCCAATCCCAAGATATTCGTAGGGTTCAGCGACGTAAGCCTGCTCCTCACCCGGCTGTTGCAGGATGCCTGCCTGACCTGTTTTCACGGCCCCATGATCGCTGCCGACTTTCCTCGTCTCGACGACGAGGCCAAGGACGCTTTCCGCCGCTTCCTCTTCGGTGAGCCTGCATGGTTCGGAGGTGAGGCGGGTGAGGTGTGGCGGCCGGGAAGCGGCCGCGGCCGCCTCACCGGCGGTTGCTTGTCGGTCATGGTCACGGGCCTCGGCACTGCCTACGAGATTGAAACCACCGGTGCCGTGTTGTTCATCGAGGATGTCGCCGAGAGGCCCTATCGTATCGACCGCATGATGACCCATCTCCGCCAGGCCGGTAAGTTCGATGACCTGGCGGGCGTCGTATTCGGCCCCATGGTCGACTGCGATGGCGGCGAGGGTTCCCCCGTGCTCCGCGAGATCTGTCTGGAGGCGCTCGACGGCATCTCCTGTCCGGTGTTGTTCGGGTTGGACGCCGGCCACGGATCCGCCAACACCGTCCTGCCTTTCGGTTGTGACGTCGAAGTCGACGGCGATTCCGGCAAAGTCGAGTTGCTGGAGTCTCCCTTCCGGGACTGAAATGTGGACGGGCCGTCGGTGACTACCACGATTCCCTGTTGGACGAGCGTCGAGCAAGCTCTGGATCAGGCCGTGTCCTCGGGCGTGACTCCCGCGGTCAGTCTGCTCGTCGCCCGTGGAGGAGAGATCCTGTTCGAGTCCGGCGCCGGTGGCCAAGAAGGATCGGCCACCGTCTTTGATCTCTCGTCTCTGACCAAACCTCTGGTAACCGCCGTCTCGGTCATGATTCTGGCGGCTGATGGGCGTCTGTCCTTCGATCAGCCGGTCGTGGAGGTCCTGCCGGAATTCGATGCGCCCGCTGAGGGCGGCGGACAGCCTGCGCGCAGCGAGGTCACCGTGCGTCACCTGCTCAGCCACAGTTCAGGGCTTCCGTGGTGGGCACCCTTTTACGAGGATGTAAGCGCCGGTGAACTCGGTGCCACGGAGGAGGGCAAGCAGCTGGTCTATCGTCTTGCGGCGGCCCAGCCTCTGGAGGCCGAGGTCGGGGCAACCGCGGTCTACAGCGACGTCGGCTACATCCTGCTCGGGTGGATGATTGAGCGAATCACGGGCATGCCGCTGGACGAGTTTGCCAGCAGCCGCATTCTTCTCCCGCTGGGGCTGGGCAGTGCCGGCTTCCGCCGGATACGCCGGCCGCTCGCGAGCATGGCCGCCGGCGAGATCGCGCCCTGCGGGCCCTGCGACTGGCGAGGCGCGCACGTGCACGGCTTCGTTCATGACCGCAACGCTCACGCCATGGGCGGCGTGGCCGGTCACGCGGGCTTGTTCGCGACGGCCCGCGACGTTCACTTGATCGTACTCGACCACCTACGAGCCCTGAACGACGCGGGAGTGATCCTGGGCAGACCCCAGGTCGAGTACTGCTGGTCTAGCGCCAACCGTGTGTCCGGCAGCACCTGGCAGCCCGGATGGGATACTCCCACCCCGGGAGCGTCTTCGGCGGGCCGCTTCGTTTCCGACGATGCCGTCGGCCACCTCGGCTTTACTGGCACGTCGGTTTGGATCGACCGCCGGCGCGGAGTCCATGTCGTTCTTCTGACCAACCGTGTCGAGGCCGGTGAAGACATGGAGGGGATACGGCGGCTGCGGCCACTGGTTCACGATGCGGTGTTTTCCACCGTCGACGGAGTCTCGCGATGAAGATCCACT
>JANQEO010000232.1 GCA_028278325.1 Candidatus Binatia bacterium
GGCGCGGCACTCGCCGAAGAAGGTCATGAACACTTGCCGGAACATGTAGAAGGCCGTCATGCCGGCGGCCACGAAACCGATGCCCCACAGCACCGGGTTGTGAAGGTATGCCTTCCACAGAATCTCGTCCTTCGAGAAGAAACCCGCCGTTCCCGGTATGCCGGCGATCGCGGTCGTGGCTATCAGGAAGGTCCAGAAGGTCCGAGGCATGTAGTCCTTCAAGCCGCCCATGCGCCGCATGTCCTGCTCGTGGTGCATGGCGTGAATCACGCTTCCCGAACCGAGGAAGAGGCAGGCCTTGAAGAAAGCGTGGGTGACCAGATGGAAGATACCGGCTGCGTAAGCTCCCACGCCCATGGCCATGAACATGTAACCGAGCTGGCTGACCGTGGAATAGGCCAGGACTTTCTTGATGTCGTTCTGGGCCAGTCCGATGGTCGCGGCGAACAACGCGGTCAGGGCCCCGACCATGGCAACGATCTCCATGGTTGTAGGCGCCATCGAGAACAGGAAGCCCAAGCGCCCGATCATGTAGACGCCTGCCGTCACCATGGTAGCGGCGTGAATCAGCGCCGATACGGGTGTCGGGCCGGCCATGGCGTCGGGCAGCCACACGTACAAGGGGATCTGCGCCGATTTGCCGGTCGCGCCGATGAACAGGAATATCGTAATGAGAGTGGCCACCGGCACACCCCAGACCAGCGCGCCGTCGAGGTGGTTTACCGCATCGGCGAGCTCGCGGAATACCACCGTGGCGTGGCCCGAGGAATCCAGAGTCCAGAACAGCAGGAAGATCCCGAGCAGGAAGCCGAAGTCGCCGATGCGGTTGACGATGAAGGCTTTGTTGCCGGCCACCGCATTGGGCGTCTCCTTGTACCAGAAGCCGATCAGGCCCCAGGAACACAGCCCCACACCTTCCCAGCCGACGAACATGACCAGCAGGTTGTCGCCCAGAACCAGCGTGAGCATGGCGAACATGAACAGGTTGAGGAAAGCGTAGAAGCGCCAGAGCGACGGCTCCTCATCCATGTAGCCGTAGGAGTAGAAGTGGATCAGGCCGCCGATGCCGGTGACTACCAGCGCCATCACCGCCGACAGGGGATCGAACTGGAAGGCTATGTCGGCATGAAGCGATCCTATGTGGATCCATGAAAACAGCGTGTCGACGAGCAAGCGCTCGTGCTCGGGCAAGGCGCGCAGCTGCATGAAGGCCATCACCACGATCACGAAGCTCAGCGCCGGCAATCCGCAGGCGATGGCCGTCACGGCGCCCCGACCGAACTGACGCTGGATGCGCGCGCCGGCGAGGAAGTTCACGATCGCACCCGCCAACGGCAGCAGCGGAATCCACCTCAACATGCTCGAGGCGTGAACGGTGATCTCGTGCGCTTGGGAATGATCGACCACTAGCCTTGCCTCAACCGCTAAGTGTCTTCATCTCGGCTACGTCGATGGATACGAACCGACGGTAGATACCGAGCACTATGGCCAAACCGATGGCTGCCTCGGCGGCCGCCAGCATGATCACGAAGATCGAATAAACCTGGCCGTCGTAGGTGCCCGATGCGAACTTGGAGAAAGCGATGTAGTTGACGTTGGCGGCGTTGAGGATCAGCTCGACCCCCATGAGCACACCGATGGCGTTGCGGCGTGTGAGCACGCAGTACAGCCCCAGGCAAAAGAGTGCCAGCCCGACGACCAGGAAATGTTGAAGCCCCACCATTTCAGACATGAATCCGCCCCTATCGAGTCTCGGATCCTTCCTTTTCTTCCGCTACTTCCTTTCTCGACAGCACGACGGCACCTACCAGCACTGACAGCAACACGATCGATGCCAGCTCGAACGGCAGGATGTACTCCCCCAGCAACGCATCCCCTATCGCGTAGGTGGAGGATTCGGTTCCCAGCACGCCGCCCTCGTACCAGGTCGTATCCGCGACGGCCTTGTACATGACGGCGAACACACCGACGACTATGGCCAGCGCGGGCCACCTGCCGACAGTGCGGTTCGACACCTCGATCTCGGCGATCTGGTGCGTGAGCATTACCGCGAACAGGGTCAGGATCAGCACCCCGCCGACATAGACCAGCAACTGAATGCCCGCGACGAAATCCGCGTTCAAGAAGACGTAGAGGCCGGCCACACCGAGAAACGACAGCATGAGCGAGAGCGCCGAGTAGATGATGTTGCTGCTGAAAGCCACACCGCCGGCACCGACCACGGCCAGCCCCGCGAGCAAGTAGAAAGTGGCCGTCGAGAGGGAGAATCCTTCCATCACTCAGTCCTTGGCGGTTGGCTTCTTCTCCGGTTGTGCAAACTCTTCGATGTAGCGCATGCCGCGCTCGAGTATGGGGACAATGGCCGGATCGTCTTCACCGGACCTCTTGGGCTTGTAGGCAGCCACCGGCACCTTCACGAAACGCCGCACCAGGCTTTCCAGGGAGTAGTCCGCCCCTTCGAACTCGCGCGTGTGGTGTATCGAACCGGTCGGACACGGCTCCGAGCACAGCCCGCAGTACATACACTTGGCCAGATCGATATCGAAACGGTTCAGGATCAGCGACTTGGTCGCCTTGTCCTTCTTGGCGTCGATGACGATGCACTCGATGGGACAGGCGCGCTCACAAGCGAGGCAACCCGTGCATATCTCGAGATCGACTTCCAAGAGACCGCGGTAGCGGTAGGGAAGCGTGTCCTGCACCCGCACCGGCATTCGGTCCGGGTATTGAACCGTATAAGCGGGCCGGAAGAAGTGAGAGAAGGTGACGCTCATGCCCTCGAAGATCGTCGAGAACGACGTGACGATGTTGGAGATGTACGAACTCATACCTTCTACTTCAGCCCCGTCACTCCTACAGCGGTGTCGGGCTCAAGTCGTAGCCCTGGGCCCTGCGCAGATGGAATCTGACCCTCAGTGCGAACTTCACCAGGAACAGAGCGACCACCGCCGTCAGCACGTAGCTCATTATCCGGCTGCCCTCGGGGATGATGACCATGACCAGCGCAGTTCCCAGCATGTTGAGGATCGACAACGGCACCATGTACTTCCAGCAGATCGACATGAGCTGATCGACGCGCACGCGGGGCAACGTGGCGCGGACCCACATCGCAACGAAGACCCAAAAGTAAGCCTTGAGGAAGAAGGTGACGAACTGAGCCGCACCGAGCAGGACGGCGTTGTCGGTGAAGTGAGGTACCTGCCAACCGCCCATGAAAAGCGTGGCGATGATGGCGCCGATCACGTAGAGGTTGCCCCACTCAGCCAGGAAGAAAAGTAGGGATCGCATGCCGCTGTACTCGGTGGCGAATCCGGCGACCAGCTCCGACTCCGCTTCCGGCAGATCGAAGGGC
Organism: Candidatus Binatia bacterium; assembly: GCA_028278325.1. Lineage (GTDB taxonomy): Bacteria > Desulfobacterota > Binatia > UBA1149 > JAJCZL01 > JANQEO01. The sequence goes on from JANQEO010000232.1 coordinate 3,353, forward strand.
GTCCTGTTGCCTTCGGCCAGCAGCGCGACGTAACTCAAGAGGAAAGCGGCCAGCGTGAAAGGGCTGTGGAACATGTGCCAGTCCGGCGGCGCCCAACCTTGGTTCTGGACGATGCCCTGCATGGAGAGGGTGCCGGCCAGCAGGATCACGGGGAAGGTCGAAAGCCCCGCGGGGATCTCGTAGCTCACGATCTGACTGGCCGAGCGGATGCCGCCGAGCATCGACCACTTGTTGTTCGAGGACCAGCCGGCAACCAGGACGCCGACCACGACGAGCGAAGTTACCGCCCCGATATACAGGATGCCGATGTTGAGGTCGGCGATGATCAACTGACCGCCGAAGGGTATGGCCACGAAGGCTGCCACGAAGCCCGCAACCACGATGTAGGGAGCGAGCCTGAAGAGCTTCTCGTCGGCGGCCTCGGGGATGACATCCTCTTTGAGGAGGTTCTTGATGCCGTCGGCCAGCCACTGCAGAAAGCCGCCGGGGCCTACGCGGTTAGGGCCGACACGGGACTGGATCTTGGCCCACACCCGGCGCTCCAGCCAACTGGTCACACCGGCCATCGGCAGTATGAACACGAAGACTACGATCGCACCGAAGACGATCATGCCGGTCAGGTAGCCGAACTCGCGCGACAGGCCCTCTGCCGAACCCATCAAGCCGTCGAGAAAGGCCTGCATCAGCGGTCGACCTCCGGCGCTACGATGTCGAAGCTCGCAATGACGGCGACGAGGTCGGCGATCATCAAGCCGGCACTCAGCTCGTCGATTATGGACATCGCCGCGAACGAGCCCGTGCGGATGTGAACCCTGTAGGGGTACTCGGTGCCATCGGCAGCCACGTACCAATCCATGTCGCCGCGGGCGGTCTCTAGGTTGATATGAACTTCACCCGCCGGCGGCTTGAAGTTGCGCGGGACCTTGGCGATCACCGGGCCTTCCGGAAGCTTCTCTATGGCTTGACGCAGAATCTTGGCGGACTCGAGCATCTCGCGCAGCCGGCAGTAGTAGCGCTCCCAGCAGTCGCCCACGGCGCCCTTTTCACCGGCGCCGACGGGCACGTTGAAATCGAAATCCTCGTAGACGCTGTAAGGCTTGTTCTTGCGCACGTCGTAGTTGACGCCGCTGGCGCGGAGGTTGGGTCCTGCGAGCCCGTAGCCCATCGCCATCTCGGAGCTGACCGGCGCTACGCCTGCGGTGCGCTCCACCCATATATGGTTGTGGGTCAAAAGGTCGTTGAGCTCATGCACGATGGGCTCGAAGTGGTCGAGGTAAGCTATGACCTTTTCCTCGTATCCGGGAGGCAGGTCCCAAGCCACGCCGCCGATCCTCATGTAGTTGAAAGTAAGGCGTGCGCCGCACAGCTCCTCGAGAAGGTCGTTGATCATCTCCCTCTCGCGCAGCGCATGCGTAAAGGGCGTGATGGCGCCGATGTCCATGCCCATCGCGCCGAAGCCGAGCAGGTGGCTGCAAATACGCCCGAGCTCAGCAGCGATTACCCGGCAGTACTCTCCGCGGCGCGGGACCTCGATCTCGCCGAGTGCTTCCGAGGCCATGGCCCAGCCCTGATTCGCCGTCATCGCCGCGACATAGTCGACGCGGTCGGTGTAGGGCATGAAGCCGTGCCAACCGACCTTCTCGGCGATTTTCTCGATGGACCGGTGCAGATAACCGATGTCGGGGATCGCCCGCCGCATCACCTCACCGTCGGCCTTGACGATGAAGCGCAGCACCCCGTGAGTGCTGGGGTGCTGAGGGCCCATGTTGAGGGTCATCTCCTCGGTGGCGAGTCCGCCGTCTTCGAGTTCTATCTCGACGCTCACTGTGCGTCCCTCGAGATGCGCAGCATGCTCTCTCTCACGGTCGAAATTCCGTGATAGTGAGACTGCTCTTCGTAGTCTTTTCTGAGCGGATGGCCGATCCAGTCCTCGGGCATGAGGATGCGGCGCAGGTCGGGATGACCGCTGAAGTCGATCCCCACCAGATCGTAGGCTTCACGCTCCAGCCAATTGGCCGCCGGCCACACGCCCGACACCGTCGCGACCACGGGGTTGTCGCGGTCGGCATCCACTTTGAGAACCAGCTCGTGACCGAGCGTGTAGGAATGCAGATGGTAGACGACCTTTATCTTGTTATCTTCGGGATGGTCGACGCCGCTGATGTTCGACACCCTTTCGAACTTCAACTCGGGGTCCGAGCGCAGGAACTCGCATACCTCGCCGATCTTGCCGGCATCGACGTCGACGGCGTCGTGCGACTGACCTTCGACCACGGGACCGACTGCGGCCCCGAACTGCTCATGCAGCCGTTTTTGGATCTGCGCTGAATCCATGTCTCAGGCGACTACGATAGGCTCGGAACGGGTCAGCCACTTCTCCTGCATCATCTTCTTCTGAAGCATGATGAGGCCCTCGGTCAGCGCCTCGGGTCGCGGCGGACATCCCGGAACGTAGACGTCTACAGGAATGATCTTGTCGACTCCGTCGCAAACCGAGTAGGCATATTGGAACAGCCCTCCGCAGTTCGCGCAGCTGCCCATCGACACGACGTACTTTGGATCGGGCATCTGTTCGTAGAGCACCTTGGTGCGCAAGGCCATCTTCAAGGTCAGCGTGCCCGCGACGATCATGAGGTCCGACACACGGGGCGTCGCACGCGGGGCCATGCCGAAGCGGTCCAGATCCGACCGGGGACCGCCTGTCTGCATCATCTCGATTGCGCAGCAGGCCAGGCCGAAGAGCATGTACCAAAGGGAAGACTTTCGCGTCCAGTTGAGAACCGCGTCGAGCTTGGTCGTCAGGACCATCTCGGGGACGGTGTTAATCAGCGACATGCAGGGACTCCTTGGTCATCGCGGCCGGCTCGGGACTCGACGGGGGCGTAACCACCCTCTTGACCCACTGCAGATCCCCCTTGCTCCACACGTAAACGAGCCCGGCCAGGAGCACGAGAACGAAGATCAGGATCTCGACCAGCGCGTACAGACCGCGCCCGTCGGCCACCCAATCGCGAAAGACGGTCAAGACGGGATACATCAAGGCGACCTCGATATCGAAGATCAAGAAGATGAGGGCGACCAGGTAAAACCGGATGTTGAAATTGATCCAGGAATCGCCGCTGACGACTTCCCCGCACTCGTAGGTCGTCAGTTTCTGCTTCTCGGGGTTATGAGGTCGAAGCAGCGCGCCGAGGCCCATCATCATGGCGCACAAGAATACCCCGAGGGCCAGGAAAACCAGCACGTTGGCGTAATCGAAATGCAAGGAAACCCCTGATCCGCAAAGGAAATTTTCGCTAACAGCCGCCCTTCAAGAAGTCAAACGGGCTCGAATCGAAATACCCTAACTTAAGGAACGCGAAATGTCATACCCCCTCGGGTTTAGCGCTCCTACTGAGGGGGAGTGGCAAGACGTTGAGCTGTCCCGTGACCGAGTTGACGTCGACGTAGACGTCGGTGTCGAAGACCTCACGGATGGTGCCGTAGGTGATCACGTCGGCCGGCGCGCCGACGGCGTGCGGGCGCCCGTCCTTGACCAGGATGATCTTGTCGAAGTACAGGGCGGCGAGATTGAAGTCGTGAAGCACCGAGACGACGGTCAGGCCGCGTTCGCGGTTGAGTCGGGCCAGCAACTCGTAGAGCAGCACGGTTTGCTTCACGTCCAGGTGAGCGGCCGGCTCGTCCAACAGCAGAACCTCGGGCTCCTGCACGAGAGCACGCGCGACCGTCACACGCTGACGCTCACCGCTGGAAAGGGAATCGAATCTGCGCGACGCCAGCTCGCCGGTGCGGGTGACCTCCATCGCCCAATCGGCCACTTCAAGATCGGCGGTCGACTCCAAACGGAAACCTTCAATGTGGGGAGCCCGGCCCATCAAGACGACTTCGGCAACGGTGTAGGGAAATCCCAACGCCGACTGTTGAGAGACGACCGCAACGTGCCTGGCCAGCTCCCGCCTACTGCAGCGTACGGGGTCGAGCCCGCATACGCTGACTGAACCCGAAAGCGGCGCGAGCCTTCCCGCCAGCAAGCGGATGAGCGTGGTCTTGCCTGAACCGTTTGGTCCGAGTACCGCGGCCATCCCAGCGCGCTCCACCGCGACACTGAAGTCGCGGATCAGAGTCCGCGCTCCCGGATAGTCGAAGTCGACGTTCTCGAGAACGGCAGCCGGACCCGACGAGGGCATCGTGTTGTGCTCGCTCACCGAACTCACAAGGTGTCGTGCGAGCGCGCACGCCTCCGGAGCAAGTAGATGAAGAAAGGCCCACCGGTCAGGGCGGTTATGGCGCCCACCGGAAGCTCGGACGGAGCCAACACCCAGCGTGCCGCGAGATCGCAAGTCATCAGAAAAGCGGCGCCGCCCACGCAGGATGCCGGCACCAGCAAGCGGCTGTCACTGCCCAAGATGCGCCTGAGCACATGGGGCACGATGAGGCCGACGAAGGTTATTACGCCGGTCAGGGAAACCGAGGCCCCGACCAGCAAGGAGGCGGCGCCGAACACCCGCCTGCGACTGGCGCCGAGGTCCACGCCGAGCTGCTCTGCGGCATCGTCACCCAGAGCGAGCAAATTCAAGGTCGGCGCTTCCCGAACCAGCACCACGGACCCGAGGACCACGAGGGCCGCAACCAAGGCGATGACCGAATAGGTATGGATGGCTATGCCGCCCATGAGCCAGAACACGATTGATTGGGAGCGAACCAGGTCGACGACCGCATTGATCACGAGAATGAGTGAGGCTGCGACGGTGTTGAAGATCACTCCGATGAGGATCTGCGTGTACGGCTCCACCCTCCCGCGAACCAATGAGAGGCGATAGACGATGACACTCGAGGCGGCGGCCCCGCTGAACGCCACGAAGGGAACCAGTAGGTCCGTGCGCGCGCTCAGCGGAAGCACCGCGAGTGAAGCCACCGCCGCCAGTGCCGCGCCTCCGGACACTCCGATTATGTCGGGGCTGGCCAGGGGGTTGCGTAAGGTCGGCTGCAGAGCAGCGCCTGCAACACCAAGCGCCGCGCCGACGACGCCCGACAGAAGGACGCGCGGCAGACGTGCCTGCATGAAGATGGTTCGATCCGTTCCCTCGCCCGCGAGAACGCCCGCGAAGTCCAGCTGCACCCCGCCGAACAGGGACCCGAGCACCGCCATGACAGCCGCTACCAGTGAGACTCCCGCCAGACCCGCGACGAGCCTCGATCTGCTCAGGCTTGCCTCCATCAGGAGAGCCCTCGGGCGCGCTTCATCGAGAAGCCGCCTCGCCGCCGTCTCGCACCATCGCGGCGAGAGCCAGGGCGGCTTCGCCCAAGCGCGGACCGGGCCTCAAGAACAGAGAGGAAGGGTCCTGATATAGACGGCCGGCGGCTACGGCCGGCAGGTCGCTGAATCGCCCCCAGCGTCTCTCGAGAGCGTCGGGACCACTGTCAGCCTCAGATCCCATCGACAGGTCGACGAGGATCTGCGGTCGCGACGACAACAGATACTCCAGGCTGGCTCTCGGCCAGCGGCCCTCGAGGCCGGCGGCCACGTTGGTGGCGCCGACGAGTTCGACCATCTGACCCAGGTAGCTACCCGAGCCCGCCAAGACGAGCGGCTCGCGTCCCACCACGACGGCGATCTTGGGCGAGGGTCCATGCCCGGCATCGGCGGCCGCTTCTCGAAGCTCGCCCTCGATCCTGTCGACGAGGGAACGCCCCGCTTCTTCCATGCCGACCGCTTTCGCGACCGCAGTGAAGGCGCGCTTGGAAGCCTCGATCGAGCCTTCGTTGTCGACGACGGCGACCGTGATGCCGGCTCTCTCGATGGCCCTCACGGCCACTTCGTTTCCGGGGCTGGGCGAGGTGAGGACCAGATCCGGGGCCAGCTTGATTACCACCTCGACGACCGGAGACAGGAAAGTCCCGACCCGAGGCAGATCCTCGACGGCCGGTGGATGGTCGCAGGCGTCGGAAACCCCTACGACCCGGGGCCCGGCACCGAGAGCGAACAGGGTCTCGGTCAGTGCCGGCACGAGCGACACCAGGCGCACGGGGCGGGCCGGGCCTCCCCCCTTGACCGGCCCCGTCTCAGCCTCCCCCGCGCCGACAGGGGCGACGGCCGCAGCGGTCGCCGTGACTAGAAAAGCGGCGAAAATCGAGGCTTTAGCGGCCGTCGCGAGGCAGGCCCCCAGGGCCCGCGCAAGATTGAGGTGGCGGCAAGAAAAGTCGCGATGGTAGAGTTTCAATGTTGAATGAAACGGGCCGCCAGTCGTCAGTAAGACTGTAGCCCCACACGGAGAGGAAGTTTTTCCTCCTTTTCTTCCTCTTCGGTCACCGCCGGGCAGTGCCCCCCCGCTGCCCGGCTTTTTTTTGCTCAGGGCCCGAGGGCGATGTTGGCCATGGCCCTGGATGCCGCGCCGAGCAGCCCCGCAGGGACCAGACCGGTCAGAACCGTCACCGCGACAGAGGCGGCCAGGGCCACCGTTATGTAGGGCCTGCCCGACTGAGGCTCCAAACCACCGGTATCGAAGTACATGCACCTGACTACGCCGAGGTAGTAAGCCGCAGAAATGACGCTGTTGACAGCCGCAACGACCACCAGCGCCACCTCCCCGGCGCGCACCGCTGCCGAGAACAGATAGAGCTTGGCCATGAAGCCGCCCAGGGGCGGTATACCGGTGAGCGACAGCATGCAGAGGGTCATGGCCAGGGCCAGCATGGGGCGGCGCTGGCCGAGACCGGCGAGATCGTCGATGCGCTCTGCCGGCTCCCCGTCTCGCACCATGAGCATCATTACGCCGAAGGCACCGAGGTTCATGGCGCCGTAGACGACGAGGTAGAAAAGGATGGACGAGGCCGCTTCAGTGGTGGCGGCGCAGACGCCGACGAGCAGGTAGCCGGTATGCGCGATGGAGGAATAGGCAAGCATTCGCTTGAGGCTGGTCTGACGCAGGGCGATCAGGTTGCCGGCCGTCATGGTCACGGCCGCGGAAACCCAGAGAACTCCGCGAATCTCCTCGGAGGCGGCCGCCATCGCGATCATCAGCACCTTGACCACCGCCGCGAAACCGCCGGCCTTGACCACCGTCGCCATGAACACCGTCACCGAGCTGGGGGAGCCCTCGTAGACGTCGGGTGTCCACATGTGGAAAGGAACCGCGGCCACCTTGAAGCCGAGTCCCACCAGTATCAGCGCGACACCGAAGTAAAAGAGAAGATCCGCCTCACCGGACGAGAGCGCCGACGCGATCCCCCCGAAGTGGGTCGTGCCCGCGTAGCCGTAGACCAGAGCCATGCCGTAGACCAAGAAGGAAGAGGCAAAGGCTCCTAGCAGAAAGTACTTGAGCGCCGCCTCGTTGGAGCGCTTGTCGTGTTTTCGCACCCCGGCCAGCACGTAGACGGCCATCGACATGATCTCGAGACCGAGGAACAGGACTATGAGGTCGGCCGCAGCCGCCATTATCATGACTCCGGCGACTGCGAACAGCATCAACGGGTAGTATTCACCGCTGCGAATGCCCGCCATGGGCAGGAAGTCGATGGACATCATGACGGCGGTGCCCGCCAGGACCGCTACGAGCACGGTGAAAAAGGCCGAGAAGCCGTCGAAGGCGACGACACCGGCAAAGGCAGACTGGGATTGAGGCGACACGGACGCGTAGGCGGCAAGCACGGCCAGGCCGACCAGCGAGAGCCAACCGATGCCGACGAAACGCCGGTCGGCCGAGAACATCTCGGAGGCCAAAACCACCATCGCCCACACGCATGCGAACGCCAGCGGGGCGAGCGCGGACAAGCCGGCCATGGAGGGAATCACGGCGCTCATCGATGCTCAGCCGGGCTG
>JANQEO010000241.1 GCA_028278325.1 Candidatus Binatia bacterium
AGCTCAACCTGCCACCCCGATACCGACCCACCGCCTCGACGATCCGGGCCACCCTCACCTCCGTCAGCACATGCCCCTCCGGTCCAACCGAACCGGACATACCTCGTGCTACGAAACCCGGACATACCTCGTGCTACGGACAGCTAGGAGCGTAGGTCGTTGACAGAAGACCAAATGCTATATGATAACATTTCAAATGGTAACACCCTCACGAATGAGCCCTCCCGGTCATGCCTGATTGCGCCCCTCCACTGCCCGCCAAGCTTCCCGTCACGGTCATCGCCGGCTTCCTCGGCGCTGGCAAGACCACCCTCCTCAGTCACGTGCTGCACAACCGTTAAGGCAAGCGAGTCGCGGTGATCGTCAACGATATGAGAGAGGCCGCCTACCTGCAGGCGCACTGGCAGGAGCCCCGGGGCGACCGTCGTCAGGAGATCGTCTTCATCGGGATGGGTATCGACTTGCCGCGCCTGAGGGTGAGGCTCGACGACAGTCTGTTGCCCGAACACGGCGCACCGGGTCCGGACGCGCTTGCTGATCAGCCGGACCCGTTCCCGATCTGGCGTCGTCAGGAGGAAGCGGCGTGAGCTTTGCTCGCGAGATCGTCAGAGACGCCGCGATCGGCGTGGGCGTCGCGAACACGCCAGAGGGTCTGTCTGCGATCCATCATCCAGGTTGCGCCGCCGCGATCTGGCGCCGGAGCCCGTTGCCGGGCTTCCAGGCATGGATCGACGCGGTGGAGCCGGAGCGCCTGCCGAAGGCGCGCGTGATCGTGCGTTCGGAGCACGTGCGCAATCTGGCGTCTCAGATCTGCGAGACGGTCGGCACGCCGGCTTCTTGCGAACGGGACAGGTTGATCGACGACGCCGCGGCTCTGGCCGACATCTTCGCCGGGCTGATGCGCACGCAGTATCTCCTGCTGCGTCTGGACGTCGTCACGACCAACGCTTGTCGGAAATTCCACATCGACGCCGTGACCGCGCGGCTTGTCTGCACCTACCGCGGGACGGGCACGCAGTATGGCGTCTCGACCGATGGCGCCGAACCGAAGCGCGTCTTCACTGTCCCGACCGGCGCGCCGATCCTGCTGCGCGGTACGCTCTGGCCGCAGCGGCCGAAGTCCGGACTGCTTCACCGCTCGCCGCCCATCGAGGGCAAGGGAGAGACACGGCTCGTGCTGGTCCTCGACCCGGTCGTCGATCCGCAGGAAGCGCCGGATCGCACGTTGCTCCACTGAAACAACAAACCTAGGGAGAGCTCACATGAAAACGCAAGCCGCCATCGCCTGGGAGCCGAACCGCCCGCTTGAGATCGAGGAAGTCGACCTCGAAGGTCCGAAGGACGGCGAAGTGCTCGTCAGGATCGTGACGACGAGCCTCTGCCACACCGACGTCTTTACTCTATCCGGCGAAGACCCGGAGGGCTTGTTTCCCTGCATCCTTGGCCACGAGGGCTGCGGCGTAGTCGAAGAGGTGGGCAAAGGCGTCACGTCGGTTGTCCCAGGCGACCACGTGATCCCGCTCTACGTCCCCGAAGACCCGGAATGCCCCTACATCAAGTCAGGGAAGACCAACCTCTGCCAGACCATCCGCAAGACCCAGGGCGCCGGGGTGATGCCCGACGGGACGTCGCGGTTCTCCTACAAGGGCAAGCCGATCCTGCATTACATGGGCACCAGCACGTTCAGCGAATTCACGGTGCTTCCCGAGATATCGGTCGCCAAGATCACCAAGGAAGCGCCGCTTTCCAAGGCTTCCGTCATGGGCTGCGCGGTGCCGACCGGGAT
>JANQEO010000031.1 GCA_028278325.1 Candidatus Binatia bacterium
AGCGTGCAGATCACCACCATCTTGCGCGGCGCCTCCACCGCCCAGGTCGACGAACTCGTCACGCGAAAGATCGAGAAGGCACTTGAAGGCGTGGAGGGCATAAAAAGCATCTCCTCCGAAACCTATGCCGAATCCTCCTACGTGGAAGTCCGCAAAGCCGGGGGCGCGGACCTTCAGAAGGTGCTGGACCGCGTTCGCCTCCGGATCGATGCCATCGACGACTTTCCCTCGACCGTGCGCCGCCCGGTGATCGAGTCCAACGGCTACGACTATCCGGCTCTCTATATCAACATTCACGGCGACACCGACCCGCTGACCCTTCAGACCCTGACCGAGCGCTTTCGGGAGAACCTGCTCGCGGAGCCTGAGCTCTCGCGCTTGGAGGTCTGGGGCTTGCATGCCCGGGAAATGCGTATCGAGTTCGACCCCAAGATCCTGCGGCAGTTTCGGCTGACCATCGATGACGTGGTCGAAAAGATCCGCACGAGCTCTCTCAACTTTCAGACCGGGACGCTGCGCACCATCGGTGGCAACGTCACCCTCAAGACCGACGACAAGGCCAAGTTCTCGACCCAGTTCGCCGACATCCCGATCATCGAGAATGCCGACGGCACTTCCATCAAGCTGGGCCAGATCGCCAGCGTCAGCGACACCTTCGAGGAAGGCGACTACCTGTTTCGCTTCAACTCCGCGCAGACCACCGGCATGGAGGTGCTGGTCGGACAGAAGGAGAATGTCCTGCGCATCTCGGAGGTCGTCCACGAGGTCGCCCGCGACTTCGAGCCTCTCTTGCCGCCGGGCGTTCAGATATCGATCTGGGGCGATGCCTCCAACTACATCTCCGACCGGCTCGGGCTGCTGCGCTCGAACGGCCTGCAGGGTCTGCTTCTGGTCATCCTGGTGCTGTCGCTGTTCCTGGATGTCCGCCTCGCCTTCTGGGTCGCCATGGGCATCCCGATTTCGGTGATGGGAGCCCTGGCGGTCGCCGGCTCCAAGTGGGTCGACTACTCGCTCAACGACGTCACCACATTCGGCCTGATCATCGCGCTGGGCATCCTGGTCGACGACGCCGTGGTGGTCGGCGAAAGCGTGTTCGAGCAGCGCCAGCACAACAAGGACCGGATTGCCGGCACGCAGGCCGGCGTCGAAAGGGTCGCGGTGGCCACGATCTTCGGCGTTCTGACCACCATGGCCGCCTTCTACCCCATGCTGTTGCTGGACAATCCGCTCGGCAAGGTGCTCGCCAGCTTCTCCGGGATCGTCATTTTCGCGCTCGCCTTCTCGCTCATCGAAAGCAAGTTCATTCTGCCGGCGCATCTGGCACCGATCCGCCTGGAACGCCCGCCGAGCAACTGGCTGACGCTCGGATGGTCGAAAGTACAGGGCGTCGCGCGAGGGGCCTTGGATTGGAGCAAGACCGCCCTCTATCGGCCCCTGCTGATCGCGGCGCTGCGCCATCGCTACGCGGCGCTGATCGTCTTCGTGGCTGCCGGCCTGTTCGGCCTTGGCCTCATCTGGTTTGGACAGATCAAGACCGTGTTCTTTCCCGACGTACCGGGGCAAGTCATCTCGATCAATCTGGAGATGGATGCCCGCGCGCCGTTCCAGCTCACCAAGGCCAATATGGAGCGCATCCAGAGCATCGGCGAGGCGCTGAACGAGGAGGTGCAGGACCAAGCCTCCCTGGAGACTCCCCCGATCCGGACGATGTTCCTGATCATTTCGAGCGCCACCACGGCGCAGCTCTACGCCGAGCTGACACCGGTTTCCGAGCGCAAGACTGTGGGCATTCTCGATGTCATGCGCGAGTGGCGCAAGCGGACAGGGCGGCTCGAGGGCGCCACGGAGCTTCAATTCATCGCCACCGAGGACTTCGGCGGCGGCTTCAAGCTCAGGCTGCTGTCGAAAAACACCGAGGAGCTGAAGGAAGCCAGCAAACATTTGATGGAGTTCCTCGCTGAGGTCGAGGGCGCCCACAATGTCCGGGATACGCTGACCGCCGGGCAGCCCCAAATGGAAATCCGTGTGAAGCCGGAAGCGCGCAACCTGGGCTTCGACCCGGAAACGCTGGCCACACAGATCGGCAACGCCTTCGGCGGCGCCGAGGTCCACAAGGTCCGGCGTGCGGGCACGGAGCTGCGCGTGCTCGTGCAAAATGCCGGCACCGCGCGGGATACCTTCGACGACCTGCTCGACAGCCGCTTGCGCAGCAGGACAGGCGAGTGGATCCCGCTGCGCTCCGTTGCCGAGATCACGAGCGGTTACGTGCCCGGGGCCGTGTATCGAGAGAACGGGAAACTGGTCAACACCGTAGCCGTCTCGGTAGACCGCTCCACGATCTCGCCCGAAGACCTCGCCTGGGCGGTGGATCACTACTTCGTGCCCGAAATGCCCAAGTACTTTCCGAGCGTCAAGATCGAGAAGGCGGGCGAGCTTCAGGAAATCGGTGAGATCCAAGACGGCCTGAAGCGCGCGCTGCTGCTGGCCGCGGCCATGATCTTCGTCTTGATGGCCGTGCCGCTGAAGTCCTACTGGCAGCCGGTCTTGATCCTCGCCATCGTGCCCTTCGGCTTCGTCGGCGCGGCCGTCGGGCACTTGATCATGGACCTCGAGCTCTCGGTCCTGTCGTTCTTCGGCATGCTGGCTTTGAGCGGTGTCGTGATCAACGACAGCCTCGTGCTCGTCACCCGCTACAACCAGGCCATCGAAGAAGGCCTGCCCGCCCATGACGCGCTGATCGAGGCCGCGACCGGACGCTACCGCGCGATATTCCTCACCACCGCCACGACGGTCATCGGCCTGATGCCGCTGCTGACGGAGACCTCCGAACAGGCGCAGTACCTCATTCCGGCCGCCACCTCGCTGGCCTTCGGAGAGTTGTTCGCCACCATCCTGATGCTGGTCTTCGTGCCGGTGCTGATCGCCATAACGGAGGACCTGAAGCGACTCTTCCGCATCGCCCTGCCGGGAAGAGCGGCCGATGTTGAAGGATAAGGCGGTCACCATCGCCACCCTGCTTGGCACCTTCCGGCGCCCGATCCTGGTGACCTGGGCTATGACGCTCTGCGAGACGGCGCTGACGGCGCTGATCCCGCTTTTCATCGGCTTCGCGATCGATGGCCTGTTGAGCGATGACCCGACCGCGCTCCTGCAGCTCGCCACGGTACTGGCCGGCCTGATCCTGGTCGCGGTTCTGCGCCGGATCTACGACACCCGGGCCTACGGGACCATCCGTGTCGAGGTCGGACGGGCCCAGGTCGATCGCTCGGCCGGGATGGCCGTCTCGACCTTGAATGCAAGATTGGGCATGGGCCGGGAGCTGGTCGACTTCCTCGAGCAGGACCTGCCCGAGGTGATGGACTCCGCGGTTCAGTTGGCCGTGTCCCTGATCGTTCTCTACGTCTTTCACCCCGTGTTGTCTTACGCGGCCCTGGGCGCCGCCGTCCTGATGATCGTCCTCTATGGTCTGTCCCACGGCCGCTTCTACCGGCTGAACGCCGATCACAATCACCAAACGGAACAGCAGGTGAGACTCCTGGAGGCGAGGCTGGCCGACGGCATCTTCTCTCACCTGAACAAGCTGCGACGGATCGAGGTCAGGCTTTCGGACACGGAAGCCACCGTCTATGGCGCCATCTTCACGGTGCTGCTCGGGTTCATCGTCTTCAATATCTGGTTCGCGACGACGAACATCGAAACCACCGTGGGCACGATATTCTCCATCGTCACCTATTCCTGGGCGTTCGTCGACTCGGCGCTGGTCCTCCCGGTCACGCTCCAGGGCTGGTCGCGCCTGTCGGAGATCACGAAACGGATCAACACGGCTCTCTGAAAAGACCTACGGCCGCCGCATGCGCCGGAGCTGGTAGCCGAGCAGGACCAGGATCACCATGAGCGCCGCGCCGCCCATGGTGAGCGAGCCTAGGGTGGGCACCATGGGCGTGTAGCCCGAGACCATCTTGGCGTAGAGCCATTCGGGCACGGTCTGGTCCGCCCCGGTCGAGAAGAGGGAGAGCGGGAAGTTCCCCCAGGAGAGCAGGAAGGCGAAGATCGCGCCCGAGACGATGCCGGGGGAGAGGATCGGCAGGGTGATCTCCCGCAAG
>JANQEO010000315.1 GCA_028278325.1 Candidatus Binatia bacterium
GGAGGCTAACTTGTGTTCTTGTCGTTTGCGTCGCCGGGCTGGTGTCGCCGGCATGCTACGCCCAGCAACCGAACAGCCCGAGCGCCTCGTTGCTCATCACCGGCGCGGCCGGACCGCCATACCCAATCACCGGCGTCAGCGCAGCCAGCGGACTCCCCCAGGTCATACTGGTTGGCAGTGCGACGGCGAACGCCCCGTTCGCGGTTGTCTTGGCGGCAAGTCTGCTGCCTGGGCCAGGCGTTCCCGTGCTCGGCGGTCAGCTGCTCGACGTGGATCTCACTTCCGGGGCCTGGCTCACGGTCAACGGTTTCGTCGACCCGGTTTGGAACACCGGCCCATCCGCGCAGTTCGCGGCGAGCGTTGCTGTCCCTCTTGGGACGCCGCCTGGCACCCAGGCGGCTCTTCAAGCCGCGGTCCTGGACCCCGCCAATCCGCCCTGGAACGTGACGCTCACCGCGGCAACACAAGTGCTGGTCAGTCCCGGCCTCACCATCGTGGAGCTTCCCACCGGGAACAACGGCGGGCTGCCGTTTGACTTCACGCCATTCGGGTTCACGTTCTCCTTCTACACCGCCACCTACACGCAGATGTTCGTGAACGGGAACGGCAACATCACCTTCACGGCTGCAAGCGGGGCTTTCGCTCCGACCCCCCTGCTCTTTCAGACAGCGCAGCCACGGATTGCGCCCATGTGGACCGATCTGGTGTTTGCCCCTGCGTCAAGCGGATCTCCTTCGCGAATCCTAGTCACGGTTGACCAGAGTGCCCCAGCGACGCCCAGCGTCACGGTCGATTGGGTGGACATGGCCGAGTGGGGTTTCGTAGGCATGAGGCACAGCTTCCGCGTGCGACTAGACGTCTCAACGGGGAACATCATCGTCAGCCACGATCCGTTCAATGGCCCGGTTGTCCCTCAACTCACACAGTTCATGGGCATCGGACCAGGCCAGAACCTGCTTCCACCCACCGGGGTCTTCCCTCCTCAGGTCAACCTGTCCGCACTTCCAACCGCACCGATTCTGGGCACGGTCAATGGTGCCCTCTGGGAGTGGTTCGGGACCGCGGGGAACCCGTTCTTCCCGTTCCCCGCCACCAACTTCTGGGACATGGCTGGCTCAACGACGCAGTTTGTCGCGATCGGAGCTGGAACACCGAGCGCGCAGTATCAGGGAATGTAGCCGTCTCCCGCAGGTCGCATTCGACCGGAGATGGGACCTATCGCGTCGCCCGTCTGAGGACGATTCGGCCCTCGTCCTTCCGCAGTTCTCGGGTATCGACGACCACCGGCTGGAAGCCTCGTCGGAAGATCCGGATCGAGCGAATCCTGACTTCTGACCGCGAGTACATCACGAACTTCCCATCAGGTCCCGTCCTGCATTCGGGGTCATCGAGAAGACTCATGGCCCGCGACATCCCTCGGGTGCTCCTCCGCTTCACTCGAACAAGCGCGCCGACGACGGGCGATCCAGTCTCGTCGACGACGACGCCACGGACTTCACGGGGCGGTACGCGAACGACCACGTCTCCCAAGTCAACATCGCGCACGATGGAACCCCGCTCGATAGCCACCTCCCCCACGCCGACAACGAGGCGATCCTCGAGCATCTCAAGGTGCGCCACGGCACCCTGGTCAGGAACCGCTGTACGGTCGAGAACGAACGTCAGTCGCCCCTCGTGATCGCTCGTCGCATTACCGCCGCTGGCGGGTAGCGTCCGTGGGGCTCTGCCTTGGCGAACCGACTCTACGAAGACCCGAAATCGTCGCGACGCCAGCGCCCGGCCGTCCGGGTCTACCGCCTTCACTTTCACTCGTGATGAGGACTGACGCAGCCGAAGCGTCACCTCGGCTCGGTCTCCGAGCCCCTTGAGCGGAGGAATCGCGGCACTCGCTGAGCCGAATCCGTCAACGAATGCGCATGCAGTCAGCGGAGCGCCGGTGCGGACGACACCGAACGTTGCCTCTCCGGTGGCGGTCTGCTGACGAAGCCACGGGTACTTCACTCGCCAATCGCCGACGGTGTCCTCGCTCGGTTGTCCGATCACCACCAGCGCGGGGCGCCTACACGAGCGCCCGTCAGGTCCCACGAGTCGGACCAGCACCGAACCCGCCGGGGGCAACGCAAGTTCGAGCGGTAGCGTCGGAAACTCGTTGTGGGAGGCCGTGACCTCTTCTCCAAGAAAGTCCACACTCGCTGAGACCTCGTACAAGCCGGAGTCCGCCGCGTACGCATCGAACATCGCGGCATGGCCGGCCACGGCGATTCCATCCGCGTGACGACTAACAGCACTTGTGTAGCTGCCCGATCTGGTCCTCGCTCGCCGGCTGCGGATCGAGAAGGTGACGAGAATGCCGCCGACAGGACTTCCGTCCACCTGGACGACCTTGGCGGCGAGTACTGGGGAACGGACAACCTCGATGACGACGACCTTGAGCAAGGGGTCGTCGAACAGCAGCTGGCCCGCGTAGTCCTCCTTCCGGGCCGAGATGAAGCACGGCACAACCGCTCGAATCTCAGCTTCCCCATCCGAATCGGTTCGCACGTTTGAGCTACCGACGCCACCATGCTCCGAGAGTACCAACGCTCCGGTCACCCGCGCGGGGTCGAATACCGGCTGTCGAGCGACTGCGCGGATCGCCACTGCGGCATCGGGAATGGGGGCTCCGCTAGCCTTGTCGACCACACGTACCGTCAGCACCTCCTGCCAGTCGGCCGGCGTGTCCCAGTCCTGCTGAACGTGTTTGTCGCTCGGCTCCGAGAAGGGCGCCGTCTCGATCGCCGGTTCAGGACGATCGGGATCAACGGGGGCCGGCGCGTCCGGCTGTGCAACCCGAACAGAGTGGATCGGCTCGCGCGTCTGGCCCCCCTCGGGCCACAGCAACACCGTGACCAGGACCGCCAAAACCACTGCAAGTAGGACGATCCAAGTGCGCGGACTCATCGCGCCGACCAGCGTACACCTGGACTCGAGAATGCTCCCGAGGTCGTCTTCATGCCTGGCCCAACGCCAGGAATGCTCGGTGGGTTTGCCGTTTGGCCCGCCACGGCGCATTTCTCGCCATGGCCGAGTCACGCGGCATCCTCCAGATGTGGCAGTCGGCAAGCCTCGAAACAGCATCGGCAACGTGGGGATGCGGTTCAGCATTGGCGCCTGGGTCGTACCCTTGGTGTTCGTGCCGCTTGATGGTCTGGGCGAGTCCGGGACTCTTACCCAAGTCATGGCCGTATCGATCGCGTGCTGGCTTATTGGGTTGGCGGTGAGCTTGGTTGGCCTGGCCTGGTCGCCCCGGTACACGGCGGTGGCCGGCGTCGCCGTGGCGGTCGCCTACTTCTGGGCGTGGATATCTGCTCTGGCCGCGCTGGAATAGCGCTGCGACCGACACCGTCGAAACCGATATGCCCCACGACCGAAAGCGGCTCAAGGTCGAGGACCTCCTGGGGTGCGGCCTGATCGCTCTGGCCTGGGGGTCATCGCTCATCACGCGGTTCGATTGCGAGGGGCCCGAACTCTTCGACCTCTTCAGCGTCCTTGATCCGGTAGCGGCGGCCATTGCCATCGCCGGGCTCGCGCACGCGACCATGGCCCTGCTCGCCTCGGACAGCGGTGGGACACGCAAGCGGCTGGCGGCTCTCGCACTGGCTGCGGGGACTTGGTGGCTCATGCCGATTCGCATGTGGACACCGGCGTGTCGTCCGTGGGTCCAGGCGGTGGCAGAGTGGCTGCCGTGAGAACGGCCGAGCGAGCAGTGGAGCTTGCCGGACCGCGCCCGGAACCGCTGCACAGATTCCGATGAACCCCGGCACTACCCTGTCACCTCAGGACATGGAGGACAGATCCATGCGAATCGGTCTCGTCGTGCTGCTTTCCGTTCTCGGCGGTTGCGTGATCGACGCCGACTACCACGTGTTTGGTACCGAGTTCGAAGCGGGTCCGGGCTGGCGCGCGCTTCTGTGGCCGGCAGACGCGGATGGGACGCGGTTCCGCGTCGCGCTCGATCACGGGATTCACGGACTTCGCGTCGGGGGTGTTCCGACATTGGGATGCCCGCCGAGCGTCCGCGAACTCGAGACCTTGCTCGGGAACCGCAAAGGTCAACTCCGGAGCTTTCTCGTGCTCGCTCCCGAGGGGTCCAGCGCCGCGCTTCGAAGCCGGGCGGACGAGATGTTGGTGGTCCTTTCCGGCCAGTTTCCGTTTGCCAGCGCCCACCGCGTTCTCGTGTCTGAACGTTGGGACGACGTCAGAACGACTGGCGAGGTCGTCAACCGCCTCCGGGCCCAGCGCCGCAGAGCAGAGGAATCGCGGGGCCCAGAGGGGACGATCTTCAATGCGATCGCACGAGGTCTGCTCGACGCAGTCAGCCCGCTATGCGTCATTGCTCCATACCCGGACGACCCGAGCCGATTTCACGTGATCACGACGCCTACTTCGGATGTGATCGAACGCGGTCCTCCCGCACTCCGCAGGTTCCAGGTCCTTGACTCAACAGAGGCGCTCGCCGTCCAGAAACGACTGCTGACCCAAAGCAATGGATACATCTACGTGATCGTGCCGCGCGACACATCTTCAGCTCACCTCGACGCGCTCGATGGCCTCCTGCGAGAGATTCGCGGACTGCCCTTTGTCCAGATCCACATCCTTCGGATGACGATCGAGGAACCGTTGGAACGGCTGCGCACTGGGAGGGCGCTGTGGTCTTTCCTTACGGAGGAGGACGAGGCACGGTAGACCTCCGAAGAACCATGAAGCTGAACAGGAACGGTGTCGTCTTGCTGAAACAACGGGTGTGGAGCGTCATAGCATGAGCACGGACTGGCCTTTCGATCAGCCGCCCAACGCAGCAGCAATCACTACCATCAACGTGATCGAGAACGGTCTGCCCATCCTTCTCGTACAGCACTACGACGATGATCACTCTTGGGCGTTCCTCTGTGGCACGACGAACGACCCTGAGGACGGGCGGGTGATCGGGATGGGCACGGCTCTGCAACTTGATCCCACGCTTCGCGGAGTTGCAGACCTGCCGCCCGGGTGGATTGCCACCCGTGAGTCCGTTGACGGAGAATGGGAGCGAACGCCCAGTTGACGCACTGCGGGGTTGGAGATCGTCGGATGACGGCTGAGGTGCTCGTTCGAGCCCGATGGCCGCACCCTGTTCGTGGACCTGGACAGAGGGCTTTTCTGCTAGCGTGCGCGATCAGCCGAACGGCAGCGGCCGGCAGTTCTCTGTCCAGCCTCTTCGCCCGGCTAATTCTCGACCCACCGAAGACGACGATCGGGCGCACCCGGGCCGATGACCGGAGCACCGACTGGTGCTGCGGTCCAGTGGACGCTTCCGGCCTCCGACACCCAGCAAACCCCCTTGCCTGCGTGTGGTGGTGGTCGGTCGGGCCAGATCCGATCGCACATCACGGCACAGTCCGCGCTTCTCCCCCAATCGATGTCGATGATGTCCGGCAGCTCCGCTGGCCCCGTGAAATGGACCTCAGCGGCCGTCGGGCGACGGCTCTTGCCCCGCGGGACCGACGGACAATAAAGCAAGTCGGGAGCGGCCTCTGGGGAGGCACTCCATATGTCAACAACGAACTGAGGGCCAAACGACGCGGGCCAGCGACGATGGTCGACGTAGTAGATCTGGAGCAGCCAATGGAGTTGGGCCAACTGGCTCTTGCAGTCGGTAACGTGTCCCCAGAACGCCAACCGCGGAACCGCGATAAGTATGGTTGCGCTCAGAGTCACCAGGACGGCGACCGCGACCAACGTTTCAGCTACTGTCGGGCGTCTCATGTCGACCGGACTTGGGTGCAGTGCGGCTACGCTCCCATGCAACGGCTACCGAGACGTGATGCTCCGATGGAACGTCCGCAGACGCCACGACCAGAGAATCGTCGTAGGCCGAGGGTCACATTCTTCAGGCGATGGGACCTCCCCCACCGGGGCGCAATCAGGGGGTTTAGACCCCTCCCCATACTTCACCGCTACTTCACCGCAAAAACGCCATTCTGCGGTGAAGCTTGAAAGTCCCCATCGACGTGAATCTAGTGTTTGTAGGGGGTTACGACGGCTGCCGCCACGATGAGGTTTTGTCATCGGTGGCGGTTTGCGGTGAAGTATGAAACTCGGCGTTCACCTGGAGGCGTAGCCCGCCATCTGGGTTTCGTACGCGGCGCCAACCTGTCCATCGGAGTGAACGTTACGCCCTAGGTGGCGAGGCCAACCGACACCCTCACCGCACGACTCGGGGCATTGCTCTCGATCGCAACGACTGCCGCATTGGCGGCAATGGTCTGGGCAACTCTGTGCGTTCCGCGTGAGCGGGCCACGAAGCTCGTCGACGAGGAATTGCAGCCGATGTCAGTGTCGATCACGGTGCACCCAACACTCTGGTGTGAGGGTCGTCGACTTGGTCGTAGCGTCAACGTCGTCGCTACGTTCTCGAACATCGACCACTCGTTCCCGACTCCCCCTGCGGACTGGCGGGAGGATCGTCTTGCCAGGTTGATGGCGACGGCCGATGACATCAACAGTCCGCGTACGACTCCCCGCAGAGAACAGGGAAGCTGGTTCGCGCTAGAGCTCGTTCCGCTGGACGGTCAGAGCGCGCCCCCGTTTCGCAGGTGTGTGTCCCCACCTTGGGAGGAGGTCATGGCGCTACATGATCACCCAAGCGTGATCGGCATCGACGCCACCATGCAGATCGCTCTTCGATCCAGGAACGACTCTCTCGAACCGGGCAACTACGGAGTGCGCCTCAGATACCGCAACACGATCTCAGACACCGTCGCGGTTACGATCCCAGAGCGGCCTGATCGGCCAGAACGCATCGCGCTCACACTTGCGGAGGACAACTCTACGCCAGGTGATCTGATCGCGAGCATCACGAACACGGGCAACGGCAGCGCCATCATCCTCGACCAGCTCTGCTGGTACTGCACTCGTTTCCAAGTGCAGGCCGTAACCCTTCGTGGCAAGCGCGCTGAGGATCTCTACGTCAGCTGCGGCACCTACACGCCAAGCTGCAATCATGACAACGCGGTCCTCATACCGTCTGGCCATTCGCATCACATGCGCATTCCATGGCCCTTCGTGAGGTCGGACGGCAGCCGCTACCGGGTCCGCATGGTTTACTCGAACCAGACGCCCGTCTTGCCAGGGGTTTTCATCGGTCGAGCGGTCTCGAACGAGATCACAATCTCGCTGTGAAGCGGTTCGAACGAAACCGCGGTGAGGTCCCGAGCGCGCTGGCTCGTCACCGTCCGCGAGGAGAAGGACGACATGATGTCCTGGTGTTCCTCTCGCTCTCGTGGTGGTCGTGCCCCACCTTGACATGGCCCTGATCCGCGGACAGCGCCCACCCGCGACACACAACGTGCTTGTCAGAGTTGTTTCAGCGCCCGCGTTCTCGAGAACCGCTCAGTCAATGAGTGTGAGGAGCCCCAAGAGCCACCAGAGCGCTGCCATTCCCCACCCCAGAATCCGAATACCCCTCGCCGGACTTGTGACCGTAATCACCGCGGGCGCCAGCAGTAGGGCGGTGAGCAGGTAGCCCAGATCCGAGCCAGTGTGCATCGGGCCCTGGATCGCGCGCAAGAACGCATCAAGGACCCGCTCCTGAGTGCGATAGCCAGGTGGCACGGCGCGCCCGGCCCATAGCCCTGAGACGGCGGTGATCGCGATCGCAAGCCACAGAGGGGCGGTTAGGCACCGTCTCGGACGCTCAGCAGACTTCGATTCCAAGGTCAATGCGCTCCGCCAGCACAAGAGGAATCGCGGTTGAATTCTTCCTCACTGACCAAACCGAAGGACGCGGCCCTCGGCACGTCATTGCTCCGCGAAATCGACAAGGGACTGGCGAGATCATTCCTTCTGCTCCCGCCCGTCAAGAGGTGCCGCCTCCCACGTTTCGTGAGCACGGCGCAAGGCCAGCAGGGAGACCCAGAGTGCGAGCAGCGCGCC
>JANQEO010000334.1 GCA_028278325.1 Candidatus Binatia bacterium
ATGGGTGCCTTCCCGTCACAACGCTTGCCCTGGTGCGGACGTCGGTGATTGTACTCTTCGAGCCAGTCGTCGAGATCGGCCTGCAACTCCTCAAGTGCCGTGTAGATCTTCTTTCGGAACGCGACGGTGTAGAACTCGTCCTTCACCGTCTTGTGGAAGCGCTCACAGATCCCGTTCGTTTGCGGATGCTTGGTCTTCGTCCTGGTATGATCGATGTCGGTCAGGGCCAAGTAGAGCTGGTACTCGTGCCGCTCGACGTGACCGCAGTACTCGGTGCCGCGGTCGGTCAAGATGCGCAGTAGCGACACGTCCTCGGCCTCGAAGAACGGGATCACCCGGTCGTTCAGGTGGTCCGCCGCCGTTAGTGCCGTCTTCTGGGTGTAGAGCTTGCAGATGGCCACCCGGCTGTAGGTGTCGATGAAGGTCTGCTGGTAGATCCGGCCGACGCCCTTGATCGTACCGACGTAATTAGGTGTCCTGGGCCCCCAGGTAGCCGGGATGCTCGGTCTCGATCTCTCCGTGGGCTTCCTTCTCTTGCTGGGCCTTCTCAAGGGCCTGGATCTGGTTCTCGGTCAGGGTGATCCCTTCTTTGGCCGCCTTCTCTTCCAGAGCCCGCAGGCGTTTCTTCATCGTCTCCAGTTCGTTGCGTTGCCACACGCCCCGAACGCCGGCCGGAGAGATCGAGATGCCCTGCTCGAGCAGCTTGGCGGCCGCTCGAACCTGGCCATACGCCGGATAATCGAAGGCGACCTGGACGACTGCGGCTTCGATCTCCTCGGAGACCCGGTTACGCGGATTCGGCTTTCTGCGACTGATCTCTCGCAGGCCTTCGAGGCCGTTCTCTTCGTAGCGCTTCTTCAGGCGGTAAAACGTGTCGCGGGAGTAGCCTAGGGTCCTGCAGGCTTCGCTGACGTTGCCGAGGTAGTTGCCGAGTTCTAGCAGATTGAGCTTCCCTTTGATAAGCTTGTCTTGGGTCGTCATCGGTACTCTCCTTTGCTCAAGTGACTGGTATCACGAGCAAAGTACCATGACGACCCGCCCTCAATCGAGGGCAGGTGTCCGATCTAGTCTCAACTTCTACAAGACCCTGCAGAGCTCAATCGATCAGGCGTACGAGGACCGATTGAGGAACGTCATCGACGAGGCGCTCTTCGTGCGGAAGAGTGGAACGTGGCGCTCGGAGATGCACGACATCGAGATCGAGCTGGAAGGGCTGCGTGAAGCTACGAAGTCGTACCACGAAGAAGGGCTGAAGCTGCTAGAACTCGCGCAAGTCGCTCATGCGAAGTACCTTGCGTCGAATCCAGAGAAGCAGGCCAAGATCCTCAAATGCGTCGGCTCGAACTTTGTCTTCGATGGCGCAACTATCTCCGCTACATACAGAAAGCCGTTCGACGTGCTCGCCGAACGGCCCTCATCTGAAAATTGGCTCCCCGGGTGGGACTAGAAAGGGAACTCGGAGTCTCAGACTCGAAATCCTCTGAAACGGGCCCAAACCACCGAAAAGGATCAGGTGCGGCGATTCGAGCCCCTCGAGGTATCTCAGACTGGCCGTCAGGAGCCCGCTGCCGGCCCGTGGGCGTCGCGTAGAGCGGAAGTCACTTCGGCCATGGCCAGCCCGCCAGCCTCCTTCTCAAACGATTCTCCGCGCCGCCTTACGTTGCCCGGCAACTCCGCTGATCGCGAGGGCACTACTTCAATGCTCTGGTTCGCGGTGTACAATATCGCAGCAGTGCATCCGAGAGAACGCCTATCGATATTGCGCCTTGATGCTTCCCCAACTCACATCACCAGACGGCACCGATCCCGAGTCTCGAACGAGCCAATGCCCTACTGAAAAGGAGGCCTGATCGACTGGATCGCCAACGCCATAGACTACAGCTGATAGCGATTCCGCTTCTCTCATATTGCTGTTCACCCAACTGATGGCGATGGTCGAGCGCATTCGCAGATTCTCTCCCACTTCCTGACTATTGATCCCAGCACAAATCTGCGTGCACCCGATGCATCCGTGCATTACGGTGTCAAACGTGATACCAAGAAGCCTAAGTGCCTCTACGTATAAAGGAGCCTCATCTGGATTCAAGGTACCTATCTCAGACAAACCGGCCGAAACGTAGAACAGGACCTCGATTTCCGAAGGTGTCGCATAACGCCATCCAAAGTACGCTCCGCCCTCCTCGAGGCCTGCTTCGATATCCAGAACGGACATGTCAGCAGACTGGTCTACGTCAAGCCATTCGAGTCCCGTATCACTATCGTGCGTGATCGATGCAACTCCAAATTCACTATCCTGTTCTGTCAGCTCTGCGAAGCCCACTGACGCGAACATTAATAGCGGAATCGCAGCTCCAATAGATAGACATACTTTCATATTTCTACATTTCTCACTTCCGCAACGAATCCATCGCCTGCTGCATTAATCTGATCGTGACGCTATTTCATAAGCGTGACTTTCAGAATCTGGTTTCCGCTATCTTGCGAGCTCATTCGTACGAAGTACACCCCGCTAGCAACTTTGCCCCCTGAGTTATCGCGCCCGTCCCAAACTAGCTGAAGATCCGGGTTTGTTTCACTACTCGCATCCAGTAGCGTCTTTATTAAACGCCCTCGTATATCATAAACCGCCACGCGAATTCTCTGTGGAGATGCCACCGCCATTCGCACAACCGTCGTCGGATTAAAGGGATTCGGCGATGCAGATATCAATAGCGTCCTACTCGGAGTATTCGCGGCGATCTCAGCAATACTACCATCTCCTAGTCTATTGGGCTTCCCCGGGGTCCCACGTTTACCCGGCGCATACTCCGGAGCATCGGTGACCCACTTAACCGTTCGCCCCGTGGAGTCCGCAACTCGCTGAATACTGCAGCGGCCGCCCAAGCTCTTCGCAGAAAGCGAGTCTGCAGGAACTACGTCAGCAATATTTCCGAACGGATCGGCAACAACTAATCCATCCACATCCAGAACATCGTCAATTTCCTCTGCCGGGACGCCGACCATCCGGCCTCGTTCGTCCATAAGGTCGCCGTCAATTCTCAATACTCCAAACTCTCCCGGCTGAACCACTAATGTAGGTTCCTCGGCGAATCGATACGTTATCCCGCCTCCACTAGAGAACCGCCAACCATTAAGACAAACAGATCGACTCCCCGTGTTCGCCAATTCTATCCATTCAAAATTAACGGACTTCCCCGGCATCGGCATGCCTTCTTCAATAATGATCCCGTCGTCATCTGGGTCTGCCTGGCAGACTACACCGTCGAGAACAGGAGATGTATTTCCGTGAACATCTCTAATACCAAGAGCCTCTACGCGAAAATACTTGTTCTCCGGTATATCGGAGTCCAGTTCCAGGTATATATCCTGGCCCGAAACGACGACTCGAGTAATCGATTTTTCCAGATGTGGTGGATCGCCATTATACACACGATATATTCCTGTGTCCGTCAAACTGGCCCCAGACGCCGTAGTCGGTAATATCGGCTCATCAATTCGCACATGCACCCAGTCGCGATAGATAAACCACAGACCCGTGTGTTCGAGACCTGGAGCACGTGTATCATCAATAAGCACCGTGAGCTCTTCTGAAGCCCCCGGCTCATCGAATCGGAAAATCGCTCCAGACTCACACCCCCACCCACACGGAACCGAGGGCACTAGTGGATCAGTAAAAGACGGGAAGGGAATATTCCGGAGACGAATCGTCGGATCATACCCCTCCTCTGCCACCACGGCGCGGAACTTGTATAAAGCCACAGCCCCCGCACTAGCATCCAGACATGTGTTCAGATAGCACTCGTAGTTCATGAACGTACCATTCATATTTACACCATCGAACATACGCTCTTCTAACCTCGGCTGCAGTTGCCCCGGAAGAGTTACGCCAACTTCGAATCGCTCCAAGCTTGGCGCCGCCGGCATAACTCCAGATCCATCATACATGAGGTAGTACTCAAACTCCTGATTCGGGGCCACCGGCCCAATAGTCGTCGCGATCCCACCATTCGGATCAGCAGTTAGATAAATGCGCCCTATCGATCTGACCGGCTCTGCATCAGAAAGCGTCACGACAGTCCCCGAAGGTATCGTCGGTTCCTCCGTATATCTACCCCAGGGCCATTCAACCCGAACTCGCTGCACCTCTTCGTTGGTTCCGAGCCCGATCGTCATCGTATGTGACATGCGCCCCGAGCCGCCAACTGCCCCTACCGCTTGTCTCGACTGCACCACTCCATCTGGCGTATACACGAGTACACGCGCCCCTACGCCGTTGCTGTTAGCGTACTCGCCATCAAGCAGTATTTGGATCGAGTTCTTTCTGCTCCCAAGCTCATTCTCGTAGAGTCGATTGAACACGTCACCCGATGCGATCGGACTGAGAACACCGAAATATACATCCTCATCGCCATCCGTGTCGTAATCCGCTATGCCAATCGTACGCGGCTCCGACGGAACCGTCGCATTAAATAGCGTCGACGCTACGAAGTAGTCAGACGGAAATCGATTCTCCCAAAAAATTACTTCTGCACCGGCCGCTACGCAGTCTAAGTCACCGTCATTATCCATATCGAACCACGCTACGGCTCTAACTCCAAACTCAACGACGGACATCCCGCTTTGCTGCGTTACATCGTCAAGTGTGCCGCCCTGGTTCCTCAGCAAGACGTTCGGAGTCTGGTATCCAGCCCCATATCCCACGAAGAGATCTACGTCTCCATCGTTATCATAATCGCCCCATGCGGCTGCTCTGATACCACCGCTAGCTAGTGAGCCGAGTCCTACATCCAGAGACACGTCGAGAAATGACCAATCCCCTTGATTCTCTAATAGTACCGGCTCTCCCGTACTGAGAACCGAAAACAGATCCACATATCCGTCATTATTCCAATCCGCGAATGCCAACTCCCTCGACAGAGATAAGTCCGTCAAACCGGGAACACTCTCCGCCTGTAGTGATGCTTCACCCTCTGGTTGGATATAATTCCGCAATACAAGGGGACCCATTCCCTCTCGTCCAACCACGAGATCAAGGTCTCCATCATTCTCCAGATCGACCCACTCCGCATCGAATCCGATATTCGCATCTTGAATCGCCGCCAAATCGCCTTGAATCGTCGAAACAAAAAGCGGGTCGCCGCCATGGGTTTCGTTCAACAAGAGACTATTCGGAGCGTCTGGCGCCGCTTCGTCTCCGTTCACCAAGTATACATCCTCGTCACCGTCATTATCAACGTCACCCCATACAGCCGCTCTTGTGGGTGTTCTTTGAGTCAACTCTTCGCAACCCGCCCCATTCGACACAATCTCGAAAGCACCATTACCGACGTTTCTTGCTAGCGTATTCTCTGGTGAATGGACCGGCGCATCTCCGTACTCGCCAAGTGCCAGCATTAGATCCTCGTCACCATCATCGTCGTAATCAACCCACCCAACACCATTTGTTACTTTATACTGAGCACGAAACGGCTCCGTCGTCTTATCAACCAGAGCACTGTCCCTATACCTAGCCAAACACGTGTGATTAATGCCAGATACGGATACAACACGAACGTTGTCGAAGCATTCCGGCTCTTGTAGATCGTCCCATTGATCGAAGAAGTAGAGCACACCATCGCTCTCAAACTCGGCAGGCACCCCCACAGTCAACGACTGAACTGATGTCGAGAAATAGTGCAGCGCGGGCATCTCCACTAATTGCGTGGTGCTTCCACTCCCATCGTGCTCGATAATCGACGCGCTCGTCCCGTAGATATCCTTCCCTCCGCATATCGCAGACACGACTACCATGGGCCCGTTGTCTTCAAAGAACTCCCACCGGTGATAGGGTTCGTGTCCGGTGTTCGTCCGACGGCCCCAGGCATCCTTATACGCCGGCGTTTTGGGGGCCCTATTCCCAATATCTTCATCGAAATTGAACAATGGAGAGTTACTCCACGGATCTGCTGTTATATACTGACCCCAATAGATATTCGCTCTTTTCCACGCCTCATTCGGGCGCGTGCTAAAGTATTGCTCGCCGCACCCGTCGTTGTCCGAATCATTACCGTGGGTGTCGACTCTCGGATAGATCTCTACATCAACGCTCTCATAGTTTATAAATTTGCCTCCAGGCTCGACCGTTTCCGTGTTCGGTGTAAATACTGTAACTCCCAAGATTTGTATAGTTGCCCCAACATCCCTCCAGTCACCGAAACCCGGATATGATCCTCCGCTTGCGGGCCCTGATCCGTTAATTCCCGTTACCAACAAATCTGCGTACCCACCAACGTAGATCAATGGATGTGTATCGTTGATGAAATGCAAGCTAGAAAGACGCCCTCCATCGACAACCATATACCTCTCGTGGAAATAGAAATCAATCGCGACTATCTCAGCAGTGGATACATCGGCGGCTGACAAAACGACATTAATGTGCTCCCAGTCGCCCTCATGATTATTGATATTGTCGTTGTATGGATAGAAAATCCAGTACTGAATAACGCACTCTGTACCATCCATAAACAGGTGTGCATATACTTTTGGGTCAAAAGCGCTACCAGGCAAGCACGCACTACCGCCGTTTAAGTAGTTGTCGTTCCAGATAGACGATAGCTCCTCGCCCCAGCTACCATACTGTAGATGTAGGTATACCTCGCAGCCGCTACCTGAACACACGGCGAGACTTGGGTAATGACTTGCAGCCACGAACTGAAGACCGTCATCACGATTTTCTATCGGGTCGTTCTGATAGTCGAAGACATAATTGTATGGCTGCGAAGTCAGGCTGAGAGGATCGTTCTCACCGTCAACAAGCCAGTCTCCAGATGTAAGACTAAAAAACGAGCACCACAAATCGTTGCCGTCTAGGCCTAGGCCGTCAGAACTCATTATCTCTACGGGCTCGGGCTCAATAATCCTGTCTTTGTGCAGTATAAATGCCGGTCTGTACTTCTCAGCAAGCAGCAGTTCGATATCATCGCTGATACCATTGTTATCCACGTCGTCCGCCATCACGGGGAACGCCACAGATACAACGAACAGTACAGAAGAGAGCAGAATAAGCCTCATATTGACTACCCCCGATTAGAATTGAAATCGGCAAGGTGGATGGTCAATTCAATCCACTCATCCCACCTAGCCCACTGCCAAGCCCGACAGCGACCGCAACAGCAGCTACGCCAATCAGAACATAGAGAATTGCCGTCGTGCCTCTTGTAGCACTCGGAATCTCGATTCTCTTGATTGAATCGAAACGAATCTCTCGTGTTTCGAATCCGTAGTTACTGTGTCGTCCAATATGTAGTTCGCATTCCCCAATACTCTCTATACTCCCAGCTACCGTCTCGTTATCGAGCATTGTGATACGCACATCTTGCCCGATATACAGTTGTTCGGAAACTAGCTCGCAATTTCGGGGGGCATCTTCTGTGGCAATTTCAATCGCGCTATAACCCGAACACCCAACAAGTAGCAGAAGGCCGCATACTGCAATTATGACCTGCCACCCGCGACGTGCAATCTTCGTAAGCTTCGGTATCTGCCAGCTCCCGCCGCTCCATTTATATATTGTCGCACGGCAAAGTTGCGGTGCAGCCGGTATTCGCGAGCCCCGACAGAGAAAAAAAACTCTTGTTGCTATCATAAATGAACCTGATCCAAAGTATCGGTCCCAATCAACGCTGAAATCTAGTCTATTGACTTATACCAATTTTTCGCCGGGAGGTCAATAACCACATGTATAACCAATGATTTCATTGGCGTTCGAAATGAAGACATTGGAGACAAGTAAGTCGCGATTCAGTGAAGCTGGTGCGAATCTATTTCTTTCGAACCGCTAGTCACGCAAGAAACACGCATAACACCACAACACCGCTTCTCAATCTTATCAGATAGCGGTCGCGATGCGTTCTAACGGAAGCCTTTGGCGGCCTCGCTATTCTATTCCTCGTCGACTCGCGCGCCCGGCGCCTGCTCCTTCACGAGCACGATGCCGTGCTTGCAGTCGGACTTGTCTTTGTAGCCCTCAGCGGAATCCGCGATGATCTCGTGGTTGCCGCTAGCCCGCAGCCGCCAACGCCACTCTCCGGCGTTGTCCTTGTAGACCTCAAAATGCGCCATGTCGGTCCTCCTCGTTTGGCGAGTAGCCAAGTAGGTTCATCGCGACCGGGGATGCGACTGAAGCGGGCGAGACAGCGATTCGAGCTGGCGCAAGACGGTCGAGTGAGGAATCCTCTGTCATGTACATGACGGCTGAGGGTCGTTTGGATGTAAAAATCTCTGCGACGAGGCAGAATTTTCTGTTCGCTAGATGAAGGTAACGCACCCCACGAAGTGACGGGTCATCGCGTAAAGATGATCGAAAGCGTGGGCGAAGCGGTAGTGGTCTAGCGCACCAGTCTCGGACCATCGGTATCGAAGCTCGCCGGACGTTAGGTCCCTGACCCTGCTCGGCGCCTTCATCTGGGCGTAGAACTCACCACCATCGATCTCAGCGACGTCGGGCGGCAACAGCCACCGCTGTTCCCGGATCTCGTCGTAGGCGGAGTTCAGCAGGAACGTGCGGTCCACGGTGAGGGTCTTCGCCTTGCGGTCTCGCACGGGCTCGCACGATCCGTCATTGAGAAGGATCACCTTCATCATGCTATGGAAGTACTTCCGCTTGATCCACCGGCTGATGAGCTGCGGCTCTGGCTGGCTCGACACTGCGCCACCGAAGACTCCGTACTTCTCGCTCAACTGATCGATGTCGTCCAGGCTCTTGACCCGCCCGATGTCGACAGCTGTCCGCACCAGGTCCGGGTCATTGCTGTCCTCGAGCAGCGAGATCACGTAGTAGATGGACGACGACCCGACCGAGATACCGATCGAGGTCTGGTCGCTGCCAGGTGGGAGTTCCCGTCGGTGTTTCCTGATACAACCATCCAAGAGCTTGTTCGTGAGCTTCAGCCGCTCGCGGTCAGTTCCGGATAGGAGCTCCGACACCGCCGTGTCGAACTCATCGATGAACGGGAACGGCAGCATGGCGCACATCAGGGCGTCTGGCCCGTGGTCGTCTTTCTTCACGATCCGGCCGTTCTCATCGCGGTGATACCTGAGCAGCTGCCTGACGACCACCTGCAGCGCCCCCTCGTCAGCAATCCGGATCTTCCCGTGCTCGAAGTACCGGGCGAGGTTCTCAATCCCCTCGTCCTTGCGCTTGTTGAACGCCACGGGCACTGTCTCGAACCCGGCGTTCCGGCAATCGAGATTGGCGTGGGCGTTCTCCGCATCGCCGTAGACCATGAAATCGCCGACTCGGGAGCGAAGTTCGACCAGGTAGGCCACGACCTCGGACGTGGGCCGGGAGTCGAAGATCCTGGCTTCGGAGATCGCTATGTGGTCATCGGCACGCTCAGCGAGGACGGCGACTGCGAACCGGCCCCAGTCGATCCCCACGGCACGGCGGACGTTGCCGACAGGACGGACGATCTCGTTTAGAGGAAAAACAGCCGCTTGGACCTTCTCCGGGTTGTAAATCATCCCGGACGCCGTCGGCCGCTTGCACTCGTGCTCGACCTCCCAGACGTCGGTGCCGCGATTTAGGAGCTTGGCCTTGATGACGTTGTCACGGGAGAGATGACCTGCCGTGTGCCTGGCCTTGCCGTTGCAGCCGTCGAAGTGCTCGCCAAGCCGCTCGCCGTCGGCATTGTAGTCGGGAACCACCTCGGTGAGTGGACACTCGCACTGGCAGTAGGAGAGGGCGTCGGGATCGCTCTCAGTGGCCTGATCGATCCCCTCCTGGCACCGGGCCATACAGTCGTACACGTTCCACCTGTAGCGCGTGAAGCCGCGCTCCTCTGCCAGGTCCCATGCCTCCTGGAAGAACCCGAACGGCACGTGGAACGTCGAGAGCAGGACGATTGTGAAGTTGGGCTCAGACAGCACTCCCTGCACTGCTGCCTGCAGCACGCGGCCCACGCGGAGGTCCTCCTGACACGACTCATCAGCTACGAACCCGGGGACGTGCTTCCCACGGGCCGCCTTCTCGCTTGCCGGCACGCACGACAGGGTGACCCCGTTCTTCAGCTGGGTGAGAGACTGGAGCGGATCCTTCTCCAGCAGGGCCTCGGCGAGATCCGGCACGCAGTACCAGAACTGCGTCGAGTACTCATAGACTCGCTTTGCCTGCTCACCGGACCCCGCCATGTCGATGAAACTCTTGTTCCGGTAGACCATCATCAGCCAGATGAGCATGGCTGCGGCCAGAGACCCCCCACCGCCCCTCGGCTTCCACAAGATCGCCTGCTGGACCCGCTCGTAGAACAGGTCGCTCAGGAACTCGAGCATCGGCGGGATCATGACGATCGGGAGCTTCCGGCCATCCTTGTAGATGAACAGGTGCTTGGTGACGACCT
Organism: Candidatus Binatia bacterium; assembly: GCA_028278325.1. Taxonomy (GTDB): domain Bacteria; phylum Desulfobacterota; class Binatia; order UBA1149; family JAJCZL01; genus JANQEO01. Next base: position 10,377 of record JANQEO010000334.1, read on the forward strand.
CCACCAGCCGCCGATCCTGCTCCTCCCTGCCGATTTCTTCTTCAAGCAGATCCGGCAGGCCGAAGTCGGTCGGATCCGCCCCCAGCCCGACTTTCTCCATCAGGGAATGCGGCGAGGTCAGCACCTGGACGTCGTCGCCCACGGTCCGCACGAGGTCCTTTGGACGATCAGTCATCACACACTCCTATCGCCAGACTATCGCCATGTAACTCATTGCCAGAGAGTCAGATATCCCTTGCAACCAGCCGCCCCGCGAGCCTGAATCGTTTAGGAAGAACATCCACCGGATCAGAAGGAGGAGCGGCCCATGCGAGTACAACAAGCCGTAGAGCAGTTTCTGGAAGACCTCGGGACGGAAGGCAGGTCGCCACACACCGTGGCCGCCTACCGGCGGGACCTCGCCAAGTTCTGCGAGTTCGCCGATGACACTGTCATCGATGCTGTCACGCCCGCTATGCTGACCAGCTTCATGGCCACCGAGAGCGTCCAGGTTCGCCCGTGTGGAACCCAAAAAGCCAATGCCACCATCAACCGCTATCGGGTCAGTCTGAAGGCCCTGTTCGCCTGGGGGAGCGACAGGTGGCTCGTCAGCCGCAATCCCACCGCCATCCTGAAGTGCAAGAGGCACCGGAGCCCGCCGCCGGCCATCCTCACCGACGCCGAAGTCGACCGCTTGCTCGGCTCGTCCCTTGAAGGAAGAAATGCCACGCGGGACCGGGCGCTCCTCTCGTTCATGCTGACCACCGGCTGCCGGCTGGGTGAGACACTCGCTCTCAACGCCCGGGACATCGACTGGGACACGGGCAGGGTCACCCTCCACTCGGCCAAGGGCGGAGAACCGGAGACCGTCAACGTCGGGCGACAGGTTCTCCACATGCTGCAGTCCATCGCCCGGGACACCGAGCCGGGACACGCGCTCTTCAGGAGCACCAGCGGCCGCAGGCTTAGCCACCGACAGGCCCAGAGGATCGTCGCAGCTCGCAGCCGCGAGGCCGGCATTGAGAAGCCTGTCACGCCCCACATCCTGCGCCACTCCTTCGCCACGCGGCTCTACAACGCGACCGGAGACCTCAGGCTCGTCCAGGTCGCGCTGCGACACAACCACATCACCACGACCGAGCAGTACGCCCAGCTCGACCCCAGGCGCCTGGAGTCGGCCCTCGGCGTCGCATAGGCCCATCGCTGTAAGTGTCGTATATGTCTCAGTATGCGACCTAAACCGTGGATTTCGCGTAGATTCCAGCCACGATTCACCCACGATTGGACAAGGCAAATTGTGTGATTTTGGACACATGGCTGCTCTATGTCCTTGTCCGAAGCGTAGTTCTGATCCCGCTTCCATGTTCAGCCCTCCACCGAGTACCTGAACGGGGCCTGATTGACCTTCGAAGCGAAGACATCGGCGAACCGTTTCGCGATCCGCTTGTCGAGCCTTCCCTCGTCAATCAGCAGTTTCAGCACGTCCGCAACCACGACCTCGAGGATCTGGACGTTGGACTGCATGAGCGATCTGACCTCGCGCACTTCGGTCGGCTCGCCTCGGACCAGGCGCTCTCCTTTGATCCCGGAATCCAGCATGGACGCAGCCTCAGCTGCGGACTTCGGGTCGTGGACCTTGAGGCCCTGGACGCCCTTGCTCTGCATCAACTGAAATTCCTTCAAGTGGCGGGCATTCATCTCGCTGATGGTCTCGGCCACCGCGTGGGCGATCCGTTCCTCGGTGATGCGCTCGACCTGCGTTCTCTCCGCTTCCCATCCCTCGGCGTGCCTCCAGTCGTGGATCGTGCCGACACGCTTGATGCCCAGCCGCTCGGCGATCTGCTTGTCGGTGCCGGCTCCCGTGATCCACAAGGCTTTCGCTTGGAGCTTGATGTCCTTGCCGTAGGCCATATCAGACGTCTCCCTCAGCTGGCACGCGGATCGCGGTCTGCCCCGTGTACTGCTCCCATCGCTGGACAATCACGTCGCAGAACCGCGGCATGCGCTCCACGGCGAAGCAGCGGCGGTCCAGACGCTCGGCGGCGATGACCTGGCTGCCCGAGCCGGCGAAGGTCTCCAGGCAGATGTCGCCGGGCCTCGTATGCTTTAAGAGCGGGAGCTCGAACAGGCGGACGGGCTTCTGCGTGGGGTGCTGGCCGTCAGTGCACCGGGCCTTGCCCTCCCAATCGACTTCCCAGGCGTTGGAGTGCTCGTCGGGCACGGGCAGTGCAGGCGGCTTGTGGCCCTTCTGCCAGCCCATCAGGCAGGGTTCGGTGCGGTAGTTCCACATGGCGAAGCCCAAGACGTGCGTTGGCTTCAGCCACGTGATCGTTTGATGGTAGCGAATCCCCGCGGCCTGCCACGCCTTCAGGAACGAGGACGCCGTCGCGCTGGCATGCCAGCAGTACCACGCCGCATCGAGGTCGACATGGTCCTTTGCGTTGATGAAGATCCGCTCGAGGAACGCCTCGAACTCGGCGGGGGATTCGTAATGGTCCCAGTACTCGTCCGACCAGTCCCGATTCTGACTGCCGGGCTCGCGACCGCGGTCCTTGTCGCGGGCATTTTGCGGGTGCGACGTGCCGTCGTACCCCACGCCGTAGGGCGGGTCCGTCGCGTACAACCGTGCCGACTGCCCGTCCATCAGCCGCTCCAGAACGCCAGGATCGCCGCTGTCACCGCATATTACTCGGTGGCTGCCCATCACCCACAGGTCGCCAGCGTTCGTTACGGGCGACTCTGGGGCCTCTGGCACGTCGTCGGGATCGGTCAATCCCTCGTTTGGAGTAAGATCGGCCAGGAGCTTCTTCGTCTGGTCGGCCAGGTCGTCGAACTTGAGCATCTCACTGAGCTCGGGCATCACCGCGTTGATCTCGGCCAACAGAGTATGAATGTCCGCGGTGAACTCACCCGCAATGGCCGGGTTGTTGAGCGCGACGTTGAGCGCCTTCTCCTCGGTCTCGTCCAAGTCGACCACCACGACTTGAGTCTCGGCCACCCCCATCTGCCGTAGAACCTTCAATCGCTGGTGTCCCCCGACCACTGTTTGCGAGCGAATGTTGAAAACGATCGGCTCGACCAAGCCGAACCTCTCGACCGAGTGCCGCAGACCATCCAGTGCCGTCGGTGAGATCGACCTCGGGTTGTACTCGGCCGGCTGGAGCTCGTCGATGCTCATCGTTTGAAGGTTGAGTTCAGTGCTGGGCATGGCCGACCTCCTGGCCGTGGTAGCGGTTTGCGGGGTGTCTGCGGTGAGTTTGCGGTATGTCGAGAGGCGACACCCCGCAGCCCAACAGGCTGTCGTTTAGGGAGTTAGGCCCGGTTGCGGGGAGTTGCGGGGTTTGTTTCGGGGTTACTCTCGCGTGCGCGCGCGTGTAGGCGCGCCTGCGCGCGCGTGGGTAGAGATAACACCCCGCAACATACCGCACACCCCGCGGGGCCTTGTTAGACAACGAGTTACGCTGCGGGGTGTTGAGAAATGAAACCCCGCAGACACCCCGCAACACCCCGCTCTTTCTGTAGTTTGCGCCTGTGTTTTTCATTTCAAACGACCTCCCCGACGCGTTCGAGCCGGAACAGCCGCGTCTTCTTGTGGGCGTCACGGGCCAGGACGACGCGGTAGTCACCGAACCTGCGGTCACGGAGGCTGGCCAGGGATTTGCCGAAGCGGACGCGCTGGGCGTGTTCGGACTTGGCGGCGTAGGCGAAGGTGACGTGGTCCTCGCCCGTCGCCAGCTGCAGAAGGGCGCTGCCGGTGACGGGCCGGTCCTGGTACATGTCCCACCAAGCGAGGACGAACGCTCGCCACTCGCTCGATTCGGAGTCTGCCTCGGCGTAGAACTCGTCCGTGCCGGCCAGGAACCCGGGCACGCCGATGCGGGTGAGGATGCCGCCCAAGTGGCGGGACCACTCTTCAAACGACCCCAGCGTCTGTTCGGAGAACACTGCGCCCGAGGCGATCCAGTGTTGGATCAGGATCAGGACCGCCCGGACGAGCTGAGGACGGTTGCGTTTCGTCCACTCGCGGATCGGGTCGTGCTTGAACCCGGTGCGGGTCCACGGCTGCTCGTCCCCGCTGTCGAGCCGGATGCGCACGCATCGACGGGCGATTTCCATCGAGAGCTTGGGGTTGTTGCCCGAAACCATCCACAACGCACGGTTGGGGAACGCGACCATCTGGGTCTTGCCCAGAATCCGGTCCTCCCAAATCGGAGCCGTGACCGCCGAAGCGAACTGCGCGGACCACAGGCCCCCGTCGACGTTGTCGATCGAGATCACGTTCGGCCCACGGGCCAAGAGGGCGGTGAGCTTCTTGCGGCTCTCGTCCTCGTTCCTGGTCAGGGTTGTTGTGCCCGAGGCGCCACCCACGGCGATCATTGCGATAAGCTCTGCGAGGAGCGTCTTGCCTGAACCAGGCGTCGGGGCTTCGATCAAGTGGATTGGCGTGGGACCGTCGAACATGCGGCGGACGAACGGGAGCAGCAGGGCCGCAACAGCGTGGGCACGGTCCGCGTCCGTAGCAAACGGGAAATCGACTAGCAAGTCGTCCAGGATGAGGGCCAAAGCGGCCCTGACGGTCTCCTCGTCCGGCTTGAGCGGCACGTCGAGATCCTCAAGCTCCTTGGGCCTGTGGTAGAAGACCTTTGCTCCCTGATGGTATCCGGGGGCTGTCACCAGCCGCCAGTCACAGTCGAACACCGGGGTCGTGACGACGGCCTCGAGCTCGGGGAGTCCAGGCCGGCGGGTGGAGACGATCTCCTGGGCGACAGCGCGCTTGGGGTCGACGTCTTGAACGCCGCTGGCAATGACCTTCACCCAGTCCGCTACCCTTGACAGATGGCCGTACGTCGCGTGCTCGTCCAGCACCTGGATCGTAAGTCCCGCGGGACCGTCCGAGAGCCGTCCTATGCCCGCCGCGACCGCGAACACTTCCGGCGGGTCGTTCGCCGCTAGGACAGCTTCCCAGGCTTCGTCGACCACGTCCCTGAGTTGGCGCCCGTTCGTCTGGATACTGGGGAGGTTGTCAGGGACCGGATCGATAGCTTCAGGGGACCAGGGCTCGACCTCTGCGACCAGTTCCTTGAGGGCATCGAGATTCCCGCCGGCATCCAGCCAGTCGCTCACGTCCCCCTTGTCCGGTAAGTCGGGCAGTTGGACGATCCTGACCGATGCTGCTATTCCTTCAAGCGATCCTGCGACCCGCAGAGCGTGGCGCTGACCTTGGTTGTCATTGTCCGGGATGATGACAATGTCACGGCCTGTCACGATGTCCGCGTACTCGGGTTTCCACTTGCCCGCACCACCGGAGTTGGTCGTAGCCAGGAGGCCAAGCCCGGCGAGCCGGTCCGCGTCCTTCTCCCCTTCGACCACGTAAACGACCTCGTCCGGTCGTGTTGTGATCTCGGGCAGCCGGTACAGCACGCGCTGCACGCCTCGGAGGTTCTTGATCCAGCCGCCCTTGCCGTTCGGCCTCCGCTGGTAGAACCGCTTGTTCGGTGCCCTGACGACCTGGTAGCGCATGGTGCCGTCCGCATCGGTGTAGTCGTACGTGGTCGGCTTCTCCGGACTACTCGAAGGCCGCGGAACGCCAAGCTCGTCGCCGACGTGCAACAGCGCGTCCTTAAACGAGCCGCCGTTCTGTTTGGCCACGAAGTCGAACACCGACCCCTCACCGCAGCCCGCGTGGCACTTCCAGTTCCCGGTCGTCTTCTCGAACGCAAACGACGGACGGCCGTCCTCGTGGAACGGGCAGCGTGCCGTGACCCAGCTGTCGGTGGATGGCTTGCAGCCTTCGAGTCCCGTGTAGAATCGGGAGAAGTCGTCAACCCGTGCGACGATGTCGCGCTTGTAGTCAGCCCACTGGCTGCTGGAGGCAGGCACGGCTCACCTCCCCCCTGTACTTGTGATACATCTGCAGGAGCTTGTGGGTAAGTGCCTGGCCGTGCGCACGGTCGCCAGCGAAGAACACGGGCACGCGGTAGCGAACGCTCCACGCCAGGAGCGAGCCGATTGCCGACCGAGGGTTCATCTTCGAATGCGAGGGCCGGCGCAGGAAGCCTGGCACCGAGTCCTCCACGACGATCGCCGCGTAGTCGAACTCAGCGAGCCGTTCCAGCTCCCGCCTGAACCGTGCGCGGCCCTGGCCAAGGCTGCCGTACGCGTCGGTCTTCGACTTCCGCTCGATGGCAACCTGATCTTCCAAACCGACGATCGAGTAGTCGCCGGTGGGCAGAGTCTTCCGCTCCGCCCCCGGATACTCGTAGGGCCGCTGCTCGCGGGTGTCGATGGCGATTGTGAACGGGTCCACAGCTGCAGTCCTTCCACCTCAACCTAGAAAGGGGGCGGAGTGCCTTCATGGGGGACCGGGCAGTAGCCGCTGTACGGAACGCGGTTGGCGACCTTCTGCTGGCCAGTTCGCTCGTCAGTGAACTCCTCCTGGTACGTTGAAACCATTGCCCGCTTGTCGAGCAGGAGCTCGGGCTGCACGTCCACCGCGCCACTGACGTCCACTCCGAAGCTCGCGCAGATCAGCTTGACCCGGGACATGGCCTTTGCGCTGAACACGAGATTGTCGAACAGCAGACGCCCGTCGTGTTCACCACCGTCGACCTGGAGCCGAAGCTTCCACATCTCGTCGCCACTGCGGGTGGAATCCGTCTCGATGTCCACCAGCTTGACGAGGTACTCGCCGTCGGGGATGGGCGAGAAGTCAGTGACGTCGCCCACGTTGGAGAAATCAACTCTCGGCATGGCTGTCCTCCTGGACAGGGGTGGGTGCCGGCGTACCCTTGGCACGGGCCGCGGCTTCCAGCTTCTCGATGATCAGGGTGGCGTTCTCAGCGGAGAGATCCTCGAGCCGAGAAGCGCCGTACGCGGCAAGTCTCTCGTCGAGGACACGTGATATGATATCCGATTCGGCAATCAGGATTCGCAGCCTCACCAGCTGCTCTTCACTCACCAAACGAACTGTCTCCGCCGGCCGCGCGAGCGACTCCTTGCCCAGGGCCCGCTCCAGACGGTCGTAGCCGACTTCGAAGTGACCGTGCGGCAACTTGCCCGAGCGGTCCTTCAATGTCTCGGCCATGTGCCGGCCCGAGTCGTCGCGGTAAAGCCGCAGGATCGAGTCGAACAGGTATGGGAGTGACTTCTCGCCGTCGAACGTCTCGCCGACTGCCCGCATGAACCCTTGATCCGCGTAAAGGACCTTCTGCCGTGCGGTGACGATGACGTTCATGTCCAGAGCGATGAGCTTGCGGACGAGTTCCTTCCACTCGGCCTTGATCGTCATCCAGTCCTTCGCTTGGAATGCGTAGTACTCCAGGCGGTGGCCCTTCGACCCCTTGTTCCGGCGCAGGAAGATGTCGCTCCACTTGGCCTGGAGCGCGTCCCAGTAGACGGTGATCGGGTCGATCACGAGGGTTCGGAAGTCGTGCTCGTTGGCGAGCAGCCAGTCGACCGCAGCTGCGATCTCGTCCGCGGTCGTGGCCTTCAGGACGTCGAAGGTGAAGTCGGCACCGTAGTGCTCCGTGCCGCCCTCGAGGTCGATCACGGCGGGCGATGGGAACTGGAGCGCGAGCGTGGTCTTGCCGGCGCCCGAGTCTCCCCAGAGGAATAGCTTGAGCCTCCGCTCGCCCGCAGCCGCTCGCATGAAGGGTGCAGAGGTTGTCATGTGCATGGCTCCTTTCCCCTTCGATCGATCTTGTAGGCCCGCTCGCCGATCTCGCAGGACAGGAGCCCGACGAAGACCCGTGCGATGTCCTGGCCAACGTCGTTACTGGCATCGATCCAACAGGACCGCGCCTCTTCGTCGAGCTCGAACGCAGCGTCGAGGTTGACCTTCGCCCTGCCATGCAGCCCCTCGACTGCCGTCACGGCGAGCAGAAGGGTCTCGGCGATATCGGTCATGTTGACGCCGGGTTCGAATTCGTAGCTGTATGCTGTGTACTTCATGGCTTCTCCTTCTCGGGATTGGCCGCGGCGCCTGACCGACGCCCCTACTGCTCATCTACCGGAATCGCTCGCGATCTGACGGAGGAAATCTCAGATAATCGGCAAGCCGCCCCTCGCGCAGGAGCACACGCAGTTTCTCAAGCCGATAACCGACTGTCGTACGGGGAATTGCGTAGTCCCTGGCGATCTCGGCCACGGTCGCCCCCTGATATAGGAGAACCGCCAGGCGCTTGAGTTCGGAGGGAAGGTCAGCCAGCGCGCGACTCAGATCGATTTCGATATCTCGGGTCTCGAAATCAGGTTCACCGGGTTCTCGCTTCAAACCGAGATATATCTCTCGATCAAGCAGATCGTGTCGGCTGCGGGAATCTCCGTCGTCGTTTCTCGGCTCTTCATCAAGGGATACATGGAGCACGTCCGCGCCTCGCTTCGCGGCACGCCGGGCCTCAATCAGAGTGGCGACCCGTCGATTGACAACCGTGTACGCGAACTGGCGCTCGTTCCCTTTGGACGGATCGAATCCGTCGGCACGAACCAAGAGATCGAGGATGAGCTCTTGCTCGATGTCTTCGCGGTCACCCTTCGTGAAGCCTCGCGCCTTCGCGAGTTGGCGGGCTTTCTTGCGGACAAACGATCTGGATTCGGAGAGCAGGCGCGCCTGCAGGGAATCGGCATCCATCGGATTCTCCTCGGGGCTGAGGAGTCCGCTTGGGTGCCGTGGCTAGGCGATCAGTCGCGTGCGCAGCAATAGGAGCGGAGGCCGAGCGAGTTCGTCGTCAGCGACGACACCCACAGCGACCTCCGCTTAGCTTCCGGTTAGCTGTCTGATGTTCGTGTTGTGGTTCTGGCCTCTAGCTCTCTTCCATCTCAAACGAGAACGGCAAGCCGTTCTTCACGACGAGGCGATGGACGACACCGTTCTCGATCCGCGCGAACATCTCTATCAGTTCGATGACTTGCTTCTTGAGTGTGAACGCATCCTGCATTGCGTCTTCTCGCGGACCGTTCGTGCCACCGATCTTGTACTCGGTGACGATCGTGACGCGGTCGTCTTGCCTCGGTTCTCCGGCGATGATGGGTAGGTTCTCGATCCGGCCGTAGTTCATGGACTGCATCGTGCGGATCAGAACGCGCCAGGGACGGCTGAGATCCTCGAAGTGGTCGTGCTGTTCGCTCATTTACGAAACCTTCCGACACGCGAAAGCCCCCAGGAGCGCGACACTGCGAGCTTGCTCCATGGGGGCTTGACCGGCATTGCCGGCCTCGCGGAGTTCATTGCTAGACGGAATCGCAGTGCCGCCTAACCACTCCGGTCAGATCGTTATAGACTATTGGGGAGAAACGATTTAATCAGGGCGCGGTCTACGTAGATTACGTGCACGCGGACCGAGAATGCGCCCCTCACTATCGGCCTGGGCTGCATCCAGGTCAGCGCAATCGTTCATGTCGCCGACGTAGTCCAACTTCAAACGAGATCTTGGACTGTCATCCAGTACGGCGGCAACGGATAGCCGCACGCGGTAGCCCTCGTCTACGTCGCGACCCAGTTTCGGAATTATGCCTTGCGGGAACCCAGCATCCGTCAGGGTTTGCGCGGTGTTGGAAAACAAAGTGCGAGTCTTTGGGAGCGAATCACTAATGCCTCTCCGTCTGCTGCTTGCTGCATTCAATTCGTTGGAGTACGCCCGATCGATGAAGTGTGCCAAGGGAGCGGGCTCTTCCTTCTCGTAATCATTCAGCAAGTCCTCCATCAGGATCTGCTGTTTCGTGACTCTACTTGATCGAATCCGAAACTCATGCTCGGCGGTGATCTCGCCGCGCGATGTAGCCTTCAGCCATAGACCGCCAGGCTCCGTATTCCTCCACCGAAGAACGGTTTCGATCTCCGGCCTTATAGGCCGCTCGTTAGAAGGAGGAAGAATTCGAACGATTCTGCTCCTCGGTACTTTCTTCGATCTCGGCCTGAGAATCTTGTAGATGTCCAGTTCGAGCCGATCAAGATAGCTCTGCAGATCAAGCATAGAGCGGTCGTCAAAGACACCATCCCGCTGAAACTTCTTCAATTTGCTATCCGCGAGGCCCTCGACGAACACATCGAGTAGCTTACGTCGGCTTGTAGTGTCTCTCAGAGTCTCGATTTGAACCGTCAGGATCGCACGCTGTGCGAACTGGGGAGCCCCAAAAACGACGAAAGGCGCACGTGCCACGTTGAGGTCAAACAACTCCGCGTACGCTTCATATTCACCACGCAGATACCAACCCCTGTCCCCGACCGTTTCGAGTTCTTGCCTGTACTCTGTAGAGCGCTTGGCTTCGGTGTCACGCAACTCATCTGTCATGAGCTTCGCGTACGTACTGTCGGTCTGGACCGGATCTCCAATCGGCCGCCAATGGAGAATCGCTCCGCCGGCTTTTCCAAGCTGCCGGGCGTACGTGTACATGAACTCATGGTAGCGGAGCTCGAGATCGGAAACGGTATAAGCGAAGATCCCGGGTGCTCGTCCGGAATCGAGATCGCTCACTTCTTGTTCCCGGAATTGGCAGTCGAGCCAACCGAGCTGTTCGGGTTGACCTGGACGGTCGTTGCTTGACCGGCGCTCGCAGCTGGACCGAATCCCTTCTCGCCGTGCTTACCACCGACTGGGCGGACGTTCGTATTCTTTGTCTTGCTGGCCATATCGACAACTTCCCTTGTCTCTGGGCGAATCCGCCCTCCGTCGTTTTCCCGCTGCTTCCGGTAGATCCCTGGTAGAAGCAACCGGCCGCCAACGGGGCTTGATCGACACATAGCAGGGAACCCTACGATGGTCAACCGACTTGAGGCGAAAAACAGCCGAATACTTGTGGAGATCGCGGAGATAATCGCCGAGGGATATCTGCGGATCTTTGGAAAACGAGGAGGATTGGGACGCTCTCGAGACCGTGACCAGCGACTATCTGCCTGTCCTCCAACTAATTACCTTGATACCGCCGCCCCGAGGAGTGATAGATACAGCGTCAACGCGGACGCAAGTCATTCCACAGAAAGGGGTTAGCACATGAAGGGCGGACAAGATAGCCGGATCGCGGAAACCACACGAAGGCGCCTCCAGGACAAGCTTTCCGATCCCAGGATCCCCGACCACGAGAACCCCGAGTTTCTCTTCTCCTTGACCAGCAACGACTTGCTGCTCGCCATCCTGGCCGGCGTCACCGATCCCCACGAGTCGGCCAGGAACGAGCTCGCGAATCGGGGGATAGACGCGACCGGCCGCAACGTCGGATTCGAGCGCGCCCGCAGAGCCTGGGGGATCGAGTGATGGCTACGGTGGCGCGAGAGCTCTGGATCCATGACGGCGGCGAGATTTCGTGCGCCGGTCACTTCGGCAGCTACGCGAGGGCGGCCCTTCAGAGCAGGCCAACCGCCCACCTCCTTCACACGCCAATCGGGTCTTGGGAGCGACTGTCCAAGGCCGACTGCGATCAGCTCACCGAGATGGGATGCACCGCCGTGTGCGAGACGTGCACTGCCCGTGAGCGACGAGCCGGGAGGTCGGCGTGATGACCGCCCACGAGATTGCCGAGGCACTTATGGGGCTGGCTGCGACCAGCGACACCGACCTCACGGAGTTCTGCGTTGCTCCGGCCGAGTAAAGCATCTGAGTCGCTGACGAGGTGAATTACAAGGAAGCCGAAATCCTGACCTGCAACGCCGGCTTCGTTCTCCGGCTGAGCGACAGGACCGAGTTCCAGATCACAGTGGTACGAAGCCGCTGAATGGAGAACCGACATGGTTACGAAAAAGACGAGCAAGAAAACCACGAAGAAGAAGACGACCCGGAAGCGTTCAACTTCCAAGCGACCGGCTGCGAAGAAGACCGCCGCGAAGGATCGTGACCCTCGCCTGCCGGCAGTCGGCGACAAGCTGGTTCGCGAGTTCAAAGGCCGCAACATCGAGGTACTCGTGACCGAGGACGGCTTCGAGTACGAAGACCAGACCTTCAAGAGCATCTCGGCGGTCGCACGCCGCATCGTCGGCTACCAGATCAGCGGCCCCGTCTTCTTCAAGCTCGACAAGCCGAGCGAGAAGAAGTGATGGCAGAGCCGAGCATCACAGCCCAGGTGGCTGCTCTCCAGAAGATGTCGGTCGCGATGTTGCGAAAGCGGTGGCTCGACGTGTTCGGAGAACCAACACGGCAACGCCACCGCCGTTTTCTTATCAAACGACTCGCCGCCGCCATCCAGAACGACACCGGCCCGAAGCTCACCGCCGAGGAGGAAACCAAGGTCGAGGAATACCGGGCCATGCTACGGCAGATGCCACCCGAGAAGTGGTTCCCGGGCAAGCAATGTCGGCCGCGGAGGAAGCCCAAGAAGCCTCCTCAGCGTCGAGAGCTCACACCAGGAAACGTCGTCACAAAAATGCACGACGGCCAGGAGATCGCCGTCACGGTCCGCGAAGACGGATTCGAGTGGCAGGGCCAGGTCTATCGGTCGCTGTCCGCCGTGGCCAAGGAGGTCACCGGCACGACGTGGAATGGGTGGAGGTGGTTCGGCCTCGACAAGAAAGGAAGTCGAAAGTGAGCGAGACATCGAAGGACGCGCAGCCCGAGACCGGGAATCACGAGAGGCCGTGGACAGAAGAAGAGCGCCGTCGAGTAGCGAAGTTCTTCGATCTGCTCCACAAGATCGACCTCCGGCTGAGGGCACGAGATGAGCACTGCGACAAAGACTGAGCGGAGGACCGTCCGCTGCGCGATCTACACGCGGAAATCAGTCTCCGAGGGCCTCGACCAGGACTTCAATTCGCTCGACGCCCAGCGGGAGGCCGGGGAGGCGTACATCAAGAGCCAGAGGGCCGAGGGCTGGGTTTGCATGGACGAGAGATATGACGACGGCGGATTCTCCGGCGGAACCCTCGAGCGGCCAGCTCTGCTTGCCCTCCTAAGCGACATCGAGGCCGGCGAGATTGACACCGTGGTCGTCTACAAAGTGGACCGCCTGTCCCGGTCCCTTCTCGACTTCTCAAAGCTCGTCGAGGTCTTCGACAAGCACGACGTGAGCTTCGTGTCGGTCACCCAGCCGATCAACACGGCGGACTCCACGGGCCGACTGATGCTGAACATCCTGCTCTCGTTTGCCCAATTCGAGCGCGAGGTCATCGCCGACCGGACGCGGGACAAGATGTGCGCAGCTCGCCGACGCGGGAAGTGGGTGGGCGGTTACCCGGTGCTCGGCTACGACGTGCACCCCGATGGCGGCCGCCTGGTCGTGAACCAGGACGAGGCGCCCATGGTCCGGGAGTTGTTCCGCCTCTATACGAAGCACCGCTCTCTCTCCAAAGTGACGGCCGAACTCCAGCGACGGGGCTGGACCGCCAAATCCTGGACGACGAAGAGAGGCAGGCGTCGCGAGGGAAATCTGTTCTCGAAGTCCACGCTTCAACGTCACCTCACGAATGTCACCTACATCGGATGCGTCGAGCACCAGGGACAGGTCTATCCGGGGGAGCACGACGGGATCATCCGGAAGGCGACCTTCGACAAGGTTCAGGAGGTCCTGGCTGAGAATCGGGTGTCGGGGCGGACGAAGTCGAAGAACAAGTATGGCTTCTTGCTCCGAGGATTGCTCCGGTGCTCGGCGTGCGGAACCGCTTACGTCCCAACGACCAGCAAGAAACGGAACACGGTATACAGGTACTACACCTGCTCAGGCGCGCAGAAGAACGGCTGGAGGACCTGCCCGAAGCCCAACCTGCAGGCCCACCAAATGGAGCAGACCATCGTCGACCAGATCCGCGTGATCGGCCAGGACCCGAAGCTGCAGGCCGCGACCTTGCGCGAGGTCCACCGGGCGGCGCGGGAGACGCGGTCCACATTGGACGCCGAGGAGCGGTCGCTTAGGAAGGATCTCGACACGGCCGAGGCCGAGAAGACCGGCCTCCTGCGCGCCCTGGCTGGCGGTGAGGCATGCGGAGCGGCGATTTCCGACCGCCTGGCCGACCTCGAGGACCGGACCGCCACGTTGGCCATTAGGTTGGCTGAGATCGACAGGGAGCGAGCGGAAGCAGAGAGGGCCGTCGTGGACCCAGACGAGCTGACCACCGCTCTCAACCTATTCGACCCCGTCTGGGAGGTGCTCCACGCCCCGGAGCGGGCCCGCATCATCGAGCTCCTGATCGACAGGATCGAGTACGACGGCGCGGCCGACCGCCTTGCCGTCACGTTCCACCCGACCGGGATCAAGGCTCTGGCGGAGGAGGTGGCCACATGCGAGTAGAGGTGTCCGTGGACTGGACCAGGAAGCCCGAAGAGCCCCGCGAGGATTCACTTCCAAACGACCTCTCGCCCCCGCGGTCCCGGGCCGAACGGCGGCTCTGGTACATCGCTGTAGCGCGAGAGATCGAGGCGGGCGTGCGGGCGGGGGAGTTCGCGTCCTACGCGGATGTCGCCCGGAGGTGTGGAGTGTCGCGAGCGAGATTGAGCCGGTTGGAACACGTATAGTTTTCCGCCATGCAGGGTCCCAAGTCCTGTGCTAGAATATCCGCACCATGATGCCTATCTGCGGCATCACAATAGCGTTTTTGTTACATGCCAAGTACGCGATCTCTCGGGAGGCTTAGACAATGGCTCCTGATTTTCCACCATCGCTCGCTGTCATTGATCTACGTTTCAAGGATGAGACTCTCACCGCCTCTGTGGAATACATCGAAGTGTCGCGCCAACACCGTATACGCTTCCGCTGGAATGCTCGCTCCTCACCAAAGTCATTTATATCAATAGGGAATGGAGTCGCATTCATCGAAGATTCTGCCAATCTGGTTTTTCCCCCCAAGAGTGACGATGTCGCCCCCGATGACCTCGGTAATGGACGATACCGCTGGGTCGAAGGACTGCGTCAAGGTGTTCCCTGGGCTACGTTAATCCTGATTCTGCCAGCGGGCTATTCGCTCAGTAATCCATCTCCGCAGATCTCCGCCGCCAAAGTATTCCGCGGTCGTATAGCTGTTTATTGGACGCTGCGCGGCAACCAAGACGGCCACACTTTCGCTGAATGGTGCCTATATCGCGTTAGCAACGAGGACGTCGTCGCTGCGGTGCAGAAACTCTTGCGCGATTCTATTCCATCGGTACAAAACGCGGCGACGGTTCAAATTGATACTGATGTGCGTTCGGTCAGAACTCAGAATACGCCAGCGAGTTCGTTAGATCCACTTGACGACCCTGACGCACCCCAAGAACTGAAGACACTTAAATGGTTGTTCACAAAAGGCCGGCGCTATTGGAAGTACGGATTGATCTTGCTGGCGATACTAGTGGTACCAAAGGCCATCGGTCCCGCCTACAACTGGACGACTGGTCATTTCCGTGATAAATCGACCTATACTGTATTGTCTGATTGGGGCTTCTCGGAAGTCGACACAAGTATCTGCTTTAGCGCAGTATTTAACAATAAAGGAGTCGATCCGGTCACGATTTCTAATGTCTATATCTCCGCTGCCGATTCGTCTTCTCTCCACCAGGGCTGGCGCGGTGAGTGCGCGTTCTTCCCGCAGGAATTTGAACCGATCATCGTCGAAGGGGGGCGTACTATATCGGCGGCATTCCGCTGCGGTCATGCGATATCGGCGTTTCTAGATGAGTTCTTCCCTGAACAATCGGAGATAGTCTTTTTCTGCAACTTCATCACTCGCGACCCGAAAGACAGTCTACATTGGTCGAAAGCGCGCATTGGGACTACTAACGTGCTAGGTTCTCGAATCGTCGGATACTCAATCGGTCCTATCGTAAAAATGAAACTCGTGCCAGCTCGCCTTGATGTTCCCTTGGGCTATATTAGCCGCCCCCGAGAATACTCAGTAGCCGGGCCTGTCCTTGTTATCCCTCCGGGCCAGCGTACGACTATAATATTTGATGACTAATCGACTGCGACATCCGGGTGAAGCCCATACATCAGTCCGCAACTGCGCCATAGACGTATCATTCCTAAATATACGCCAAGAACATTCAGCCCCAAAGTACGCCCGCATCACTCGCGCCATCGCTTTGCTAGGCGACAGTATTCTTGTTAGTGCTATCGCGACACTCTCGGACTTGGCTCCAGCCCTATCCTTCAAACCCCCACTCCGGCTCTATCGTACCCAAATCGACATATCCGATTTTATCGAGAACTTCGACACCTACCAAATCCAGACCGTCTAGATCCGCTGAAAAATCACCCGCAAGCGAAACAAGCACATCGGTCTGATAGGATCGCTCAGCGGTAAAGCGGGTACTCCCCACGCTTACGTAGTCTTTATCAATTGGATCACGCATGGAAAGAGACAACGAGCAATGTACATCACAGCCTACTTCAGCTACCAGCCGGATTACCAGAATGCTTGAGTCAACTCTAACGACCGACACTTCTGGATTCCCCGTTGGGTACTCTATAAATCCATGCCGTACGTACTCGGCGTAGATTTCGTCCTCTTCATAATAGAACATGGAGTCTGCTTCAATGTAGATGTCGGCGTCTTCCAAGCTTTCACGAATTGCACCCTCAATTGCAGCCAGAACGGCAATTGGCCTTTCCTCCTTTATCGCCCGCACTAGGTCCCCTATCACCCGTTTAGCCGCGTTATGCGGCTGGAACCGCGATATCGCTTCACCTAAATCGCCCACCACATCAATCAACTCAGAACTCTCGCCAAACTCCTTCCACCCACCGTCGCTCGACACTGCCAGCAACTGTATCTCGCTCGTTCTTGCCCACTCTTCAAGAGTTACCAAAGCGATAGCATCAGGAAATTCGTGCTTTCGTTTCGCCGTTGTACCAAATGGAGCTTTCCCTGAAAAATACATGTCAACTAAAGTACCCGAATCCGAGTACTTCGCCGACTCTATCGTGAATGCCCCTGTTGATTCATAGAATCTCGTCAGAACTCTCTTCGCGATCTCCCCGGAACTCCCCTCACCGTATACGAGCGCCTTCGCACGTTCTCGGTCGGTGGGCGTAGACATATCGAACTGATCTACGTCCTCAAGTGAACTGTCGATTTTCGTTCTGATGCTTTCGATTCGCCGCTTGATATGTGCTGTAAGTTCACCGTGGACGATATCGGGGAAGACCAGTGAAACGGGGCCATCGGCGAATTGCTCTAACTGCTTTAGAAATCCGCGCCCCAACCTCAATCCATGGGCTTCAAATATACACGTATCTATTACCAAGGCCTCATAGTCTAGTTCCGGTGCAGTCATTAAGTACCCCCGCCATGCGCATCACGAGCTCCTGTTACACAACCGAGATCTCCGCTCACCATGGCAGCCGGAAACGAATCGACTACGACGAAGCAGTTACGTTCGGTATATCCCTCGCCCGGCCCTCTTGATCTTCTTGCTCGTCGACAACGTCCTCCGCAGCACATTGGTAAAGTCCTTGGACTTGGTCTTCACTAGCCTCTTCTTCTGGATCGTCGCCAGGATGTCCCTGAAGGCCATCGGCTTCTTGTTCTTCTTCAGAAGATCCACGACGACGGACTCGACGGTGGGTCGTTTAGAGGGCGAAGTCTTGCGCGGGGCTTTCTTGGTGGCGCGCTTCTTGGTTACCTTCTTCTTGGTCCTCGCTGCAGCCTTGACCGTCTTCTTGGCCAAGCGCTTTTTCGCGACCTTCTTCTTCGCCGCCTTCTTCCAGCCGGGCTTCTTCTTCAAAGGACCGGACCCGCCAGCCAGGAGCTTCTTTATCTCCCGGTCAATCCTCGCCAGCTGCTTCTCGATTTTGGCCTTCTCGGCCGTTAACTTGTCGATCTTTCTCTTCGCAGCCAGCATTTCCCTCAGCTCCGTAGCGGTGAAATCGGCGACAGTCGAACGGATTCTCGTAGCCATGTGTTCCCCCCTTGGCGTACTCGAGTGTTGTTCGTGTTCCGCTGCAGACTACCATTCCGTCCGTTACGTCGCAATTCCAGATGTTAGCCCCGCTGGTCGCTTGATCTTAAAAATACAGGAGCTCTCTCGTGACGACGAGTATGCCGATGAGGGCTCTAAATACAACCGTGGAGTCGCATACTCCGCGCCATACTCGCGAACAACAAGCTCTCAATGATACGAGTTCTCGTAGAAGACCGCGATTATCATCATTGAGTCGCTACCAAGCCGTCGCGAATCTCCAGAACTCGCGATGCGTACGAAAGGAGTTTCTCGTCATGCGTTACCGTACAAATAGTAGTACCAGCATCGTGCAGACCCCTTAAGATGCCCATAACGTGTTCCGATGTCGAGTTGTCCAAGCTTCCAGTTGGCTCGTCAGCGAACAAGATCGTGGGATTGTTGGCTATAGCACGAGCAAGCGCTGCCCTTTGCTGCTGGCCGCCAGATAGCTGGCCCGGACGATATCCCTCTCGCTGCTCGAGACCTACCCGCAGAACTGCCTCTCTAACTAACCTCTTTCTAGATAACCGTTTGCTCGTAAAAGTGAGCGGTAGCTCGATGTTTTCCGAAACGCTCAAGTCGGGTATTAGGCTATAGTCCTGAAACACAAACCCTATCGATCGCAACCGAACTAACTGCCTCTCAACCATCGACCACTGTCCAACTTCAGTTCCACCTAATCGATATACACCAGATGTTGGCTCATCCAATAGCCCCATTATCTTAAGTAATGTCGTCTTTCCCGCACCTGATGGACCGATTATCGATAACCACTCGCCGGCGTCAATGTCTAGATCAATACCCCGAAGTACTTCTGTTTGACCAGAGTAGGCTGAAAAAGTCTTCCGTATACCACGTAAGCTGACCAGCTGTTCCATATTGGGTAAGCTCGTGCGAAATCGGCGATTGACCATAAAATAGTTACCTCAAAAATCAGGAATAGTAAACTATAGCCCCCGCTCCCCGCAAATCACCTTACCAGAGACAAGGAGGCAATCAGGCGGGAACTTAGTCCGTACGTCAACTCTCGCCCTCGCAAAATTCGCGGTTTCGAGGTTTCGCGCCTCCTCTAAATTCGCACCGCGAAGATCCGCGTCGCGAAAATCCGCTCTAGCAAGATCTGAGTCATAGAATTCTGCGTCTCTCAATATCGCGCCCTGAAATGACGCGTCACGTAGTGTGGAGGCGAGAGCAAATTTCGATCTTGTCAAGTCCGCTCCCGAAAATGAAACTGCGTCGAGAATAACCCCAGAGAAAATACAATCCCTCAAGATCGCGCCGGCAAGCGTGCACCCATGAAACTCACCGCCAAATCTAGACCGGGAAAGATTTACTCCTGGCGCGACAGTGAGCCCTTTAACCTTAAGACCCATGGCGGTCAGGTTCTCAGCATTGCAGCCGTTATCAATAGAAACATTCTGAAGAGTCGATGAACTGATGTTCAGATTGGACAAAGAACAATGACTAAAATAAACTTTTTGCATATAGGCGCATTGAAGCTCGCCGAAATCCAGTGCCACATGATTAAAAAAAACTCGCTCAAATCGTACACTAACATCGTTATCACAATCGCCCGCGTATTGCCTAGTCTTGAAGCCGAACCAGGCTCCGTTCGTAATATCTAGGTCCAGAAATCTAGTACTACTAACGTTGCTCTCCATTATATGGAAGTCTCGAAGTTCAAGGTCTTCAAACGCAGCACGTTCAAGATCGCATTCAACCAGATGCACTTCTCTCATTAGTCCGGGTCCCCGAAAGACAGTTCCCTCAAGATCACTACCGTTAAAACGCAGATCCGCGCCGGCAATCCCCGAGAACTCCGAATATACAAGCTTCGACGATTCTATATGGAGGTTCGATAGCGCCAATCGGTCAAAGTACAGCCCACAAGCTGAGAAATTATCGAAAAGCAAGCGAGTGGCCTCATGATGGTGAAGCTCTAATAGGCCTTCTAGGGTGCCCTGGACGCCATGGCGCCTAGCAATCGCTCGTTGCGCCGCCTGATCGCGTGCCGACTCACATTCCCGGAAAGCGCTTTCTGATCGAGCTCTCAGAAACTCGCGAAGTATCTCTGGTGCAGTATTTCGATATAACTTATGTTTCTTAGAAATCGCGGCAATCGTTCGTATTGCCCCGTGGCTAGCGGGCCATTCCGGACCATTGAGCGTGGCCACTGCTGCTTGAAATTGTCGATCAAGCCTCTCTTCTGCAGCGATTTCCCGTGCCAGTTGTGTTTCATCGACTGTTTGAATGTGTTGGTATCTCGCCTGGATGATTACGCCTACAACTCCCAATAAAGTGGCAATCTCAACAAGTTTCTCCTTGAATATACCGCCTCGAAATTTCAACGCTCTCCGCCTTTTGCCCACGGGATTCCATTCCCAGTATTAATCACCAAGACAACTCGCGCTCCCAGCATAATCTTCTTGCGTAACAGGAGCGCAAAACTCGCGGCGGCACTAGGTTCGCAGTTTACTGTCGATCCGACGAGTCCAATCGAATCGAGAATCTCCGAATCTGAAACGACGAATACTTGGTGCTCTGATGCGATACGTGATTGAGCGACCCCATGGTCCCGCAAGGATCTATAATAGGGCGAATACAATGCATATATCTTGTCGCCGATAGACTCGGGATCTACGACAGCAGCCCCGAGTACGCGAACTGACAAGTCCCTCTCCACGGCTTCCGATGCAACTGCATCATATAGGACGCCTGCGCCAACTGGAGCGATGATCGTGTCAATATCTAGGCCCAACTCGCTGGCCTGTCCCAACGCCTCGATGAGAATCGGCGCGTAGCAAGGTTCAGATATACCTTCCGAAACGTCAATATGCTGTGTAAATTCCAATCCCTCTCCTCGAGCCAGGTCGGCGATGTCGGTAGCTCGCATTACTCCAGCCGCAAGATCTACTTCTTTGCATATGACTCCCGCTCTACGAAGTCGCGCTATGATCTTAGAGCCCTCAATTACTGATCCACTTGTGTCTGGCCCGACTTGTCTATTTCCGAACCCCATCGGAAACACCGCGAATTCCTGAGGGCGCGGTAGCGATTCGTACGCGGCCTCAATTCCGCTGTGAATCGAAAACGCCGTGTTTCCATAGGTTATACTCGAAACTAACGTTTCTGGACCTCTAGTTCTGGCGCGAAGCCTACGAGCCAGCTCCCAACCAAGTCTGTCCTTGAAGGTGCCTGTCGGGCACGCAGATTCGTCCTTCACGAGAACCCGAAACGGCATGCCCAATGACACCTCGGTCAGTGGTGTAGGTGGGAAATAGAAAGTCTCACCGCTTGAATCATCCATCGCTTTTCTCGAATCCCGTTCGGTCGATTTGGTCTACATTCTCGATTGTGACCAGAAAGTTCCGCAACAATACGTTTCGTTGGTTTGGGCGCCCCGTAATAAGATCGTGCAGTAAACGCGCACTCCTAATTCCCATCTCTACCGGTTCTCCAACCAACAAAGCCTGAATGTAATCGTCTCGAAGCAAAGCCTCGCCTGCGGGATTCATATCCTTAGCCACGACCTTAACACGCCCCGGCTCCACTCCAGATTGTCGAAGCGCCTGAGCGGCTCCGATCGCGTTTTCTACGTACCACGTATAGATTCCATCAATATCTGGATGCGAGGCGAGTATCGATTCAGTTGTTTCAAGCGCAGCCACTGAATTCGCAGCAAGGTACTCCTCCCTAACGATCTCCATCTCCGGAAACTTGGCGAAGTAGTCAGTTGCTGCCCTCCACATCTCCTGAGCTTGTGCTTGACCACGGGGGCCTACGAGCGCCGCTATCTTTCCCTTCCCCCTCATTAAACGCGTCAGAGACATAGCCAATTCCCAGCCTATCTCGTAGTTCGCCAACATTACCCGTCCAGCTACACGATCCGACTCAATGTCCACGTTTTCCGCGACCACGTATATTCCGCGGTCTGCTGCTTCCTCTACAAAAGGACATACTGTTCTGCTATGAACCGGATGAAGAATGATTCCAGCTACGCCGCGAGCAATCTGGCGCTCAATGATATCGAACTGTTCTCTTTGGTTGGCATAACCTCTAGACGAAAACCGTTCCGGTTTGTAGCCAAGATCTAGGAGCTCCTGTTGTACACCCTCCCACTTGAGATCGTAGTACGGGCCATCGTTCGGCAGTATGTACGCTACAACTCGTTTGCCAGCACCGGGTGAATCTTCATTATCATTCTTCTTTCCACACGAAATGAGCGATATTGACAATCCCAACAATAGAAGCGCCAGAACAAGCCGCTTATAGTATCTTCGTTTCATTAAGAAACCTCCTTCTTAAAAACTCGGAGAATCCTACCGCGATCAAGGTTAGCAGCCCAAGAGCGGTCATTCGCGGATCTGAAGGTAACCCCGCAATATCCAGAGACTCCTTTATTAACCCGAAAAGCAGCGATCCGCGAATAGGCATCCAAAGTGTTCCCCTCCCACCATCAAGGGAAACACCACCAATAATCGCAGCGGCAATGCCCCAAAGAAGGAGATCATTATCTGGAGCAAGTGTCGCTCTTTCAACTCTAGCTGCAGCAATGACGGCTGCGACCACGCCTACCAATCCGCACAGTCCATACGCCAAACCACTCACAGTATGGCGGCGCCCCCCCAAGGCCTCAAAAACGTCAGACGCACTGCCGACGGCTCGGAGCCACAAACCAATCCTGGTACAATACAGGAGTGTACCGGTCAATACAGAAGTAAGAAGAACAACAAGCGCTTGTATCCGCCAATCGGCACCAATAGCGAAATGAGTTGAAAGGTGGGGGCCGTCTATCGGCTCATAGCCCCCTCGGGCCCAGTGAAGCCCATATTGGACTACCAGCATCAGGCCAAGCGTAAAGCCAAGAGAGTTAGCCCTCAGATATGAAATCACGGCGCCAATTGCGAACCAAAGCAAAAAGGCCGCTACAAACGTTATAAACAACGCAATCAATGGATGAACGATGTCGCTGAGCACTACAAGCACCGCGGCCGCTGCTGCACTCATGCTTGTTATGGAAAGATCAATTCGGCCGGTCAGCATTACGAAAGTACTAGCTAGCGCTACGAGGAAGATCGGTATCGTGTGTTTGATCAATGTTACCCATGCGAGCGAATTCCACCCGCCAAAGAGCTCAACGTAAACAATGATCAACAGAATCAGAATCTCCTGGTAATGTCCGCTCGCTATCGATTTCCACCGTGGTGGACTTTGGCTTCTCGATTTTTGAATCGCGATGATTGTCACTTATACCTCAACTTGGATTCCAAACTACGAGATCGTTTTAGTCTAGCATTCTCGGCCTTTGGACTTCGCGTATATTCGGAGGAGGTAGAATATGCTGGAATCGTTTCCAGGTACGGAATCGTGGAGCCCCCCAATCCCCATCTAGCTTGGATCTGAACATATCATCTAGGGTAGGATCTGTGTTAACTAAAACGTCCACGAGGGCACGAAGATCCAGACTCAGACCCCGATTTCAGCCCGTTTCCGGTGCCTGTGTTCGCCAAACGGATCTCAGACTTTTAGCCCTCTCAACGACGTGTCCGCTCACAACCCTTTGCCCCAACAACTTATACGCACGAAAAAGGCAGGCCGACTCGACCTGCCGAAATCCCACAACTTTTCCCTACCCAATAGAATTGGCTCCCCGGGTAGGACTCGAACCTACAACCCTGCGGTTAACAGCCGCATGCTCTACCATTGAGCTACCGAGGAGCCTATTCGAATGTCGGGGCCTAGCCCTGCCCACACCGATTCGGCACGAGCCCGGGGGGCTTGAGCGGATCGGGAATATAGGCCGCAGCCCCCTTTTCGTCAAGGATTCCGGCGTTCCGGCCCCCTAGGCCGCCCTCCGCATGGGCTGCCGCTTCCGGTAGGTCAGCGAACGCCACAGCCACTCCGCCGGACCGTAGCGGAACCGGGCCAGCCACCAGGGGCTCCAGGCGAGTTGGACGAGCCAGATGGCCACCGTCACGCCCAGGAGCGACGCGCGGTCGAGTTCGCCCCAGAGCCCGAAGCCGTAGCCGTAGAAGATCGTCACGCAGATGATCGTCTGGGTCAGGTAGTTGGTGAAGGCCATGCGGCCGGCCGCCGCGAGCTTGGCCTGGAGCCACTTGAGCCAGCCCAGCTTCACCGCCAGCACGATGAGTGCGATGTGGCCCAGGGCCACGGATGCGCCAGCCAGCTCGCCGACCGACATGCTGCCCTGCATGAGCAGGATCATGTCGTCGAAGTTGGCGTCCAGGTAGTTCATGGACGCCCAGGCGATCGGTAGCCCCACGCCGTAGCAGATAGCCAGCATGACCGCATAGAAACGGGTCGAGCGCTGGGCCTGGAAGACGCCGGTCTTGAACAGCGCCATGCCGAGCATCATGTACGCCCCGATGCTCCAGTTGGCGAAGAGCGGGTACAGGAAGAGGTGGAGCACGACGAGCTCGCCGGCGTTGCGCTCGAGGATGCCTCCGTAGCCCCCCTGCATGGTCTCCTGGATCTCCGCGAACTGCTCGGCGTCGGGATTCCAGGAGTGGGAGTTCTCGTTCCAGATCTCGATGAACTGCTCCTGCTGTGCCGTGGGCTCCTCCCCGGCGGCGATGGCCTCCTGGCCTTCGAGGGCACCGTCGCGCACGTACTTCATGCCCTCGCCCAGGCCGTACATGCCGAGCTTGGGCAGGATCACGCAGATCACCGCCAGGATGATCAGGGTCCGCACCTTGAAGCGCCGGAAGCGGTACAGGATGAGGCCGACGACGGCGTAAGGCAGGAGGATGTCACCGTTCCACAGCAGGTAGCCGTGGAGCAGTCCGATCAGCCACAGCCAGAACTGGCGCGAGAACCAGCGCCGCCCCGACTTGCCGCCCCGGGCCTCCACCCGCATGGTGAACAGGACGATGCCCGCGCCGAAGAGCATGCTGAAGATGGGCATGGTCTTCGTGTAGGCCAGCATGTAGACGATGACGTAGGCCACCCGGTCGAGGCCCTGGTCGAGGCCCAGGAATTTCGGGTTCAGGGACGCCGGGAAGGGCAAGGCGAAGGTCCACATGTTCACCAGCAGGATGCCGAGGATCGCCACGCCGCGCAGCACGTCCAGGCTGCGGATGCGGTCGGCTTCCACCACCGGCACGTCCGGCGGCGGCGAGGCCGGTTCGGCCTCCTCCTCCTCGACCGCCACGATCTCCACGTCCACGTCCGGATCCACATTCGAACCCTCGTCCGGGTCCATGTCCGGATCCGGTTCCGCATCCGGTTCGAGATCCCGATCAGGGGTCGTCTCGTCCGCCGTCTCCTCGGGTCGCTTCTCCTCTTGATCCATGCCGTCCCCCCGCGCTGAACTGGTCTACTTCTCGAACGCGACCAGGAAGCGCCAGCCGCGGTCCTCGCTACCTTCTCCCACCGGACGCGCCGCGTAAAGACGCAGATTGGGATGGTCCCACACGAACGGCAGGTCGAAGCGCTTGCCGAGGCCGAAGCCCACGTCGAAACGGTCGCCGGTCCGGCCCTCTACGGGCCAGGGGCCGTCCACGTTGCGGGTGCGGCCCCAGTCGGCGAAGAGCAGGGGCTGCAGGCGCCAGTCCTTCACCACGGGCACGCGCAGGGCCTTCAGCGGATCGACTCCCAGGCGCAGGTCGAACGAGGCCCAGGTGCCGGCGTCGCCCGTCAGCTCGCCGGCCGGGTAGCCTCGCAGGGTGCCGTAGTCGCCCAGGTAGGAACGCCACTGGCGCGGAGCCTGGACGTCGGTCTCCCGGTGACGCGCCCGCACCAGCCACTGGTTGCCCAGGCCGTCGAGGATGTCGACGGTGCCGCCGGCGTGGACCTCCCGGAATTCGCTCTCGCCCAGGCCGGCGGCGGCCAGATCCGGGCCCTCGGCCCGGTGCCAGATCACGCCGCCGGTGAGGGTGAGCGGGCCGCCCGCCCAGGCGGCGGACGCCATGGCGTGGCGGTCGTCCAGGTGCATGGCGGCGAGGTTGCCGCCGGGCCGGAGGCGGCGGCCCAGGGCGTTCCAGGAAGTCGTCTGGTCGAGGGCCCGCTCCTCGGCGTAGCCGGCGCCGCCGCTCAGCTCGAGGCCCAGGCCCGGACGCCAGGCCAGCACGGCCGCGCCGCCCCGGCTCTCGAAGTAGCTATTGGGATCACCGCCCCAGATGAGCGACGAGAAGGTGCGCGTGTGCTGCCGGCCGTCGCCGCCGAAGAGGCGGGCCCGCTTCCAGGCGCCGCCCCGCAGCTCGAGGACGGCCCGGTCCGCCCCCCCGCCCGGCCGTTCCAGCGCCGCGCCGCGCAGGAGCGGCGCCTCGAAGGCGAGGATGGCCTCGGGCCGCTTGTTGCCGAAGGCGTAGCCCAGGGTGAGGTCCGCCCGCGGCCGCACCGGCCCCCGCTGCCAGAGCGAGGCGCTCACCCGCGCCATGCCCCCCTGGACGCGGTTGAACGCCGGCATGCCCAGCGGACTGAGGCTCGCTCCCCAGGGGCTCGCGTCCTCCATCTCCTCCAGCACCGCGCTGCCCACCTGCGTGAGGGTGTCGATCTGGGCCTCGCTCAACTCCACCGGAGTGAGCGCCGGGGTGAGGTCGTCGCGCCACACCTGTGACATCTCGCTCCAGTAGGCGGACAACGAATCGTCCGAGGCGTCGGGGCTGAGCCAGAACTCGTCGGGGTCCAGGTTGCCGAAGCGGTCGGCCTCGGGGACGGGCATGTCCGTGGAGACGGGCTCGCCGTTGATGACGATGTCCCGCAGCTGGGTCCGGATCTCCACCACCTGGGGCAGTTCGAGCAGGGGCAGCTTGCGGAGCTCGATCTCGCCGTGGAAGTCGGTGGTGAACCAGTACCCTCCGTGGCGCTCGCGGATGGCCCGGAACTTGGGGATCCCCTTGAGGAAGAGGGGGAAGGGCACCGTCTCGGTCATCTCGGCGTCCAGGCGGCGGATGACCCAGTGGGAGTAGTCGACCCACGCCGTGCCCGACGGCAGGGCCTCGAAGCGGCTCTTGGGCCGGAAGCCGATGCGGTAGATCAGGCTGTTGCCCACCAGCTTGCGGCTCTCGACGGTGTAGCGGTAGCGGTGGCCCGAATCGCGGGAGAAGGGCATGGCCATGTCCAGGGAGCGCTCCACGTCGCCGAAATCCCGCTCCTGCTCCGTGTCGACCTCCTCCTCGACGACCTCGCCGTCCTCCACCGTGCGCGTCCGCTCCCAGAGCTGCACCGACTGGCGACCGCCCTCACGGTCGAAGCTCACGCGCTCGGCCACCTCCGTCACCTTGTAGCTGTGGCCCATGCGCGAGCGGACCTCGCGCTCGACGACCGTGGTCAGGCTGGTGAACTCCACGTCGCGCATGGCGGCCGCCTCCCGCTCGATCTGGCGGGCGACGGCGTCGATGATCTCGTCGATGTCCACGGCGTCGGCCACCACGAGCATGGTGTCGATGGCGCCGGGATCGAAGGTGAAGGTGTCCTCGAAGGCGAGGATCACGCCGCCGCCCTCCATGAGCACGCTGTCGGGGTGGGCGCCGGCCAGGGCCTCCCAGTCCACGTCGGCGTTGAGGACGGGGATCGTATCGGCCTCCGTGGCAACGGGTTCCGGCTGGGCGCCAGCGGTCGCCACGGCAAGACCGACGAGAAGAAGCGCACCGAGAACGGCCGCGACGAGGCGCACCGGTGCGGGTCGGGAGAGGGGCGAGTGGTTGGGCATCATGGGTATCCCCCTGCTAGCAGGCTGTTGAAGAACTGGATCTGGTCGCGTTCGGCACGCCGCGCGGCTGTCCGCCAGGCGCGACGACGACGCGATGTCGATGTGCATCGGGGAAGAGGAGCAACGCCGCGGCCGGCCGCGCGCCACCCGAACCCGCAGATCCGGATGGGCAGGCGGCACTTGCGTCGCATCTCTTCGTCACTCGTCGTCGACGATGCTGCGGCATCGCTCTCCTCCTCGAATTCCTCGATCTGCTCGCAAGTGCCAGCCTGCGCGACCGAGCCCACTTCTTCAACAGCCTGCTAGGGTTGACGGATGTCCCCCGCGCCGGTGGTAGCCCCGGCGCGGAGGGCATCCGCTGGACCTGGCGTTTCCGCCCATGGCCGCGGTGGCGGACGGCCTCCGGCACCCCGCAGGGGTGGATCTCGGGTGCGGGCCGCCGCCGGATCGCTGGCCTGCGCCGAACCGCGGACGCGTCGTCCCGATGCGCCCGGTCCGATCCGCCGGCTGGCGGACGTTGCGTCCTCCTCAGCAAGAACGGTTCCCCGGAGAGACCGGTTACCGCGACGCTACCACACCGGCGGAGGAGATCCGGCCTTCCGGCTCCCGGGCGTCGCCGGCCATGGACGCCCGCCGCCGGTCCGGAGCCGTGCGGCGACCGCTCCCGATCGCCGAAACTCCTCTCTTTTCGGGAATTTCCGTATTCAAGTCGCAGCGTCCCGGGCCGATCTAGAACCACGACACCAGCAATGCGCAGCCATCGCGCCCTCACGGGCTCAGCAACCGAGAGGTCATCGTGCTCAATCGCCCCCATGCCGGCCGGTATTACCTGGCGTTGTCGGTTCTCGTCATCGTGGTGACGTTCACACCCCTGGTCCTCGCCCAGCTGGGCGTGGGCTTCGGTTCCGCCGCCGAAGAGGGCGCGGGCGCCCATTTCGCGGGCTGGAACACCCGTGACGCCATGATCCGCTTCGACGTGAACGCCCTCTCGATGGTCTTCTTCGTCCTGGCGCTCACGGCGCTCTACCGGCGCTTCGCCCCGGACCGGACCGTGTGCGTCCTCGGCCTCTCCCTGGCCATGGCGGGACTGGCCGGCTCGGTGCAGATCGTCCCGGCCATCGCCGACGTCGCCGGCACGCCCGGACATCAGGTGGCCACCCTGTGGACCACCGACCTGAGCCGCCTGTGCACCGCCGTCCTGCTGGCCATCGGCTCCGGCGCGGTGCTCGTGTGCGGGCGGGCGGGCCGCATCTGCACGGTGTCGACGGTGGCCCTGAGCCTGCCCCTGATGGCGGGGACCTGGTTCGCCATGGTCACCCTCGACCCGGCCCTGCTGGCGCGGGTGAGCGGCATCGGCGCCTGGGTGACGCCCGGCCTCTACCTCCTGACCTTCGGCATGCTCATCCCCGTGGCGCGGCGCCATCACACCCCGCAGCTGGTGCGCGGCCTCGGCATCGGTTTCGTGCCGCTCCTGGCGGGCCAGCTCACCCTGAACCTGGGCACGCAGACGGTCCTCGACGACGGTTTCCACATCGCCGTCCTGCTCAAGTGGTTCGGGCTGCTCCTGCCGGCCGGCGGCCTCATGGTCGACTTCGTGAAGGCCTACCAGGACAACGCTCTCGCCGGCGAGAAGCGCTTCCTGCGCGCCGTGGTCGACGCCATCCCCCACTTCGTCTTCTCCCGCGACACCGAGGGACGCTACACCCTCGTGAACCAGGCGGTGGCGCGCTTCTTCGGCCGCCCCGTGGAGGAGATCGAGGGCGCTCTGCTGAGCGAGGTCCACGAGGACACCGACCAGTGCTACGCCTGGCTGGACGAGGACCGCGAGACCCTGCGGCGCGGCGGCGAGTGGTCCTTCCCCGAGGAGATCACGCCGGCGGACGCGGGAGATCCCATCACCGTCCACAGCATCAAGAAGCCCCTGCTCGCCGACGACGAGGGCACGAGCCAGGTGCTGGGCGTCTCCATCGACGTCACCGACCGCCTGCGGGCCGAGGTGGCCCTGGCCGAACGTCTCGAGCTGGAGCGCGCCTCGGCCGCCATCCTCACGACCTTCGTGCAGTGCACCAACGACGACCTCGAGGCCCGCATGGACGAGGTCCTCGCCCAGGTGGCCTCCCTCACCGACGCCACCCGTTGCTACATCATCTCCTTCGGCGAGGGCGACGAGCCCGCGCGCTGCCTCTACCAGTGGACGTCCGAGGCGGTCGCCGACCACCTGCGCCCGCCGGCCAGCGTGCCCCAGAGCGACCTGGACTGGATGCGGCGCTGGTTCTCCATGTCGGCGCCCATCGCCCTGGGCAATGTGGACGAGCTGCCGCCCGGTGCCGCCACCTTCCGGCGCGGCTGGCGCTTCGCCCCGGTGGACGCCTTCCTGGCCGTGCCCGTCTCGCATCGCGGCCAGACCTTCGGCTTCATCGGCGTCGACGCCGGCGAGAAGCGCACCTGGCGCCACGAGGACATCTCCATCCTGCGCAACGTGGGCGACCTCTTCATCACCGTGTGGGACAAGCTCCGCACCGAGCTCTCCCTGGTGGACGCCGTCGATGAGGCCCGGGCCAGCAACCGCGCCAAGAGCGAGTTCCTGGCCAACATGAGCCATGAGATCCGCACGCCGCTGAACTGCATCACGGGCATCGCCGACCTGCTCTCCGACCTGGAGCCCACGCCCCAGCAGGAGCAGTACCTGGACATGATCCGGCAGTCCGGCGCCTCCCTGCTGACCATCCTCAACGACGTGCTCGACATCTCGAAGATCGAGGCGGGGCGGCTCAGCCTGGACCCGCAGCCGACCGGGGTGCGCAGCGTCATCGAGGAGGTCGTCAGCCTCATCGCCTTCACGGCCCAGGCCCAGGGGCTGGAGGTCATCTGCCGCCTCGCGCCGGGCGTGCCCGTGCGCGGCGTGCTCGACGCCGGCCGCCTGCGCCAGGTCCTGACCAACCTCCTGAACAACGCCGTCAAGTTCACGCGCGACGGCCACGTCTACCTGGACGTGGAGCCTGTGGCCGAGGACGAGGGCGCGGTGACCCTGAAGTTCAGGGTCAGCGACACCGGCATCGGCATCTCGTCCGAGCAGCTGGCGTCGATCTTCGAGAAGTTCACCCAGGTCGAGACCGGTTCGACCCGGAGTTTCGGCGGCACCGGCCTCGGACTGGCCATCAGCCAGCACCTGGTGCAGCTCATGGGCGGAGAGATCTCCGTCACGAGCGAGTTGGGCGAGGGCTCGGTTTTCAGCTTCGCCGTGCCCGTGCTCGAGGCCGAGGTGCCGCCGCTTCCCGCCCAGGACGAGGGCGCGGAGAACCTGCTCATCGTCGCCGCCTCGGAACTGGCGGGCGAGGTGCTCTCGGAGCAGGCCCGCCAGCTCGGCTACCGGGCCACCCTGGCCACGTGGTGCCCCGACGCCCTGAGCAAGCTCTCGGCGAAGCCCGCCGTGGGCGAGGCGCACTGGTCGGCCGTGCTGCTCGACCAGGCGCTGGCCGAGGAGGACATGCACGTCATCATCGACTACTGCAACGCCCTGGCGCCCTGGCGCCGGCCGCGCGTGGTCGTCATGACGGATCTGGCCACGCGTCCCTGGGACGTGGGCGTCAGCCCGGACTGCTTCCTGGCCAAGCCCGTGCGCCTGGCGCACCTGTCCGAGGCCCTCGATTCCGACATCTCCCTCGGCTTCCTCCAGGAGGAGAACGCGGAGGTCCCCGAGGCCCCCGCCGCCGGCGCGCGCATCCTCTTGGCGGAGGACAACCCCTTCAACCAGAGGGTCGCCGTCGGCATGCTGGAGATGCTGGGCTGCGAGGTGGAGGTGGCCGCCAACGGCGTGGAGGCCGTGGCGCGGGCGTCCGAAGAGGAGTTCGACCTCGTCTTCATGGATTGCCAGATGCCCGAGATGGACGGTTACGAGGCCACCCGCACCATCCGCGGCCTGGAGGGCGGACGCGGACGCGTGCCCATCGTGGCCATGACCGCCAACGTGCTCAGCGGCGACCGCGAGGCCTGCTACGCCGCCGGCATGGACGACTTCCTGAGCAAGCCCATCACCAAGGGCACGCTCACGGACATGCTGGTGCGCGTGGGGCTGGTCAAGACCCCGGCCCTGACGCGGTAGACTGGACGGCCAAAAGCCCGTCCAGATACAACACTCCGGTCGAACCGAGGGAAACGGCTCAGGGCTCGGGCATGGTGCCCGTGGTCAGGTAGCGCCGCAGCTCGGCGCTGCTCAGGGTGTTGAGGATGCTGCTGCAGTAGAGGCCGGCGTCCTGGGCCAGCTCCGCGCCGTGCCGGAAGTCGACCAGGCGCGCCGCCCGGTGCGCGTCGGGGCTGATCACCATGGCCACGCCCAGTTCCTGGGCCCGTTTGCAGCAGGACCAGTCCAGTTCCGCGCAGCACGGATTCGCGTTGATCTCCACCGCCGTGCCCCCGGCCGCCGCCGCCTGGAGGACACGCTCCATGTCGAGCATGCCGTTGCTGCGCCGCAGCATGAAATCCCCCACCGGCTTGCCGAGGATGGTGACCCGCGGATTCGAGGCCACGGCGACGATCTGGTCGGTCAGCGGATCCTCGTCGCCGCCGACGGTGTCGGGCACCGAGGCGATCACGTAGTCGAAGAAGTCGAGGGCTGCGTCGTCGAGCAGGAGCGCGCCGTCGTGGTCGGCGTCCACCTCCACGCCCTGGAGCAGGTCCACCTCGGGATAGCGTCGACGCAGGTCCTCGATCTCGTCGCGCTGGGAACGGGCCTTGTCGAGGGTGATGCCGTCGCGGTGGACGGCCGAGCGGAAGTGGTCGCTCACCCCCAGGTACTCCAGACCGATCTCGCGCGCCGTGACCACCATCGACTCGAGGGTGTGGGCGCCGTCGCAGTAGCGGCTGTGGCTGTGGAGGATGCCCTTCACGTCGCAGGGCCGGACGAGATCGTAGGGCGCGGCGTGGTTCAAATCGGTCACCTGGTCGAGGGTGTGGCGGCCGCGGCAGTCGTCGTCGGATGACGATGTCTCATGATCCTCATGGGGATGTTCTTCCTGGGGGTGTTGTTCGAACATGGCCTCGGCAGGGGTCTCGCCGCGGACACGGTGGCAGGGGGTGCCGGTCGCTGCGTGGCCCCCCGTCACCCGGCCGCCGCCGGTGATGGCGCCTCGTGGCACCCTCGCAGCTCGTACGCAGGTCAGGTTAATCGTGGTCGGAGGGTCCCGCAACCTCGCGCGGGGCATACGAAAGGGCGTCCCGCCGGCGACGGGACGCCCCGAGGTCGTCGGCCGGCGGCTCCTAGTAGGAGCCCCACTTCTGCTTGCCGGGCAGGTAGTAGCTCGGCAGCAGGAAGCGGAAGATGCGGGCCAGACCGCGCGCACGATCCACTTCGTCCTGGCTCTCGGCGGCCAGATCGTCGAGGTCGTCGTCGAACATCTCGGCGAAGAGATCCTGGGCCGCCTCGGCCCGCTCCTCGTCGGTGGCGTACTGGTCGCGCAGGCGGTTCAGCTCGCCGTAGTCGAGGAAGTAGCCGCCGCACTTGGCGCACTCGTCGACCTCGATCTCGCGCTTCACGCTGGAGTAGTGCCGCATCATGACGATGCCGTCGCAGCGCGGGCACTCGCGGCGGGCGGACTGGTCGACGGTGAGCGTTTCGTCGCGCTTGACGTCCAGCAGATCGGCACCGACGGCCTCG
This sequence comes from Candidatus Binatia bacterium, assembly GCA_028278325.1. GTDB lineage: Bacteria > Desulfobacterota > Binatia > UBA1149 > JAJCZL01 > JANQEO01. Next base: position 43,516 of record JANQEO010000334.1, read on the forward strand.
TGCTGCTCGTCGACCTTCTTCAGTTCGAGCCAGTCGAACCACAGGCCGCCGCAACCCTCCTGGCAGACATCGACTTCGATGTCATGGACCTTCGTCTCGGTCATCTCGTGGCCACAAGCCGGACACTTCACGGTCGTCCTCCCTCGCTGGTGACGCGCGCGCCGCGGTACCGGGCGCCGCAATTCTCGTCCCGTCTTCTATCGGCCGCGTCCGGGCCGCCGTTTAGCGTGAATTGACGGTCGTCCGGCGTCGATCCGCCGCGAGGTGCAACCCGCACCCCTTCCGCTGCGTCCTGGAGGGGCCAACGGACCCCGCCCGAGCCCCGGAGATGTCGCCATGAACGTCCGTTCCGAACTCGACGCCGTCGCCCTGGACGCCATGATCCACGTGCTCAGCCTCGACCCCGCCGACCAGGTGCTGGTCGTCACCGACGAGCCCACCCTCGACTGCGGGCGCGCCTTCGCCGCCGGCGCCCGGCGCCACGGCTGCGAGGTGGCCACCTGGCTGCTGCCCGAGGACCAGCGACCGCTGACGACCATGCCGCCGGAGATGGCGGATCTGCTGGAGGAGCGCACGGTGGTGGTGAACGCCATCGCCGGCGACGTGCGCGAGGTGCCGTTCCGGCTGGAGTGGCTGAAGCTGCTGGAGGCCAGCCCGGTGATCCGCCTGGGGCACTGTCCAGGCATCACATCGGACATGATGCTCTCCGGGCCCATGGCCGTGGACTACGGCGCCATGCGGCGCCGCGCGGACGAGCTCTTCGCCGCCTTCGCGGACGCCACCGGCGTCCACATCACGACCGAACTGGGCACCGACCTGGAGCTGGACCTCGCGGGGCGCGAGCTGGTTTCCGACCTGCAGGCCGTCCCCGGCTGCGGCGTGAACCTGCCTTGCGGCGAGGTGTACTGCTGTCCCGTGGAGGACGGGGCCGCGGGCCGGCTGGTGATCGACGGCTGCTTCGGGAGCTGGGGCGACCTGGCGGCGCCGGCCACCTTCACCCTCGAGGCCGGCCGCGTGACGGACGTCGTCTGCGACGACGCGCCGGCCCTGGCGGAGATCACGTGCCTGCTGGAGATGGACGCGGGCGCCCGCACCATCGCCGAACTGGGCATCGGCCTCAATCCCGGCGCGCGCCTGACGGACAACATGCTCGAGGCCGAGAAGTCGGGCGGCACGGCCCACATCGCCTTCGGCGCCAACAAGGGCATGGCCGGCGGGCGGAACGAGTCCAAGGTCCACGTGGACTACCTGTTCACGGCACCGCGCATGACCATCACTTCCGCCGACGGGACGGTGCGGGAGATCTGACGGGAACGGATCAGAGAGTGATGACCTTGGCCGCGTCGGCCTGGAGGGCCACGATGTCCTTCATGCTGCCGGCCTCGCCCACCGCCAGCTCGTCCAGCAGCCCGTAGTGGTTGAGGCACGTCGTGCACGACACGAGGCGCACCCCCTTGGCCGCCAGCGAACCCAGCTCCTCCAGCACGGGCGAACCCTTGACCGCCAGGCGGACCCCTTCGGTGTAGAAGCAGATCGCGCCGGGAAGCCGGTCGTCCAGGTCGAGGACGTTAAGGAAGGCGCCGGCCAGCTTGTGGGCGAGCTCCGGCTCGGCCTTGCCCATGCCGTCGTGGCTGAAGACGATGACGGTGTCGTCGGTCATGCCGTTCTCCTCAGGGTCCGCCGGCCGCCGCGGGCAACGGCACGTAGGCCATCAGGGTGGCGGGGTACTTGTCGGTCACGAGAAGAAAGCCTCGATCGCCCATGCGCGCCACCGCTTCCCAGTTGCGGCATTCCCCGTCCTCGCGCGGCCGGATCCACACGGGCGGGCGGTCCGTGCGCACGATGCGGTCCTCCAGGAGCTGCAGCTCGAGCAGGCGCTCGACGCAGGTGTCCGGGCCGAGCCAGGGCGGGGCGCCGTGGCGTTCGACCTCGGGGTCGTCCGCGGGCCGCAACGTGCCCCGGTCGGCGGGCCAGAAGTAGTTGAGCACCCAGAAGCGCCCTGCCTCGTCCAGATCGGTGGCGTCGGTCACGCGGTACTCGACGCGCGGGAAGGGGATCGTGCCCAGGTCCTCGAGGTCCAGTCCGAAGACGTGGGCCACCGGCCCGGCGATGACAGCCGCGCCGTTGGCCTCGTTGATGGCGATGACCCGGCGTCCGTCCTGGATGATCGTCTCCTGGGACATGTTGGGCAGGTTCACGATCAGGGGGATCGACGTGACCCGCTCCAGCTCGATACTGAACGTGTCCGCCCCGGCTTCGACGGTGAAGCGCCCGGACACGACGAATCCGGCCATGGAGGTGTCGCGCTCGGCCTCGACGGTCATGTAGCAGCGGCCGTCCACGGAGCAACCGGATTCGAGCCCGTCGTAGCCGCGGATGATCGGCACCAGCCAGGGCGCGTGGCAGACGATGGGGCGCGGTTCGAGCGGCGCGGGGCGGGTGCTCGCCAGGGCGGATTCGAGATCGGCCCGCGGCAAGTAGAAGAAGACGAGCTCGCCCTCGGTCCCGAACCGGTCCGGGAACTGGGGCACGATCAGGAGATCCTCCTCGTACCAGCTCAGGCCCGAGATCTCCGCCTCGCGGTCGTCGAGGGGTGGGCCCAGCTCCAGGAAGCGCGGCTCGACCACCGGCGCCTCGCCGCCGGCGCCCCCGCATCCGGCCAGCAGCAGCACCGCGGCCCACGCCGCCGCCCATCCCCGGATCCGCTCACCAGTACAGCTCATAGTGCACCAGCCTGCCGTCGAGCCCGCCGTTGCGCAAGGGAATCCGGCGCTCGGCCTTCAGGCCCACCTTCTTGATCAGCTCGGGATCGCCGAAGTACACCCAGGCCTCGCTCCCCTGGCACTTCTGCTTGAGGAAGTCGCCGAAGTCCTTCATGAGGGGGGCCAGGTCCTCGCCCGCCTGGAGACGCACGCCGTAGGGCGGGTTGCAGACCACGAGCCCGGGTTTCAGCTCGCCCAGGTCGCGGAAGTCCGAGGTGCGGACGCGCAGCTCGTCGCCGCCGGGCAGGCGCGCGTTGTTGGCGCGGGTCCTCCGCACCGCGTCGCCGTCGATGTCGCTGCCCCGGATGAGGCCGCCGCGTACGCTGCGCACCCCGTTGTCCACCTCGAGCTTCGTCTTGAACCAGACGAGCTTGTCGTGGTCGGGCAGCTTCTGGAAGCCGAACTTCTTCCGCAGGCAGCCCGCGGGCAGGCGCCCCGCCTTGAGCCAGGCCTCCGAGAGCAGCGTGCCCGAGCCGCACATGGGGTCGTAGAGGGGTGTCTTGCCGTCCCAGCCGGCCAGGTCGAGGATCGCCGCCGCCAGGGTCTCCTGCATGGGCGCCTCCACCGCGTCGAGACGGTAGCCGCGCCGGTGAAGGGCGCCGCCCGCGCAGTCGATGCTCACCGTGGCCACGTTCTCGCGGATGTGGAGGTTGATCTGCAGATCCGGCTCGCGGGTCTCCACGCGCGGGCGCTTGCCCTTGTAGCGCTTGCGGAACATGTCGACCACCACGTCCTTCACCTTCAGCGCGGCGAAGTGGCTGTTGTCGACGACGCTGCGCGACACGTTGGCGTGGACGGCGAAGCTCTCCTCCAGGTCCAGCAGGTGGGTCCAGTCGATCTTCTTGGTCTTGAGGTAGAGATCCTCGGCGCTGGTGATGTCGAAGCGGGTGAGCGGCGCCAGAACCCGGCTCAACAGGCGCGTGCAGTAGACGATGCGGTAGAGTACCTCGCGTCCGGCGCGGAACTCCAGGCCGCGCGGGAAGGCGCGCACCTCGGTGGCGCCCAAGGCCTCCACCTCGGCCGCCGCCAGATCCTCCAGTCCGCCGGCCACCTGGGCGAAGTACTCCTGCTGCGCCTCGTAGAGGAACACGCTCATCCGTCCTCGCGGATCATGAGGACGTGGTCGATGCCGCACTCGTCGAAGACCTCGCCCGAGCGGGCGAAGCCGTAGGCGGCGTAGAAGTCCTCCAGGTAGGTCTGGGCGTGGAGCTTGCAGCGGGTGACGCCCCGCGCCTCGGCCTCGGCGAGCAGGAACTCGACCACGGCGCGGGCCAGGCCGCGCCCCCGCCAGGCGGGCCGCACGGCGATGCGCTCGAGCTTGGCCCAGCCTTCATCGAGGAAGCGCAGCCGGCCGGCCGCCGCCGGTTCGCCGTCCACCTCGCCCAGCACGTGGACGGACTCGTCCTCGAACTCGTCGAACTCGCCGTGCCAATCCACGCCCTGCTCTTCCACGAACACGATGCCACGGACGACCATGGTCTTCAGGCGGTCCTCGGGCGTGGTGGCGATGCGGATCATGGCGGCTCCCGCGCGGCGGCGCAGACGTGCGTCCTGTGCTACATTCCGTGGCGCCAAGATATACCGCCCACCGGGGAAAGGCACGACCATGTTGAAGCTCCAGGACAGCGGCCGCACCGTGATCGAGACTCCCGTCACTGCCGTAGGCATCGCCTGGACGCCGCGCGGCATCCACCGTTGCGAGCTGGGACCGCGCGCGGAGGTGGCGTCGGCCCTGGCCGAACGGGCTGCGGACCTGCCCGATGAGACGCGCCCCCGCGGCGCCGTAGCGCAGATAGCGCGACGGGTCAGGGATCTCCTGCGCGGGCGCTGCGACGACCTGCGCGACGTGCCCGTGGACCTGAGCGGCCAGCCGCCCTTCGCCCGCAAGGTGCTCGCGGCCCTGCGCCGCGTCCCCCCCGGCCGCACGGTGACCTACGGCGAGTTGGCCGCCCGCGCCGGACGCCCCGGCGCCGCCCGCGCCGTGGGCCGCATCATGGGCGCCAACCCGGTGCCCCTCTTCGTGCCCTGCCACCGCTGCCTGGGCGCGGACGGCCGGCTCACCGGTTTCTCGTCTCCGGGCGGGGTCATGCTCAAGGCGCGCATGCTCCATCGCGAGGGGTACGTCTTCGATCCCGAGCACGAGCGCGGACAGCGCCACCTCGTGCGGCGCGATCCGGTGATGAAGCGCCTCGTCCCCCTGGTCGGGCCGTACCTGCCGTGGCCCGCGGCGCCGCGCCCGCCCTGGGACACGCTCGTGCGCGCCATCATCCACCAGCAGCTCTCGGTGAAGGCCGGGCAGACCATCGCCGGCCGCGTCGCGGCCCTGACGCCGGGTGCGCGCTTCCCGCGGCCGGAGGAGATCCTCGCCACACCGGACGACGTGCTACGGGGCGCCGGCCTCTCCTGGGCCAAGGTGTCGTTCCTGAAGGACCTGGCGGCGCGGGTGGGCGACGGACGGCTCAAGCTGCGGCGGTTGCCCCACCTGGACGACGACGACGTGCTCGCCGAACTGACCGCCGTCAAGGGCATCGGACGCTGGTCGGCCCAGATGCATCTCATGTTCCACCTGGGCCGGCTCGACGTGCTGCCCGTGGACGACGTGGGCCTGCAGAACGCCGCCGGCCGGGCCTACGGCAAGGACCGGGGCCTGACGCCGGCGGAGCTCGTCGAGGTGGGCGAGAAGTGGCGGCCCTACCGATCGATGGGCAGCTGGTATCTGTGGCGCGCCCTCGACATGGGCGGCATCTGAGATCGGTTGCCTGACTCCAGGAGCACGCCTTCTCGGCTTGGCTCGGTCGACGTACCAGTGTTGTACGCCTCCCTCGCCTCGCCTTCCGAGGTCGCGCTCCTGGGGCCAGGCTCCTCGATCTCGCCTGAATGCCTGGTGGCGAATCAGGTCGATGTGGTGATGACGACGGGCACGATGATCGCCGAGACCAGGACGGCGGCCTGGATCGCCTCCACCGTCTCCTTGGTGGCGGCGCCGACCACCTGACCCTCGGTGATCTTCTTCAAGCGCTCCTTGCGCTCCTTCAGCTTCTTCTTGTCGAAGACCTTCTTCAGCAGCCCGGTGGGGTCGGCCAGGGCGACGACCACGAGGGTGCGGGGCTCAACGCGGGACGTGCCGGTGAAGATGGCTTCCTTGAGGCGGGCACGCAGCTCCTGCTCGGGTCCGGGGTCGTTCTCGGGGAAGATCGTCCGCGGGAAGATGCCCAGCACCTTGTCGCGCTCCTCCGAGAGGACCCTCTTGGCGACCAGCCCCCGGGCCACGCGGTTCCGCAGATCCTTGGTGCCGGCGAACTTCTGCACCCAGTGGCGGGCCTTCTTCGGCTTCTTCTCTTCGAGGACCTTTTCCAGGCACTCGGCCAGGAGCGGATCGTCGACGCACACGCCCTGCACGGGCTGGATGGGGTCCTTCTTGGTCCGGCCCGCCCGGAGCGCGCCGAGCAGCACCAGTTCGGCGAGGATCGCGCCGCCCATGGCGGTGTTGTGCATGCCGTCGATGGCGGTGGTGCCCTTGTCGTCGTCGAGGGCCAAGAGGAGAATCTCCTCGTAGAGGGCGAGGGGGGTGTTCATGGGGCGACCTCCGGTCGGTGACAGCGGTGACGTCACCGAGCATACACCGGCCGGCCGTTCGATGTTCGCCCAAAGAGACGGGAGGCCGGACGCCTGCGGGGATTCTCGCCCAAGATCTTCCCCGGCCGTACGTCCGACCCCCGATGTCCGGCGTGGCAACGTGAGGCCGTCAAGGATGGTTGCCCGAGTCATGTGAGTAGAAGTCGGGTCTCCCTCCGCCGCCATCCCCCTACCGGCTCCGTTTGTCGGTTGAGAAGGATCTTTCATCGCTTATTTCGACGGCCTGCGCGAAGATCGTCAGCGCACCAGCGTCATGCGTCGTAGGTGGACCGCTTCATCCGTCTGCAGACGGTAGAGATATACGCCCGAAGGCATGGCCCGACCGGCGCGATCCTCCCCGTCCCATTGGACCGTGTGCGGGCCTCCGGCCCGGAAGCCCGTCACCAGGAGTCGCACCAGCGAGCCGTCCAGCGCGTACACCGCCAAGCGGATCTCCATACCGCGCGCCAGTTCGAAATCGATGGACGTGCGCGGGTTGAAGGGGTTGGGATAGTTGGCGCCGAGCCGGGCGTCGGCCAGCAGCGGGGCGCCCACGGAGGCGACGGATTCCTCGCTCCAGGTCACGCTCGTGGTGTAGATGCGGTCGCCCGAATTGGCGCCGTTGAAATTGGCCCCGTTGCCCGCCGCGTAGAAGGTGACGTCGCCCGTGCCGGCCTCCGGGGCGGTCCAGCGCACGGTCCAGGTCGCCGAAACGCCCGTGCCCGGACGGGTGCCGCTGCTCGTGTGCTTGGCGTAGGTCCGGTTGCCGGAGGACGAGATCTGGGAGTCGGCGTCCAGGTCCGTGAGGGTGCCGACGCTGCTGCCCCCCTCGTCCAGGATCGTGAACTCGTAACCCCAGCGCATGGCCACGTCGTCCTCCACC
>JANQEO010000336.1 GCA_028278325.1 Candidatus Binatia bacterium
ACTTGCTCAGGGCGGAGGCGCAGTGGAATACGGCCCGGGCCCAGTTGCCGGCGCTGCGCGCCACGATCCGTGCGGCAAGCTACCGGCTGGCGGTCTTGACCGGCCGCAGGCCGGACGCCATGGACGACGAGACGACCGCGGCCGCAACCCTGCCGATGTCGCCCGGCGCCGTCCCCGTGGGCATGCGCGCCGACCTGCTCCGCCGGCGTCCGGACGTGCGTGCCGCCGAGCGATCGCTGGCGGCCGCGACCGCCGAGATCGGCGTCGCTCGAGCCGACTTCTTCCCGCGGCTCGTGCTCTCGGCAAGCTACGGCTTCGAGGCCGCGGACTCGTCGGCGATCGGCACCGGCCGCGCGCGCACGACGGCGGTCGTGCCTTTCCTGCGCTGGCCCGTGTTTCAGGGCGGTCGGCTGCGGGCGAACCTGGACAGCGCGAGCGCCGGCGCCCGCGCCGCCGCGCTGCGCTACGAGCAGACGGTGCTGCAAGCGCTGGCCGACGCCGAATCGGCCATCGCGGCCTACAGCGAGGAAACCACGACGTTTGCGCGCCTCGATGCCGCCGCCGCGGCGAGCATCGACGCGGCGGACATCGCCCAGCGGCTCTACGAGCAGGGGCTTGCCGATTTCCTGACGGTGCTGGACGCCCAGCGGCGTCGCGACGAGGCCGCGGATGCGAAGGCCCAGAGCCAGACGCGGCTGCTGCTGAACCTGTCGCGGCTCTACAAAGCGCTCGGCGGCGGCTGGAACGTTTGAAGCCGCCGGACGGCCATCGGATTCAGGGCTGACCGGGACTTGAAAAGCCCGCGCCGCGGGTCAAGATCCGCGGTTCCGTCGCCGCAGGCCGAGCCCGACGCCGTTCCTTCCCGATGACAGCCAGCCCTACTGACAGCGGCGGTCTGGTGCCGCGTTTCTTCGGCGTGTTTCGATACAGCCGCCGCGCGGTCGAGCTCGTCTGGTCCACGAGCCGGAGGCTAACCCTGGTGCTGGCGCTGCTGACCGTCGTCGTCGGCATCCTGCCCGCTGCCGTTGCCTACGTCGGTCAGCTCATCGTCGACGGCGTCGTGGCCGCCATCGACGCGCCGACGCCGGACACCGGGGCCGTGATCCGCGTCGTGATTCTCGAAGCCGCCATCGTCGCCGTGCTGGCCGCGGGCCAGCGCGGCATCTCGGCCAGCGAGTCGCTGCTGCGCGCGCAACTCGGCCACCGGGTCAACGTCATGATCCTGGACAAGGCCCTGACGCTCCCGCTGACGAGCTTCGAGGATTCCGAGTTCTACGACAAGCTGACCCGGGCCCGGCGGGAAGCTTCGAGCCGGCCGCTGAGTCTGGTCAAGCGAACCTTCGGCCTGGCGCAAAACGGCATCTCGCTGATCAGCTACGCGGCGCTGCTGTTCGGCTTCTCGCCGTGGGCCGTCGGCATTCTGGTGCTTGCCGGGCTGCCGTCCTTCTTTGCCGAAGCCAAGTTCTCCGGCGACGCGTTCCATCTGTTTCGCTGGCGCTCGCCCGACAGCCGCATGCAGACCTATCTAGAGACGCTGATTGCCCGGGAGGACAGCGTCAAGGAGGTGAAGCTGTATCAGCTGGGGCCGCGATTCCTCGAGCGCTATCGCGGCATTTTTCGCAAGCTGTTCGCCGAGGATCGCCGGCTGACGCTGCGCCGGGACAGCTGGGGTTTCGCGCTCGGGCTGATTTCCACGGCCGCGTTCTACGGCGCCTACGTCTGGATCGTGCTGGCCACGATCGACGGGCAGATCACGCTCGGCGCGATGACCATGTACCTGATGCTGTTCCGGCAGGGGCAGGCCGCGGTTGCGGCGAGCCTGACCGCGATCAGCGGCATGTACGAGGACAACCTGTATCTCTCGAACCTGTACGAGTACCTGGCTTATCCGGTGCCGCCGGACGACGGCACCGCCACCTATGGGCCCGAGCCGCAGCGCGGCATCGAGTTCGACGACGTCTCGTTCCGCTATCCCGGCAGCACCGAGAACGCGCTGCAAAACGTGAGTCTGCGTATTCGACCGGGGCAGAGCCTCGCGCTCGTCGGCGAGAACGGTTCCGGCAAGACGACGCTGATCAAGCTGCTGACGCGCCTGTATTCGCCTTCCGGCGGACGCATCTCGCTGGACGGGCGCGATCTCGAGGAATGGGATCTCGGGGCCTTGCACAGGCGCATCGGCGTGATCTTCCAGGACTTCGGCCGCTACCAGTTCTCCGTGGGCGAGAACATCGGTGCCGGCGACGTCCGGCACATCGAGGACCAGGGTCGCTGGGCGGCGGCCGCCGACACCGGCATGGCCGCGCCGTTCATCGAAGACATGCCGGACCGCTACCAGACCCAGCTCGGGCGCTGGTTCGAGGGCGGCCGCGAGCTGTCGGGCGGACAGTGGCAGAAGATCGCGCTGTCGCGCGCCTTCATGCGCTCCGACGCCGACATCCTGATCCTGGACGAGCCCACGGCCGCGATGGACGCCGCGTCCGAGGTCGCGATCTTCGACCATTTCCGCCGCGCCAGCCGGGACAAGATCACGATACTCATCTCGCACCGCTTCTCGACCGTGCGCGCCGCCGATCACATCATCGTCATCGAGCACGGCGAGATCGTCGAGCGCGGCAGCCACGACGACCTGATGGCGCAGGACGGGCAATACGCGAACCTGTTCCGGCTGCAGGCCAGGGGCTATCAGTAGCTTTTGGGTAGCCGTTGGGTAGCCGTTGGTGAATCCCCGCGGCTCGCGTACAGTCGCCGGCATGCGTGCCGGATCAGCACCCCGACGCACGAAGCCCGCAGGTGCGCTCTATTCGATTGCGCCGGCTCTGGCCGTGGCCGCTCTGGCGATGCTGTGTGTCGTGGACGGCGCACTCGCCCATCCCGAGGACGAATTCTGCGTCCCGGGCAAGCCGGGCATAGACCCGGCGCTCTGTCGTGCTCTGGCCGCGCTCGCCGAAGCAGACGTCGGCGCCGCGACGACGACGCTCCAGCCGCTGACCGACGCGACGGGCGCCGTGCGCGGATTCTGGTCTACTTTCGCGCTGTACCTGAACGTCGGCGTGGGCCATATACTGCCCGGCGGTCTCGACCACATCCTGTTCGTGCTGGCGCTCTGCCTGGCCTCGACCCGGCTGCGTGCGCTGGTCATCCAGATCTCGGCCTTCACGGTGGCGCACACGGCGACGCTCGGTCTCGCCGCCGCGGGCGTGATCGCGCCGCCGGCAAGCGTCGTCGAACCGCTGATCGCGGCGACGATCGCGTTCGTCGCGCTCGAGAACATGGCGTTTCGGGACATGAACGCGTGGCGGCCGTTGATCGTCTTTGCCTTCGGACTCGTACACGGCCGCGGCTTCGCCGGTTTTTTCGGCGAGCTGGGGCTGCCGCCGAATCAGTTCTGGAGTGCGCTACTCGGCTTCAACCTGGGCGTGGAAGTCGGCCAGTTGAGCATCGTCGTCGTCGCCGCCGTCGTGCTCGATCGCGTCAGACGCCGGCTGCGCGAGCGCGCGAGCGCCGCAACGCTGTACCGGCGTTACCTGGTGTTTCCAGCCTCGTCACTGATTGCCGCGACCGGGCTCTGGTGGGCCGTCGAGCGGACTCTGTCGTAACGGCCCGGCAATGCCCGCAGCGTCGCCGGCGCGCCTACGGACGGACGGCCATCAGCATGAAATTGACGCTGGTGGAATCGGTACGGTGCAGCGTGCGAGTGACCGGATTGGCGGCCACGCCGCAGACGGCCGCCACGCGCAGGCCGCCGGCCGCGAGGTAGTCGCGGATCTCGCCGGGCTTCCGGAACTTCGACCACTGGTGCGTGCCGCGCGGCAGCCAGCGAAGCAGGTACTCGGCGCCGACGATCGCGAACAGCCAGCCCTTGAGCGTCCGGTTGATCGTGGCCACGAACATCGCGCCGCCGTCGGCGACCGCCTTGCAGCAATCGCGCATGAAGACAGGCACGTCGTCCACGTGCTCGACCACTTCCATGTTGAGCACGACGTCGTAGCGGCGCCTATCGGCAACGACGTCGGCGATCGAGCCGTATCGGTAGTCGATGGCGAGCCCGTTCCGCTCGGCGTGCAGGCGTGCGACCCGGATGTTCTTCTCGACGACGTCGATGCCGGTGACCTCGGCGCCGAGTGCTGCCATCGCTTCCGAGAGGATGCCGCCGCCGCAGCCGACGTCGAGCACCGTCAGTCCGTGCAAGGGCGTCGCCGCATCCGGGTCGCGGTCGAAATGCGCGCACAGGCGGTCGCGGATGTACTGCGTGCGCAGCTCGTTGAGCTTGTGGAGCGGCCAGAACGGACCGTCCCGGTCCCACCAGCTTTCCGCGAGGCGGGTGTAGAAGTCGACTTCGCGTTGGGAAACGGTCGTATCGTGCATCGGCATGGCGGGTTCCGGAGCGCAGGGGCTCTCGAGCGATATGTCTATAAGTTGTCTAAGTATAATCTAGACATTATTATCAAGGGCGTGAAAACCTGTATCGAATCGTTTCAGGATTTGCCCCTGACCCGGGCGCAGATTGCCGATCTGCGCTCCGATCACGCCGGCGAGAGCGGCGCGGTCGCCATCTACTGCGGGATTCTCGCGGTGAGCCGCGACCCGGACGTCACCCGCTTCGCCAGGGCCCATCTGCGCACGGAGCTTCGTCACCGGCGATTCTTCGACCGTTGGTTGCCGCGGCAGCACCGGAGCCGGCTGATCCCGCTTTGGTGGGCCGCCGGCTGGAGCCTGGGTGCGGTCTCGGCGCTGTTCGGCCGGCTCACGGTGTTCCGCACGATCGCCGCCGTCGAATCCTTCGTCGAACGACACTACCTCGAACAGATAGACGACATGCGCGGCGAGCAGGAACTACGCTCGCTCGTGGACGTGCTTCAGTCTTTCTGCGACGAGGAGATCGAGCACCGCGACGATGCGCGCGGCCGCATCGACGAGCCCTCCGGCACGATCGCCCGCCTGTGGTACAGGACCGTCGGCGCGGGCTCCGCGGCCGGCGTGGCCATTGCGCGGCGTCTTTAACGGCCGGGCGGTCGACGACGCGTCGGCCTTCGTCCTCGATCCGAACCTTGCGGGCCGGGCCTGGTCAACAGCACTCCGAGCTGTATTCTGCAACTTGATTTTGACACCGGGAGTTTAGACATGCGTTTCGTTCCGACAATCCTGCTTGCGATGATCGCCCTGCCTGGCTGGTCCGCCGGCACGTCCCTGCTCGACCACGATTTCCGCAGGCTCGCGTCCGAAGACGTCGTCAATCTCGGCGAGGCCTACGCCGGCAAGGTCGTGCTCGTCGTCAATACAGCGTCGAAGTGCGGCAACACGCCGCAGTACGACGGTCTCGAGACGCTCTACCAGGAGTACGAAGCCCGGGGCCTCGTCGTACTGGGCTTTCCGTCCAACGACTTCTTCGGCCAGGAGCCGGGGACGGAAGCGGAGATCCAGAGCTTCTGTCGTCTCACCTACGGCGTACGTTTCCCGATGTTCGAGAAGGTCACCGTCAGGGAAGGGCAGGCGCATCCGTTTTTCGACGCGCTGGCCGCCGCCGCCGGCACCCACCCGACCTGGAACTTCCACAAATACCTGATCGGCCGGGACGGCGGGCTGATCGCTGAATTCAGCCCCCGCACGAAGCCGTACGACGCACGTCTGGTAGCGAGCATCGAGGACGCGCTCGGCGACTGATCGTCGAAGGCATTCGTGTTCGAAACCGGGGTCTGCCCCCGGTTTCCACGATTTGCGGCAGACTTTCGATAAACTCTGGCTCTCTCAGTCGATTCGGGAGGGTAGCGTGAGTTCTTCAGACACGAACGCAAATTCCAGCCTCTATCATGCGGCTGGCGATTGCGATCTCGCTCGCGTGCGTGAGGCCTTGGAGAACGGCGCCGATCCCAACGTGGACCGAGGGACGCCGGTTCTGATTCGACCGATGCTGCGTGCGTCGTCCTCGGACAAGCCCAAGCGCGACGAGATCGCCCAGATTCTGGGAGAACTGTTGAGAGCCGGCGCGGACCCAAACGTCGTCTGGGAAGACGGTTCGGCTCTGATGCACGCCGTAGCGAGTGGTGCCATCGAGGTCGTCGAAGTCATGCTCGAGCATGGGGCCGACCCGCGCTTCAGGAACAGCGCCGGCCATTCGGCTCACCACTGGTGCAGGGAGGCAAGTGTCCGCAAGCTCCTGAGCGAGCAGCCGCCACCACCCGAACTGTCTCTCGAGGAAGTCCTGCAGATCTACAAGTCATTCCGGCAGCCAGAGGATGATTTCGTCAGTCAGCGCTCGGAGCCCCTGGAGATAGTCAAGAGCTGCCAGAACTGTGCGTTCCTGGATCTCGTCAGCATGGCTTGCGCGAGTCACGATGCCCTGGAACAGATTGGAACCGTAACAATGACTCGGGACGAGGCGGAGCACATGTTTTGCTCGCGCTGGCAAGACGAGGCTCTCGTTCGTCTGATTCGGATGGGAACCCACCCGGGCGCCGTCAGCTGGCGCCGCCGACACCCGATCCTCATCGAGGACGACGAGAAACGGCTCGGGTGGAAATCGTTCCTGCGGAAGTCTGCTTCAGCGGCGCCGGCGGAGGACCACGATGTGACTTACGATATCAGAGATCTGCAGACGATTACCTGGGGTGGGTATGACGAGTACCTGGACACGAATGTCATCAACGCTCTGGTGCTGGATCCCAATCGAAACGTCGTCAGGTTGGATTTGTTCGAGCAGGAGGAAGTGGAGATTGAGCTGCAGGACGGATTCGATGGTATTCGGGTATTGCAGGGCGAACTATTGCCGCAGCCGGTGGATCAACACGGCGATGGTCAGTGGATGCGTCAAAGAGCCTTCGTCAGTGGTCAGGAACGGCACGAGATCATTTACCAGGTCATCGTCAGCGACCGTGATCAGGAGCGTCTGAGGGACGCCGGCCTCGGCGATGGCGTCGATATCACGTTGAAGCGCAAAGAGGGCGGACTGGTCTGGTACGACTCGGAGAGCATGTTGGTCGTGTTCGTGACTCAGGCGGAGATTCAGAAATCGCCGATCGGACGTGCATAGACACTGTCCCTCCTGCCATGCGCCTCCCCTATCGACTTCACATGTTCGGGCTATTGGCCTGGACGGGAATTAGCTGTGTACGAAACGATCAGACGATTCGCCGTTCGGCCGGCAATTTATTCCGAAGAAACCACTCGCGAGTTGTGGACACGAGCTCATATCGCTGAACGCATGTTGTCGTTGCACCTGGATCAGGAAACACCTCTCGCGTCACGCCCAGTTGAGGACATCGACCGGATAGTCCGCGCTCTCGACGGGAAACTGGGGCTCAACGGCAAGAGAATCTGCGATCTGGGGTGTGGACCAGGCCTGTACTCCACAAGATTCGCCGCCGCCGGCGCCGATGTGCTGGGCATTGACTTGTCGCCCGGGTCCGTCGACTTTGCGAGGGCCCAGTTGGCGAGCGAACAGAGCGGGCAGCGGTATCGTGTCGCGGACTATATGCGTGATCCGCTGGGAGGCGACTACGATGTTGTGACGTTGATCTACTTTGACTTCTGCGCGCTATCGCCGGACAACCGAGCTTCGTTGCTGAGGAAAATTCTGAAGGCGCTGAGGAACGGCGGCTGTCTCGTTCTCGACGTGGTCAGCGAAGCGTCTTTCTCGGTTGTCGAAGAAACCCTCGAAATCGAACAGAATCTGATGGACGGGTTCTGGTCGCCCGGTCAATACGTTGGCATCCATCGGAGGTGGATCTATCCCGAAGAGACGGTTTGTGTCGATCACTACGGCATTTTCGAACAAGAGCAGAGCTTCGAGATATTCAACTGGATGCAGTACTTTTCACCGGAACGATTGAGAGAAGAGCTCGAAGACGCAGGGTTCTCGAACATCCAGCTATTCGGTTCCCTGAATCTCGAGCCGATTTCAGACACGAGCTGCGAAATAGGAGCAATTGCCTACAGTGCTTGATTGGGATCGAACGGCGGCGGTCGAGGAGTGGAAGCGCCGACGTTACCGCGGTAACATTTCTAGAATCTACTTCGAGAGTAGTGTGTAGTACCCTGTATAAAAAGGAATTTCCTAGTGGCAAACATAGAGGACGCGCTCGGCGACTGATTCCGGCGGCCGTGAGATCGGGGCTGGATGCGTGACGACATCGGTGGTCTGATCAACCGCGCCAGGTGACGAACTCGCACAACGCCGTATCCCCAAAACCCTGACAAAGGCAAACGTATGAACCGGCTCCCCCGTCTGATCGTAGGAACGATGGCCCTGGCCCTACTCGGGACGGGTACCGTGGTCGGGCAGAGCCCTGCCGAAGAGTCCGACTTCGATCCGGAAGCGAGGCTCGAAGCGCTCGGCATCGAGTTGCCGCCCGCGCCGGAGCCGGTGGCCAACTACGTGAACGGCGTGAGGACGGGAAATCTCATCTTCCTCGCCGGCAAAGGGCCGAGGCGGGCGGACGGCAGCGAGATCGTCGGCAAGCTGGGCGCCGATGTCAGCATCGCCGAAGGCTATGAGGGGGCGCGGCTTACCGCGATCAATCAGCTTGCAGTGCTCAAGCAGATGCTCGGCGACCTCGGCAAGGTCAAGCGCGTCGTCAAGGTGCTCGGGATGGTGAATTCACACCCGGATTTCGTGGAACAACCTGCCGTCATCAACGGCTTTTCGGATCTCATCGTCGAAGTCTTCGGCGAGCGTGGCCGGCATGCGCGTGCTGCTGTCGGCATGGCGTCGTTGCCCCGGGGTCAGGCGGTCGAGATCGAGATGATTGTGGAAGTCGAAGACTGAGCGCCGCCCGGGCCGCCGACCTCCAGCCGACATCCGGAAACCGGCCGAACGAGAACGGCTTCGAACGATCTCATGACAGCAGACAGGCCAGTGTAAGCCTTGCGTGTTCTCATCCTCGGCGGATACGGATTCATCGGTCTCGAGATTGCCCGCCTGTTGGCATCTTCAGAGCACGCGGTTTCCTGTGTCGGCCGATCCGGAAAGACCGGCAGGCGGCTGTTCTCGGCGGCTACCTGGATCGAAGCCGACATCGCCAGACTCGTGACGGAGGAATCCTGGTACGAACACCTGGAATCGATAGACGTCGTCATCAACGCGGCCGGCGCATTGCAGTCGGGCCTGAAGGACGACGTCGAGGCGATCCATCATCGGTCCGTGGCGGCCTTGGTGGCGGCCTGCGAGACGCGCGGCGTTCGGAGATTCGTGCAGATCTCGGCCGTTGGCGCGGATCCGGGTGCCAGCACCGAATTCATGCGCAGCAAAGCGCGCGGCGACGCAAGACTGCGCCGCAGTCGGCTGGACTGGGTCATTCTGCGGCCCGGGCTCGTCATCGGCGCAAGCGCCTACGGTGGGACGGCTCTGCTGCGCACGATAGCCAGTGTTCCGGCGGCGCTGCCGGTCGTGTTCGGCGATCGTCAGGTTCAGACGGTCGCGCTGTCCGATCTCGCAGAGCTCGCACGCGACGCTGCGAAGGGCCGGATTCCTGCTCGTACGGCATTGGACGTCGTGGAGGACCGCCCTCACTCCCTGCGGTCGGTGCTCATCGAATTGCGTAGCTGGCTCGGCATGCGGGCGGCCAGGGTGACGATCGACGTGCCGGAGCGGCTCGTTCTCGTTGCGGCAAGGGTGGCCGACGGACTCGGCTACCTCGGCTGGCGATCGCCGTTGAGAACGACCGCGATGCGGGTGCTTTCCGACAACGTCGTCGGCGACCCCGAACCGTTGCGGGCAGTGAGCGGGCGCAAGCTCTCGAACCTGCGGCAGACACTGGCTCGTCTGCCGTCGACGGCGCAGGAACGTTGGTTTGCCAGACTGTACCTCTTGCTGCCCGTGGTCGTGGCCGTGCTGTCGGCATTCTGGATACTCTCCGGAGCAATCGCTCTCGTCCATCTGGACGCCGCTGCCGCGCAGACGGGGCTTGCGGCCGGAGCCGCGCGACGTGTTGCCGCGGCCGGCGCACTCGTCGACGTCTGTCTGGGCGCGTTCATCCTGTTCCGTCCGTGGGCCAAGGCCGCAAGCTGGGGCATGGTCATCGTCGGACTCGGCTACCTCGGCGCAGCTTCGGTGATTCGCCCCGAGCTCTGGGCTGATCCGCTCGGGCCCTTGTTGAAGGTCTTGCCCGCGACCGTGCTTGCGCTCGTTGCCGCAGGCCTGTTGGGATCGGGACGATGACCACCGTTGCCGTCCTGCGCTGGCTGCACATAATCGGTTCCACCGTCCTTTTCGGAACCGGGGTGGGAATCGCCTTCTTCATGTTGATGGCGCACCGCACCCGGAACCCTGCCGTGATCGCGCATACGGCCGGCGTCGTCGTTCTCGCGGACTACGTGTTCACGGCGACCGCAGTGGCCGTTCAGCCCATCACCGGCGCGCTGCTGGTACACGCTGTGGGATGGAGCTGGACACAGGGCTGGCTCGTGGCGTCGATCGGTCTTTATGTTTTGACGGGCGCCCTGTGGATACCTGTCGTGTACATGCAGACGATGATGCGCAATATCGCGCGGGAGTCCTTATCCAACTCGGTTCCGCTGCCCGAGCGGTATTTTCGGCTCTTCAGACTGTGGTTCGCGTTTGGGGTGCCGGCTTTTGTTGCGGTGCTGGCGATCTTCTGGCTGATGGTGGCGAGGCCGCCGATCGGGTTTCCGAACTGAGAATCGCGGTCTGCCGCAGAATCGGAGCGCCGTCCATCCACTTGCTCTAGTATTCTTCGTGACTTCGAGCTGCAGGAGGAGAACAATGAGTTACATCGACGGATTCTTGATGGCCGTGCCGACGGCGAACAAGCAGAAATTCATTGAGCACGCGAAGCTGGGTGACAGTGTCTTCATCGATCTCGGCGCTACGCGGGTTGTCGAATGCTGGGCTGACGACGTGCCCGAAGGCAAGGTGACCGATTTCGGCAAGTCGGTTCAGGCGAAAGCAGACGAGTCGGTCGTGTTCTCGTGGATCGAATGGCCTGACAAGGCAACGCGTGACAAGGCCATGAAGACGATGACGTCTGACGAGTTCAACGACGAGCGGATGGATCCGAAGAAAAATCCCATGCCTTTCGACGGCAAACGTCTCGTCTACGGCGGCTTCGAACCGATTGTCGAGCTGTAGATTCGCGAAAGATACTAGAACGTCCGGAACGATGAGGAGATAGCACGATGACCGCTTCTTGCATCTGTGGCTCGGTGACAGTCTCTGTGGTCAGGAAACCTGACTTCATACACGACTGCGATTGTGGCTTGTGTCGGAAAGCAGGTGCCGCCTGGGGGTACTTCGCAGCTTCTGAGATCACGACGTCTGGACGGACGACGTCCTTCGTGCGGCGCGACAAGGAAGGAGCCGCTGCCCAGGTACACTCATGCGAAATCTGTGGGGCCACGACTCACTTTGATCTCACTGACGACTTCAAAGCGAACAACCCGTCTGCGGATCAAGTTGGCGTAAACATGAGGCTCTTCGGGCGCTTCGATCTGGAGGGCGTGGAAGTGCGATATCCTGACGGCATGAACTGGGACGGCAAGGGTGCCTTCGGCTATCGACGGGGTCCGATGGTGATTGGGGAGGAGAGCCCCCTGTAGCTGTGTGCACCACCCCGGCTTTCCCGGACGCCCCACTCCTTGAGTGGGTTGCCCCGAATTCAGTACTCGAAGCAAGACCCTGATTGCGCACAGTCAGGCCTTCCGTGTGCTCAACCCGGCTGCCCGTCGGCGCGGGGGCGGGTCAGTATCGGCGTGTAGACGACCGAGTAGGCAGCGAAAGCAAAAAACCAGAGCCCGCCCGCGAGCATGACGGACTTCATGTACGGAAGCGCGGAAGGTCCGAATACGCGTGTAAACGTCGCCGCAACCAGGGCCGCGTAGGCAACGGCGATGATCGGTGCGACCTTCAGTGGGTGGCCCGTGTGGCCCAGCGCGGCGCGCGTCATCACCGCGAGAATCATTGTTGCCGCGGCGCCAACCGTCAGGAGGTGTTGCCAGTGCACAGCCCATGCCGCGCCTGTCGAGTGATACAGGGCTCGCAGAAGCAAGCCGAGCGGCAATGCGGCGTAGGCGATATGCAGTATCCAGACAATGGGCTCACGCCAGGTCCGGTGGCCGCGCCAGTGGCCGAAGCGCCAGAGATGGAGCATACCGCTAACTCCGGCGGTCGCCGCAAGCCAGGCCGGGCCGGGCTGGATCAGGTCAGCAAGCACGTAGGCCACCATCGACAGGATCACCAGGCGATCGAGGCGAGGCGTTGCGGGGGTGGTGACGTCGCAGTCGCTGCGGCGAAGCGCATTGGCCGTGAAGACGGGAACGATTCGCCCGCCGATGATCGTCACCAACAGCAGCACGATACCGATCCCAGCGCCAAGCGCCGATCTCGCTGTGCCAGGAGTATTTGTGAACACGCCGTACAGGAAGACAGCGTCCGTCAGCCAGTAGCCAATCAGCAGTGCGAGGAGCGGCACGCGGCGATTCTCCGAGTCGAGCAGCGACTTGAGCAGCGCTGCCAAGACGCCGGGGACGAACGCCAGTGCGAGCAAGGATACGAGCGCACTGGGCATGAACGCTGCAAGCGTTATCGCAACCCGACCCGCCAACCATGCAAACGCCAGTGTTGCCAGTGGTACGCCGCTGATACTCCTGCCGCCGGTCCAGTTGGGGACCGCCGTCAGGAGGAAGCCACCAATCGCGGCGCCGACGAAACCGTAAAGCATCTCGTGCGCATGCCAGAGCGACGGCGCTACCGGTCCGAACGGCGCAGCGCCATTGGCGTAGACGAAGAGCCAGACCGCAATCGAGACAACTGCGTACAGCCCGGCCAGCAGGAAGAAGGGCCGGAACCCCCAGGCGAACGGAACCCAGCGTGAGTGTTCGGTCATGCCAGTCGAAGGACTGGATTTCGGTTACCCACCTGCCTTCTCCCGAACGGACTGTTCACGGTCGTCACCCAGCAGTCGCTGACGGCTCGAGACACAATAGGTCCGCGGGCTCGCCGTTGCGAGCGATGACTCGCACGCCGATCGATCGACCGCCGGCGTAATGGCCACGCTGGTCGGCGAGTCTTCATCGAAAGAAACGCGATAGACCTGCATCTCACCATCAGAACTGCTGGCCTCGAACCCGTGCACGTACGGCGAGAAGCTCCAGGTCCCGGACGCGCAAACGGACTCGAGAACCGCCGTACCGCTCGCTTCCACGACGGCGGCAATCGCGGGTAGCCGCCCGTCGCAATGCTCTCGACTTTTCTGCACGGCAAATGCACCGCTGAGTTCGCCGCCCGGCGCCTGCGTAATCAGGATCATGAAGACTTCAACAAGCGGGTTCATATTCCAGCGCTGGCATCGCTACAGAATCCGATTCGACTATTGGACTTTCGTCAGTAGTACAGCTTTAGGTCCGCGAGGCGATGGATGAAGACGATTCGGTCTTCGACTGAGATCAGGCCTTCATCGGTCAGGCTCCTGATCAGCCGCGACAGGGTTTCCGGCGTGATAGAGAGCCTTGACGCAACTACATGCCGTGGCAGGGACAACCGAACCGTTGCCTCATCATCATTTCGTTCTGCGATGTGGTCGAGCAGGTAGCTGATCAACCGGCTGCGGGCGTTCTGGATCGTCAAGTGCTCGATCTCCCTGACTCGTGCATGGAGGTGCCGCGAAATGTCAGCGAGCAGTCGCATGCAAGCGTCGGGGTTCGACCGGATCAATTCGACGTAGACGTCAGCAGGTATTCTGCAGAGTCGGCTGGGTTCGAGCGCCTCCGCCGTCACCGGGAATCTGTGTTCCTGCATAAAGGCAACGGCCTCGGCGAAGGTGCGGCCCGGGCCAACGACCTCGAGCGTCTTTTTCTCGCCGGTCGGTGAAACGAGGCTCAGTTCGACGAGTCCCGTGTCGAGGAAGTAAAAGCAAGACGACGGGTCACCCCGATGAAACAGGGCTGTGCCGCGGTCAATGTGCTTGACGGAGGCCTCCGCAGCCAGGGTTGCGAAGTCATCTTCTGAGAGTCCGGCAAACAGGTAGTGTTGCCGGACCGCGTTGCCGACCTCTGAGGCTGAATCCATGCGACTGGAGTCTACCACCCGGGCGGTGTCTGCCATGGCAGACACCACGCCGGGTTCAGGCAGGCGCATGCTCAAGATGTGCTCCGGAAACGTCCTTGATGGGCCGTTTCTCGGCGGCGCCTATCGTCAGCATGTCCCAGAACAGCAGCACCGTACCGATTGCGGTGACCCAGCCGAAGATCATTCGCCAGCTCATGCTTTGTGTGAACCATGCCGTTTGCTGTGCCTGGAAGTAGCCGCTCCAGGTAGAGCCCTCGAGCGCTCGCTCGATGAACGCCTGGTCATAGCCGGCAATAAGCAGCGCCATTGTCATGCCGAGGACGCCAACATTGAGAAGGCCGAGCGACCACTTCCACTTCCAGCCGCCGTCGGGGAGATTACCGGACATCCAGACGTTGCCCCTGACGCGCTGTATCGCGAGGTAAATCATCGCAATGTTGATCGTTGCATAGGCGCCAAAGAACGCCAGGTGGCCGTGAGAAGGCGTCCACTGTGTCCCGTGTGTGTATAGATTAATCTGCGGCAAGGTGTGCATGAATCCCCAGACACCCGCACCGAAGAAGTTGCCGAACGCGTGTGCAATGAGCCAGGCGAGTGCAGGATGGTTCGTGCTCTTGAATCCGTGCCGTCCCGAGTCGTAAACGGCATGCACGACCATTGCGACGAGCGGGATCGGTTCGAGCGCAGAGAAGAAGCCGCCGACCGTCAACCAGTACTCGGGTGTACCGATCCAGAAATAGTGGTGTCCGAGCCCCAGGATGCCGGAGCCGAACATCATCGCAACCTCGATGTAGAGCCAGGTCGTAACGATCCGGCGGTTGGCGCCCAGCGTTTTGATCAGGCCCCAGGCCATGATGCAGCCGACGAGGACCTCCCAGGTGGCTTCGACCCAAAGATGAATGACCCACCACCACCAGTGCTGGTCGACCGATACGTTCGGCGTGAAGTACATGCCGGCCACATAGAGACCTGCAAGCGCGACGAGATCGAGAACGAGAACACCGGATATGCCGCTCCATTTGCCCTTCATGAACGTCGCGGCCACGTTATAGAAGAAGATGAGCATGCAAACCACAATGCCGATGTCCGCCCAGCGGGGTGCCTCGATGTACTCCCTGCCTTCATTGATGAGCCAGATCGACTTGAGCTCGCCTGGACCGATCTGAACGAACAAATACACGAGTACTACTACCGCCACGGCCGCAGTGAGCACCCAGAAGTTGATCATGGCGAGCTTGGTACCGACGAGATCGGTGCCGGCCTCGTCCTCGACTAACCAGTAGACCGAGCCGATGAACCCGTAAAGCAGCCAGACCACCATGGCGTTGATATGCACCATGCGGGTTACGTTGAAGTCAAGCTGGTTGTAAAGGAAGTCCGGGTATAGGTACTGAAGGCCCGAGATGAGGCCGAACAGGATTTGCGCCGTGAAAAGAACCATTGCGGCGACAAAGTAGTACATTGCAATGCGCTGGCCGGCTGTCAGGGGGCCGGCTGCTCGGGCCCCGGTTGCTTCGAGGGTGCTTGCTGCGGTGCTCATGCGCCGTCCTCCTGCTCGAGCGGCGTGAAACCTCGGGGGAAACCATTTGTGTTGATCGACGACATCCACTTGAGAAATGCGACGACGCCCCGGGCTTCCTCCTCGGTGATGTCCAGGTTCGGCATCCTGCGCCCGGTGCCGAAGGTCCGCGCGTTGCCTTCCGGGTCCGTGAGGAATGCAATCATGAGTTGTTCCCGAGAATCCTCGTGGACCCAGCCCGGGTCGAGCCAGGCCTTGGTCAGGTCCGGAGCGTAGTAGGCGCCGTTGCCGAGCAAGGTGTGGCAGTTCATGCAGTTCTTGGCCTGTACCGTCAGCTTGCCCAGGGCAACGAGCGATTTCGCGGCTTCCTCGTCCAGGACTTCGCCGAACAGCGGCGCCGTCTCGCCGATCCGCGGCACCTGGTAGCCGTGCTCGTCGTCGTACTCGTAGAAGATCTTGTTGTTGATGACGCCGTACGCAGGAACCCGTTCACCACCTTCCGTGATCTGCCTCACGGTGTCGAAGGTGAGTGCCATGAGAACGACAGCCATGAAGGCCGTGACCCAGATGGCCGTCTTGCGCCAGAGGTCCTCGCGGGACCACCAGGGGATATCATTCATCGGGAGGCTCCCTCAGTGATGTCGGTTTCTGAATCGCCATGTGTGCCAACACATAGCCGCCAGATCGCTCGCGGCAGCAGGAAATAGCCTGCCAGCATCACGACGACGACCGTGATCCAGACGCCGTCGAGTGCCAGCGAACGCACAAGCACGTATACCGCGCCAGCCAATAGCGTATAGGACGTCATCGCCGCCACTGCGAATCGCGAACTGGCATGCAGCCGGCCGAGCGCAAAGAAAAGCGCATAGAATGCACCAAGCAATACGATGGCCGCGCCGGCCATCGTGGCGAGCAAAAGCGCCTTCAGACCGATAGCCTCGTCCATGGTTGCACCTCTGTTGAGTGTTCAGCAAGTGTAGGCCGCGGGCCATAGCCGTCCTTGATCTGGATCAAGGCGAAGCTACCGATCTCCACCTAACGTGCACCTTGCATCCCCGGCGGCAGCATCGCCGGGTGTTAGCCACATGCCCGAAATCGAGGCGATCGATACGATGATATTTCCAGGCGTCTTCCTCGCGGTGGTCGGTCTCCTGATCGTCGCAACACCAGCTTCGGCACAAAACGCGGACCACGGCGCGCAGGACTATAAGCTATGCGCGAGCTGCCACGGCTTCAGGGGCGAGGGCAACCAGCTGGTAAGCGCCCCGGCGATTGCCGGTCTCGAGTCCTGGTATCTCGAGCGTCAATTGCGGAACTTCCGGGACGGCATTCGCGGTCATGCCGACGACGATCAGCCTGGCAAGACTATGGCGCAGATGACCCGAGGCCTCGAGAGCGACACCAAGATCGCCGACGTAGTTGCCTACATCGGTACCCTTCCGGATGCGAATCCGAAACGGACGCTGGACGGTGACGAGGCGAGGGGAAGCCCGGCCTACGCGGCATGTGCAGCCTGTCACGGAGCGAACGCCGCCGGTAACGAGGCCCTGAATGCTCCTGGACTGATCGTGATTGATGACTGGTACCAGCTTGCCCAGCTCAAGAAGTTTCACGGCGGTCAGCGCGGCGCCCTGGCGGCCGATATCTACGGCCAGCAGATGGCGCCCATGGCGAAAGTCCTGCCGGACGAGCAGGCAATGAAGGACGTCATTGCCTATATCCGAACGCTCCAAGAGTAAGGCGCACAATGAGAACCGACGGGAGCGCCGAATGACTCGGCGAGGCAGGACGCGCCTGGCCAGATGGATTGCGCTCTCGATCGTTGCGATCTCGCCGGCCCTGGCGGACGACAGCGACGGCGGATCAATCGGGCCTGGCGAACGGCTGGACGAGATCGTCGTCGTGGCGCACAAGCACGGACGGTCGATTCGCGACGTGGCCGCGACGGTTAGCGTATTCACCAGTGACGCCGTTCGTTTCGAGCTCGGTAACACGCTCGCAGACGTTTTCCGCTATGCGCCTGGTATCGATTTCGAGTCAGCCGGGACCCGATTCGGGTCCGAGAGCATCAACATTCGTGGCATCAGCGGCAATCGCGTAGCCATGCTGATCGACGGCGTTCCCCTGAGCGATCAGTACGACGTCGGCAGTTTTTCCAACGCAACGCGGGACTTCATCAATGCCGGGCTAGTCGACACGATCGAGGTGCTGCGTGGACCGGCGTCCGCGCTATACGGCAGCGCCGCTATTGGTGGCGTCGTGGCGATGCGCACGCCGGACCCCCACACACTCACGGGCGGCCCGGGGAAGGGCGGAACCGCGTTTATCAATCATCGTGACGACAATGGCTCCGTTCACGCCACGGCAGTGCAGGCGCTTTCGGCTGACAGCGTATCCATGTTGATTGGCGGGTCGCTGCAGCGTGCCGGGGAGTCCGACGCCGCCGCCGTTGATGAAACTCTCGATCATCGCGACGCCAGGGGTCGCTCCGCGCTTTTCAAGATTGTCGTCGACGACCCGCTGGGCAACGCCTGGCGGGCCGGCGTGTATCACCAGCGCAGCAACGTGGACTCCGAGCTGGTGTCCATGCTGGGTAGCGGGCGCTTTCGCAGCACGACGGCGCTGGAAGGCCGCGATGAGAATCAAAGCAACATTCTCAGTCTCGAGTACCTCTTTGGCGCCGGGGGGCTGGTCGACGACGGCGTGCTGCGAGCCTACGTTCAGCAATCGGACGTGTACCAGGAAACCTATGACGAGCGTGCAGCGGCTCGCCGCCCGGTCGCGATCGACCGCGTGTTCTCGTTTGAGCAGGACGTTCACGGATTCGAGGCGAATTTCCAGAAGTTTCTGGAGGCGGGCAGAGCAAGCCATCAACTGGGCTTCGGCATCGAGTATCGCCAACGGCAGACCGAGGAATACCGGGACGGGCTCGAGACCGACCTGGCAAACGGTTTGCAGAGCAGAACCCTGCTCGGCGAAGTCTTTCCGCTCCGGGATTTCCCGATCAGCCGGACAACGGACTGGGGCGCCTATCTTGAAGACACCGCTACGCTGGGCGTCTGGTCAGTGATCGCTGCCCTGCGCGCGGACTGGTATGACATGCATCCAGAAGCCGATGCCATGTACCTCGAGGATTACCCGTTCACTCAGCCGGTGGCCATCTCAGAGTCAGAGCTGTCGCCGAAGCTCGGCTTGATCTATCGGCCGGCGGCATCCGCGGAGGTTTGGCTCCAGTATGCACACGGCTTTCGGGCGCCGCCGTACGAAGACGCCAACGTCAGTCTCGAAGTTCCGCTCTTCAACTACCGCGCAATTCCTAACCCGGACCTGAAGCCGGAACGCTCCGACGGCATCGACGTCGGCATTCGCTGGCGCGGCACGAATGCGAGTGCAGATCTCTCGATCTTCCGAACCGAGTATGAGGACTTCATCGAGTCCCGTGTCCGCCTCGGGCCGGACCCCGAGAGCGGACGAATCCTCTTCCAGGCGCAGAATATCTCCCGGGCAACTGTCGAAGGCGTAGAGGCCGGCGCGGCAATCGCCTTGGAAGGCGGCCGGAACCGCTTCGGCTTGGAAGGAAGGCTCTACTGGGCAAGCGGAGAGGACGGCGACAGCGGTCGAGCGCTCAACGCGGTAGGCCCGCCGCAGGCTGTCGTCAGCCTGAGCTGGTCAGCCGTCGACGATCGCTGGCGGGCCCGGCTGCAGAGCACCTTTACCGACGACTGGTCGGAGCGCGACGAATCGGGGGGAGAGCTTTTCGAAGCGCCCGGACATGTCGTGTTTGACTTCTTCCTTGCGCGTCGCGTGAGCGCGGGTTTAACGCTGCGTGCCGGTGTGCTGAATCTCACGGATCGTACCTACTGGTCGTGGACCGATATCCGAGGCCTGGCAGCGGACGACCCGACAATAGCGTACCTCTCACGACCAGGCCGGAGTTTCACAGTCGGCGTCGATACGAGTTGGTAGTCGGTCAACGAAACCCACCTTCAGGAGCTTGAATCCAATGAAGTTCTCACTGTTCAACTGGCAACCTCTGGCTGTGCTCATTGCTGCAGTTTCGATTGCGGCATGTGCTCCGGTCTATGGACAAAACGATTCTGCCGCGGTGCATACGGCCGAGACGTCAGCCGGCACCTTCGAAGAGTTGATGTCGCAGGGCAAGTCGGCCTACGAAACGCATTGCGGCGCGTGCCATCAGGCGAATGGTCAGGGCCTCGCCGGTGCGTTTCCCCCGTTGGCCGGGTCAGACTATCTGGAGCGCGATCGTGAGGAGGTGCTCTCGGTCGCGCTGTTCGGGCTGTCCGGCCCCATTACGGTGAACGGCAAGGAATACAACGCGGTGATGCCCAGCATGGGCTACCTGAGTGACGCCGAGCTCGCCGCAGCGATGACCTATGTGTTCAATTCGTGGGGCAACGACTTCGCTGCAGTCTCGTTCGACGAGGTTGCCGGGTTGCGGGTCAAACTCGGCCAGGAAGACCGGGCCGAGGGCCAGCGCCACACCGGCGCGACCGAAGGTGAGATGCGCTACCAGGGCACGCCGTCGCCCATTCCGGCGGAGGAGACGAAACAGGTGCAGAGCGCCGAAGGTCCGGTGCTGACCGAAGACCAGTACGCGATGGCGACACAGGTCTACTTCGAACGCTGTGCCGGTTGCCACGGTGTGCTGAGAAAGGGCGCGACCGGTACGGCGTTGACGCCCGACATTACGCGCGAGAAGGGCGTGGACTACTTGAAGGCCCTGATTACCTATGGTTCGCCGGCGGGCATGCCCAACTGGGGTACGTCGGGCGAGCTCAGCCCGGAGCAGGTCGAGATCATGGCCAGATTCCTGCAGCAGGAGCCGCCGGCGCCGCCCGAGTATGGTCTTGGTGACATGAAGGCGGCCTGGAAAGTGCTCGTTGCGCCGGAAGACCGCCCCGAGCGGCCACAGCATGATCGCAATATCGAGAACTTCTTCTCCGTGACGCTTCGGGACAGCGGCCAGGTTGCGATCATCGACGGCGATACTAAGGAGATCGTGAGCATCCTGCCGACGGGCTACGCCGTGCACATCTCGAGGCTGTCCGCGTCAGGCCGCTACGTCTACACCATTGGCCGCGATGCCAAGGTCGACATGATCGACCTGTGGATGAATCCCCCGCAGATCGTGGCTGAAATCAAGGTTGGCCTCGAGGCGCGCTCGGTAGAGACGTCGAAGTACAAGGGCTACGAAGACAAGTACGCGATCGCCGGCTCCTACTGGCCGCCGCAATACGTCATCATGGACGGCAACACGCTGGAGCCGCTGAAGGTCGTATCGACCCGCGGCATGACCGTTGATACACAGGAGTACCACCCCGAGCCACGTGTTGCCGCGATCGTCGCCTCGCACGAGCACCCAGAGTTCATCGTCAATATCAAGGAGACCGGTCATATCCTCCTGGTCGATTACTCGGACATCGACAACCTTACCGTCACCGACATTGGCGCAGCACGCTTCCTGCACGACGGTGGCTGGGATCGCAGCAAGCGCTACTTCCTGACGGCGGCCAACCAGTCGGACAAGATTGCGGTGGTGGACTCCCGGGATCGCGACCTCGAGGCGCTCGTAGACGTCGACAAGATCCCGCATCCGGGCCGTGGCGCGAACATCGACGATCCGGAGTTCGGCCCTGTCTGGGTCACCAGCGCGCTCGGCAATGACAAGGTCTCGTTCCTCGGCACCGATCCGGAAGGTCATCCCGACAACGCCTGGAAGGTCGTGCGCGTGCTGAACGGGCAGGGCGGAGGCTCGTTGTTCGTCAAGTCGCACCCGGAGTCGCGGAATCTCTGGGTTGACTCGCCACTGAACCCGGACGAGGCGGTCAGCCAGAGCGTCGCGGTCTTCAACATCGACGATCTCGACGCGGGCTATGAGGTATTGCCGATTGCGGAATGGGCCGATCTCGGCCCCGGACCCAAGCGCGTTGTTCAGCCCGAGTTCAACCGCGCTGGCGATGAAGTCTGGTTCTCGGTTTGGAGCGGCCAGGAGGAAGAGTCCGCGATCGTCGTGGTCGACGACGAGACGCGAAAACTCAAGCATGTCATCAAGGGACCGGATGTCATTACACCCACCGGCAAGTTCAACGTGTTCAACACGGTTGAAGACGTGTACTGATGATACGGATCGTCGCCGGGCGTGCTGCGACGGTCGGGCTGCTGTTCAACTTGGTGCTCAGCCCGATTGCCGTACTCGCGGACGAGACCCCCGGTATTGTCGGTGCGATAGCGGGCGGAACGCCGAGCGTAGTCGCCCGCTATCGCTACGAGTTCGTCGATCAGGATTCGTTCGACAAGAACGCCAACGCGTCGACCATACTGCTGCGGTTGAACTACGAAACCGCCGACTACAACGGGTTCAGCGGGTTCATCGAATACGACTACGTGGGCGAGGTGCTGGTTGGCGACTTTAATTCGGGCGCGGGCACCAGCAGCCCCGGGCGGGACCAGTTTCCCATCGTCGCCGACCCGAAGGGTCCGGATCTCGACCAGCTCTTTCTTGCCTACAAGCCGAACGAGGACTGGCAATTTCGTCTGGGACGGCGCCTACTCAACCTCGACGACTGGCGATTTGTCGGGAGCGTAGTCTGGCGTCAGAACGAGCAGGCTTACGACGGCGTGGAGCTCAACTACGAAGGGCTGCGCGATACGAAGGTCTTCTACAGCTATGTCAACCGCGTCCGAAGAATATTCGGCAGCACGGTGCCGGCCGGCAGCCACCGCCAGGACACTCATCTTCTCAATATCAGGCACAAGCTCACTGAAGACTGGTCGGTCGTCGGATTCGCTTACCTGATCGACAACCAGGACCAGCCGTCGTTCTCGACCCGGACTTTCGGTTTGCGCTTCGAAGGCTCGGCTGGGCTGGCGGGTGGAAGGGTCAGCCTGCTCGGCGAACTGGCCCGGCAGTCAAGCGCCTACGGTGCCCCGGTCGGTTTCGATGCCAACTTCGTCCAGCTACAGGCAATCTGGAGCAAGGACGCGTGGTCACTCGGCGCAGGCTACGAGCTGCTCGGGAGTGATGACGGGCAAGGCTTTCGTACGCCTCTTGCCACGCTGCACAAGTTCAACGGCTGGGCAGACAAGTTCCTGTCGACCCCCGGCGCCGGCTTGCAGGACACGTACCTTCGGTTGGGTTATGGCCTGAGGTCCTGGAATCTGTCATTGCGTTACCACGACTTTCGTGCCGACGCCGGCAGTGACCGATGGGGCTCGGAAATCGACGCATCGGCCAGTAGGAAGCTTGGCGACAACCTGAGCCTGCTTCTGAAAGCAGCGTTCTTCAATGCTGATTCCTCGAGCTTCGACGACACGACCAAGCTGTGGCTAATGCTGACCGCAAGCTACTGATCTTTCCGGCGCCAGCACGCGGCGATTGAGTTATCCACAAGGACTGCGGTCTTGCCTGGCGGGCTGCGGTCTGATCGCCGTTGTACTGCGATCCCGCTGGATGTTCTCGACAAGGCACGCGACGAGACCTACTCTGAAGACGCGCCAGACCTCGAGCTCATGGCGTGACATCGTGCGCCACAGAACGGTGTACCCGGACCGTGCCCCACCCAGTTGACGACTATCGGTAGCTCGCCATTTCGTCCGGCGGTGATTTCAGAATTGCAGGTGTCGTGTCGTCATGTGCGATCGGTGCGAGGAGCACATATGACAGTCGATGTTTCTCGAGGCCTCGGAGTATTCCGTGCAGGTGCAAGGGACCGAAGCTCACCAGGTAGAGGTCTGCGGCCCCAAGCTGCGCGAGCTGTGCGAGGCTATCTGCCATCGAACGACTGCGCTGCTCGCAATTGGCTGCCGCGGCGTCAATGAGCTGCCGCTCGTCGAGGTGGCTATGCTGCTCGAACGTAGTCCAGCTTCGACGGAGGTCTCCTAATAGCGCACTGCCGTCAAAGCGGTTGTCGAGGAAGGCGAGATATGCCGTTTCCAGCGCATAGTCTGCTGCGAGAGCGCTCTGCAGCGACTGTGTCGATGCAACCGCCATGCGGTGCCGGATTGCCATGGCGGCGACGAGTATGGCCGATTCGATATACGATGCTCGAGTCTCTATCGGCATGTGCCGAACGACATCACCCGATTCGAGCACGAAAGACAGGAAGGTACTGGCGTCGATGATTCCACTCTGGAGGATGGAATGTGCCCAGGCCTCGTCCGACTCGTAGCTGCTGCGGGGATACCTATCCTGAATCACGGCACGAGTACGTGCCAGGTAGCTCCCGCCCAGCAGCAGATTCATCATCTCCGATACGTTTCCTACTCTTTCATCACGTTCATTCGCCCAGTCGACAATTCTCATGAAGTCCAGGATATTCGACAAATGGAGTTCGCCTTCTCGATTGCGGGACGAGGGGAAGGCGAGGTGCTCCGCCCACGCTCCCGGGTGTACTGACGGAGCCAGGATGAAGAGCGGGCTACCGACCATTCCCTGCATCGCTTTCAGCAGCGATCCGTTGAACAGGTCTTCACTCAGGCCATATCGGGCCAACACTGCGGCAACCCGGTAAGCCTGCATCGGGCAGTCAGGGCATGCGCGGACCCTCGCTTCTTCGAGCGAAATCCTCGACGTAGAAACGTCGCACGCCGACGACCAATCGAAGAACACATCGCTGTTGTCGGCGTGACCGGGACGGGTGCCGCGATCCCAAACAAAGACTTGCGCGCGCTGGGATAATTCCGAGAGACGCACTGGAGCCTCGGGGCCAGTGCTCACCCCGATCAGGCCAAGCAAGAGCGGCGCTACCGATAACATCACACACCCACTTCGTCTTTGACAGCACAGAGCGCGAGTAGTTGCTGTCAACTCTAGATCATCGCGGCAGCGAATTCTCCAATCACCATGCCGGTTGCGCTCGCCTCACGGCGACTTTGCGCTATGATTACTTTGTAATCATAGCGACCCGTGATGCACTGCAATGAACCGCCGAGGCAATGTGACATGACCACGGGAGCATTCAGTATCCGGACTGACCCCAAAAAAATTGAAAAGCTCGATAAGCTGGCCGAGCAGCAGGACCGGTCGCGAAATTACCTGGTAAACCAGGCGATCGACCAATCTCTGGATTTGCTGGCCTGGCAGGATGAGCGGATCAAGGAAGGCATTAAAGCCGCGGACGCAGGTCGATTTGTCTCGGATGCTGTGATGGACGCGATATTTGACAAGTACAAAGACGCTTAATTGTGCGCGTTCGTTGGACGACACTGGCTGCGAAAGCTTTGCCCGCAACTCAGGAACACATCGCGATAGATAATCCACGTGCGGCATTTGAAGTCGCGCAACACATTCACGTCGCGTTGGATCAGCTACGGGATCTTCCGAAGATGGATCGGGAAGGACGAGTGCGGGGTACACACGAGCTCGTCCCCGGCGCTTCGCCGTCGAATGCCAATCTGCCAAGAGTTGAAACGATGAGAAAGCATCATGACCGCTTCTTGTATCTGTGGCTCGGTGACAGTCTCGGTGGTCAGGAAACCTGACTTCATTCGCGACTGTAGCCTTTGCCGGGAAGTTAGATGACTATACAGCTCAACCCCAGTGCCAGAAGTGCCGCGGACATTACCAAGGGCGACATCGAAGTCATGACCCTGAGTGAGTCAGACGTCGTGGAGTTGATCGACCTGTCTGAACTTCTCGACGGGCTGGCTGAGGGTTTTCGAGCAATTGCACGCGGTGAAATGCAGTCGCCGCATCGACCCGAGATTACTGTGCCCGATAAGGGTTTCATGCTCTCGATGCCGGCCTGGAGGCCCGGATCGCCGATGATGGTCAAGATGGTCTGTGTTTTCGAGGGCAATCTTGCCCTCGACCTTCCTAACCATCTGGCGGTGATCAATCTGTTTGACGAGTCAACCGGGAAGCCGCTGTGCGTCATGGACGGCACCTACATCACCGGGATACGGACGGCAGGGGCGGCGGTTCTCTCCGTTCGAGAGATTTCCCGCATGGATTCGAAAGTGGTAACGCTGGTCGGTGCCGGAGTACAGGGCCGCGAGCATCTTCGGCTGTTGCCGCTGGTGCGTGACTTTGACGAGATTCTGATCAGCTCGCTCTATCACGATGATGCAGAGAAGCTCGCGGCGAGACATCCTAAGGCCAAGGCGGTTACGGATTTGCAGGCGGCGATCGGTCGCTCAGACGTGGTGTGCCTCGCGAGCCACTCATACGAACCGGTGATTGATGCTTCGTGGATAAGGCCGGGTACTCACGTGTCGTCCGTAGGCTACGCGCCGCCGAGAGGAGAGTTGCCGGTTGAGCTGCTTCAGCTCGGGAAGCTATACGTTGAAGATGATTCGGCCTTCCAAGCCCCTCCCGTAGGTTGCGGCGAGCTTCAAGGCTTTTCGGCATCGGATGCCATCAAGTTCGGTGACGCACTCGTTGGTCTTGCACCTCTTCGCGAGCGTGATGATGAGGTCACCGTCTACAAAGCCATGGGAATCGCCATGGAGGATCTGGTAGCAGCCGAGTTGGCGTATCGCAGGGCTTTGGGCCTGGGCAATGCCGGAACCGCATTGTTCTAGCCCGTGAACGGACCTGTAGACCGGCAGCTCGTGGCCGAGGCTTCAGCCCCTGGCCGGGCGTCGGCCAGAGTCTCTGCTCGTGACCCGAAGCGTCCGTTCAGTTGGCGCAAGTCGCTGAACTTTGGAATTGGCCAAAACCTGTATTTTGGATTCGCCGCACTTCTGTCGATTGCATGTACGCCGGCTCCTGATGCGATTGGTTCTTCTGCAGAAGTATCACTCGGGGTTCGACTGTCCGAGCGCCTTTCGGAAGCAGAAGACAACGGTGCATCCGGCATTCTGCGCATCACCCGAAACGGAAAAGTACTGTTTGAACGCGGATTCGGTTCCGCGTCCTGCACGCTGATCGAAGAAGTTACCCCCTCTCATGTATTCATGATCGGCTCGATCACGAAGGAGCTGACGCAAGTCTTGGGATACGCTCTCGAGGAAAACGGATACCTGTCTTTCGACGGCACCGTCAGTGACTACATCCCGGGATTCCGCGGTGAAATCGGCGCGGTCGAGATCGGGCAGTTGATTCGCCATACGGGAGGGTTGCCGGACCTGATCAACGAATTCGGCCAGCCGGTTCCGTATTCTGTCGACTATGATTATGTGCCGGTCAGTCGCGACGAGCTGCTGGAGCGGGCTGAACTCGCCAAGCTGATATTTGAACCGGACACGAGGGAAGAGTACTCGAATCTGGGCTATCAGCTGCTGGCGGCAGTGTACGAAACGGTCACCGGACAAACCTACGAGGATCTTCTCCAGCAGCACATCTTTGAACCGGCAGGCATGACCGATACCGGTTTCTGGTTCAGTGATAATACGAAACGTCCGTTTGCAGACGGCTGCCGGGACCGGGATCTGCATTGGGGTAATCCGATTGACGATGCGATGTGGGATTCGGCTGGCCCGTCATGGAATTTGAAAGGTGCCGGGGGCTTGCTCTCGACGGCCGAAAGCCTGGGACTGTTCTTTGACGGTATCGGCGATGGCGTCTACTTCCAGAGCGCTGCTCAGTCGGAGCGGTACAAAGACGATCGAATGGTGTATTCGGACAGCCGTGGACAGCGTGTGATGGCTCCGGCCGGGTCCAACGGAATTTTCGATGCCGTGGCGTTTTGGGCAGATCGCAGCAGATTTAACGTCATATTGATGACGAATCGGGCGAATCACAAAGCTGAGGACCAACTGTTCCGGGATGTTCTCGAGATGCTTCCAAGCGGGTATCTTGCAGCATCTGAACAATGGTAGTCGTGTCTTCGGAGCGTCAGCTCCTGACCGGAATCCATCAGCCCAGCCGGGAGGGGCCGCTCCGGCAGCCTCACACCCCCGCCAGTTACGACGATGACACCTGAGATTCCAGCCCGCCTTCATCCAATTTTGGCGCGAGACAGCGATGTCGCCGTGATCTTCCGCAGGGGGCCGTCCAAAGCAGTCTGTACCGTTCTCTGGGATCGACGCAAGGACACGTTCAAGGTTGGGCAATGGCTCAAGGGCCGGATCTACGAGCGGCGGGCCGACCTGTCGCCTGACGGTAAGTACCTGATCTATTTCGCCATGAACGGCAAATAGGACTCCGACACCGGCGGTTCGTGGACGGCAGTGTCGCGAGTTCCCTACCTGAAGGCGATATCGTTCTTTGGGAAAGGAGACTGCTGGCATGGCGGGGGGCTATTCACCGGTGGCAGGCGGTTCTGGCTCAACGATGGTTATGGCCATTCCGAAATGACCCGGAGCACCGAGGTAAGCCGCGACGTCGAATTTCAGCCGGACACGTATTACGGCGGCGAGTGCACCGGGGTCTACTACGTGCGACTCCAGCGGGACGGGTGGAAGCTAAAGGGGCGTCACGGAGCAAAGCTCCACACGCGGACAATCTTCGAGAAGGAGCTACTGAAAGGGTGGATCCTCAGAAAGACCGCGCACGAGCAAGTGGGTGCTCCGCCCGGGAAAGGGTGCTATTGGGACGAACACGAACTCGAGAACAAGCAGTCGGGTACAAAGCTTCAGTTTGAAGGGTGGGAGTGGGCGGAATTGGATGGGAAGCGGATTGTCTTCGCGGCCGATGGCAAGCTATTTCGTGTTTCGCTGAAGAGTCAGACTGCGCTTGGCGTGCCAAAGGAGCTATACGACTTCAATCACTTGAAGTTTGAAGAGCTCAAGGCCCCATACTAGTTTCTCTTGAACTCGTGCAGGGCGTAACGGTAACCGTCTGTTTGCGGCGTCAGGCGGAGTCGATAATCGGCCGGACTGCGCTGTCGATGAGTTCAACGAGCTCGGCGTCCATGTAGCGGTAGTCGTCGGGAATGTCCAGGACGACGATCTTTGAGTCCCGTACGTCTCTCGGGAACGTCGCCAAGATCCGATTCTTGTGCTTCTGCTCCATTGGGCAGATCACATCGGCCCAGCGGATGTCGTCAATGCTCACGGTGTGCTTAGCACGCGGGCTCGTCCCAGCTGACCGGGCATTGACGACAGGGTGCCGCCGAAAGTGGGTTTCCGCTGTCGGGCTGCGCCATTGGTTTCGGCTACAAACGAAAAGAATGTTCACCGACCACCTCTACACGTCTTGGATAGATGAACCCGAGTTTCTTCGCCCTCATCAGTTTCTCCGACCGTAAGTACATCTGCTTCCAGCACTTCTCTGCCGGGTAGGACTTTCCATGGCAGGGAGTCGGCCGCACTTTCGAGAAGTGGCCAGTCGACTTGACGGGTGGCCGGGCAGAATTCGCCCTTTTTGCTGAGTGGCAGGCGCGCTGGCTACGACGCCATGCTCTGTCTCTCTTGGTCTTCACTGCTGTCTCCTATGAATCACCGGGTTCAGCAGCCGCGGCAATACGGAGACGCCGAGGATTCTGGCCGCTGCGAGATCGTCGGTCAATAGCCCGGGCTTCTTGACAATGCGATGTGGAAATCGACTGGTTAGGCCCCTGGCAATTCGGAACGACTCGCGCTGGAATCTTCCGGCGCATTGACGAGCGGCACCCGGTCACCCGGCCGGAACGGCGTCTCGAAAATCAGATGGCATACCAGCAGCTTCAAGAAGAACAGGGGCAGGAACCACTCGAGGCCGGGCGTAGCTTCGAACAGTCTGCCGGCGCCGATCAGCGCGAGCGCATACAGCCCGAAGCCGATCGGCCTTTGCAGATACAGCGGTGTTGCCAGGATCGCGATTGCGGAAATCAGCAGGTAGCCGCCGACCACGCTGAAGTAGGCACCATCTCCGCCTCTGAATAGCACGGCAACTATCGCAATGTGAATGATATGGATGGCAACGAAGCCAAACTGCTGTCGTACTCCCTGACCCGGGCGATGGAACCAGCGTTTGGTGGCACCGGTTGCGTTCGTGAGCACACCCCCAAGCAGATCAAAGGCCAGGAACGCGATCAGTGCCAGTTGAAGGGCAGTCCAGGACGCTTCGAGAGTAGCGGCATACAGCGGCGCCGCGACGGCCGCGATGATCGCGGGGACGAACTGCAGGACGCGCTCGGCGCTGGTGGCGCCGGGGCCGGCCAACTTGTCCAGACATCCGGCCAATCCGGAACGAGGAGCGGGTGTATGGTTCATAACTTGCTGATTTTATTGATTTGAGGAGCATAACAGTTGTTATATACAATACATAACAACTGTTATGGTACTGTGTCAACGGCGATGTATGTCGCACCGCGCCTCGAGGAGATACCCATGAATCCGAATCAGCGCCGCCTCGAAGTCTCTGATGCTGCGTGGCGCGTTATCGTCCGGGACGGACTGGACCGCACGAGTATGCGGGCAATCGCCAAGGAACTGGGGTGCACGACGGGCGTCGTAACCCATTACTTTCGCAACAAGGATGAACTGCTGTTGTTCGCCCTCCACCAGGTTTCAGCCCGACTGCAGGACATCATGGCCAGTTCCACGGAGCAGGCGACGGGGACGGATCGGCTGGTTGCGCTGCTGTCTGCGTTTCTACCGGTCGACCAGGAACGCCAGGAAATTGTCCATGTCTGGGTCGCCTTCCTGGGCTACGCCGTCGGTCGCGAGGATCTGATGGCCGAGCATCGGCGCAGCGCGGATGAGCTACGCCAGGTCGTGATTGCCGAGCTGACGGCGCTCAGGAATAGCGGTGTCCTTCGCAGTGATGTAATCCCCGAGCGTGACGCCAACGTTCTCCTCGCGATGTCGA
Source organism: Candidatus Binatia bacterium (assembly GCA_028278325.1). GTDB lineage: Bacteria > Desulfobacterota > Binatia > UBA1149 > JAJCZL01 > JANQEO01. The sequence continues at coordinate 30,232 of JANQEO010000336.1, forward strand.
ATGGCATCAGCCTCGACAGCCTTCTGCACGCTCACCCGCTGAACCCGAAACAGCAGATACAGGCAATCAGACGTTGTGTGGAGGCGCTGCGATAGCGCGGAGATCCCAACAGGCGTTCGTTGAGACTGGCACAGCGAACGTGATCAATCGCGTGTCCCTCTCTTAAATTCGTCCGTGTTGATGCTATTGGACTTGTTCTGAGCCACAATTTGGCTTCGAAAATGGCTAAGTGGCTCTCCTTCTTTCTCCGCACTCTCGTTTCAGCCATGCGAACTCGGCGCAGTCTGACGCTCGAGAACCTCGCGCTCCGACAGCCATTGGCAGTTCTGAGCCAATCGTCGAAAAGACCGCCGATCGCAGACACGGATCGTGCCTTCCGGACAGTACTGTCGAAGGTCAGGTCTGATTGGCGGTACGCTTTGGTCTGGTAAGGCCCGAGACGGTGATTCGTTGGTACAAGGAGGTGCTCACCGCCTCGGCTTTACCCTAGCAGAACACTTATGCCGAACGCGTGATCGGCTCCATGTGCCGCGAATGCTTCGGCGATGCGATTGTGCTCAGCGGAAGTCACTGTCGGAGGCTGGCCAGGAAATACTCGACGTATTACAACCGGGCGCAAACTCATCTCTCGGTCAACAAAGACACTCCGGTTTCACGTCCCGCCCAGCCGGCCCCAGCATCGACCTGTCGCATCGCCCGAAAATCTTGCGGATCGCCGAATTGGGTTCCGATTATGCGATTTGACTATAACGGCACAGTGACTATGTCTTGTATTGGAGACAGTGCCAAAACTCGCTCAAATTCCCGCAACCTTGCCATAGCTGACAGGCCCATGTCTGTATTGACAAGATTCAAATCTGCGAAGTCCAGCAACTTGTATCCAAGGCAAGAGGTTTGATTTGTGCCATTTATGAGATTTTCTGCGCAAAAAACGGAACATTTGTGTCCGATACGCGTTTTGTTGTTCATTTGTCCCATTTCTTCGTTGACTTTAGGGTGGATTACGCGATTGGCAAATGAGTGCTTCTCGCTTACCGACTACAAGGAGGAATCAAATGAAGAAACAATTTTTCGCTTCGGTCGTGTGTCTGGCCTCCGCGATCGGCAACTCGGTCGCATTGGCGGCGCAAGAGCGACCGGAGATCCCGTTGGCACAAACAATAGACGGGAGCACTGACCCCGAGAAGATTCCGTTCTCAAAGAAGATGCGTGCGTTCTTGTCCGTTTACGACCCTGTCAGCAGGTCTGAGGTTGCGAGTGCGCTTTCGGCGTCCGATATGAGCATTCTGGATGGATTGAAGGGTTCCGATACCGCAGATTCCGTCGCAGCCTATCAGCGCTACGTGGATCGAATGACGACGCTTTGCGCCGACACGCAGACGCAAAGCGCCGTTAAGATCGCTAGTGACTACGAACACGCTGCGCAGGCATTTGAGGATGAAGAGGGCGAAAGATATGAGGCTGTACTGTCTGAGCTATCTCCGGATGGGCAAGGACTGATACGGAGCTACATCGCCGATAGAGTCACGCCAGGTTTGAAAATCGGAATGGGTAACTCTGTGGAGGTCGCAGAGATTGACCCAGAGGTCTTTCTATTCAACTTCGACCTTATCTGTCATCTCACAATTCACGGACGACTGCCCGAAGGCGCGATTGAAAAGCCATATGAACATACGGGCGAAACCGGCCTAAGCGCGATCGAAGTGCTACCAGAGTGAGCTTAGCAGTTCGCACGTAAGACTATTTTGGAAGGAGATATTGGAATGAAGTACTTTCTGTCAGCTATTCTTCTTATCGGTTTGGCCATTGGTCAAAATCAAGCATTCGCCTACAACATAGACGAGTTCTGCCTACAAGGTCCCCCGCCGCCCGGGTTCGCGGGCCCCAATCCAACTGGAATGTGCGATATGGTTTGGTCAATTGGCGGGTTGACCATCTCGGGAGAGCATCATTCAACCGTCACCCCGCTCAACCCGTCCACAGCAGAGGGTGACTTCGATATATGGGGCAATGAATACAATATCTTAGACGTCAACCCTGGAGAGACCTCTTCACTTCATCATTGGGTAATACAAACAGTGTGCGCGAACCAAGGGTGGATGCAAATACGTCAAAGTGGGAAAGCGATCGGTTACCGCGCAGAACTGGGAACCTTTCCTATTTCTTGGGTAATAAACGAACAGCGCACAGACAGGCATACTGGTACGTACAACAACAGTAGCAACTGTTCGTAGTTTCAACAGTACAAATCAGAGTGAAACCGCCTCTTGGCGGTTTCACTCGGTTTACCACTGGGAAACGGACTGCTTTTGACCTTACCCTGTTGACTCCACATGTATCGAGTGAGCCGTTATCCATTAGACTGATTGTGGATTACCGGAATCGGCGACTAGCAGGTCGCCAACGGTCAAATCCGTGACTGAACCCGACGCGAGCCTAGCCTTCAGCTTCCTCGCATCCGCGAGGCTGACGTCGGGGTAGTGCCCGATGGTCGTGAAACTTCGCGACACCGTTTCTGGTTCGACGGATTACCCACGATGCACTAGTCTTTCTTTTTCGAAGATAGAGTCCATCGCCGTCTGAGATCATCGATGTGCCGGCTTTCCGACACACGGCTTCGACCTTCTTGGCAGTCAGCAGTTGCCGCAAGAAAGTGCCTCCGGGCTACAACTCTGGCTACAAGTGGCACAAGATCTCCTCGGATCTTACTGGAATTAAAAGTCATAAAAAACAGTAATTTATGAGCAACGAAGAGCAATTTAGCATACTATTCGTCCGCATGGGCGATATACCAAGTAGTAAGAAAATTAGGGGGTTACGAGCTATTTTTTAGGCTGCCTAGAATAGCCGCACGTACACCGTTTAATGTACCGCCACAACGAGCGGGCCGATGGGAATAATCTGTGACCGAATCTGGCCTTAACGATCGGCAGCAGGCGCTGCTTGACCGTCTAGTATCAGAAGCTAACGGGCCTCTGTCGACTTCTTCGTACTACGGAATCAAAGTGGACCCGTCCAAGTGGGAGGCGCCAGACTCGCTGCTGGACATCCTCGGATTGTCTGCGGAATCTGTCGGAGAGGAAACTAGCGAGGTAATCGAGCTACACGAGGCTCTCGGAAAGCGAGAGGAGGACGACGGTGATTGGGACGATTTCAAATGGAAACTGACCGCCTTTCACGAACTACAAGACGTTTTCGACACACCGATTCTTCTGAGTCAGGATTCGTCTCTTAACCTGTTTCACCTGTGGTACTTCTACTTCGAGAGTTGGCACCTGCTCAAGGAGTCGATCCTTTGCGGGTTCAAAGGACTCTATGCAGCGTCGAATAGCGTCCTTCGCCTCTTTCTTGAGTTTAGCGTGCTTCAGCTCTACTACTACAACGTCTCCCACGAGACGAGCAGCTATGAACGCTTGGAGCGTTATTTTCGAGATCGAATTCACCCCTCTTGGCACACGGCCCTTCAAAAAGCGGTGCCCAAAGACTCATTCTGCAAGCCGATTAAGGTTCGCCTTGATTTCCATTTCAAGGCGCTTTCTGATTCCGCAGCGCATTCATACCATCCGACTTTCTCGCCGCGTCGCTACTCGAGCGAACCGGGGCATACGTCGATCGAAGGCATTTTTTTCTGGCAGCTTACACGCATGGTGCTACAAGCAGTGTTGTGGGCATACTACGTGACCTTCCCTATGTTGTTCTTCCCGTGCGATGCCCTTCGAAAGTTTGGGTTCAATGGACCTGTTGGCTTATTCGTTGACGAAAAATGTACTACCGTAGTCAAACGGAGTTTGGCAGACGATCATCGGGCGTTCCTCGATTATGCTGGACTGAGTGAGAACGCGGAAGGCTTGAAATCGTGGCTGAATTCGCACCCAGACCTAACGGATTCTGAGATCGCTGCCACGTGGAACACTGATGAAGACGGCGAGCTAAAGCGCATATTCCCTGAAGGTTACGCGAAGCAAATGGCTAAGCTTCGGGCACTCCGGAACACTCTGGCACTATCATCGCCAGAGTGGGAGACGAAACATGACGACAAAGCGGATGTTCCAGATGTCTTTTCTTATGAGCGATGGAAGAAAGTCTATAGTTACACCACTAAGAAGTAGAATCTAACAATCGACAGCCACCAAGTGCAGCCACGGACCCCAGCACTAGGCTGGTAGCTCGATGGCCTCAATCGTACCGTCGTCCTGTACGTAGCCCTCGGTGGTCTTGCGATCCCGATGTCCCGCGACTTGCTGGGCAAATTCGATACCGTGAGATTCGGTCAGGTCCGTGATGCGCTTGCGCCGGACATCGTGTGACCTTACCCCGTCTGTCCTGAGTACTCGGAGTGAGAGTTTGGGTAGAACTTTTCGGTCAGCAGCGCCTCGATTGGCGCCATTTGTCCGAGCGCGCT
>JANQEO010000375.1 GCA_028278325.1 Candidatus Binatia bacterium
AATCGACGGCGATGGCAACGTCGAGCTCGAGGAGGCCTACTTCGACACGCGATCGCTCCCTTATGGGCTCAAGGTCAAGGGCGGTAAGTTCCTCAGCGACTTCGGCTACGCCAATAATCAGCATCCACACCAATGGGATTTCGTGGATCAGAACCTGCCGTACCTGAACCTGCTCGGCTTCCACGGTCTGCAGGACACGGGCCTGCAGCTCTCTTGGGTGCCGGACCTGCCGTTCTACGCGAGGCTCGGCGCCGAGGCGTTGCAGGGTGACCAGGAGATCTTCGGCGCCACGGTCAGCGACGAAGAGCAGGATGAGCTCCACCTGGGCAGCACCAACACGGGTCCCAGGCTCTTCACTGCCTTCGCCAAGGTGGCCCCGGAGCTGGGTCGGAATCATGCGCTCCAGCTCGGCCTGTCCTATGCCTACGCCGAGCAGCATCAAGAGGTGCACAGCCATACCCACGCCGTGCATGACGAGCATGAGCATGAAGACGAAGCTCATGAGCATGAGCATGAGCATGAGCATGAGGAGGACCACGAGCATGCGCATGGCGACGGTGTCACCGAGGAGCTGCACCAGGCCGGCCTCGGCGGCAACGCGGACCTCTGGGGCATCGACCTGGTCTACAAGTACGACGCCCCCGGTGCCTACGGTCAAGGCGATTTCACCCTTCAGACCGAGTACCTGCGCTCCACGAAGGACCTGACCGTCCGATCCAGTGCGCACCCCGAGCAAATCGGCAGCCGCCGCAAATTGACCACCGATGGTCTCTATGCCCAGGCCACGTACGGCTTTCTGCCCCGATGGAAGGCGGGCCTCCGCTATGACATCCTCGGGCTGACCAACAAGATCAGCGGCGGGCGGAGCGAGAGCTTTGGCAGCTCCGACCGCTGGACCTTGGACGTCACCTGGAACCTGTCGGAGTTCTCGCAGCTGCGGGCGCAATACGCCTACAACGACATCCTGGTGGCAGAGGACGAGCGCGAGCGCTTCAGTGCCTTCTACGTCCAGTTCCTGATGAGCCTCGGCACCCATGGCGCGCACAAGTTCTGACGGCCGCACGGTCCGGCGCCGCTGTTGTCGGCGCCGCCTCGAACAACCGCCAATCTCAACCGGAGAACGGACATGAAACGACGCTCGCTACTGCTCGCCGCGCTCTTGGCGAC
>JANQEO010000386.1 GCA_028278325.1 Candidatus Binatia bacterium
TCGGCATCCAGGGCGGGCAGCTCATCTTCTACATGCCGCACATGAGATACGCGTCCACTCAGGGTCACGGCCCGATCTTCGTTACGAGCGCCTTCCCGACCGACCCACCCGCGTACACGGCGGGCCAGGCAATCCAGTTGTTCGAGACTACGGTCTCGGATACCGCTGAGTACACGGCACAGATCAAGGGGTGGCTTGAATGAGCAATCTCACGGTTCCGGCAGGGGTCCACAACTTCTATTCGCGCTACCACCCGAAGGACATGCCCTGCATGAAGGTGACGGTTTCACGTGACGCCAGCGAGGGCGAGGTGGTGGAGGCAATCCATACCTGGCTGAACGAGCTGAAAGCCGACGCGAAGGTAGGCGACGTCTACGACATCACTGCGCCGGACTCCGGAAGCAAAGACGAGATGACCGAGGTTCTGCGCGACCGTCGTTTCGGCGGGAGCTGGCGCGTCGCGGTTCCGGTAGTCACGCGCATCGAGATCATAGAGCCACCGGACTCGGCGGCAGTGTCGGCGCTGCGCGCAGACGGGAGTACGCCGTGAGTGGCATGACGCTGGAAGGATTGCCGACTACGATTCCCGCTGGCGTCTCCGCCACGGGCCCGATCACGGAGCAGGACGCAACCGGCATCGCGCGATTCTTCGGCGGCATCGGCAACAATGCGCGCGCCGTCCTGGAGGGCGACAACGGAAAGGATCTGCGGCGGGAGCTGGAGACCGGAGAGCGCGGCATCATAGTCTTCTCGCTGCCCCGGATCTTCAAGACCGGCGCTTTCGAGAAGGCGATAGCGCAGGCGCGGCGCGACAAGCGCATAGAGATCGTACAGGTTCACCGTCCCCGCCCGGACAAAGTGCTCATCACGTTTGAGGTGAAGCAGAACCCGCTCCCGTACTTCGTTGTCGTGGGGATCTTCCTGGTGACGCTCGCCATTCTCAGCATCGTATTCGTCAAGGCATTCGGCGTGAGCGTCACGCTTCCGCTGGTACGAGGCGCGCGCGACCTGACGGACCTTGCCGAAGAATCGCGCGGCACGGTCACGGCTCTCGTCATCGGCGCCATCGTTGTCGGGCTCCTGCTCTGGCTTCCTCGACCCCGCCGTGGATGAGCTCACTGCCGATCTGATCTGTCAGGCGCCCGCCCTGGTGGTGCTGTGCGTCTTGACTACCAGATTCCTTAAGCACATCGAGGGGATCGTAGGTAGGATGTCCGACGCTCTCGACCGGAACACGGAAACGATTTCCCGCCTGGCGGAGAAACTGGAGGACTGAATGAGATTCCAAGTAACCGTTCTGGCTCTGCTTGTCGTGGCTATGTTCTTCCTGCTCGGATGCACTCCACCCGAGGCGGACATCCAGCGCGCCGAGGCGAAACTCGCGGAGCTGGAAGCGGCACACGCCGCAATGACGGAGGGGCCGGACAAGGTGGCGCTCGGGCTGCTCATCAACGAGCTGCGCGCGAACGTCGCCCGCTGGCGCGAGGGTGTTCCCTGGTGGCACCTCGTTCTGGCCTGGCTGGGCCTGACTACAGGACAAGCGGTCGGAGTGCACCGACCGATCCGGAAGATACTCCCGGAGTGGTTTCGTAACCCGGAGGAATGACGATGCCGACGAAGAAGAAGACCGCGAAGAAGAAGGCGGCCCCGAAGAAGAAGACCGCGAAGAAGAAGGCGGCCCCGAAGAAGAAGACCGCACCGGCTCCGGTGAGTGCTGACACTCCGCCCGAGGCGCCCGGACCCGAGGACGTCCCCGCGTCGTTCTAGTGTTTCGCCGGACGTCTGACGTCCAGGCGCTCGGGCTGCTCGTCCTGCTGCTCGGCGCGTATCACGCATGGACCGGAGTAACCCGGCCGGAGCCTCAGAACGTTGCCGCGTCCGTGCTTGAGTTCGTCGTTGCCTACGTGCTACTCTCCCGCGTGGAGGTGGCATGAATGGACGATGACACTGTAGAGCTGACTCCGGAAGCGGACGCCATAGCCCAAGGGCTCCAACTCGTCGCGGGCGCTCAGTACCGACTCGCCAAAGAGATCCGCAGGCAGAACGACTACACGGAGATCATGTTCCGGCTGGCTGTCGTATGCCTGGCCGGGTACGCCGTGTACCGTCTGACGCGAGGGATGCGCGTGGGGATGCTGTGCTCGGACGGTTGATCGGCAAGCTGACCCCGAAGAATCGAATGCCCGAGGGGGTGAAGCAGATACCCCGCTCTCAGCTCTACATGATCTGCGCCGGAGAGTGCGGCGCGACGCTGCACACTCCCGTCGAGATCGAGCCGGGACAGCGCCCTGACTGGATGTGCGTTAGGTGCGGCGCTCGGACCCAGCTCAAGATCCCTCAGCACAACCCGTAGAGCTCCACGGATCGTTACGAGATCCCGTTACGATCTGTCGATCGACGGATCGTTTAGCAGCTCATTCCGCTCACGCGGCACCCTATGCCTAATAGCGAACCGGCGCGCGTGTCTGGAACAGTAGTTGTGCCCGTGTGTTGCGTCTTTGCTTCTGTGCCATGAGATCCGATGATTGGTCTGCGTCCAACTACAGTACCATCTGGCGTACTGTCTGCACCCTAGCGCCTGACACTGCCCCTCATTCCTCGCAACCTCGATCCTGTGGTCTCTTCCTGGCATAGCTGCCTCCCTTCCAGACACCCCCGTAAAACAGGCCCCAAACGTGCTTTTAACGCGGTTCTCGGGGGTAGCGATTGCCAGCGCCTCTCGCGCACGTTGGGGCCCTTACTGCTGTCAGAATACATATCGACCATCAGGACGCGTCAGGCGCGCCCTATGTGGCTCCATTCAGCTTCCCAGCCTTCCAGTATGCTGCGACCATTCCCGGCTCTGCCTGCTTCAGCTTCACCTTCGTTCGCCAGCTCCCGTTCTCCTGCTGTATCTGTAGCCACCGACTCCCGCCATCGTCCACGATCCGGCGCCCTACGCCGTCTCTGCCCTGCCAGGTGTCCCCCGCCTTGTGGAGCTGGTAATCCACTTCATACCAAGGGCCTGATGGTGGCCTGTCTCCGGTTCTCTCTTTTCCTCCCGGTTCGTTCTCTCCCGTAGGAGTGGGCGCCCTACTAGCTACGGTATGCTTACGCTCTGATCCGCTACCGCTACTACTAGATGGGGTGTACGCTGACGTTCGCGTGACGTCACCGTCACGTGACCGTGACGTCACGCCCTCTCGGTACTCACGCGAACGCTTACGGGCATTGAAGATAGCGCGATTGCGTTTCCGGAAGTTATGGACACGTGCGGGCCGGTTCTTCTTCCGATCGAGCAACCCCGCGAAATGGAGCGCAGAAACGAACGCGCGCGGCTTCCCGTGCCAGTGAGCTGCCTCCGCAATCTCATCGTCTGACCACCCCCGGAGCACCCCCGTCTCCCGTTCCTCCGCGACCTTGCACCACAACAGGACGATGTGTCCGACCGTCGTAACCCTGTCCATCCCCAGACGTTTCATGAGTTTCGACACCTTCCGGTGTCTGGGGAATCCTGCATCCACGTTCACGTACCTCATGAGCTACCCCCGTTCTGTTTCGCGCGACGCTCGGAAGTGAGCGCCGACCGCTCCACGATAGCGATTATCGGTTGCCTGTCACGCTGACTTTCGGCTACGTTCTGGGCTGGTTCCTACGGGTGGTCTGGCAATGACAGGTAACAGGAGGTGTTTTCCACATGGACGAATTCGATCCTAAGACCGCAGGGAAAAAGGAGATAGTCGCGGCAATCCTCGACTTACGAACACGGGTGAACACGCTCGAAACGCGGCTGCTTTCGGCGGAAGAAAAAATCGCCGCTTCAAAGTCTGCCCCGGCTCCGGTCGATCCGGACGATGATCTGTGAGCATGACCGACGATCTTGACCACGGAGCGCCGGGCGGGACCGGCGCGACCGACCAGGTAGACGAGCTGGACGAGCCGCTCGGCGGCGACAAGGCGCCGGACGCGGAGCAGGGGAGCGCGCCATCGGCTGCGGCACCGACGACAGGGGCGCGGCGACCTGGACGCCCTCCCGCTCCGAAGACCGGCAAGCGTCGCAAGCGCGCCACTGCTCCGCGACCTGGCGCAGCGGAGCGCGCGGCGAAAGCGGCGGCGGCGAAGGCGGAGCGCGAGGCGGCAGAGGCGGCGGCGGCGGCGGAGATGCGGAGCAACTGCGCGCGCCAGGCGGAGTTCCTGTCTGTTGTCGGGTTCTCAATGGCGGCTCGCTACTACGGGGACCACTGGCGACTGAATCCCGAGGAAGCGACGCACCTTGGCGGAGCGCTCGGGCCCGTGCTGGAGAAGTACGCGGATTCCTTCGGCGGGTACGAGGTGGAGCTGCTGGCGGTTGCGGCGCTCGGTCAAGTCATCCTGGAGAAGCGAGGTCAAGGTGAGCTACTACAGTCTGCTGGTGGTGGGTCCGACGGGATGCGGGAAAACGACGCTGCTGCGGGAGGTATGGGAGAAGACTCCGAGAGCACTGGCGTATGACCCGCTCGGGCAGTTCGACGGGGACGCCCTCTACTACACCCTTCCCGATTTCTGTGCGTATCTTGAGTCTGCGCCCGAAGGGAAAACGGTTTTCCGTCCAGGCGACCTTAACGATTCAGGGGAGTTCCCCGTTTTCTGTCAGGCTATGTTTCGATACGCCTACGATGTCGGCGGGTGCGCGTTCTTTTGTGACGAGATCGCTGACTACGCTGACGCCCGAGAGTCTGCGGCTGTTGTTCGGAATGTATTTACGAAGGGGCGCCATTACGGAATACACCCGTGTACGGCGACACAAAGACCTGTAGCTCTGCACGGGTCGATCCTCTCGGGGCTGCGTCACTTCGCCACATTCCGGCATGCGCCGTCTGACCAGTACGTAAACGGCTGGATCGCGCGCCACTTCGCGGGTACTCTGCCCCTGTACGAAACGCTGGAGCCTTTCGAGTATGTCTGGCAACCGATCGGGGGTAGAGCATGGAAGGGAAAAACAGAACGCTGGTGAAACCGGGCGCAACGGTACGTATCCACGAGCGCGCGCCGCTGAAGTGTGACGGGTGCGGGTACAAGGCGCCCGCCTGGAATCTGACGTTCCCTGCTGTCACGCTGGTACGGAAGGGCGGAGTAGTGTCGGCTATGTGCAGCTCGTGCGAACATGTCGTTCTCATCCGGGTTCGGGGGACGCGGACATGATGCCAAACGTGGTCTACAGCAAGGCGGGGCGTGAGCTGGAGACGTTCGACTGTGCACCACAAGTATGTCCGAGGTGCAGCGAGATAGAGCCCTGTTGGGAGCTGGTTCTGCCGCTGATGCTTGTGAACCGCAGCAACTACTGGATAGAGGCGCGCTGCCAAGACGCGGAGTATTGTGGTCACGCGATCGCCATTAGAGTGAGGCAACAGTGAAGGGCGACGAGCCGCTGCCGGAAGCCTGCCCGTCGTGCGGCGCGACCGGAGCGATCTGGCGGATACGTGCGAAGGTGAAGATGAAGGGCGGGAAGCCGGAGCCGAAGCAGACACGGGCGACCTGTACGAAGTGCGCCTACTCCCTTCCGGTCACGATAGGGAAGGCGTCGTGAGCGGGCGAACGCTGCTGGCCTACGCACCTATGAGGTGTCCGGAGTGCTGGGAATTCCGCGTCCATGACGTCTACGTCTACAAGCCGACCGATCCCAAAGGACCATTGATCCGGCAGGTGGCGGTATGCCGACTCTGTTGTGCCCGGCAGGTTCTGACAGTGAAAGAGACGTCGCGTATGCAGAGCTACGCGCAGGTGAGGAAGGAGCACGTAATGGATCAACCCGAGACGCAGACGCACGTGGTAGTGGAAGATCGCCACTGCAAGAGGTGCGAAGGGATGCGACCGCATGAGATCGACCAGGACTACCAGACGGGCCAGCGTATCGCCGTCTGTACGTACTGTTTCGAGGTTCACGACGCGAAGGACTCTCAGTGCCTGGAATGCTGAACGCAAACCAGGCGGCGCAGCTCGACGTCTTGGAGATCGTCGCGGAGCACGACGAGCAGATGACCGAATGTTCCAGTACGACCGTCGCGGACGATCTGATGATCACGCCCAACGCGGCGGCGCTCCGGCTCATGCGCTACACCCGGCGTCACTGGATGACGCGGGAGCGTGGAAGCGACGGGTTCCGGTACACCCTCACGAATGCCGGTAGACAGCGCCTAGAGTGGCTTTTGCGGCGCGCGCGCACCTAGGCGCTCACGGAACACCCTATTCTGCTCTGGACCCCTACCTCTCGGGGCGGAATAGGGCATTCGCTACGCGTTAGCTGTTGAAGTTCTGTTAACGCGCTCCGCGCGGATCGTCGTAAGTCTTAATGGCGCCTACTAGGTGTTATCTCTGAAACTTGCGCGAAAGTGCTCTACTGAAACTTGACACAAGCGAGCCACCCCTAGGGTGGGGCCATGAAATTGCCCAGCGCACGGCTCGTCACGGGGGCCATCGTTGCGACGCTGATCGTCTACGCGATCGCCGCGAGGATTCCCCAGCTCAGAGGGAGGGTAGCGTGAACCCGTTTAGCAAGAGGAACCTGATATTCGCCGGGATCGCGTTCGCCGTCATCATGGCATCGGCGTCGTTCCCGATGTTCCGTCAGATGATCCGGGGTGGCAAGTGAAGCCCGCCAACATGGTCTGTGCGGCTGTCATTTCGGCGCTGACGCTCTCCGTTCTCCACCGCTTCGCGCGGCCCGTCCGGGACGTCCTGGCGGGAACCATGCCGGTCGCTGACAAGGCGAAGGGTAACCAGGGGGTACAGGGATAATGGGACAGACGCACATCCGACGCAGGATCACGAACGTACAGTTCGACCGCTTCTCGCAGCGCAAGACGCTGCGGCTCCCGACCGATGTCGGGTACAAGCGGCTCATCCTGGAGTTCTCCATCGACGTCACCGTCGCAGGCGGCGCGGCGTCCGGCGCGGCGCTCACCGAGGCGCCCTACTCGTTCTTCACGGACATTAAGGTTCGGCTGAACAGCAAGCAGGTACTATTCGCGGTCGAGGGCGGCACCCACTCCCGGTACAACAAGTACGACTACGGGACGGACGGCAACCCGACGAGCGCAATCGACGGAGCCGAGGGCACGAACGACATCGCTACGGGCCGTCTCATCCTGGACTTCTCCTACCCGACGCTGAGGTGGAAGAAGCTCTCCGACCTGTACGTTCCGCCGTCGATCATCCAGACGCTTGAGCTGGAGGTCACCATCGGAACGCAGTTCAACCTCGTCACGGCGGCGAACGACCGCGGCTGGACCCTGAACGACTGCAACATCGAGGTCTACGCCGATGTGGTCGAGGGCCTGGAGGCGGGAGAGGTCAAGGGACTCAAGAAGACTTTCGAGCTGGTCGAGAGCATTTCGGCCAGCTCCACGCGCAGGATCATCGAGCTAGCGGCAGGCAACTCGTACCGTCGGCTGCTCATGAAGGGCGAGCTTGAGGTCACGGAGGACGAGAGCGACTTCAACCCGTCGAGCGCAGTGCTGAACGGCTGCCGGATTCTGGCCGGGTCGCTGGAGGTCCACAACTTCCTGGAGGTGACGCAGCGTGGCTTTGAGACGCAGCGTCACGGTCTGGAGACGGAGCTCGCCGGTTACTACATGGTGGACTTCTCGCCGGATGGCCTGCTCACGCAGGTTCTCGGGACCGCAGGACTCCGTACGCTCGACCTGGAGTGTGACGTCACCGCAGGCGCGACCGCTACGCAGCTCCGCGTCGTTGCCGACGAGATCGTCGCGCTGCCTTCCGTCTGAGTGGGATTCCTTAAGCGCATACGAAAAGAGATCGACCGGGCCACCGACCGCGTAGAGCGGGAGGTGGCCCGCTCTCAAGAGCGGGTCGAGAAAGAGGGACAGCGGTACGTGGACACGTACCGGGAGCAGTACGACGAATACATCAACCCCACCACTTCCGACTTCGGACGCGCCTACGCGGGCGCGTGGACGTTCGGACTGTCCGAAGCGATCCCGGCTGTTATTGAAAGCGCGCGCGGGCGGGAGCCGGACCGCTCTGGCGCTGGCGGCATTCGCAAGGGCTCGTCAGGTACTCGTCCGGAAGGCGCGCCAGGTGGCGAGCTGGTGGTGCGACGGGATCTGCGCCCGAGAATTCACGTTGCGCGCGATACGCGAAACGACGCCCTCCCGATTCTGCTCGGCGTGGGCCTGCTCATTCTTCTGATTACCCAGGTATAGGAGGACTCAATGGTCGCACCCGTACACGGAACCGAAGCAAAACCCGCGGCTGTCAGTGTCGGAGCAACCCCGCCGAATCGGGAAGGGCTACCGACTGCGGGTGGCGGCATCCTCGACGGGACGAAGGCGCCGGTAGCGCCGGACGCAGTGTCCCCGGAGATCGCGCGCCAGGCGGAGCGGGGCCGGGTGGTAGAGGAAGCTACCGGGCGAATGATGGCGGCAATGACCATCGGCATGGTGGTGCTGCTGCTCGTCGCAGGGGCGCGGTAATGCCGGACGATTACGACTTCCTCTACGGCGACTTCACCGGGGAGCCCTCCATCGGTGACGGGGTAGCGTTCCAGGCGCAGCGTGACGGAACGGTAGAACCCGCACCCGAAGGCAAGGGACCGAAGGCGGGCGGCTTCTGGGCTGGGCTCGGCAAGGGGCTCGGGGAGTTCTTTGGACCCAGCGTGAAGGTGGCCCGCGACAGCGTGACGGATACCGTCAAGTCATACGCGGACCGCGCAAACAAGGAGCTACAGGATTCCGTCCGGGATGAGGTCGCGCGCGCAGGCCGCGACATCGACATCAGGATCGGCACCCCGGACCCGAAGGACACCAACCAGGCGCGCGGACCGTCCGGCGCGGCCGTCTCGCCGGAGCGCGCGGGCGGCGCGACAGCGGGAGCATCACCGTTCGTACTGGACACACGATTCATGATCGGAGCGGTTGCCGTGCTGGGGGCGCTCTGGCTCATGTCGAGAGGGGGCCGCAAGTGACCGGGCGCGCACGTACCAGGGCAAATTTGGATCCGAAACGCGCAGACCTGATCGAGCATGCGAAGACAGAGCGCCCGGACAGCGTGGACGTCTTCCGGATCGACCTGTCTGCCGCGCGCAATGACGAGCCGATGGACATAACCGGGTTCGCCATCACCGTTGTCCGGACGAACGCGAACACGGACGAGGTGCAGTTCCGGCTCGACACCAGGCGGCAACAGCGGACGATCCCGCTGCGGATCGGTGACCGGATCGAGGGCGCCTTCACGCGCATCTACATCACCAACACGGCGCAGGCGGGCGGCTTTGCAGACATCGCCATCACGCACACGGAGGAATCGCTGTTCCGCTACATCCTCCGGCGCCCGTTCAACATCGCCACCGTGTCCGAGGTGACGGAGGTGGACACGATCCTTCACCATGATCGGCTACAGCCGCCGCCAGGCGCGACGCTCGTACGAGCAGATGCGCAGCTCTTGTCGGCAGGGACCACCCCGGTAACGCTCTACACGGTTCCTGGAGGGAACACGCTGTATATCTCTCACGCAACCCTGGCCGGTTCCGGAAACGTGACCGTGGGGGGATTCTTCGGACTCGGCATCCAGGGCGGGCAGCTCATCTTCTACATGCCGCACATGAGATACGCGTCCACTCAGGGTCACGGCCCGATCTTCGTTACGAGCGCCTTCCCGA
>JANQEO010000428.1 GCA_028278325.1 Candidatus Binatia bacterium
CCGGGAACAACGGCGGGCTGCCGTTTGACTTCACGCCATTCGGGTTCACGTTCTCCTTCTACACCGCCACCTACACGCAGATGTTCGTCAACGGGAACGGCAACATCACGTTCACGACCGCAAGCGGGGCTTTCGCTCCGACCCCCCTGCTCTTCCAGACAGCGCAGCCACGGATTGCACCCATGTGGACCGATCTGATGTTTGCCCCTGCGTCGAGCGGATCTCCTTCGCGAATCCTAGTCACGGTTGATCAGAGTGCCCCGGCGACGCCCAGCATCACGATCGATTGGGTGGACATGGCCGAGTGGGGTCTCGTAGGCATGAGGCACAGCTTCCGTGTGCGATTGGACGTCGCGACGGGCAACATCATCGTCAGCCACGATCCGTTCAATGGCCCGGTTGTCCCTCAACTCACACAGTTCATGGGCATCGGACCCGGTCAGAATCTGCTTCCACCGACTGGGGTCGTCCCTCCTCAGGTCAACCTGTCCGCACTTCCAACCACACCGACTCTGGGCATGGTCAATGGTGCGTTCTGGGAGTGGTTCGGGACCGCGGGGAATCCGTTCTACCCATTCCCTGCCAGCAACATCTGGGACATGGCTGGTTCAACGACTCAGTTTGTCGCGATCGGAGCGGGGACGGCAAGCGCGCAGTACCAGGGGATGTAGCCTCGCGGAGGCCCAGTCGCTGAGGCCAACGCTCTCTGCTGCGGTACGATGCCCGCCGTGGCACCTTCCGCCGCCAAGCTCGTCGATCGAGCGGATGCGAGTGAGTGCCTGGCCACTACTTCCGCAGTGGGATCTTGACTGTGCAGGTGCGCGCCCCGCTTGCGGTCTTCGCCAAGCCGGACAGCGTCACGGACTCCGAACCGGCGGCGTCGGAGGCCGCTTCGATTGCGCTCATCAGCGCTTCCGCGTCCGGGGCCAGGAGCTCCGCGACGAGGTGCCCACTCGTGACTGAGTGACGACGCACGGTCGCACCATGCTCCGTTATCACTTTCAACGAGTCCCACCCGTCCGGCCTGGCACTTGGGTCCTTGATCCCCAGCTTGCTGTCCGTAATCTCGACCATGTCGCCCAGGGACTTTGTGTCGCCGCCTCGGTAGTCCGCAACGAACTGAGAAGCCGCAGCGTGCGTGTTGAGCCAATCTCGCACGAGGACCACGTTTGCCCGAGGGATCCGCATGGTCCAGATCACGCTGTCGCTGTCTGCGACGAGGCGATCGATGCTCAGCCTCGGCACCATTTGCTTGCAGCGGTCGACCAAGTTCGTGAAGACCTCGAGTGAGTTGAGCATCGACCATCGCTTGCCGTTGGACGTGACCGTCATGGATCGTGGACGCCACCACCCATCAGTGGTGTCGCCGCGCTTGCCGAAGTCGAATCGGGTGACGCGCACGGCCGCATTTTTGGCCTCGACCAGCTTGCAGAATCTGACCAAGTCCGGGAACTTGTAGCCGTTCTTCTCAAGGAACCGGATCTCGCTGACCTGGACCTCCTGCCCGCTGCGACGAGAGCTCTTGGGCGCGCCGACCCTCATGTATCTGTCGATTCGCATCTCCTGCGCCGCCGCGATGACGGCCTGACTCGGATCCGCCGCCGTTTGCGACCGAACCGGCGTCGACCCGAGGGCAAGTAGGGCGAGTGCGGTAACAAGCAGAGGTTTGTCGAAGGCGTGGAATCCTTGCATGGGGCCTCTCCATCAAGGGCTGGACGATTGGACGACGGGAGTCGGGCGTTGATTCCGCCTATCGAGCCCCGACAGCAGGGTTGATGCGCGAAGCCTCCCATCGAAGACAACAGGTCGCATGATTCAGCCCATCGGACATTGGCCCCCAAGCCCCCCGGTGGCACCCCATCATCGCCCTCCCCAGGGGCTCCCAGAGGGGTTTAAAAACCCCTCTCCATACTTCACCGCTACTTCACCGCTGAATCGCACTTTTGCGGTGAAGCTTGAGCGCCGTCATCGACGTGAATCTAGTGTTTGTAGGGGGTTACGGCGGCTGCTGCGATGATGCGGTTTTGTCATCGGTGGCGGTTTGCGGTGAAGTATGAAACTCCGATGCGGAAGCCCTCGGAACGAGTGATCTGCGAGCACTTGGATTGGCATCAGACAGTGGTCAGGAATCGGGTTTCTTGACGTCGATGCGCCTTCGGCGGACCTGATACTTGGAAGACCATGAGCCGG
The DNA here is from genome assembly GCA_028278325.1 of Candidatus Binatia bacterium. GTDB lineage: Bacteria > Desulfobacterota > Binatia > UBA1149 > JAJCZL01 > JANQEO01. The sequence goes on from JANQEO010000428.1 coordinate 2,191, forward strand.
TCGCAGCCCGACAACGAGGAAGTGCTTACCTGCACTCAGCCCCTACGAGCCCTTGTCCGGGATCTGGTCCGCGACGAGCATGCCGTTGAGGACGTGCTCCAGGAAACGCAACTCGCGGTGCTGCGCCATCAGCCTCGCAGCGACCGAGCTCGATGGATGCGCGCGACGGCACGTAACCTCGCGCGTAACCGCCGTCGAAAGGACGAACGAGCCGTTCGACGTGAGAGAACCGCGTCTCGCCACGAGACCACACCATCGGCCTTGGACATGGTGGCGCGGATGGAGCGGCTCCAAGCCTTGGTCGAGGCCCTTCGGGGCCTACCTCAGCCTTACCGCGACGCCTTGGGACGCCGCTACCTGGACGGAGTCCCACCTCGGCGGATCGCCCGCGAAACGGGATCATCGATCGGCACCGTCAAGACCCATCTCGCCCGAGGTCTACGACTCCTTCGCGAACGGATGGACAGTGAACACGGTGGGAACCGCTTGGGGTGGTGCATCCCCCTCCTGCCGATGGCGGGGCCCGAGCGCGGGTTTCTCGCCGGGATTGGAGGAACGACAGCAGCCGTGTCTGGAGTCGTCGCCATGAAGATCAAGATCGCGGTGACCCTCGGCATCGCTCTGGCCTTCGGGCTGGGCTGGTTCGCGATTCGGGACGATGGGTCGTCGGGCGGCGACGCGCCGACGCGGGACGAACCGCGTGCTCCTACCATGCCCGCAGCTGAAGGCTCTCAGGATGTGAACCCGATTCAACGTACCTCTCGGTTCCGCGAGGATCAGACTCAGCCCAACAGCTCTGACCCAGCGAACCTCCCGGCCGCCTCTGGGCAGGGATGGTCAATCGCTGGCCGCGTCATTGACCAGTCCGGGTATGCAATCCCGGGGATCCACCTGCAAGCCAACCGACTGGAGCAGCAACGACGGCGAATCGTCAAGGCGCAAGCCCCGACAGACAACGAAGGGCGGTTCCGTATTCGACGCCTCGCGCCGGGACAGTGGAATCTCATGATATGGCCTCATCCTCCGGATCCGCACAAGTGGAAGAGCCTCCCGACGCTTCAGGTCGAGGCGGGCGACAACGGCGTGGAAGTCGTGCTTTCTCGAAAAGAGCCAGGCACCATCCGCCTTCATGTCGACGTCGTCGACGGAGTGACCGGCGCGCGCCTCGAGCCTGTAGCGCAGCGCTGCTGGCTGATCAGCTCCCAGCACGGCGCGCTGGGCCTGGAAACTCGTCCCGGAACGGTCGCCCATGACAGGCTGTGGCCGGGCGACTGGAAGCTGCATGTCGGCGTGCAAGACGGCCGAGAAGTCGACCACCAATTCACTGCTTCGCTCTCGGAGCCGGTGATCCAGTTCACTCTCTACGTCGAACCACCGGGCAGAGTAGAGGGCAGAGTGCAATCCGACGGGCCCCTTCCGAAGGGTGCGCTCGTTTGGATCAGCAGCGGGCAAGTGCGGGGCCTGCACAAGCCCCACACATTGGGAACCTGTTCCGTCGGCCCGGATGGCTCATTCGGCTTCGTCGACGTGCCCAAAGGGACTTATGAGATCCGGCTGCGGTCGGAAACGGTCTCGGCTGCCCGCGTCATTAGCGTGACCCCGGCGAATACGACGAACACCATTCTTCTCGCGGAATCGAGCGCCAAACTGGAGCTCAGAGTCCACGCCGCGCCGCTGGCATCATCCGCACGGGTGTGGACGCGACGACCGGGTGGACCGTGGACCATGAGGACGGACTGCGATCGATCGGGAAGGACATTTCAATCCCGGTTACCGCTCGCTCCTGGCGACATCGAGTGGCGGGTGGTCCAGCGCACGACCAGCGGCGACTCGATCTCGCAATCGGGAGGCGTCACGCTCGAGTCTGGGAAAGCGCACTTAGTCGAGAGGCGCTAAGAGGGCTCTCGTGCTCAGCGTGCTACGCCGCGCCCCAACTAAACCGTGACCTGACCGGGGTGGTCGCCTCTATCCAACCGACATACCCACGCCTCCAAGAATCCCGAGAACCCCGCGCCACTCTCGCCGTTCAACACACGGGGGAAGATTCTCGATGCACCGCAGATTCAAACGCCGCCTGGCCGCTCTCGACCCGCACCGTGAAGGCGAGGAGCTCCTGGCTGCACTGGCCGTGATTCGCGAGACGGGCGAAGCCCCGCCCACCCGCGCAGGTGACCGCGCCGCCGAGCTATGGCAGTCCATCTGCCGGGATGAAGAGGGCGACATGATGCGCCTGCTGTCGTTCCAGCTGCGGGCGACGGGGATGTCGCTGTCGGAGTTTCTGCACTCGGATGAGGATGAGGTGCACGACGCTCGGATCCGGCCTTGACCACGCGAAAGCTACCCATGCAGGTGACCGTGGCTGGCTCGTCAGCCAAGCCGGGGATCCCAACGGTTATCCTGCACGACATGAACGATCCACCCGAAACGAACGGTGAGACAGCCGTTTTTCACGGCCGGTCGTTCTTCGAGGCTCAGCTTGTGTGCTCGCTTCTTAAGGCCCACGGCCTTGATGCGAGGGTCAAAGGACAGGAGCTACTCGATGGCTTCGCGGCCGCCCATCAGTTCATCGGCGACGCCGACGTTGTCGTGCCATCGTCGCAGGCACGCATGGCACGCATGCACATCGCAGCTGCCAGACATGAGGGGGGACTCACCGATGACGCCGGCGACATCGCTGGCGACATGAATGATGAGTGAACCCGACGGCCGCGTGCTCAATCTGCGGGCGACGGGGATGTCGCTGTCGGAGTTCCTGCACGGCTGAACACTCCTGTGATTCCGAACGGCCGACCACACGCCCGCGTCCGGAATCCATCAGACTCAAACCGCCGATGTTGTCTTACCGCCCGATCTTGGCGAGTGCGGCGGCGATGGCCTCCTGGCCGACCGAGAGGACAGCCGTTTCATGACTCTTGACGCGGTCGTTGCCTTTCACTTCGAGGATGGCGGCTAGCGGAGTCAGGCGGGTGTTGTAATGGCGACGGCGGTCGAAACGGACGTCGAGCAGACCGACGACGAAGTGGACCGTCGCGGGGCCGTACGTACGAACGGTGAAGGTGCCGCCATCGGTGGCGTCGACGAGCGGGGGGCCGGTGAGGTGGCGCAGCGCGCCGTACTTGGGGCCCGTGGGATTCACGATGCGAGGCACGATGCGGACGCGGACATCCGGGGGCAAGGAGAGGCGCGGGATGCGGACGCTGACCGGGGGGCCTTCCTGGAGTGTGACCCGCGGAGGCTTGCCGCGTTGGAGGTTGGTGGGAGCAGGGAGGCAACCGGGAGCCCACACGGTAGTACCCGGCATGGAGTCGGAGACCATGATGTGAGCAGGCCAGTCGTCGAACGCGCGAGTCGGCGTGAGACCCGCCGCGCCTTCGAGGGAGGAGAAAGCCACGGGGGGCTTCGGAGCTTGTCCCCTGTGCCAGCCCGCGCGGTCCCCGCCTCTGAGCAGCAGGCGTCCGGAGTCGCGCCATAGCTCGAAGAGCGGTGGTCGGCTTCCGTCCGCCATGCGGACGTCGAGGGTCTGGCGTTCCACGCCAGGCGTGATGGAGATCGCGCCGACATCGACCGTCGCACCCGATGCGACCACGATCGGACCTTCGTGGCGACCGAGTGGGAGGTTCGGGGTGCCACTGTTCTCCACGTGAATCCGGTAGCGGCCGGCTTGAATGTGCCTGATCACGAACGGGATCTCGCCTTGACTCTCTGTGGGCCAACGAACCCACGCGGACGCGCGTTGAGCGCCGGCGAGATCCAACAGTTGGATATCCAGATCCGGTGGTCGCCCATCTCCGGTCCACAGAATCTTGCCGACGACACGCGCGGTGCGCAGCACGACCACGCGAACGTCCTTGGCGCCGGGCGGATACCGGGTCCGGTCTTCGGGGTCCGTCCGGCACTCCTCGCCTGACGCAATGAGCCGGAACGGTCCGAGCGACCGGAACCCGTGCAAGTACAGGACGAATCGCCCGTGGTCGTCCGTCGGCGACGACGCCAGGTCGGCGTTCGGCCCGAACCCTAACGCACGCACGTATGCCTCGGCGACCGGAGTGCCGCCCTCGTCGACAACCGTCCCCGATGCCAGCAAGGGCCGGGCGGTGACGACAATGTCCCCAACGTCGATGATGATCGCGTCACCCGACGCGACTTCGATCCGGGTCCATTCATACGGGCCGTTCTGGGCGAACGAGATCCTCAAGTGCGTCATCCTGTAGCCAGCGACAAGCAATCGGTCATGATGACGGGGTGCGTCGACGAGGAAGCTGCCGTCCCCCAGCGTCTCAAATTCGCCTAACCCGTACTTGTGCGTTCTCCCTGTCTTCGGCTCGGTGTACTGGCAACTCGCTTTCGCCTCCACAGCACCTATGGGCGCGCCGGTCGCCGTGACGAGCCGACCCCGAACCACTCCCGGGTTGACGATCGCGCGCCAGATCGTGTGATCACCCGCGCGTCGCGCCTTGGAGAAGAAACGGCGAGGCCCCAGAGGGGTTCTCAAGTCGAGCACCAGAGCCGCTTCCCCAGCGACATCGAATCGGCCGAGAGAGGCCCAGGCGTTGCTCTCAACGGTCCCACCGTCGCGGACGACGGCGTCACCATTTGCACGGAGGTCGAACCGGATCGCCGCGAGGTCGACTCCGGGTGGGATGTGCACCTCGATCGACACCGATGAGGGCCCCTCCTTCGCCCCAGATCCCGCCGGATCCGTCTCAGGCGTCCTCCTCTCCGCCGGCTGATCCTTCGAACCATCGAAGCGGGACGTTGGGATGGCGACCGGCGTCGGCACCGCGACCTCTGGCCCCGTACGTTCACTATCTACGGACTGCGAGGGAGACGGTTCTGGCGGATCTTCGCCATGCCGACCGAGCCACCAGGCGATCCCGACGACACCGACGAGACCCAGTGCGGCAACAAGCCCCGCTCTTCTGCTCATGACCGAGATTGTCGGACCCTCACATCCTTCAGCGCCGATCCATCACGCCCCATCATAGAGAATGGTGATCCTGAACGCCTGCGACCGAACGGGCGCATGCGTAGCGACGTTGTAGTCCGTAGAATGATGTAGGCGATCTCCGAGGGAACTCCAGGCACCCATATCCAAGCGAACTCCGAGACGCAGACGGTCCGTCTACGGGGACACGCAATGGGACCTGGCGAAGGGCCCGCGTCGGGACTCCGACGCTCTGCGGTCACCGCGTGTCCCGACCGAGCCCTGTTGACGGATCTCCGTCACCAATGCCCGAATGTCATGAGAGACAGCACCGTAGCTATGCTGCGCGGGCGTGAAGCGACTGGCTCATAGAGCAACGAGAGGCGCCAGCGGGGTACACTGGGCCATTGGCGGTCGACAAGCAGTGTCATGACAAGATCCCGCGACAGCCACGTTGCTCCCGTGACGGCACTCGCCGCGATCATCGCGATCCTCCTTGTCATAGGGTTCCTGGTCATACGACCCCCCGTAGGTGAGCCGAGAGCGTCCGAGTCGGACCAGGAGTCCGACCCCACGGCAACGGCGGCGCTGAACGTGCGCGTCATCGATGGGGACGGACAGTTCGCAGCCGTGGATGGAGAGGTCATTGCTCAGGAGATCGCAGGCGGGGCGCACCGAAAGCTCCTAATTGGTGGATACAGCAACGTGGCGCAAGTCTCCGATGGCCGCGCGCAAATCGCGGTCCCACCGGGCCTTCACTGGCGCGTCGCCTTCCGTGACGCCGAGGGCGCACCGCAACGTGGATGGGGGCATGTCATCGGACCTGCAGACCACGGTGGGTCCCTCGGTCTCGATGTCGTGCTCGGGAATCCAGGGCCCATCATCGAGGCCACGATCCTCGGCCCAGACGGGGAACCATGCCGGGATCGGTCGGTCTGGGTGGCTCTGTACTACGACCGCGTGTCAGCGCATCCGAAGGCTGCCACGGCCGACTGGGTCGAAACAGACACCAACGGGAAGATCCGCTGGGCACTGGACGATGGGTTGTACCGCGGCGATGCACCTGTCCTGGTGGTGGAGATCGAGGAACACGAGGACGAGGAGCCGTGGAACCGCCCGACGGGAACCGCGCGGCTCCAGGGGACACCGGTGACAATCCAGTGCGGCGTCCCCCCCATCCTGGGCGCGGGCCGTGTCCTGGACGCCCGGGGAAGGCTCGTCGATAGGGCCCATGTGGTTGCAGAGGTCTGTCGAGGGGAACCACCCGCGTGGCTTCCTGTGGCCAGCGCAATCACGGACGAGAACGGCGAGTTTGAGCTGCTTGCCCACCCGCGGGTCGGCGACGTGCGCCTCCAGGTCGTGACCCCTGCGGGCTATCTCGACAGACCCGTCTCGTTTCAGGTCGGAGAGAAGGTCGACTTGCACCTGAAAGACGCAGGAGCCATAGCGGCGCCCCCACGCCACGTCGATGACTCCACGGAGACATGGCGGTGCGTTCCAGCAGTCATGGGCGACGTCGTGGCCTATTCGTTCGACCGTTACTACATGAGCGACGCGGTCACGATGCTGACAGAAGAAGAGCCGGGAGCACTTCGCGCGAACGGACTCCGCCCGGGACGGGGCAGGGTTGTACTCCTATCGGGAGAAGAGCAACGCATCGTACGCACGCTGTCCGTCAACGTTCGAGCAGGCGAGACAACCGTGTTGCACGAACTCGGGGGGTGGACCCCAACATCTGTCCCTTCTTTGCGGCCAACCCGTGTCCACCTGAGGGACCTCGCAGGACGCCCGGCACCGGTGCGCCGGATCTGGCTGCGCCCCACAGGTCAGAAGAAGTGCGATTGGACTCCCAAGCTGTCGAGGGTGCCCGGACGCTTCACGTGTCGCGCTGCCGGTCCCTTCGACGTCGCGGTCCGAAACCCGCACTACCGCGCCACGATCGTCAACGGTGTGGCCGCCGAGACCACCATCACCCTTCAGCCAGGCATACCGGTGAGCGTGAGACTGGCACCGGATTCTGTGGTGCCGAAGCATCATCGCATCATCGCCTGGCTTAGAGAGGAGATGACGGAGCGCCCCAGCATCTCGCCCCTCATGTTGGAGCATTGGTTCACTCAGGTCGGCGGTTTGTTTGGATCGGATGGTCGCATTGTCCTTCGCGTGCCGGAGCCCGGGAGCTACACACACGGGCTACTGCTCGTTGGTCCATCCGCGCGGGTCGCGGCCCTGGTCCCAGAGCGGATCGTGAAGGTCGATCCCGAGGGCCTTAGCGTAGCGTTGCCCATTCGCGCAGAAGCCATTCGCGAAGGTCTGCGCAACCTAGGGCAACGCTAGTGTGGGCACGACCGGTTCAGTCCGTACAATGATGTAGGCGAACTCCGAGGGAATCCCAGGCACCCACTTCCAAGCGAACTCCGAGACGCAGACGGTCCGTCTACGGGGACACGCAATGGAGATCAGGACAGTGCCGCTGGAGGACCTGCACCAGGACCCCTC
>JANQEO010000430.1 GCA_028278325.1 Candidatus Binatia bacterium
TCAACCGCCAATCGATTGCCGTTCGGTTTGGCATCCTATGTGATGACCAATAATATCCAAACTGCACATCGCTGCGCTTCGGAGATAGAAGCCGGCATCGTCATCGTGAACAACTGGCGGGCCTCACTTCCTGAGACGCCTTTTGGTGGTTACAAGGATAGTGGATTGGCCATGGAGGGCGGTGTCGAAGGAATTCAAGCCTTCCAGAACACCAAGTTCATTTATCAGATATAGCAATCCTTCTAGGACATCCGATGGCCCCAAAGAACCGGTTACCGCGTGAGATAGATTCCCAAGCCTATGGAGTTGGCTTTTCTATCCTGCTTAATTGATCCTTCTTGAACGTCCGAAATTCGGAGGAAGGCTGACATTAACCAGCCACCGTGCCAAAGGCCGACTTGGGTCGATTCTCGCCATTGGGATGCTCGCAGAACGCACCGACAGCAGGCAGCTAGAGTGATTGAGGGGTTCTTTCGGTAACGAGGAACGGAATTGTTAGGTTCCCTGATTATTCCCTGTTACGGCAAATAAATTCCCTGTTCTGTCGAGCAGGGAATTTGGATAGAAGAGCCAGTTGAAACAGTGATTTATTCGCTGCTCGGCGAGCTAGAATTGCCCGAATTCAGGGAGCTTCCCTGTATCTTCCCTGCATAACAGGGATACACCACCAGAGACGGGTTCGCGCGAGACTCCCTGCACCACCACCCTTCGCTCTTCGAGCTTCGGGTGGCAGGCCACCCGGAGATCGTTAGACGAAGGCGTGTCCTCCGAAGCCTTGGCGTAGGAGGGCCGGTTCGAACTTTTCTCGGAAAACTCCACCAGCGACCTACCATATTCTTGCGACCAGAGCAGGCCTGGCTTTCCACCGGCAGGGGCCGCGGGCACGCTGGGCGCGGTGGCTGCCCGAGTCAGCCGGCCTTCTTGAGCAGCCAGTCGAAGAGCCCGGAGGCCAGGACCATCTTGGCCAGCTGCTTCGGGCCCACCAGGATGACGCTGCTGCCGGTTGCCGCGAGCGGCGCCTTCGCCGTAGATGACTGCGCGGAACCCACCAAGGGGTGCGCCGAGTCTCCTCATCGCAATCGCCCCGCGACGAACCGACCAAACTCCAGACTCCAGATACGGAGACACGAACCTGAGTCACGGATGTGCCGGGGGAAATAATTGACCCATCTCAATGTATAAGATCGAAAAATGATCCATGGTTGTTTGCCACTTCAGCAATTTGGCACTTGCGCGGGGAGGTTCGCGTCGCGCGCGGGTGTGAGCGAGTTTCGATGTTGTGGAGGAAGAACCGGATTCCCGCCAAGGTCAGGGCCGAAAAATGACCGAGACAACGAGACCAGCAGGAGGCGCCGGTTCTCTGTCCGATGACACGTCCTGCGAAACGAAAACGGATCCCTGTCCGAATACCGTTGTTGACAAGCAGGCGGCAAAACCAAGACAACGACGAGCCAGCCCCCGACGGCGGGCCAAAGCGGTACAGACGCCAGCCGCGGCGAGCGGCGAGACCCCTGACGCCTTCGATCTCACCTCTCCAGACTGGTATCTCAACCGAGAACTGACGTGGTTGAGTTTTGCGACGCGTATTCTCCAAGAGGCCCAGAACAAGCGGACGCCGTTGCTGGAGCGTGTGAGATTCCTCGCGCTTGTTGGAGCCAATCTGGATCGCTTCTTTATGAAGAGGATCGGCGGCCTGAAACAGCAGGTCGGCGCGGGCGTCCATGAGCGGACCGTCGACGGGCGGACTCCGCAGCGGCAAATCGAAGAGTGCGACGACGCGGTTCGCGCATTGGAGAAGCAGGTGCGGTCCGCCTATCGGGCTCTCGTACCCGCGCTGCGTAAGAGTAATGTGTCCATCGCTCGCTACAGGGCTCTTCCGCAGGCTGACCGGGCGGCGCTTCGCGAACACTATCGCCAGAATATCTTTCCTTTTGTCACTCCCTTGGCGATGGACCCGGCGCACCCCTTTCCCTTCCTGTCCAATCTGTCGCTTAATCTGCTGGTGACCCTGAACCGCCCGAATTCGGACGAGGAGACCCTGGCGAGAGTGAAGATTCCGGTTGGCGCTGGCACGCCGAGGTTCATTCAGGTCGGTGAAGCGCCGCGCTTCATTCCCTTGGAAGACGTCATGGCCAACAACCTCGACCTTCTGTTCCCCGAAATGGAGGTCAAGCATTGCGAGTGCTTCAGGGTGACGCGAAACGCCAATACGGAGCGCGACGAAGACTCAGCCGAGGATCTCCTGGCCCTGATCGAGAGCGAACTCAGGGACCGCAAGTTCGCCCCGATCGTGCGGCTCGAGACCTCAAATGGCATCACGGCGCTCCATCGTGGAATGCTGGCGGCCGAGTTGGGGCTCGACGAAGCTGACATTTACGAGACGGATGCGCTTCTTGGCATGCGGGACCTGATGGAAATCGCCAATCTGGATATCCCCCAGCTGCACTACGCCGATCACCATTCGGTGGGCAATACGCGACTTCAGGATAACCGGTCGATCTTCCACATCATCCGGGAGGCGGGCGCCATCCTTTTGCATCACCCCTATGAATCTTTTGCCACCTCCGTCGAGCGTTTTGTGCGGGAGGCAAGCCAGGATCATAAGGTCCGGGCCATCAAGATGTCGCTCTATCGCACCTCCGCAGACACCAGGATTATCGAGTATCTGGCCGACGCCGCGCGCAACGGAAAGCAGGTCGCTGTCGTTGTCGAACTGAAAGCGCGCTTCGACGAGGCGGCGAACATCCGATGGGCCACTCAGTTGGAAGAAGTTGGCATCCACGTGAATTACGGCGTCGTCGGCCTCAAGACCCATGCGAAAACGATCCAGGTCCTGAGGGTCGACTACGACGGCCTTCGCCGATACGTCCACATCGGTACGGGCGACTATCATGCCGGCACGGCGCGGCGATACGTGGATCTCGGATTGCTCACCTGCGATCCGGAGATCGGCGAAGACATCACCGAGCTCTTCAACTATCTCACGACGGGCCTTAAGCCCTCGCGCAGATACAGCAAGGTGCTGACGGCGCCCAAACACATGAAGAAGGCATTCCTCCAGCGAATCGAGCGAGAAATCCAATGCCACTCGCCGGAGAGTCCTGGCCTCATTCGCTTCAAGTGTAACGCGCTCGAGGATATTGCAATTACGGAAGCGCTCTATCGGGCCTCCCAGGCCGGTGTGAAGGTCGAGCTGATCATCCGCGATTCCTGCCGGCTGCGCCCAGGGATTCCGGGCCTTAGCGACAACATCACCGTGATTAGCGTCTTGGGGCGCTTTCTGGAGCACGGACGCATCTACTATTTCCGCAACGGGGGCGAGGAGGAGTATTTCATCGGCTCCGCTGATCTCATGACCCGCAACTTGGAAAGCCGCGTCGAGGTGGTCGCGCCCGTCGAGGACAGGCTTCTGCAAGAGGAGCTACGTGCCATCTTCGAAACGCAGGTGAACGACCATCACAACGTCTGGGACATGCAATCCGATGGAACTTACGTCAGAAGAAACGCCGATGAAGAGACCCGCGGCTGTCAGGATCTGTTTATAGAAGCGGCGGAAAGCAGGCTTTTTGAGGCGACCAGATTGCGGCGGCGCAAGCCCCGCGGCATTGCCCGGCGAGTCTCCGCCTAGGGTGAGGGCGGTCCTTCGAGACCAACGCTGCGCCGGATCGATCGCCATGGCTGCTAGTGTCCTGATTCCAAAGTTCGCTCGCGTATCCGCCTGCACCGAAGCGAACTTCGGAATCGAAAGGACACGAGCTAACTCGTTTAATCTAGTGTGGTTTCGGATTTGAAGTTCCTAGGACGAGCCTGCCGCCATAATGGTAGGAACTTCAAATCCACCACAGTAGGGAACAGCGTGCAGGGTGCGCGATTTGACCGGAGACACCTTTCAGTTCGGGAACACGCCTTTCTACTTCCTGCGTCATGGCGAGACGGACGACAGCGAGCTCGGGATCGTTCAGGGTCAGGATGAATCCGTACTGAACGACGAAGGGCGGCTGACCGCATGGAAGGCTGCAAGAATTCTTTCGCCGATTCATCTCCGGTCGCTCTATTCGAGCCCCCTGCGCCGGGCCTGGGAGACGGCCGAAATCATTGCCCGTCGCACGGCTCTCCAGATCGTGCCGCTGCCCGGGCTTATGGAGCGGCACTGGGGACAGTATCAGGGGCAATCGCGCGACTCGCGGCCAAGGTTGCGGGATCCCGAGGGTGTCGAAACGGCGGATCAATTTTGGTCGCGGGTTCTCGCGGCCATGCAGTCCATCGCCGGACCTTGCCCGGTCCTGGTCGTTGCCCACTCCGGCGTGTTCCGCTTGCTGTGCGAGCACGCGGGCCTAACGGTCGATCAGCGGACCGCTGTCGCAAACGGTCTCGTTTACTGCTTCGACCCGCCGGGGCGTCGGAACCGGCAATGGCACATCGAGGTGATCGGTGGCTGACGCGAGGTGCAGGGCGTCCGGCGCCGTTCACGCCGCCGACCGGCCATGACGGTGTGGCCGATCTAGGCCCGTCGTTGCCCGCCAGGAATGGCGGCAAGCTCCAAGGGGAAGGACTTCGATATGGAAACGCCACGGGACCCCATTGCGTTCATTCTCGACGAGCACGACCGCCAGTTCGAGATTTGCGACCGTCTAGAGGACTTCGTCGGCGCTCTGGAGTCCGAGCCTTCCGGGCAAGAGGCGCAGTCGTTGCTCGCCTTCCTCACCGAAGATCTTCCGGTTCACATTGACGACGAGGAACAGGACCTTTTCCCAATGCTCGCGTCTCGAGGGTATAACGATCAGAACTTGAACATCATCCTCGAACAGCTAGCGGCCGAGCACGAGCTGGATCGCGGTCTGGTCGAACCGATCGTGGAGGAGCTTCGCCGCATCGCGGAGGGCCGCGTGCCGTCCGACTTGAGGCGGCTCTGCATGGAGGTGCGCGCCTTCACGGAGGCCATGCGGCGGCATATCAACTGGGAGAATCGCGTCGTCGTTTCTCTGGCCCGGGCGATCCTAAGCGAGGAAGACCGTACGCGCTTGGCCCGCCGTATAGCCGAAAGACGTCAGCATCTCACGCGCGGCGATACTTGATTCGCTGGCCCTAGGAGGGCCCAGTTCCCTTCAGCTTTCTCCGCCGTCGCCGGACGAAGGCAAGCTTCGAGCGATATCTCGGCCTGTTCTAGGTGAAGACCTCCGAGGCTGGGGCATCCATTCGATTCACGAGCACTTCCATCACGACGCTCATGATGTCACGGATGACTTGTTCCTTGTTGTTGTTCACGATGATCGGGACCCGCCCACGATCGGCCTCGGACAGGAGGTGGCTCTGCAGCCGCCAGATCTCGTCGAAGTGCTGCAGATAGCGCTCCGCCCGCCGTTTGTCGATCTGCTGGCCGCGTCCCTTGAATCGCTCGCGCAAGTGAGCGGGATTCAGCACCGCGAGCATGATCACTATGACGATGGGATCAAACTCGGAGGGGATCCGGTCGATAAACGACTTTTGCACGTGCACGCCTTCCAGCAGCACGGAGGTTTGCTCGCGCAGCGAGCGTGTGAGAACGGCTTCGCAGGGAACGGACAGCAGCTTTGCCTGGCTGCGATAGCCGTCGATGATCATGGCGTCGCCATCGTCGTCTAGGTTTGCGCCCTCGAACAAGGCCTGCCAGGCGTCATAGGACGAATGGTGCAACACCGGGACAAGGCGCTTCGGGATCATCATCCGCATGACTTCGCGCAGCAGGTCGGTCGACTGTGTGCGGGCAATCTCGAGGCGATGGGCAATTTCAGTGGCGACCCCGCTCTTGCCGGTTCCGGGCGCGCCACCTATCAGCACGACGAGCGGCCGTCTTCCACGCAGGTAGTCGACCAGCGCGAGGTAACGGCGAGCGGCGTCAGCCCCTCTGGTGAGGCGCAGATAGCGGTAGGTCAGCAGGCCGAGGTCGCGGCTTCGGATCTCGGCGATGTTCCGCTCCAACATGTGGCCGGAGATCGTCGTCGTGACGGCCGTCGATTCCTCGTAGGAGAGCCCGCTGGATTCCAACACGCGGCGATGTTGCTCTCGGGAGAATTGCGTCGTGTGACTGGCCGCGTCCCGAACCAGGATCGTGCCGGGCGCTCCCGGCGGCTGGCGATAACGCTGGACGACCGTGGGACCGTAGTCCGCCATGTGCTCCAGCACTGTGTCGCGCAGCTCGTCGGTGGTAATCTCGGCGGTGTCGCTCAGCTCGTCTCGCACGGTAGA
>JANQEO010000432.1 GCA_028278325.1 Candidatus Binatia bacterium
ACGTGGGCGTCGGTGAGCCCGTGGTCGACCCTCACCGCGCGGCGAAACCACTGCAGCGCCTCGATGTCGCGCCCCTGCTCGAGCCGGACCAGGCCGCGGACGTTGTACAGACGCGCGCTCTCCTGTTTCGTCTTTCCGAGCATGAGGATCCCCTGCTCGACGACGAGATCGGCCAGCAGCAGGAACGACGGCTCGCCACCGCGGGCGCGCTCGTAGTACAGCCGTGCGAGGTTCTCGTAGGCGATCGGCGTGTCCGTATCGAGCAGCAGCGCGCGCCGCATGTGTCGCGCGGCGGCGTCGAAGTCGCCGAGAGACCGCCTGGTCGTGTACAGGCGCAGGCGCGCGACGCCCACGTTGTTCTGCAGGTGGCGGGCGAGCGGATCGAGCTCGAGCCCCCTGCGCAGCACTTGCGCGCCCCGTTCGTGCTCACCGCGGCCCCAGTAGATCAGGCCCAGGTTGTTGTACGCCGGCTGGTAGCCGGGCACCGCGTCGATCAGCTCGGCGTAGACCTTCGCGGCCGCGTCCGGCCGGCCACAGTCCTCGAGCACCACGCCGCGGTTGAACTCGGCCACCGCCATCGGCTCGCCGTGCCGCACGTAGAGGTCGTGCAGCCCGGCGGCCAGCTCGTCGCAGACCTCGCCCGTGAGCCCGCCGCGGTCCGCGAGACTCAGGTAGCGATCGGTGAGCTCGCCCAGCGCGTGCTTGCTCCGCTCGAGGGCCGCCTCGTCTGCCCGTCGGGATCGGTCCGGTCCGCGAAGGCGCAGATCGTTGGCGCAGCCGGCGGTCAGTGCCGCCACCAAGAGGAACGTCGTACGTCGCACGTTCCCCCATTGCCCGCTCGGCCCCATTCCCGTGGGCGGCCTAGCCTCGCCTCACGGCGGCTCCACTTTCGCCTTGTGCAGCTTCGGGCCCGTCCTGCTCACTTCGATGACGTAGTCGTGGCCCGGCTCGAGGCGGAGCGTCGGGCCGGGCTGCCGTGGGTCGCTCGTCTTCAGCTTCCAATTCGAAACTTCGGCGCAATCCGCTTGACCGCAAACCCCCGGCTGCTCCCATCCACGCGCCGCGCAAACCACACCTCGGCCATGCCACCTCGGCCGATCTGCTTCATCAGCTCGTAGTTGCCGAGGCGCGCCACGATCGCGGCGAGGCTCGCCAGCGGCTTGGCTGATGTCAACGGGCGCCGCTGGCAAACGCCCAGGGAGCCGACGCGTAAGGCGACGATGCCGCGGAGCTTCGCTGGCGACGCCACTTCACGTGGGGGAGATCGAGGAGGTAGGGGCAGCATGGTCCGCCGCGAGGCGCCGGGCGTGGCCTCTGCGCCGCACCCGCAGGCCGTAATCCGACCGATCGGATCATGGTTGTGATCCAATCGATCGGATCGTCCGGCCCTCCGGTACGTCGGGCACGGCGCTACGCCCGACAGTGCGTCACCCACTCGAGCACGCCGATTCCTCCTCCGATTTCAAGGACTTCCAGCTTCACTCTCGCTCCGTGGTCCGCCGCGCCGCAGCAGTCGAACAAATCGGATCCATCTAGTTTTGCGGAGAACCCGCACGCATGACGGTTGTCAGGTCGACATGCGCCGAACGCTCGCTTGCGCGGTGTAGGGCTGTGTGGCTACCTGGGTTGGTAGTGGATGGTCGGTGACAGTGTGTGGTGCTGCAAATCCGTGAAAGATCGAGGGATCATGAGGAAGCAACGACGACTTGGGCCGCTCCCTTTGCTTGCGTGCCTTACGGCGAGCCTGTCGATTCTGAGCTGTAGCATCGGCGGCGACGTTGCCGACGACAACCAGACTGGCGGCGTCGACACTGGATCTACCTCTCCCGAACAGGGCAACGTCGCGCAGCCAACGTCGCCGCAAAGGGTCATCCCGCCATGTGAGACGAACGACGACGCGTGCTGCCCCGATGGCATGACCATCGTCCCCGGAACCTCAGGCGACGATAACCTCTCGGGTGGCTCGTCCTCACAGTGCCTGGTTGGCTTCGCCGGAGACGACGAGCTCGAGGCCGGCTCAGCCGGCGACTACCTGATCTGCGGCCCTGGCGTCGACCAGTGCGACGGCGACTCGGGCCCGGACGTGATCTACGGGGGTCCCGACCGAGACATCATCGACGCGGGGAGCGCCAACGATTTGGTCGACGCCGGCGACGGTGACAACGAGGTCGACCTCGGCAGCGGAGACGACGAGTGCGTCGCAGGCGACGGCCACGACGAAATAGACGGCGAGAGCGGCGCGGATGTCATCCGCGGCGGAGGAGGCGACGATTCCATCAAGGGCGGGTCCCACGACGACGAGCTGCACGGCAACGCCGGGGACGACCACCTGCGCGGAGAATCGGGCTCGGACACCCTGATCGGCGGGCCTGGGCTCGACCGCATCGAGGGCGGCAGCGGCAACGACACGGCGATCATCTACGATCCGTGCGAGCTCGTCGCCGGCGAGATCTACGACGGAGATTCGGGCAACGACACCTTGATCACGCCGTTCGACGTCGCCACCCTCGAAGGCACCTACGGCATCACCGTCGACAGCTTCGAGAACATCCAGATTCAACAGAACAGTTGCGTCTCCGAATGCGCAGCGGGGAGCGACTGTTCCGGCCACGGTACATGCCAAGAAGGTCCCAATCCCGGCGAGTTCACATGTGACTGTGAGGCGCCCTTCATCGGCGACGTCTGCGACGCATGTCGGGAAGGTCACACGGGCGAGGACTGCGCTGACTGCCTGCCGACCTACCATCTCGAGCATCTAGGCGGAAGCCTCGGGTTCTTTCGCGATGAGACAAATGAAACCGTCGAAGACGAGCTTGAAGAGATCGACGAGCGCGACTTCTCGAGCCATGAATGCCGGCCGAATCAAACCTGCGCACCAGAGGCCTGCAACGGTCACGGAGAATGCGAGGACGACCTCGGTGTCGTGGTGTGTATCTGCGACCAGGGCTTCGGAGGAGAACACTGCTCAGCCTGCGCGCCAGGCTACGAAGACGACGGATCCGGCGGTTGCATTCTCGGTACCACCTGCGGGGATCGCCTGTGCTCCGGGCACGGCGATTGCTTCGAGCAAGATAAGGACCTGTTTTGTAGTTGCGACACTGGCTACATAGGAACGCTCTGTGAAGAGTGTGCTCCGGGCTTTCATGGTGAGGGAACGACTTGCGCCGTAGACGAGGTGTGTACTCCTTCAACATGCTCTGGGCACGGGACTTGCGCTGTGGCTGGTGGTGTTGCGACGTGCACATGTGAACCAGGATACTTCGGCGAAAACTGCTCCGAGACATGCATCGGGAACACGTGCAACGGGCGCGGTTCATGTACCGTCGTCGATGACACGCCGCTGTGTACCTGTAACGCTGAAGGATTCGATCCCTTCTCGGACTGTACCTCCTGCAAGCCGGGCTATGAGTTCCAGGCCGGTGCCTGTGTGCTGACTTCCGGGTGCGATACGGACTCGTGCAGCGGTCATGGGCAGTGCGCCGTCAACGGTGGTGACCACACCTGCATTTGTGATCCGGGGTATACAGGTACCACCTGTTTCGATTGTGATGCCGGTTTCGTGCGGTTTGCCGGCGACTGTGTGTCGGCAGCGACGTGTGA
This sequence comes from Candidatus Binatia bacterium, assembly GCA_028278325.1. Taxonomy (GTDB): domain Bacteria; phylum Desulfobacterota; class Binatia; order UBA1149; family JAJCZL01; genus JANQEO01. The sequence goes on from JANQEO010000432.1 coordinate 3,601, forward strand.
TGACGATGCGTGCTCTAGCAACGGCATCTGCGAGGTCGCCGCCGGGATTGCGAAGTGTGACTGCGACTCGGGTGCCACAGGGGTCTCGTGCGAGGTCGCTAACCCACCGACTCAGATCCGCGTGGCGGGACACGAGGTCTCAATCACGCACGGCGGCAGCGTCACGCTTTTGGCGGAGGCGGTTGGGATTGGCGACTTCGACATGGATCTCGAGTGGCAAATCGTCTCAGGCGGCGGCTCGTTGGATGCCGCTGGGAACTCGGCTGTGTACCAAAGCCCCCCAACGTCGTCCGGAGTTCATCTGACCGAGATCGCAGTCTCCCCGAAGTGTTGTCCCGAGGACAGCATCACAATCTCCGTAACCTCAACTGACGCTGACGCGCCTCCGATCCGTGGATTCGGGACGAAGGGGCTCGAGCCGATTGATGACGCGATGCTGACGTTCATGCAGGCGACCTGTGTGGGAGCCGTCACTCTAGCAATTGGCTGGGAGGGGCATGAGATACTTCGCCGCGGCTACGGCGTAACTGACGGCTACGCGGGACAAGTTCCGCCCAATTCGGCCTGTGAAGTCGCGCAGGGGCCCGACTCGGTTGCCGTCCTTCCAACTACTCCGATGCGCGTCGGCAGCGTCACGAAGGCGCTCGCTGGCGCAATGCTGCGGCGCCTGATACGAGACAGACTCATTGCGCTTGGGCGCCTTTCGGCCAGTCCGCCATCCAGCGTAGCAGATCTCGCCGTCGAACAGGTTCGACTGCTTGACGGGGACCTCGATCTTTTACCGATCGAGTTCCGTGCGATGGTAGGCGAGTGCGACTACACCGGCGTCGGTACGTTCGGTGACATAGACAACCCTCCGGAATACGCATGTATCGACGGAACAGCACCCGTTCCGGCCTCGTCGCAGAGCATCCCGGACGCGGAGACGGTCACGCAGACCAGCTGCAAGTTCGACAAAGTCCACTGTAACAACGGGGAGTGCGTCCCTGCTGCTCAAGATGGCACGCCAGTGACGTGCGACTGCAACGACGGCTTCTCCGGGGTGCACTGCCTGAAATGCCCCATGCAGCCGACCGGGGCGGACGAGCGATGGGGTGAGATCACACTCGGACATCTGATGGATCACCGTTCGGGCTTCCCTCGCTCACCGCCGCCTTGGGATCCAGAGAAGCTCACTCCAAACAAGCGCGACTATCTGCGAACAGTCGTGCCGGACCTCTTTCTGTTGCGGGGCTTCCATGATCCGACGTTTGTCGCCCCGGAGGACGTGGGGGTGGACGCGAGTCTGCTTGCTGGCGCACCCAGCGATCTCGATCCGGGAGTTGCGTTCGCGCTTTCCGATCGTCCAACGCCCTATGAGAATCTTCTTTCCTTCGCGGGTCAATGCCTTCTCTATGACCCCGGTTTCGATCACAAGGGCCAGAAGCAGTACTCGAATTTCGCGTTCGCGACCTTGTCCGTCGTGATGTCCCATGTCTGGGGAGGTCAGAAGGTGTCAGGGGCGGTGAACCGCGAACTCTGGGCGGGCAACCTTACGGATAGTGGGTCGGGTACGCATGACGACTCGTTGCTGGCTGACTTCGTTCGCAGCGAGCTGGTGCTGCCACTCGATCAATCGGAATTTGGTGCAGAGTTGTCGGTGTATGGGATGTTCCGTGCACGGCCTGCCGACGTCGTTCCGGACTCACCACGCGACGCCACCGATCCAGCGGAGGTTAGATATCGATCCTGGTCCAAGACGCTCATGACGTACGAGCGACCGGCCAACGACAAGAAAGGCATCTTGTGCTACGTCGATGGCGATGATTGCGATTGGTTCGTCGGCACCGACGACGCGGGCGATCCTGGTGTGAACTTCTTCGGGCGATGGGGCCAGGTGTTGGCGGGGAGCGCATCGGGCCACGAAGGAGAAGGCGCGTATGAGCTCATCATGGAGGCGCCGCTGTTCCTGCGGTTCATTCGCAAGTTCCACCTCGACGAGGGGAAGGGGCACGGCGCTACGCGGAACACGTTCGATTATACGGATTCGCACGGCGGGATCGTCGTGGGCGGACGTGCCGCTGCGCATCACATCGGTCAGAAAATCGTCGACCCTGGACCTCCAGAGTTCACAGTTCGCGGCTGCAATCACGTAGGCCGCGACGACGAATGTGTCCCGCTGGCTGGAAACGAGTGTTGCCACACGAAGGTCGGGACTAGCTACGTGTGCGCCCCAAAGCGCGATCCGTTCGTATGTACGCAGCAAGGCCAGCCCGACTGCTGCGATCCGACAGACCCAGAGGATCCGGATTGTAATCACTGCGTGCAACCCGTGAGCTACAAGTTCCCATCGGGCATCGATTCGAATACTGGCAAATTCTTGGATGACGAAACGCGGCAGTGCACGCTCCCGCGAGGGTTGTACTTCGTCGTCGCGGCGAACCAGGCTTCCGCCGAGTTCTCCCAAGTCGGCATGATCGACGAGTTCGTCATCGACGGATTGTGCGCCTCCGATTTTCCGGCCGACTCTTTCGAATTCT
>JANQEO010000451.1 GCA_028278325.1 Candidatus Binatia bacterium
CCCCCCCACGGCTAGACACCGCTTTCCGCAGGCAACGCCCACACATTCCGGAGTAGCTCAGCCGGTAGAGCAGATGGCTGTTAACCATCGGGTCGGGGGTTCGAGTCCCTCCTCCGGAGCCAAACAGTGACCGAAGTGCGAACCCCTGGTTTGCAGGCCCGGGGTTCGCCCGCGTCGTTACCGCCACCCAACATCCCCGTCGCGCCGCCGACCTTGCCGACGATGGTGACGTGGTCGCCGTCGACCTTGATGCACTCGACGAGCTTCTGCAGGTAGGTCTTGATCATCACCCTGTCCTCGCCAAGGAGAGCACGGCGCAGGCCTTGCTGGAACCGGGCGATGGTCTCCTCCCGGTGGAGTTACGACGGCGGCGTCCGCAGCGGCACGACCTCGTCCAACTCGCGCCGCAGCTGGCGCTCGCGCTCGCGCAGCTCATGGTAACGGTGCGCCCCATCGGCGGGGTCGAGCAGGTCGCTTTCGAAGGCTGCCTCCCACTTCTTGACCATCTTCACGGAGCGCTGGAGGTCGTTCCCGGCCATGGCGTGGATCTCGTCGATCACCACCATGCGCAGGTCGGCGAGCAGCCTGGGCGTCGGCACGCGCGAGGACACGAGCATGACCTCCAGCGACTCCGGCGTTGTCATGAGCAGCTCAGTCGGTTGCTGGACGAAGCGCTGCTTCTCCGAGCTGCTCGTGTCCCCGTGCCAAACTTGCCGCTCGAGCGCGACCATCTCGGTGTACAGGCCGAGGCGTTCGGCTTGGTTGTTGAGCAGCGCTTTGATCGGCGCGATGTAGAGCGCGCCTATCGCATCCGTCGGCTCCGTGAGAAGCATCGAAAGAACCGGAAATATAGACGCCTCGGTCTTGCCACCAGCCGTCGGCGCCAGCACCACCGCGTTGTCGCCCTCCGAGCAAGGCCGCCCCTGCCTCCTCCTGTAACGGTCGCAAGCTCGACCAACCTAGGCGCGCGACGATGGCCTCCTGGAGGCGCGGATGGAAGCGCAAGAAAGTGCTAGCCACTTCCCGACCGGTCCTCCCCTCGTTCCCTAGCCGACGAAAACCACCCGTCGATCATGTCGATGCCCTGGTTGTGGATCTGCGAAACAATGAAGCTGTCGAGCAGCCTGGGGTCGGGCTCACTCCTGATTGGTCGAATCCGCTCGGACCACCTGGGTCGTCCCTTTGGGCTCCAAACTGCTAGGCCGATCCCATGGCGTGTCGCTTCGTCTCCAACACGACCAAGCCGGGTCACGAAGTCCTGGTTACGACCGTGGCGAGGCGTTGGCACCGCGATCACGACCCAGGAGTGCGTCGCGCACGTCCGATGGCGAAGCGCTTCGTGCACAGCCGTGACATCCGCATCCTGCACGCGCTTGATTTCAAACGTGTGCACGTCGAGGTACGCAAACGGCGGCAAGACTTCACCGAACGACACGCCAACCAGTGTCACGTCAGGCCTCGTCCATCGGCCGCCCGTCGCTTTCTGCCCGGCTGATGCCGTCACTTGAACGTAGTAGTCCTCGTACTCCTCGTACCAACCGCTGGCGACGGCCTCCAAGACAGGCGAGTAGTAGTCGCTCTCCCTCCCTGCGTCTTTCGCCGCCTTCGCATCGATAGGGTGGACGGTACCGCCTCGACCACGCTTGACGACAAGTTGACCCGCCGAAATAAGCTCGTCGCGCCGTCGCCAGAAGGTACTTTCGCTCCATCCCAGTTTATTCCTCAGCTTTGCATTCGAGATCCCGCCCTCGGGGACCGCGCGAAGCATCTTTTTGAGTTCGCTCTTGATTCCCTTTCGTCCTGCCATCCGTCGTTCCGCCTTCCGACCTGCGAGTATCGTGCGCCCACACGTCCTGCGTCACCCGAGCGAGGCGACCGCCTCTCGCACCCGTGGTCGCAGCGCGTCATGGAGTCGCGTCATGGTGTCCACGGCCTGCTCGATCACGGCCGGCCAGCCGGATTCGTCCAACCAACCGCCCTCGATTGTAAGGCTGATACGGCTCGCACGCTTGTCGTCCAACCTCTGCCAGTTGAGCGTGCCCCCGAAGGCCTGCTCTACCGCATCCTTCCCGGCGACCAATGCGTCGTAGATGGCCTTGTTTTCGCTGGCGTCTGGCCGGTCGATGTACAGCTCGGCGCGAGTTCGGTCTTGCAACACGTTGTAGTTCCACCACACGCCGTCCTTTCGTGCGCCGATCCAGTGGTAGTCGCTCGGCGAGATCCGTCCATGCAGCTGGGACCGCGCCTTCGCGGTCTCCAGCAACGCGGTCCAAAACCGACGCCGGGTCTCATGCCGCACACTTCGCTCGACCGGTGCGGGCGCTTGGTCGTCGGGATCCTCGAGCGGCTCGTGTACAGGCGCAGGCACTTCACCAAGTACGAGGCGTCCCGGATTCCACACCCATTCGGCCAGGCGGAGGTACAGCTCTTGCCGCTCGGCTTGCGCTTCGGGATCGAAGTGATCGTAGGGGCGGAGCGCGAGACCTGTTCGCTCGATGAGGGCACGAAACGCCGGATTGCTCTCGTATGCGAGCGGATGCAGGCTTCGTGTCAGCAAGCTCTCCCCCTGGCTGACGTAGGCGTCCCTTTTCTCCTCGTACGGCTTGTCGCCGAGGGACTGATTCGGCCCGCGTTGAAGCAGGACGAGCCCGCCGATGCGGTTTCGAGCGAGCTCGAAATCCCGAGGGTGCCCGAACCATTGTGAGAACCGCTCGTGGTGGTCGGCCCAGATGTGCTCGATCTCGAAGGGACGGCCGCGGCCTTGCGACACCAGATCCTCGAAATGACAAGGAACACCGCACTCTGTGTCCACCCAGTACGTAAGCCGAGCCAGGATGTGACGCACTTGGCGGTAGTTCTGTTGGTGCAACCGAAAGTCAGGCGTGCGAGCGAAGGTCTCCGACTCCTGGTCGAGCAGCCCACGGAGATGTTCGGACAGCTCAGCAGCGTCCTTACCACGCAGGTCCCGAGTCAACGTAAAGATGGTGTATCGAACGGAACTCTGCCCAATCGTGCGGAAGTTCCAGATCCTACGCGCGAGCCAAATGTCGAGGTAGTCGGCGACCAGTGCCAGCTTCTGTTTGATCGTGTCATCGGGATCGCCGGGCTCGGGCGCCGCGAGGGGCACCTGCATCTGCATCGTGGAGCCA
>JANQEO010000022.1 GCA_028278325.1 Candidatus Binatia bacterium
ATGGCCGCGCACCTTGACGGCATGGACAAGCCTGGGCGGACGTTCGGATCGTTGCTTGTGCGCGAAGGATGCCTGGGATAGCCTGCGTCGACGCCAACATCCATTCCAATGAACGGACAAGCGTGTTGAACCGGCCACAGCGGCAGCCTTCCTAATCGTCATGCGCAATATCTTCATCGGGATCTTTGTTGGAATTGTCCTCGGAATCGTCCTTGGGGCAACGGTTATCGCGCCGCGTCTGAAACAGCAGCAGGAACCGATCGCCGAGGCCGACGTCAAGGGCGTCACCGAACCGGAAGACCCGCGAGACGCGCCAAGCCGAGCCCAAGGCCAGGATGCTCGGGCGTTCCCCGATAATGGTGGGAGTAAACACAGAACGACCGATGGTACCCCCGGAGCAACGCGGGCCGGCTTTCCAAATAGGAAAAACCAGGGCGCCACATCAACGAACCGTAACCAAAGACCCAGAAATCGTCGGCGCCATCCATCCGACCTGTGTGCGCCCTTCGCGGCGGAATGTCAAAAAGTGACTTTGCTCGCCGTCAGCAAGCCTTGGGGGCGTCGTCAACGAGCATTTGAGGCACAAGCCAACGAACATTAAGAACCCGTAGCGGCAGATGTCGACGGCAGCGCGGCGTGGGTGGACATTTGATCGTTGCTTGTGCGCGAAGGATGCCTGAGATAGCGGCGCATGACCTCGGCTTCCGCCGGCGGATGGCGCCCAAGGCCACCGGTGACCAAGATCCGCGCGTTCGATCGCCCCTTGGCCCAGTCGGCCGCGGCCTCCAGCCGATGGCGCAAAACGGCGCTCGGCCGCCCGTCCGCACCGACCGCCGCGCCGAAGACGATCACATAGTCCTGTGGCATGGGCGGGAACGCACTAGTAACGCAGCTCCGCAACCACCGCGATATGGTCGCTCGGCCAGATGCCGTCGACCGGCGCGTCGCCGGCAAGCTTGCAGTCGACCACATGGCCAGCACCCCGCGCCCCGGCCATGCCGACGAAGATATAGTCGATGCGGCGATCGGGCTCGAAATCGAGCCAGGTGAACTCGTTCTCGTTGTCCCAGGTGAAACCCGCGCTGCCGTCGCCCGCGACCCGCCAGGCATCCGAGAACACCACGCCCTCGACCGGGCAGGTCGTGAAGCCCGTCAGCATGCGGATCTCCTCCGACATGGGATCGGCGTTGAAATCGCCACAGAGGATTGGGGGATAGTCCCTGGGCCCTTCGGCGTCGACGAAGCGCGCGATCTCGCTCACCTGCTGCTGGCGAATATGGCTGTGCTGGAGTTTCCAGTTGAGGTGCGCCGTAAAGACCTGAATCGGCCCGCGCGGGCCCTCGATCTCGGCGAACAGCACGGCGCGGCCCTCGCCGCTCTCCTCTTGCCCCGGCAAGCGCCGCCAACCGCTGCGCGCAACCGGCCAGCGCGACAGGATGGCGTTGCCGAACCCGAGACCCTCCCGCCGTTCGGACTCCCGGTAGACGACGGTGCGGTCGAGCGCCGCGCCCAATTCCTCCGCCAGATTGGCGGTATCGTCGTCCCAGACCTCCTGCAAGGCGATCACGTCGGCGTCGAGCGCCCGAAGGGTCGATTCCAACAACGGCCGCCGCCGTTCCCAGGGCCCGTAGCGCCACCAGGTGTTCCAGGTGACGACGCGAAGCCGTGTTTCGATGAGGTCGTGGGACGTGGCATCGTCGGAGGACGATCGGTCTTGCATGGAACGCTCCCCCCGCTCACAGAGCACGAGCGGTTTGACGCAAGAGGAACTTCTGGATCTTGCCCGTGGAGGTCTTGGGCAGCTCGCCGAACACCACGAGCTTCGGGGCCTTGAAGCCGGCGAGGCTCTCGCGGCAGAAGGCGACGATCTCGTCCTGGCTCGCCGCGCAGCCGTCCTTCAGCTCGAGGAAGGCGCAGGGCGTCTCGCCCCACTTCTCGTCGGGCTTGGCGACCACCGCCGCCGCCGCGACACTGGGGTGCTTGTAAAGCACGCTTTCGATCTCGATCGACGAGATGTTCTCGCCGCCGGAGATGATCACGTCCTTCAGGCGGTCCTTGATCTCGATGTAGCCGCCCGGGTGAACGACCGCCAGGTCGCCCGAATGGAACCAGCCGCCGGCGAAGGCTTCGGCCGTGGCCTCGGCCTGCTTGTAGTAGCCCTTCATCACCGTGTTGCTGCGGATCACGATCTCGCCCATGGCCTCGCCGTCGTGGGGCACCGCCTCGCCCGAGACCGTGTCGATCACCGTCACCTCCTCGGTGATCGGGAAGCGCACACCCTGGCGCGCCTTGATCTCCGCCTGCTGCGGGAAGGGCAGCTCGTTCCATTCCTCGTGCCAGGCGCAGTGCACCACATGCCCGTAGGTCTCGGTCAGGCCGTAGACCTGCATGACCTCGAAGCCGAGCGCCTGGGTCTTCTCCAGCACCGCGCTCGGCGGCGGCGCCCCCGCCGTGATCACCTTGACGGGATGGTCGAAGGACCTGCGCTCCGCCTCGGGCGCGTTGATCAGCAGGCCGAGCACCACCGGCGCGCCGCCGAAATGGGTGATGCCATGATCGGCCACCGCGTCGAAGATGTTCTTCGCCGTGACGTAGCGACAGCACACCACCGTCCCGGCCAGCGCCGCCATGGTCCAGGCATGGCCCCAGCCGTTGCAGTGGAACATGGGCACCGTATAGAGGTAGGTCGGGTGGTTCGGCAGGCCCCAGCCGACCACCGTGCCCAGGCTCATGAGGTAGGAGCCGCGATGGTGGTAGACCACGCCCTTGGGCCGGCCGCTGGTGCCCGAGGTGTAGTTGAGGCTGAGCGCCTGCCATTCGTCCTCGGGCAGGCGCCAGGGATAGCCCGGCTCGCCCTCGGCCAGCAGTTCCTCATAGGTGAGACTGCCGAGACGCGCGCCCTCGCCGGGCTTCAATGCGGCCTGGTCGTCGACGATGTCGATCACCGTCAGATCCGGCTTGCCGAGCCGTTCGAGGGCGTCGGCCACCGTGGGCGAGAACTGGCTGTCGGTGATCAGCACCTTGGCGTCGCCGTGCTCCAGGATGTAGGCGATGGTGTCCGCGTCGAGGCGGGTGTTGATGGTATTGAGCACCGCGCCGCACATGGGAACGCCGAAATGCGCCTCGAAGAGCTCCGGCGTGTTGGCGGCGATGACGGCGACCGTATCCCCCAGGCCGATACCGCGCTTCGCCAGGGCGCCGGCGAGGCGGACGGTGCGCTCGTAGACCTGGGCCCAGCTATAACGGCGCGGGCCGTAGATGATCGCCGGATGGTCGGGAAAGACGTCCTTCGTGCGGGCGATGAACGAAAGCGGACTGAGCGGCACGTAGTTGGCCGCCGCCTTGTCCAGCCCGTGCTCGTAGGGATCTCCCGCCATCGCCTCGTTCCTTGTGCCGTTCTCCGGTCATTCGCGAAGGAGCATAGCGATACCGGGGCCGCAATTGAAACCGGGAGATTCGAGGACCGAGCCGGCGAAGCCGGCGTGCTTCAACAGCCGCCGGCGCCTCCACGGCGCCTTCGAACGACGCCATGGAGGCCGGCAGACTGCCTTAGCGGTGGCCGTGATGATTGTGGAGGTGACTGTGGTTGTAGACGAAGGCCTGGTTGAAGGCGGCGTTGTCGGTGCCCTTCACACTGATTTTCTTGGCCTCGACCGCCATGCAGTCGCCGCTGTCGACGGAGGCGTTGTTCTCGTCGTAGTTCAGCGAGAGCGCATGGCTGCCGTGATTGCAGACGCTGTAGTGGCCGCTGTTCTGCTTGTGCAGCAGGGTCTTTTCCTGGGTGCCCGAGACGCTGGCCGAGGCGTGGGGCGTGCCCAGGGCACGCTGATGGGCCTCCGCGAGGTTCCCGCCACGGGCGAAGGCCGGCGCGCTGACGGTCATGGCGCCGACGGAGATGGCGGTGGCGCAAAGAGCAATGGCAAGAAAGCTGCGTGACATGGGTGCGACTCCTTTTCTGTCGTGGAACTCCGTTCCAGGGAAACTGACCCGCGGATCGAGCCGAGACTGAGGCTCCCCGGTCCCGTCGGACTTGTGTGCCGCAACGGAACCGCCCCCGAGACGACGCTAAGGTAGGGACCGGAGAGGGAGCGCTGGAGTGTGTTACGGTGAGTCACGGCAGCCAGATTGGCGCGGGGGTGGCGGCCGGTTCCCCTGCGCTCCTGTCGGAGCGAAGGGTGGTGGGCGCGGCTGGGATTGAACCAGCGACCCCTACGATGTCAACGTAGGCGATAAACGTCGGATCTACTCCACCCGACTAGATTCTACTCAACAACACAAAGGGTTAGCGACAGATCGCTAAAACCTCGCTGCGCGAAACTCCTGTGATTAGTTGGCAAGATCTGCGCAAAAGGCCTTCTCAATCAACCCGATCAGCCTGAGGAACGAAGCGCTAACCGCTTGATATTTCGAGAGTTGTTTCTAGCGATTTGCTGTCAGGACCCTACGGTTCCTACGTAGCGGTCGTGCCCTCCTCCAACTCTGAACACTCCGCGAAACATGAGTGGACGGCAAGCTATTGATTCCAACCCGCCGCTCGAAACAGTAGATGACCAACGGCGACAATCGGCCATTAGCGGACATTCCTCACACACTCGCTGAGGGACCGCTTTCGGGCGCAAAGCGGACATTCCGGGCCACCCTCAGGAATGTCCGAGACTAGCCAATAAGCGACATTCAGCAGTCACTCCTACGGCCTGGATTCTCTGATCCTCGATCGGTAGTCTCCAAGGCAAGGGAGACCGGGATTGGAACGCAGGCTTGCCGCCATTTTGGCCGCTGATGTGGTCGGTTACACAGCATTGATGGGCGCCGACGAGGAAGGTTCGCTTCGGCGGCTGACCGACCTACGCCAAGAGTTCCTCGAACCACTGATCGACAAGCATCATGGACGCGTCGTCAAGCTCTTGGGCGACGGTCTGCTGGTCGAGTTCGGCAGTGTGGTGGACGCCGTGGCCTGCGCGCTGGCCTGGCAGGCGGGTGCGGCCGACCGGGACGAGGGCCTCAATTTCCGCATCGGCATCAACCTGGGCGACGTGATCGTCGAGGGTGATGATATCCACGGCGACGGCGTCAACGTCGCGTCGCGCCTGGAAGGCCTGGCGGAACCGGGTGGGATCTGCCTCTCAGGCGACACCTATCGTCAGGCAAGGGGCAAAGTAAAGGCTGAGTTCCAGGACTTGGGCGAACAGAACCTTAAGAACGTGGCAGATCCGGTTCAGGTCTATCGCATCGCTGGAGATAGCAGCGGCGTGACTGAAGTGGGACCGGCAAGAGAGCCCTTGGCACTCCCCGATAAGCCCTCGATCGCCGTGCTGCCCTTCACTAACATGTCCGGCGATCCGGAGCAGGAGTACTTCTCCGACGGCATCACCGAGGACATCATTACTGAGCTCAGCCGCTTCAAAGAACTTTCCGTGGTATCGCGCAATTCCTCCTTCATCTTCAAGGACCAGGCCGCGTCCCTCAGAGACATTAGTGAAAAACTCAGGGCGGATTACATCGTCGAAGGCAGCATCCGGAAGGTCGGGAACAAGGTGCGCGTCACCGCCCAGCTCATCGATGCCAAGGGCGACGTCCACATCTGGGCGGACCGTTACGACCGGGACTTGGAAGACATCTTCGAGGTCCAGGACGATGTCGTCCGGCGTGTTTCCAGCACCTTGGTCGGGCGCCTGGAGCACGAACGCCAAGTGAGGACAAGGCGACAATCGCAAAGCCAACTGAAGGCCTACGACCTCTATCTCCGCGGCAGGGAGCATTATTTCTCCTGGTCGATGGAGGATAATGCCAAGGCCCGCAACCTTCTGGCGGCGGCCATAGAGATCGAGCCTAATTACGCGGCGGCACTCGCACTCTCTTCGGAAGTGTCATTAAGAATGTTCCTGAACGGCTGGAGCGACAGTCCCGAGCAGGATCTCGCGGCCTCGTTTCAGGCGGCCAAACGGGCCGACGAGATTGACGATCAAGACAGCCGCGTCCAGACCGCTTTGGGAATGGCTTATATCTGGCAGCGACATCTCGAAAAGGCGAAGTATCATTTCGAGTGCGCTTTGAAGCTCAACCCCAACGACACACGAGTCCTCGTCTATTTTTCCAGACAAGCGCTGCTTGACGGCCAAACCGATCGGGCGATCGCCTTGTGTCATCGCGCCATGGAGTTGAACCCCTACGGCAAATACAACTACAACGTTGGCATCGCCTACTTCGTGGCCCGCAATTATCAAAAGGCCATCGAGCTTCTCGGCAGCATCAGGAACCCGCCGGCGACGGCCTTAGCCTTATTGGCCGCCAGCCACGCGATGGCGGGCGATTCAGCAAAGGCATCTGTGACTTGCAACGGCTTTGACGAGGCCGCCAAACAATGCCCTGCCATCACCAGCCTGAGCCGGCCACAAGACTGGAATAACTTTTTTGCTGCGCGTTGGCCATTCCGCGACAGCGAGGACCTCGATCATCTTCTCGACGCCCTGCGCAAGGCGGGCCTGCCGGTCGAGGGATGAAGTCTGCTCAGGGTCAGATGCAAACATTCCCCCACCCTCGCTGAACGTATGCTTAGCGTCCGGAAGCGGACGTTCGGGGTCTACTTCGTGAATGGCCGTTTTTAGCCAAAACGCGACATTCCACCTCATCTCAACTCGGATGGATTCCCCTGTCTTGCGCCGCTAGTCTCTTGCTTGAAGGAGACTGAGGATGGTGCGCCGCCTTGCTGCAATTCTAGCCGCCGATGTGGTCGGGTACAGTCGTCTCATGGGTGAGGATGAGGCCGGGACGCTAGAGCGGCTCAAATCTCTCCGCAAAGAGCTGGTGCAGCCGAGGATCATCGCGCACAGCGGACGTATAGTGAAACTCATGGGCGATGGCCTTCTAGCGGAGTTTCCAAGTGTCGTTGAGGCTGTCCAGTGTGCCGTAGAGATCCAAGAGGGTATGGCGGAGAGAGATTCCGGCCTGCCTCAGGACCGGCGAATAATGCTGCGCATCGGGGTCAATCTCGGAGACATTATCGTCGAGGGCTCCGACATCTACGGCGATGGGGTCAATGTGGCCGCCCGTCTGGAGGGTTTGGCCGAACCACGTGGGATTTGTCTCTCTGACGATGCCTACCGGCAGGTCAGAGGCAAGCTGGACGTCCGGTTCGAGGATTTGGGCGAACGCCGCGTCAAGAACATCGCCGAACCCCTACGGGTCTATCGCCTCATCGTGGGCCCGGAACGGGGGGACGGGATAATGACCCCCTTTGAGGCCAAGATCGGGCTCGACTTCTCGATCCCCGACTATCCTTCAATTGCGGTGTTGCCCTTCACCGTCATGGGCGACGATCGTGAGCAGGAGTTCTTCGCTGACGGCGTTGCAGAAGACATCATCACTGCGCTCTCCAAGATCAGCCGCTTGCTCGTAGTCGCCCGCAACTCCAGCTTCACCTACAAGGGCAAGGCGGTTGACGTGAAGCAGGTTAGCCGTGAGCAAGGAGTGCGCTATGTGCTTGAGGGGAGCGTTCGCAAGGCTAGAAACCGCGTTCGGGTGACCGCCCAGCTGAACGACGCCACAACTGGCCTGCACCTCTGGGCCGAGCGCTATGACCGCGAGCTCGAGGACATCTTTGCGGTTCAAGACGATATCACACGCGAGATCATCGTTGCCATGGACGTGCAATTGCGCGAAGGCGAACAGCACCGTGTCTGGTCGAGCGGAACAAGAAATCTGGAGGCCTGGGAGTGCGTGCGTTTGGCCACCGACGACGTACTGGGTGGCTCCGCGGACAAGCAGCCGAGAGCAAAGGAACTCATCGAGCGAGCCATCGCCCTCGACCCGGACTACGCGATTGCCTGGGCCATGCGGGGGTGGCTTTACTTCACTGAAGCGGATGTCGGTGGCGGAATCGGCACGAAGGAACAATTCGACAAGGCTCAGGCTGCCGCCTTTCGGTGCGGTCGTCGTGCCTTGGAGGCCGACCCGGAATGTGCCGAAGCCTATGGCGTGCTGGCTCTTACTCATTTGAATGCTGGTGAGCACGATGCCGCTGTCGAGACGACGGAAAAGGCCATCGCCCTCGCACCGAATAGTCCTGAGATCCTGGGCGGTGTGGCCTCAGCGGTCATGAGGAAATCCGGTCGGCCTGACCGTGGCGCCGAATGCGTGAAAAAAGCGATGCGCCTCAGCCCCTTCTACCGGCCCGGGCTGTTGCGCGCGCTGGGCAACAACTACCGCTTGTCGGGTCATCTCGAAAAGGCTGTTGCGTGTTATCGGGAGTCGCTAAAGCGCGAAACAGGATATCTAGCCGCCTACGTGAACCTGGCCTCCGCTCTGGGCGAGCTAGGACGGCTGAATGAGGCACGGGAAGTCGCCCAGGAAGTCCTACAACAGGATCCGGATTTCTCGATCTCGGGATATGCAAAGGGGCTCTCTTACCGGAATCCATCGGATCTGAAGCGCATCACCGTTGGCCTGCGTCAGGCTGGCTTGCCGGTGGGCGACGACGCTCCGTCACCCGAAGCCAACGGCCCGGGATTGCCAGACAAGCCCTCAATTGCCGTGCTGCCTTTCACCAATACATCCGGCGACCCGGATCAGGAGTATTTCGCGGATGGCATCACCGAGGACATCATCACCGAGCTATCGCGCTTCCGTTCGCTGTTCGTCATCGCCCGCAATTCGTCCTTCCATTACAAAGGCCAGTCGCCGAAGGTCCAGGACGTGGGCCGCGAGCTCGGTGTACGTTATGTGGTCGAGGGCAGCGTCCGCAAGGCGGGCACCAGGGTGCGGGTCACCGCGCAGCTCATCGAGGCGGAGAGCGGTAACCACATTTGGGCTGAGCGCTACGACCGCGATCTAGAGGATATCTTCGCCGTTCAAGACGAGCTAGTGCGTACTATCACATCGACGGTCGGCGGGCGGGTGGACTCCGCTGGCGAAATGCGTGCCGAACGGCTGAGTGAATCCGACCTCCTGGCCTATGATCATGTACTGCGCGCCAGCGCCGCACTTTATCGGATGAACAAAGAGGACAACCCACGGGCCGTATATCATGCCCGACAAGCCATCCGGCTCGATCCGCAAAGTGCTCAGGCGCATCACGTGCTCGCTTCAGCGCGGGTGAACGATTGGATGGCTCATTGGGTGGAGGACCGTGAAGCGGCACTGCTGATGGCCTTCGAAAGCGCTAAGAGAGCCGTCATGCTCGACGCATGCTCCAGTGCCGCGCTCGCCGTGCTAGGCGAAATTCAGGTGTATCGCCGCGAGTTTGAAGACGCCAGGCATTCTTTCGAACGGGCGATCAAGCTCAATCCTAATGACGCGCAAGCACTGGGTTTTTACGGCATCTACCTGATTGCGGTCGGTCGCTCGGACGAGGCGCTGGTTCAGTACGAGCTTACTGAGCGCATGAATCCGCTCCAGCGCGACTGGGCCGATTGGCTCAAGGGCATCGCCTTCTTCACCGTGCGTCGGTACGAGGAGGCGATCGCTACGCTTCGTACTATCAAGAATCCGATCAACGAGGTGCGCGGCTGGCTAGCGGCGAGCTATGCCGGCGCTGGGCGATTGGAGGAGGCGCAGACCACGCTGGAAGAGTTCCTGCGCGTCGCCGAGGAGGACATGGCCGTCTTTCCCGGCCACAAACTCGCCGCGTGGGAGGACTACTGGCACGGCGCTATGGAATACCAGAACAATGCCGATTTTGAGCATTTGTACGATGCTCTGCGGAACGCAGGACTAGAAGACTAGGCACTAGGAACCGGGGGTCTCTCCTGCTCACAATCGTTCAGGGGTGCGGAATCCCTAAGGTCGCCTTTGGGTCAATTCCTGCCGATCGGCGAGCACGCCTGGAACGGCTGTTGCAGAGTGCAAAGCTGCCGTTGAGGCCTGAAGACCGACATCTGTGGTCTGGACG
>JANQEO010000024.1 GCA_028278325.1 Candidatus Binatia bacterium
GTACACGAGTCGTTTCGCGCGTCTTGGCGCCGACGTGCTTGGAATCGACTTCTCCCCACGATCCATCGGGTACGCGAGAGCGCAAGCAAAACGGGAAGACTGCGACGTTACTTACATCGAAGCCAACTACCTGGAGTTCCAGCCCAAAGGTAAGTTCGATCTCATCACCATGATCATGTGTGACTATTGCGCACTGTCACCCGGGCAGCGCGGCATGCTGCTCAGGAAGTTCGAGCGGCTGCTGTCAGACGGTGGCTGCATAGTGATGGATGTGTATTCGCTCAACGCGTTCGTTGATAAACGGGAGGGGCTGAGCTTCGAGAAGGATCAGCTAAGCGGCTTCTGGTCGGCCAGCCCTTACTTCGGTTTCGTCGCACGCTTTAAGTACGACGATGAATCGGTGAGCCTCGACAAGTACACTATCGTGGAAGAGCACCGCCAGAGGACGGTGTACAACTGGCTCCAGCACTTCACGCCGGAATCGCTGGAGCGGGAAGCCCACGCCGCCGGGCTGCGAGTCGACGAAGTGTATTGCGACGTTGCCGGAAACCCTTACGATTCTGACGCAGCGGAATTCGCCGTTGTCTTGAAAAGGCTGTAACGGGCCTGACCGACTCAGGTCCTCGATACTCCGTGCTCCCGAGTGTGATGAAACCATGTCTGTTTGCACGAGCGGAGATTCACGACTGGCGGCCGGAAACAAGAGCAGCCACGAGCAGGCAGAGACGCGCGGCTTTGAAATAGTTTTAATCCAGATTAAAATTACCGGTTCGAGCGGGCAGCAGCGTCCGCCCGAACCGGCCTGCGTCTCCCGCCCGCGCTGCCGGATCGATCCAGCTCCAGTGGGAAGAAACAATGAGTTACGCCACACCCGTCCGGGACATCCGCTACGCACTCAAGCACATGGCCGGTTTCGACACGCTTGCCGCGACCGGCGCGTTCGACGACCTGTCGGACGACCTGATCGACGCCATCCTCGAGGAAATGGCGCGCTACTGCGACGAAGTCGTCGCCCCGCGGAACCGGGACAGCGACCTCGACGGTGCGCGTCTCGAGAACGGCGAGGTGGTCACGACACCCGGGTTCAGGGAGGCCTACCAGGCCTACGTCGACGGCGGCTGGAATGCGCAGTCGACGCCCATCTCCGCCGCCAATTCCCGCACCAGATCCAGCATCCTCACCCATTCGGAGAAGACGACGATCTTGCGCTCGCCGTCTTCGAGCAGTTCTTCCAGCACGCCTTCCAGCTCTTCCAGCTTGGGGCACACCCGGCAGCCGGGGTCGAGAATGGCAGGCGTATCGCAGATCATGCGCATGCAGGCGAGATATTGCTGAAGGCGGTCGAACTCCTCCTTGGTCAGGGGGCGGCGTTCGGCGATGGCGGCAAGCCGGCGCGCC
>JANQEO010000080.1 GCA_028278325.1 Candidatus Binatia bacterium
TTCAATGCCAGACTCTACCAGAGGTCGATTGGACCGCGCTGTGGCTCGTCAGCTGCAGCGGCTTGTTGGGCGGCATGCGCGTCGGCTCAGCGTCCCGGCTTACAAGATTTGAGAGCATCGGAGAACGAACGCTCGAAACGGAGGTGATCTTCCGGCTCGAGGCGCCGCTGCAAGGCCTCCAGATGCGGGTAGAGGCTAGGGTCGGCGAGCAGCTCAGCGGCCTCGACGGCCCAATCTCCGTGGAATTCGCCACTGAGTTCGCTGCGGACGAGCGGCAAGGCGCGGGCATCGCCTCGTCGGGCGAGGCCAAGCAGTGCTTCGCCCCGGATCTCCGGGTCGTGGTCGTCGGTGCGGGCAAGCAGGGCCTCGCGAATCTTGGGCAAGTCGAGATCAGTTTGCTGTGCGACACCGAAGGTTGCCCAGTTGCGTACATCCCGATCGGGATCGCTCGTGAGACGGATGAGCGCTCCCACAGCGTTGAGTTCGTCGTGCCCGCTGAGGCCGTGGACGACCCCGTAGCGGACGTCTGGATTCGGATGCGCGGAGAGCTCGATCAACGGCTGGATCGCTCGCGGGTGATTGCGGTGACCCAGAGCGATCGCGGCGGCAGACACGACGTCCTCCGACGAATCCTGGAGGAGTTCCAGCAGGATCGAGACGGAATCCTCGAGATGACTCCGCTCGCCCCATCCGAGTTGGGCCAGGATATCGGCTCCGGCTATACGCTCCTGCTCGGTGGCGCCCCTAGCAAGACGTTCGCCGTGCCCGAACTCCTCGGATCCGCCTCGCTGGTGGATCACCGCAAGGGCTTGACCACCTTCGTCGGACTCCGGATCGGCGAGATAGAGTTCGACCAGATCGTGGGTCGGCCGCCGGTCCTGAGCGTGCCTATACCGCGGATCGGTTGTCATGATTCACCGACTCATGCCGCCCAACGTACCAGGCGCTCAGCTGCGAGCCACAGCGCCTCCGTGACTCGCTCGAAGTGCCCAAGTTCGATGCCAGACTCTATCACTGGTCGGTTGGAACGCGCTGTGGCTCGGCAGCTGCAGCGCCTTGTTGGGCGGCGGGCCTCTCATCGCGAGCACCGGCGAGTGCCTTGGCCGCGCCCAAGATCTCCTTGGCGCGGGCCGCGCCCTCTTCCGAGAAAAGGGGCTGACATCTGTCATACGCGTTCCTGAGGTACCAGATAGCTGACTCTTCTGCATCGGCCGAAATCGCCTGCACGGCTGGAACGAGAGCAAGCTCCCTCAGCGAGTGAAGGACGATGGTCTCAAAGGCGACTTCGATTTGTGCTTGGGATTCTTGGAGGTCGCGCGCCCGCGTCGCCTCAGAGTCACGCCCGGTAGCCTCGTAGCTTGTGATCAGGCGTTGGATCTCCGCGGCCGATTCGCGGCTTTCGACCCACATGGTCGCGGTTTGATCGAGTGCGTGGCCAAGGATCTCGACAAGCTCGCGATCGAACAACAGGCCGCTCTCGGGACGCACCCGATAAACGCTCATCAGTGATCGGTCAGAGAGGGAGTTGAAATCCTTGTCGATTGTCGTCTCAAGCTCCTTTACGGTCATATCTCCCACAGTCGCTTCAAGCGTGAGAGACTCGGCGAGGAGCTTGTCAAAGAGGGGTCCCGAGCGACCGCTTCGATAACGAGGAAGTATTGCCGGGTCATCCCGGTAGAGCACGTGAAGGAGCGTCCAAGCCTTGCGCGCTTCACTGGAGCCCCACTCCTTCGTCGGATCGGGCATTCCCTGTGCAACGTAGGCGGCGACCGTCAGCGAACGGTCGGGTGGGATGGTAAGCGAGGGCTCGCTTCGCGCGATGCCGGCGAGTAGAAGGACACCGATGGCTAACGCTCGACTCACGCCCCTGGATTCTGCTCCCGCCGCCCAACGGACTGGGCGCTCAGCTGCGTGGCACAGGCCGCCGACGGTCGCTGAGGCACCCAAGGTGGATGCCAGACTCCACACAAAGGTCGATTGAAATACGCTGTGCCACGTCAGCTGCAGCGCCTTGTTGGGCGGCGCTCCCGGCACAGCTAGCACTCGCCACTCTCGACTACGACGTCGGTCGTGTGCCGTTCGAGCGCCCTGCTGTAGCGGTGGGTCATGGTTGGCATGAAGACCTCATTGGGGCTCCGCTCCAGCCCGAAAATCTCCCGCGGAAAGTCCAAGGGCTTCTGGATGGCCCAGATTCGATCATGCTCTTGTGGGGGAAGAAGCTCGGCCGGATCGCCGACTGCGACCCACGCGATGGGAACGACAGTGTCGGGTGCAAGGACGGTCTTGAGATGAACAACGGCGTTGATTCGGACCTCGGATCCTGCACCGATCCGAGCACCGTTAAAGATGGTTGTGCCAGTCGCAAGGAAGGCGTTGTCTTCAATGGTGCACCCGGTGAGGTAAGCCCGTGGGCCGACGAGCACATGATCGCCAACTCGCACGGGATGTCGCCGACTGCCGCGGAGCACAGCGTTCTCCATGATGATGCACTGCGAACCCAACACGATGGGACCGCCCTCAGCGGCGAGCACCGCGCCGAAGAGGACCCGGCAGTTCTCTCCGATGGTGACATCGCCGCACACGACAGCAGTGGGAGCCACGTAGGCGGAAGAGTGGATACGCGGTGCGTTTCCACCGTGTTTCAGTATCACTGCGACGTCCTCCTACCATGCACTTGGGGCGATTCCCAGCGCCGCCCAACGGATCGGCGCTCAGCTGCGCCGCGGGCGCTGACCGCCAGCGCCACGGCAGCCGAGGCCGACGCCAGAATGTACCACCCTTGGGAGCGCCCGGGCCCGCGGTGTCAGCTGCAGTGCCTTGTTGGGCGGCCAACCTCCCTCAATGGAACGTCTCTGCGCCGAGAAGGCCAACGATCGCATCGCGGGCGAAGAGGCAAGAGGGTGTGCTTGCCCTGTGAGGGATACGGTTGAGTTCCGTCTGCATCTCCAGCAGTTCGCCCGCGCTCGCGATCTCGGAATCCGCGGCAGCGACCTCGAACTGGAACGCAACCTCGTTGAGGATGCCAAGAAGAGAACGATCCCAGCTCTTGCCGAACGTCGCGGACTGCAGCGCTTCAACCTCGGGGGTGATTCGATCAGGTGGAACGCCGAACACGTCAAGCTGCGCGCCTACACATGCGGACATCGTGCCTGCAAGGCGCGCCAGAGGCCGCTCCGCGAAGACGACCGCCATGAGCGTGCGCTCGTTAACCCCCACGATGAAGCGACCCTGCTGGACTTCGACTGACTTGAGGGACCAGTCACCGAGGACTGAATCTGTGGAGCGTGCGACCCGAGCAAGGGCATGCGGAGCACCAAGCTGCTTCCAGAGGCGCGCAGTTGGCATGAGGACGGGCATTCTCGTTGCTCCCTTGGCCGCCCAACGGACATGCGGTTCAGCTGCCAGCCCGGCCCCGGGGTAGTGTTGAGCCGCGTGAATGACGCCCCAGAGCGTACCACGCTGCGGTTGGGCGCCCGCAAGGGATGGTCAGCTGCAACCGCTTGTTGGGCGGCATGCGTGTTCAGGCCTGAACCCAGAGCCAAGCGCCGAGTGCGATGAAAGGCGCTGCCGTGATCAGGCCCACCAGGACGGAGAGGTCGCGCGAGACGACTACCCTCCCGTCAGCTCCTCGCGCCACACCGTGCCAGGGAAATGACAGAGGCTCGTCGGAGGCTTCTACTCGAGCGCGACCACCCGACACAAGGGGGAGAAGAAAGAGTGCGACTGAGCCAAACAGGAGGTGGCCAAGCGGCTCGGCGAGGACGA
>JANQEO010000082.1 GCA_028278325.1 Candidatus Binatia bacterium
GCGATGCCGTTCGGGGGCATGACGATGGCCCAACTCGGCGCCGACGTGATTCGCTTCGATCAGATCGGGGGTGGCCTGGACTACACGCGCTGGCCGGTCACGTCTGAGAACAGGAGCTTGTTCTGGGCGGGATTCAACAAAGGGAAGAGGTCCATCGCGGTAGACCTTCGCTCCAAGCGAGGCCAGGAAATCCTCACCGCTTTGATCTGCAGTCCCGGAGAGAACGCAGGGCTGTTTCTGACCAACTTTCCCGCCACAGGTTGGCTCGACTACGACAGTCTCAAGCAGCACCGCGAAGATCTAATCATGATCAACGTCCTTGGGCGTCGCGACGGCAGTTCGGAAGTCGACTACACGGTGAATCCCGCCGTAGGCTTCCCCGCGGTCACCGGCCCGCGTGACAGTCCACGCCCGGTCAACCACCTGTTGCCGGCTTGGGATGCGATCACCGGACAGATGGCCATCGTAGCTCTGTTGGCAGCCGAGCGGCACAGGCGACTGAGCGGCGAGGGGCAGAAGGTGTCGCTCGCCCTGGCCGACGTCGCGTTGGCCATGCTGGGTAACCTCGGCAAGATCGCCGAGGTTTCGATAAACGATGCAGACCGGCCCAAAGACGGCAACTATCTGTATGGTGCTTTCGGCCGCGACTTCGAGACCCTCGACGGCAAGCGGCTGATGGTCGTAGCGTTGACGAACGCCCAGTGGAACAGCCTGCGCGAGGCCACGAAGCTGCACGACCAGATCGACGAACTGGGCGATCGTTTGGGGCTCAACTTCGCCAAAGAGGGTGATCGCTATCGCGGCCGTCGGGAGTTGTCGAGAGTGTTCGACCCCTGGTTCCGGTCGCGAATGCTGGCAGAGATCCGCAAGGTCTTCGATGAGAAGAAAGTTTGTTGGTCGCCGTACCGGACCATCCGTGAAGTGGTGGAGAAGGATCCGGACTGTTCGACCGCCAACCCGATGTTCGAGATGGTCGAGCAGCCGGGGATCGGCACGTATCTGACCCCCGGCTCGCCCCTGCAGTTCGACTCGGTCCCGAGTGTACCGCCTCTGCGTGCACCGCTGCTCGGTGAACACACCGATGAGATCCTACAAGGTATACTCGGTATGTCTGATGCGGAGATCGGCCGCCTCCACGACGACAAGGTCGTCGCGACCGCGAGGTGAGGGGGCGTTCCTATGAGGGCCGATCGGAAACGGATGGTGAGTGCCGGCGGGTTTGAGTACGGCGCTCGGCGGCGCTAAGCGTGATGCGGTAAGACCGATGCCTAAGCAGAAGCTCCGTGAACACCTCGACGAGCTCAGCTCGGAGTTCGAATCAGCCGGCGACCTCGACGATGCCTCCCGGCAGACCCTGCGAGACCTGGTTGGTGACATCCGCGCCGTGCTCGATGCGCCCGAGGATGAACCACCTACAGCTCATGCGTTGTCCGAGCGGGTTCAGGAGAGCATCCGCGAGTTCGAAGTCTCGCATCCCCGACTGGCGGGCCGCCTCGGCCGCGTCGTGAATCTTCTCAGCGCCATCGGCATCTGACCAGGGTTGCCGGCAGGACCCTCGCGTGAGGGGCACGCCGATCCCTACCGCGTAGCGATCAATTCTTTCTGCATACAGCCGTGATGCGTTTCGGGAAGTGGGTAATGTTGGGCTCATGAAAGGCTACCTCCATCCCGTTGCGCCGCGCTGTCTCTTCCAGGTCGTTACGGCTGATGCGTAGCAAAGTCGCCGAGCCCCGTGCGCGCGCATAGCGGCGGGCAACGTTCATGATGCGGTCACTGAAAAGACTCGGGTGTTTGAACAGCACGCCGATAGCTTCGACAGCCAGCGAGTGCGAAGGGGGGATGACATCGGACACGACCATCAAACCCCCGTTGGCCATCAGTTTGGAAAGCCGCCCGAGCAGGTCCAAGGCTGCACCAAGGCTATCGACATACTGCAGGACGCTGTTGACGAGAATCAGATCCATGGGCGGACAGTTCTCGAAGCCGTCCTCGCTTCCCAAGTCACAGAACATCGTGTTGGGCAGCTGGGCCAAGCGGGCCTTGCAGTATTCGACCATACGCGGCGAGTTGTCGTAGTAACGGATTGTTTTCACGTGGGGGGCGATAAGCGCGGCGGCGAATCCGAACCCGCACCCGTAGTCCAACACATCCATCGACGCGTCGATCTCGATCGCAGCCATTAGTCTGCGAGCGTAGATCTCGCCCTCGACCCGGAAGGAGTCAGCGGGCGAGCCTTGCTCGTCCCAGTAGATGCGCCAGCCCGCGGGCTCGCTGCGGTTGGGCTGCTGGCCGGAGTGTGGGGTCATAGCGTTCGAGGTCCGCGTGAGCCTTCGTAGGTCAGGCATCGACTGGCCCCTGGCGTCACTACGACGTAAGGTTGCTCACGGGGGGTGCGATGCGGCTCGTAATCCTGACCTTCGAGAGTCTCTTCGCGGATTTCATCACCTCGTCTACGCTCAGCCTCCACCGAGACCGGACGGCGGGCGTAATGTGTTCGACGTCCTTGATCGCCGGCAAGTCCCTGCTCGCGTCCGCTTCCCACATCCTGGGCCATGGCGGCCTGACTTTTCCCGTCCTGAAGGGGACCGAGCTGGCGGTCACAAAGGTTGCGCTCCTCGCAGGCCGTATCGGTCTGGTGCCGAATTCGTGCACGAGTGTCCCGCAACGGTGCCGGAATTACGGAATACCGGTCGCTTCGGTAACGGACGTGAATTCGACCGAGGCGGTCGCCCAGATCCGAGAATGGCGTCCCGACCTGATCGTCTCCATATACTTCAATCACCGGATCGGTCCCGAAGTCCTCGCTATTCCTGCCATTGGAACCCTCAACGTGCACGGTGCCGTGTTACCGGGCAATCGGGGGATGTTCCCGTACTTCTGGGCGTTGTGCAACGGCGACGACGAGTCGGGCTCGACCGTACATTGGGTGGACGAGAACTTCGACACGGGCGACGTTGTTTTACAATCCGCCTTTCCCATCGAGAAGGACGACACGGCGGTGTCGGTCCAGGCCAAGAGCGCCAGGGTCGGCGCAGATCTCTTGGCGGAGGCGCTCCGGCTGATTCAAGCCGGCACCGCTCCGCGTATTGCTCAGGACGAGTCCAAGGCCAGCTACAATTCCTGGCCCACGCGAGACGACGCGCGCCGTTTCAGGGCGGCGGGACGGCGCTACGGATCGATAGGGGAGATATGGCGATGTGCTACGGGCGAGATGGTTGCGCCTTAGCCCTGGACAACTCCCCTGTGTAGACTTGTAATCGTGCGTTTCTTGCTTCTCCAGGTCCGCAATCAGGACGATCCCATGCGCGAGCGTGAAGTCGTTACGTTTGCCCGTGCCATCGGCTGCAGCTCCGCCGACATAGAGGTCCTGGACGTACTCCATGAGGAGATTTCCGTTCAGCGCTTGTCCGGCGCCGACATGGCCCTGATCGGTGGTAGCGGCCACTACTCGGCTTGCGGATCCGACGACTGGCTCATGCGCACACTGGACGGACTACGCGCGATATACGAGTCGCGCTTGCCGCTGTTCGCGTCGTGTTGGGGGTTTCAGGCTCTAGCCAGGGCGCTGGGCGGCAGGGTAGCGACCGACAGGTCCCGCGCCGAGCTTGGCACCCACGAGCTGGCTTTGACGGACGAGGGCCGCCGCGACCCGGTGTTCGGGCTGTTGCCCGAATCCTTTCTCGGCCACATGGGCCACGAAGACTGCGTTGTGGAGCTTCCACCGGGGGCGGTTCGTCTGGCTTCGAGCCGACGGGTGGAGAATCAAGCCTATACTTTCGCAGACCGGCCCATTTACGCCACTCAGTTCCACCCGGAGCTCGATGTCGAAGAGCTGATAGCACGCGTTCGCCAGTACCCCGAGTACCTGGAGTTGGTTACTGGCCTGACCCTGGAGGAGTTCTGCGAGGCCGCGCGTGAGACGCCGGATTCCGCCCAGCTCATTCCTCGTTTCATCAAGTCCCTAAGCGGGCGCAGGGACTGAGACTTTGCACGCCAAGGGGCACGCGAGCCCCGACCGGGACAGCTGTATTTGGTGAAACCGGAGCCGGGTCGGGTGCCTACATGCCCCGGCGTTTCTTGACGTGATCCTGGAGCTGGCGCTTGGCTTCGTCGAACGCGTCCCGGATCGCGATGAACACGTCTTCGTGCTCCGCGTGCTGGGCCGGATCCCGTTTCACCACGAGTTCGTTGCCGGGTACGCGTAGGTCGATCCGGACGTGATAAAGATTGCCCTTGTTGTGGCGGCGGTGTGACGCTTCGACCAGAACCCTGCAACTGGTTATCCGGTCGAAGAAAGTCTCGAGCTTGGCCAGCTTGGCGCGGATCTCTTTATCGATGCTCGGCGTCGACGAGATTCCTCTGAAGGTTATCTGTGGTGGAGTCTGCACGCTTCGTCAGTCTAGCGCTTACGCCGTCGTTCGCCCCGGCGCGCCGGCCGGGCCGGGCTTGGTAGCGCTCCCCCTTTGGTGTTCGACAATACCCGCGGAGACGGTCGGATCAAGTTGTAGGGTCACGATCGAGCCGCCGGCGCCACTTCTTCGGCGAAGGCTTGGATCTCGTCGACGAAGTAAGGTGCGAAGGTCATGAAGATGAAGTGGGTAACACCCGCGTCGACGTAGGCGGCGACCTTGTCCAGGCACTCCTGCTTGTCCCCGATCATGATGGATTTCCGGGCCTCGTCGGGCGTCGTTTCGTTCATTGCCGCCGTCAGGCCGCACACCATGTTCTGCCGGTCGGTATCGCCGGTGTAGCACAGGGGCATCATCACGGTCTTTTCTATCTCGCCGGTATCGCGCCCGACCGTCTCGCCGTGGGCCGCTATGACATCGATGAGTTGACGCATGGTCGCGGGTGGGGCCATCGCATTCCACATGTCGGCGTGCTTGGCTACGAGCTTCAACAGTACTTTGCGCCCGGTGCCGCCGATCATGAACGGGATGCCGTTGTCTTGCAGGGGCTTCGGAGAGGCATACGCCTCGGTTACATCGTAGTGCTTGCCGTGCAGGGTCGTCTGTTCCTGCGTGAACATGCTCTTGATAATCGTACAGGCTTCATCGAGGGCCTCGAGCCGACCGCGGACGGTCTTGAAGTCCAGACCGTAAGCGGTGTGCTCGGCCTCGAACCAACCGGCTCCTATGCCCATGTTGAGCCGGCCGCCGCTGATGTGATCGACGGTGACGGCCGATTTGGCGGTGACGCATGGGTGCCGGTAGGTGTTGCCCGACACGAGCTGTCCTATACGCGCTTTCGTCGTTGCCATGGCCAGCGCCCCGAGCGTGCTCCAGTTCTCCAGACACGGCCCGCTGGGGTCTGTGAAGATGGGGTAGAAGTGGTCGAAGTTCCACAGAGAGTCGTAGCCCCACTCGTCGGCTTTGCGCCACAAATCCAGGATCTGGGACCATTCGACATTTTGTTGGCCGGTTTGAATTCCGAAACGGACGGGATGTTCGCTCATGGGGTCGCTGATAGCCAAGCAACCCGGCTATGGCAACGACGCTGAGCCGCGTTCAGGGGCTGGGGTTGCTGTCGCTGCCGGATCCGAACGCGACGATAGCCAGCCCCGCGATTCCTCCGACGGCCGTCGCCGCTCTTGTCGTTCTCGCCTGCGTCAAATCGTAGACGTCGCCGCTTTCCGTCACTGCGACGGGATCATGGCTGTCCGGTTTGTCGAAAACGGCACGCGACGGCGCGGGATGAGTCGTCGAGGCGATCGGTCCGATGAGCAGCCGCTCGCCGGAAGATACCGTCACGCTGGCTTCGCTCTCCACGAATATGGTTCCGTTGAACTCTGTGCCCTTTGGCCGTTTCACATCCAGAGAGCCTTCCTCGACGACGATTACGCCGTCACCGTGTTCGTTGAGCTCGACGTAGCCGTTGATGCTGGTACCGGGCTCGTCGGCAGAACCGGGGCCCATCACGGCATCGCCGGCTCTCAACCGGAGTGGCGAGTCCGCCGGAATGAAGAAGGCCGCTTTGCCTGCGCCGATTTCGAGTTGCGGCGCGTCTTGGTCGCGCGTGGTCGATAGATCGGTGTTCGCGTACATCCCGACGATGCCGTCTGCACCAAGGTCCAAGAGCAGGTAGCCCTCGGCGCCGGTTTTGACGCTCTCTCCTACCAACAGCGGTCGGGTTGTCGACAACTGCAGCCAGCCCTCCGCTCCCGTCGACACCCAGGCTGACCCGTCCACTTCGATAGTGCCGAGGATCGGCGTGGCGGCGACGGCGGCCCTAGGTGCGCAGAACAGCAGTGCTGCGCAACACGCGGCGATCGTCCCGAAGGGGCGGCGCGTTCTTCTGGAACGGGAATGACCGAGTCGAGGCATCACGGGAACAGAGCGGAAGCCGTCATTATACACGCGGGACCGGTGCATACCGCACAAGCACTGGTCCCGTTCTTTACCCTTGAAGCTGCGCGGCCGTGCGGCTATTGGGTGGGTGTGCCCAGGCACGAATCGGTATGAACCGGATTCTCGATGTCACTACGTCCCTGCTCGCAACCGTTGCCAGGCTCGGCTTCGGTGAACACGTCGGCGAGGCCGGACCACGTCCCGTGAAAACTCTGACTCTTTACGAGTACGAGGGTTGCCCCTACTGCCGGAAGGTTCGCGAGGCCCTGACAGTTCTCGACCTGGACGTGATGATCTATCCGTGCCCCAAAGGGGGTCCGCGCTATCGCAAGGAAGTCGGCGAGCGTGGAGGCAAAGAGCAGTTCCCGTACCTCGTGGATCCGAATACGGGAGAAGAGATGTACGAGTCCGACGACATGACGGACTATCTCTTTCGGCAGTACGGCACGGGCTCGCGTTCGTGGATGCTGTCGCTACCGATCCTCACAGACCTTTCGTCTTTCGCCGCCAGCGCTTTTCGCCTCGCAGGGGGCACCCGCTATCGAGCCGCCAAGCGGCCCGAGAAACCGCTGGGGCTGTACAGTTACGAGGGGTCGCCGTTTTGTCGCATCGTCAGGGAGCGTCTCAGCGAGTTGGAGCTGCCCTACCTGCTGCACAACGTCGGTATACACAGCCCTCGGCGGCAAGAGTTCATCGACCGTTCGGGGCGGATGATGGTCCCCTACCTCGTCGACCCGAACACCGGCGAGGAAATGTTCGAGTCAGCCGACATCTGCGCGTATCTCGACGAAAACTACCTCCTATTATAGTCACCCTTCGCCGCCGCGAGGTCGGGCCGAAATACCCGTTCGGGGGCTAGCCAAGAAATAGGTCTCGTGGTTTAGGTTTTCCCGTGCGCACTTCGATCTTCACAGTTGTTCTTTGCGTCGCGGGTATCGTCGGCCTCGCGCAGGATGCGCAAGCAGGCCGCAAGAACATCCCCACGCTGATTCAGGTTACCAACAATACCGAGGGCGATATCTTCGATCCGAGACTCCGCTCCGAGGGCGCCGAGACCATCGTGTTCGGGTCCGACGGCGACGTCATGGGCTCGGGCACTGCGACGCCCCAGAAAGAAGTCTATTTCTGGGATCGCACCATACGCCAGGTCTCGCGTGTAACGACCTCGTCCATCGGTGACAGTATAAGCGGCTCCAGATCGACCGATCGCACCTTCAACGGCGGGAGGCCCGAGTACGTGGCTTTCGTTTCGACCGATGACTTCGACCCTTCGGTCGGCAATGCCGACGGTAATCCTGAAGTGTTTCTGTGGGAGAGGCTGAGCGGCGCTTTCCATCAGCTCACCGATACTCTCGCACCTGTCGTCAACGCCGATCCCTATCCCAGCGACAGCGGGACCTGCATCGTGTTCAGCTCCAACGGCGATATGGCCGACAACGACGGGACGGACCCCAACCATCCGACCACCTCTTGGACCAATCCCGACGGCAGCCAAGAGATCTTCATGTACAAGTTGCGGTCGGCCGACGATTTCCCGCGAGACGGCAACTTCACTCAGGTCAGCAACGGACCCACTGGTTCGGTCAGCTCGGCGCCGGTGACCGGCGGCTACATATATCAGCGCCAATGTGACGTGACGGCATACCTATCCGACCACGACCAGGTAGGGATGGGGGTCGTCGGTACGCATATGTATCGCTACAAACGCGGCCAGGCCGAAGTCACTTACATGGTCGACAAGAAGATGTCCTTGGGACTACCGCCGCCGGGAATCTACGGTAAGCCTCACATATCCAGCGCCAGTCTGGTGGCCCGAGGTCCGGCTATCGTCTTTGCCTCCAGTGCCGACCTCTGGCTCAACGGGTCGTCGGGGATGAACCTTTTCAAGTACCGAAACCTGCATCTACGTATGCGGCAGTTCTCCGACCTCGACTTGGGCGATATCTTCAATCCCGTCGTCAGTGACGGCAACGGCAAAGTCGTATACGCCTCCAACGGCGAGAACATTGATCCGGACAAGAGGATCAAGAGGGGCGGGCTGCCGCCGTTCAATGCGGACGGAAACAAGGAAATCTTCCTGATCAAGGGCCGCCGCAGAGTGCAGCAAATCACGAGAACAGCCGGTTGCGAGAACGGCCAGGCGAGCATCGACTTTCTCGGCCGTAGCTTCGCGTTCAGATCGAGCTGCGATCTGATACCCGGAAGGAATCCCAATAACGTTCCCCAGGTGTTCTTCTATACCATCGAGCCCGAGGATGACCTGTTGGCGCCGGGCGGATGCCTCATCAGCGAAGGGTGCTGCAGTAGCCAAGACGGTTGTTTCGAGCGGATCGAGGGCAGCCAGTTCAAGGTTTCGCGCAAGCGCTGTTTGCAGAAGGCCAAGGGCTGCGACTGAGCAGCCATCTTAATCCAGGGAGTATGCTCAGCTTCTGAGCATTGACCGGCCTCCGGGCAGCGTGACGCATCGCGCCCTCCGCATTTTCCCGGAGTCTCAGTCGTGAACGGTTGGCACCGGTGTTGCTCTTGTCTCTCGTAGACGGGAGGTCGCCGGATGAAGTCGATCGTTGCTATCATCAAGCCGTTCAAGCTCGAAGAGGTGCAGGAAGCCCTCAAGCAACTGCAGATAGAAGGTATGACGGTTAGCGAGGTCTCCGGGCTGGGACATCAGCAGGGGCACGCGGAGTCGTATCGAACAGCCGACTACATCATCGATATGGTCCCCAAGCTCAAGATCGAGGTTACGCTGGAAGACGAGCTGGAGCCGGCCGCGGTCAAGATCCTGGCGGATGCCGCACGGACCGGCAAGCTCGGAGACGGCAAGATATTCGTTGCCAAGGTCGATGATGCCGTGCGGATCCGTACCGGAGAACGGGGATCGGCCGCGCTGTCACTCGATCCGATAGCGGAGATCGACCGCAGCTTGCGTCAGGAGGGTTGAGTTCCCCTCGCGGTTGGTTGCCGGCTCGCCGGTCAGGTACAGTTCGATCTTGCGCTCGCTGCTTTGCGCCATCGCTATCTTCATCCTCGTGGCGCCGCCCTCTTCGAGCTTTGCCTTCGTTTCCGTCGACGGCACCGCTCACAGTTGCCACGCCCGTCCCCGAGACGGTGGTCCCGCTGTGCGTGTGAGGGACTTCTACAGCGACGATCCGACCTTCCTATCCACGGACTATACGGCTTTCGCAAATTACGATTTGCGTGGTGAACCCATCGTTCATCTGAACAGGCAACGCATATCGGCTTTGAGCGCGATCGCTCAGAAATTCGTCTTCTACCACGAGTGTGCGCATCTATGGACCCGCGACGACAGCAGTAATCGAGAGCTGTCGGCCAACTGTGCTGCGCTCCGCCACATGCGCCGCAGCGGTATCATCGGCCACCACAACGCCGTGGAACTACGGACCTTCATCCGTGGTTTGCCGGCCAGGCCTCCTCTGTATCCCGACGGAAAGACCCAGTGGGAGAAGGCGCGAGCCTGCCGCTGACCTGGAGGTTGCCTTGCTCGCCGTTCGCCATTAGCCTTTCGGCGATGACCGCCGCCCTTGCTCTCTCCGCCTGGGAGCGTAGCTTTTTCGCTTCCCTCAACAGCGTCGTCGAACCTTTGATCAAAGCCGGTTGGGCCAGTGCCAAGGGCTTACCGGCCGGCCTAGTCGTAGTGGAGGCGCCGGGACGCCGCACCGGTGCGAAGCGTGATGTTCCGTTGCTGGCTTTGAGCGTGGCCGATCACCTCATCGTTGCCACGGTGCGTGGCCGCCGGTCGGGCTGGATCAAGAACCTGGCCGCTGCGTCCGAGGTGCGTGCCTGGGTCGGGGGAACCCCTATCCGAGCCACCGCGCGAGTGTTCGCCGGCAAGGAGGCAAGTTCGGGGGCTGAGGCGGATCTGCCGCTGATGGTGCGGCCACTGGTGTGTTTGCTGTCTCAATATCAAAAATGGGGACTGGCGTTCGCCGTCCTGAGTCCGGTATCGTAATGGTCATGATCGCAAGGTTGCTTCTCGTCACCCTGACGACGACCGCTGTCGTGTTCGCAACGGTCGCGTCGGCTGCCGCCGACATCAAACCCGGCGACTTCGTTTCCAAGAAGAACATAGAGGAAGCCCGTGAGTTCCTGCACCCGGGTCTGGAGTGGTGCGTCGAGCACGGTCTGGTCATGGAGATCGTGCCTTACCAGAAGGCGACTTATCCTCCCGTCTACCAGGCGGCAACGGAGAAGTACCACGCGCAGGTAGAGATCTCCGAGGACGGCCGCTCCTTGAAGAACTACGTTTCCGGGCAGCCCTTCCCGTCTCTTGACCCGAACGATCCACAGATCGCCGACAAGATCATGTGGAACTACTACTACAACCCTTACGTCACCGACGATCTCACGATCCGCTATTTCGATGCCGACACCGGTCCGATTACTCCGTCGGGGATGGAAGTCGAAAGGCATTTCGTCCTCGAGCACTTCAAGCGGCTCATGTACAACGGGCGCGTCCATGTCGATCCCAAGCCGGAGTACAGCGACAACATGGAAGGGTTCCGTTACCGGGAAGGCATGCACCCGATCCTGGAACCATTCGACCTCAAGGGCATCGGGATGGCGATGGCTCGCTACTCCGACCCTTCCAGGCAGGACGATACCTGGTTGTATCTGCCGCAGTTGCGTCGGGTCCGACGTATGTCGTCGGCCCAGCGCTCCGATGCCCTGTTCGGACAGGACATCGACATGGACAGCTACGGAGGCTACTCGGGCAACCCGGCTTGGTTCGACTGGCGCTTCCTCGGCGACACCACCATCCTGGCCGCCGTTCACGGCAAGCACTGGCCGGCGCACTGGTGTGAAGGGCAGGGCGATTTCGTCTTCTGCGACACCTGGGAGAAGCGGGACGTCTGGATCATCGAAGGCCGATCGAAGTTCCCCCAATACGCCTACGGCAAGAGAATCCTCTACGTAGACAAAGAGGCTTTCTATACTCCGTCCACCGACATCTATGACCGTGGCATGGAACTTTGGAAGATCTGGATCAACGGCATCAATGTAGGTCACAAACCTTTCGAGGGCGCCAAGACATCGGTCTACGACTACGAGACAGGCTTCATCCCGAACCTATCGATGGTCGACATGCAGTTGGTGCACGCTACCCGCGTTGCTTTGCCCAGTCATGAGTTTCCGGACGAGGAAGGGTGGTATTGGAACATGGGTCCGAAGGTGGGGCTGGCCCCCGAGTTCTTCACGGTCGCGGAGTTGATCAGAAGCGGGCGCTGAGCAAGCGTCTAGGGGTATTCCCTAGGTCGTTGTTTACGACCCCATAAGCACGCAACACTTTCTGTTCTTTTTGTCCAGGGCGCGCATTATTTGGCTAGCGCGCCGAACACTCGTGTGTTATTCAGCAACCTGGGCGGGCTACTGAACCCAGGGTACTTGGCTCCAGATCTTGCCAGAACGACGCGTGATTTCTTTACCGTATCCCGTAATTAAATGTCGTGAGATTCCCTGTATGCCGTTCGTGTGGTGTGACCCTTGTAGGTGAAGCTTTCGTGCATGGAGGCCTAGCCGATTTCTAAAATATGACGCGATCCACGCGAGTGGGCGCACAGTGAGGAGACATGGCAAAAAAGATTTATGTAGGTAACCTACCGTTCAGTTCCACCGAAGACGACGTCCGGCAGTTGTTCGAGCAATACGGCGCGGTAGAGTCGGTCAACATCGTCAGCGATCGTGACACGGGCCGGCCCCGTGGCTTCGCGTTCGTCGAGATCAGCGATGACGGCGCGGACGCCGCCGTCGAGGCTCTCAACCAGCAGGAGTTCGGCGGACGCAACCTTCGGGTGGATCTCGCCAAGCCGCGTGAGCCCCGCCGGGGTGGTGGCGGCGCCGGCAACCGCTGGTAGCATCCTTGCGCTGAGCCCGGCCGCCGGTGAGGGGAGCGGCGGCCGGGCCGGTTTTTGGCATCGTCTCTCCCACCATCCCTGAGTCCTTCTTCCGTGCACACCGCTTCGCAGCCAGGCCCTCCCGCGCCGATCAAGTGAAGGCCTGACCTGCGTGGCAGCGCTGTTGGCGCTAGCCCCGTCAGCCTCCTATTGATGGCGTCCAGCATGGCGAAACGCTACGCCGATCAACGCCAGTCGGCTGCGCCGGGTTCCCAGCCCGCCGAGCCCGCCGACTCTACGGTCGAACTTGCGGCTGCCGATCTCGAAGAGATCTACCGGGTCGCGCCGGTGGGGCTGTGCTTCCTGGATAGAGATCTGCGCTTCGTGCGAATCAACGAATTCTTGGCGGCGGTAAACGGTGTGCCCGTCGAAGCGCATATCGGTCGAACCCTGCGCGAGGTCGTCCCGAATATCGCCGACCGTACGGAAGAACTCTACCTGCAGGTGATCGCGACCGGGCAGCCGGCGCTGAACTTCGAAGTCGTCGGTAGAACCCACGCGGCCGAGACCGCTGACCGTACTTGGCTTGTCAGCTACACGCCGCTGTTCAGGCAGGGCGAAGTGGTCGGTGTCAACACCGTCGTCCAAGACATCACGGCCCGGGCCGAAGCGGAGAGGGGGTTGGCGGCCGCGCGCGCGCAGTTGGAGGCGCGCGTCGAAGAACGGACAGCAGAACTGTCAGCTGCGCTGAATACTATCGAGGGCGGGATCAGGAAGCGTCAACAGCTCGAGGGCCTCATGAGGGCCAAGACCGAGATCATCAACCAGATCGACGGGGCCATTCATTGCACCGACTTGGACGGCTTCATTACCGACTGCAACGAGGGCGTGGAAGAACTGTACGGCTACTCGGCAAGCGACATCCTCGGACGCCACGAATCCGTGTTCATGCCCCCCGGGGAAGACCGCCGCTTTCAGGCACTGCGCAACCGATTCGCAACCACCTCGGAGCGCATGGAAACCTCGACCCGTATCCGCCGCAAGGACGGCGAATTCATCCGCGTGAACCTGATAAGCGCTCCATTGACTGATGACGATGACAACATCGTGGGCATGTGGACACACTCGTGGGACGCGACTGCCAGGGAGCAGGCAGAGCACGCCTTGTCGCTGCACAGAGAGGCGCTAGACCACGTACAGCGCATCATGACCATGGGTGAGATGGTGGCCGGCCTGGCCCACGAGATCCGCCAACCCTTGGCCGCGATCATGAGCTATGCCCGAGGCTGTATCGTGCGCATGGAAGCGGGCAACGTCGATGTCGATGCGTTGCTGGGAGCGGTCCAAGCGATCGAGGAGCAGGGCGGACGCGCCAGCGCGGTGGTGGATTCGCTGCGCAGGTTTACCAAGAAGCACTCGGCGACGCGGGAGGCTACCGACATCAACGAGTTGGTACGCGACGCTGTAGCCTTGTGGGAACTGGGAGATACCGGCACCAGGGGGCGGGTCGAGGTGGAACTCGATCTCAAGAAGGGTCTGTCCAGCGTGAGCATCGACAGGGTTCAGATCGAACAGGTCATGGTCAACCTTCTGAGCAACGCCGAAGATAGTATCGATCGAGCGGGTAAGGGTGAGGGCCGCATAGTCGTCAAGACCGGCGCAGTCGGGTCGAGTGCGGTCGCGGTGGCGGTTGCCGATACCGGTGCCGGCATCGAGGCTGAGTCGGCCGGCGAGCTTTTCGAGCCTTTCGTTACCACCAAGCCCCACAGCATGGGAATGGGGCTGTCGGTATGCCGGCGCATCGTCGAGTCGCACGGAGGCGAGATCAGTATCGCCGACTCGCCCGAGGGCGGGGCTGAAGTGAGCTTCGTCTTGCCGGTCTCTGGCTAGGAGGCCTCTTTCAGGAGCTCTTCCTCGGACGATTCGCCGAATCCGAGTGAGTCCAGACGCGACAACGCGACGATGCGCGGGGCACGGCGCTTACGCTCACGGCGGCCTTTGCCGAAGCGCGCCAAGCCTTCACGGATGTACACGGGATTGACTCCGAGGACGTCGCAGATGTTCTCGAAGGAGTACGGCCATTCGCGATCGGCCGATTCGATCCACCGACACGCCTCCGCGAATTCGAACGCGCCGCGCGCGTCGCGAGCGAGAGCGTACTTCTGGTAGCACTCCACGGCGTCTTGCAGGACCGCCAGCATCAGGCGTCGCTCGCTTTCGCAGGCGGCCGGCTGCGAGAACTCGGAGAAAAACTGATCCGGGAGTACGGAGTCCGGTTCAAATACGTTGGTGATTTCGTTCGACATCGCTCCTCGTGGCCATCCTGGCCCCTCCTCGAGCCGCCGGTTCGGGCGTCCCGCCTCGGGCCTGTCTGCATTTGCTTTGTGGTTATCGACGTCGAACAGGGGGTGATCCTTCAATTCCGGGTCAAAATTCCGCCCTTTCGCGGCTCGTAGCGCCCTATCGGGCCTCGGTTTCTGTATACCTTGTAGGTTCGTCCGGCCGCCCGGCCCGGCCGCCGTGCCGTGCCGGTGGGTGGCAGGTTTTCGGGTCTGGAGGGCGAAATCGAGCTGTCGGCCTGGGGCCCTGCAACTTGTCCCCCAAAAGGGGTTGTTGACCCCCGCAAACCCGCACTAGGCTTATATCGTCGAGATGTCTTCCGCTCAGGGGACCGGCCCGGGTCGGTCCGAATCAAGGTCCATTTTCCGCCTCGGAGAATTGATGCGATCAAAATACAAATGCCGCGCGCTCCTCGCCGGCCTCCTCGTGGTTCTCACGGCCGGCCCAGCTCACGCCGCGATCAATGCCAGCACTGCAGACGACGTCTGCGAGCCGGCCGAAGATCCGTGCGTGGTTACGCAGACGGTCATCATTGAGTTCGGCTCCACTCTCGATTTCGGCCTGCGCACCCTCAATGTAACCGGTGGCGGCAAGTTCGACTTCGAGGACGGCTCCGCAACGATTCTCGCCGGCAACATCAACATCTCGGTCTCGGGAACGGGTCTTAAAGTTCGCAAGAGCGTTGCCGGCGAGTTCATCGGTGGAGATGCCACCATCTCGGCTCGACGGGCATGCTCGGGTGACGACGTTACTCCATGCCTGTTCGATAGCGGTTGCGCCAACCTCGGCCTGGGCACCTGCAGCGCCGGCCCCGAGGGCACTCTGATCATCGACGGAAAGATCCAGGGTACCGGTAAGTTCGAGCCGGCCTTCGTGTCCTTGGATTCCGCCGGCGACATGACGATCAAGCGGCCGATCGAGATGAGCGCCACCGGCGCCGACGCCGATTCGGGCTTTCTCGAGATCACTTCCAGCAAGGGGTCGGTCACCATCGAGAAGCTGGTGGATCTCAAGGGGGGCTCGGCAAGCACTGGAGGTGACATCGACATCTTCGCCGACCTCGACATCACGCTCATGGATGTCGTTACGGCTGCCTCGACCAACGGCGAAGACGCCGAAGGCGGGGTCATAACGATCGAAGCGGGACGTGACGTCTTCATCCACGACGATATCAACGCCAACGGAGGCTCCTTCCAGGGCGGCGACATTGCCATTGATGCATTCCGCGACGTCATGGTCGATGGCGTGTCAGGCAACCGCGCTAACATCAGCGTCAGTGCACAGACCTTTTTCGACGAGTTCGGTGAGGCTTTCGGCGGTGACGGTGGTTTCCTCGACATCACTGCCGGGCGTAATCTCAACTTTGGCCAGTTCTCTAGACTCGAGGGCGATGGCGCGGCGCCTGAAGGCGAGGGTGGCGAGTTGGGCGTTTTCTCCGACGGGGGAGACATAACGTTCGGTGGCGATTTCTTTTCTCGTGGCCTCGGCAGCTTCGGTGGCGGCGGCAATATCGAGATGGATGCTTTCCAGACTCTCACTCTAGGCGCTACGGCCAAGATCGACGTGACGGCCGGCGATGCAGGCGCGGGCGCGGTCGAGTTGCTATCGTCCAATGACATCGTCACTCAATCGGGTTCTCTCATCGATGCGTCGGCCGGTGGAATCGGTTTCGGCGGCAGCGTGGAGATAGACGGCACCGGGATAACCTTGGGCGGAGAGATCGACGCCAGCGGTACTCCCATAGTGACCTTCAACGGCATCATCGACATCGACGGTTGTGAGGTCGAAGTACTCGGAACCAGCGAAATCAAGAACAACGGTGGTTCGGGATCGACCATCATCGCGGGACGTGGGTTGGTCGAGCCCAACCCGATCATCGTCCGTACCGGCTCTTTGTTCAGTGCCACCGGTGGTAACGGGCTGAACAGGATCGAATATCTCGACGCCGGCTTCCCTCCCATCATCGAGTTGAGCGCGGACTTCGACCCTCCTGCCGATGAGATCGTCAATCAGGTTCTCGTGCACTGCCCGGCATGCGGCAACGTTCTGCTGGACGCCGGCGAGACTTGCGACGACGGCAACTTCGCAAACGGCGACGGATGTAGCTCGGACTGCCAGCTCGAGAGCTGCATAGCCCAGAGCATCGATTATCCGGCCCAGCCGTTGTGCAACGATGACAACGACTGTACCGACGACACCTGCAACACCACGACCGGAAACTGCGATCACGTCATCGATTGCAACGACGGTGTCCCGTGTACCGTTGATCAGTGTGTCGGCACGTCCTGTACGCATACGCCGGACCACGGCTCTTGCGACGATACCAGTCCATGTACGGACGACACCTGTGACCTGGTAGCTGGTTGCGTGTCCACGAACAATTCGGCGCCGTGTGCGGACGGGATGTTCTGCAACGGAAACGACACCTGCCAGAACGGAGCCTGCTCACTTCACGACGGTGATCCTTGTAGCGGGGCCCCGGAGTGCGGGTCGAGCGTATGCAACGAAGGCGGCGACACCTGTGAGTTCGTTGTTGCCGGCACCGCCTGTACCGACGACGGTAACATCTGCACCGACGACCAGTGTGACGGCGCCGGAAACTGCGCCCACGTGCCGAACTCGGCTTCATGTGATGACGGTGACGCCTGTACGATCGATGACACATGCAACGGCGGTGTGTGTGAAGGAACACCGCAGGGCGGATGTTCCGACGTGTGTGGGGATGGCGCGGTGTCCGGTGCAGAGGAATGCGATAACGGAACCGACAACGGCGTGGTCGGCAACGCCTGCTCGGCCACCTGCACGTGGGTTCTTTGCGGTCGCCCCACCGGAGGAGACGATGCAACGGCGACTGACTCGCTATTTGTCCTGGAAGCCGGGGTCGGCGCCAGGGTTTGCGACCTTTGCATTTGTGACGTCACCGGCGATGGCCAGACGAACTCCAGCGACGCGCTGAGCGTGATACGGAACGCCGTCGGGATTCCTGTCCCGTTTTCCTGTCCCGCCTGTTTCTGATCGCCGATTGATTTTCGGTCGGCGGATCCCTACCCTCGAAAATCGAGGCTGAGGTGTGCCACGTGCGTGGGGATACATCGTTGTTCTGGTTGCGGTTCTAGTGGGCGCGGCGGCCCTGTTGTTGCCGACACCGGAACGCGTGGAGTTCGTAGAGGAGCAGGAGAAGAAGGTCGCCAAGCCTCCTGAGAGGCGCCCTCCCAAGCCCCGTGCGGCACCGAAGGCGGCTGCTCCGAAGCCGGCCAAGCCCAAGCCACCGGCCCCCAAGCCGAAATTCCCTTTCGCCGACACCACCAACGCTCCGAAAGTCTTACCGCCCAAGCCCGGGGGATGATGCCAGGCTTGGTGGTTGGGGGCCCCGACGCGCAGCCGGACCCGCATCGGGATCGGCAGTGGATGCTCGAAGCGCTCGGCCAGGCGCGCTTGGCACGCGATGCTGGAGAAGTGCCGGTCGGCGCCGTGCTCGTAGTGGACGGCGAGGTGGTCGGGCGGGGCTTCAACGAGACGATCGGGTCGACGGATCCGACCGCCCATGCCGAGATCGTCGCCCTGCGCACCGGCGCATCCCGTTTGGGCAACTACCGCACCGGCGGTGTCTTGTACGTGACCCTCGAGCCGTGCCTGATGTGTATGGGGGCGATGGTTCAGGCGCGTGTAGACCGGCTAGTCTACGGAGCCGACGATCCCAAAGCGGGAGCAGCGTCTTCGCTTTACGCGATCGCCGACGACGAGAGGCTCAATCACGGCTTTGACGTGAGCTCCGGTGTTCTTGCCGACGAAGCAGCCGAGTTGCTTCGTGATTTCTTCAAAGAGCGACGGCGGGGCTAGTCCCGTCTAGCGGGTGGGCGGCTTGCGTCCGCCGCCGGACACGGCTTAAACTTCCGCTTCCGTTTCAGACGCGGGCTGAGGAGAGGTGTCTGAGTCCGGTTGAAAGAGCACGACTCGAAATCGTGTGACCCTCCGGGGTCCGTGGGTTCAAATCCCACCCTCTCCGCCATTTCCCGGCTCATCTTGCCTACCGACGCTGCGACTTGATGGGACTTTGATGGGACTTTGGGCGGCCAGAACCTACCGCTGGCCATCGACACGTGTTCTGGGCGTGGCCGGAGGAGTTCGACGATGCGCTTTCTCTCTGTTTACTTTCGTTCTCCCCACCTCAGGCTGATCTCAAGGAAGGCTCGAGCGCGCCGTTTGATCCGAGGGCCGCAAAGAAGAGTAAGCGTAGGCTTACCAGTGCTCGCGAGCGTGATCCGAAGTTTCGCTTCAATGTACTGCGCCGGTACGGTGCGCTCTGTGCAGTATGCGATTTGGACCAAGAGAAACTGCTGGAGGCTGCTCACATCGTAGCTAAAGAGTTCGAGGGTACGGATGACCCTCGCAACGGCCTGGTACTGTGCCGGAACCATCACCGAGCCTTCGACACTGGTATGTTCTGCTTTGATCCGAAAAGCAGCGAGGTGCAGCTAAGAAGCCCTTTCACGCGGGATGAGCTGAGAATCTCTCGCTCGTCTCTCGCGCATCTCGAGCACAGGCCAGCGGTGGAAGCACTCGAGATAGTGTTCGCCGCGTGGGTTCGAAGTTCTAAGTAGACTTTGGGGTCGTAGCTGGGCGATAGTACCGATGCCGCCGAGGAGACTATGTTGTAACACCGCCATTTGGCCAGGCAGCGGCTAGGCGGGCTGGAGGTGTACAATGCAAAGACTCACCCTTACCGATGTAATCAAGTATGGATACGGGGGCGCACTACTAACCGGATTGTCGGCCATTGTGGCGCCAAGCGAGGTCGAAACGATAATCGCGGCACTCGGTGCGGTTGCAACCCCCATAGTCATTTTGGCTATTGGAGCATGCGTCTATGTAATGCACCGGTACGTGGTGGGGGAGTTCGTGATCTATCCGGCTACGCACGCGATCCACTGGGCACTCAACCGGTCCATACTTCGACGCGCGCGTGTACGCCACGTAACTGCATTTCTGAGCGAGCTCGGACTTCCATTTGGTGAGCGGCGGCTCGCGTACACGGAGATCAGGAGAGACCTGTTCAAGGGCGATACACAAAGGCGCATTGACCTGTCCCATGCTGAGGCGCACGTACTCTGGTTGACCTTTGTGCTAGGCCTGCTGGCTACGTCGTGGCTCTACATCTACGACGAAACTCGGATCGGTGTTCGTCTCGCTCTGCTGATCTTTTCATTGTTCGCGGGTTTCGGTGGCCTAGTCCTAGACATCAGCCTACACCAGAGGGAGGGACGGTTACTTGAACATAGCCTCGGTGTGGAGTGCGTTAAGAAGTTCCTCGCATCGCGAGGCTTCCGTGTTGTAGGCGAGAGTGCCTCGTAGCGAGCAGATGCGTGGTGCTGCATCACCGGCCCGCCCCTGTTCTGTTTCGCTCTGGAGTATATTCGTTCGCGTGGGAGAGACTCTATGAAGATCACCTATATGGCATTAGTCGCATTTCTTGTCTCTGGATGCGCTGCCAAGGTTGTATCGATAGACAGTAATGACACGGTCAGCGCGGAGACAGCCGCAAGCGCCGATGTGTACTTCGTCGCGGACAACCAGGTGCATATATACAACGGCTTCGCGTATCCTGTTGAGAACTACCTTTCCGACAAGATTTCCGGCGTCGCGGTCCGACCACCTCAGACTGCTGTATTTGCGCCGTTTGCCTACAAGGCTTTTTTGAAAGGGCTCTCGCAGAGTCCCCTCCTTATTCATCTTGGCGATGGCGCCGATGTGTCATGCCAGCAGGAGCTGAATCGCTTCTTTGATGCTATGGAGGGTTTCTCGGGCCCTTGGGTATTCGTTCCAGGCAATCACGACGGTTTCTATACAGGTAACTCCCAGTACAACAGCACTAACACGGGGGAGTGGGATCATGCCTGTGTCGACAAGCGCCTGGACAAAACGGACGCTATCGTATCCTACCTACATCGTCGCTTTGGGCGGGTAGTTAGCAAGTCGAACATCGATGGATCGCAGATCGTACAAGGGACGTGGACAACCGGAGCAGTCGACGGGAGTTACCTTGCAAGTATCAAGAGCGATCCCGACGAGGCGCACAGATCATACATTATCCAGCGGGTTACCATCGGGCTTCAAGGTAGTGAGCGTGTGGAGATAGTAATTCTGGACACATCTCACTACAGAAACCCACCCAAGTATAGGAATGTTGCGCTCCCAGGTGGACGCAAGATCGCTGGGTTTACGGGCGAGATTCTCAAAGAACAGATGGACGTTGCTACTGAATGGTTGTCTGAAGCAAAGGGAGCAGCCCTAGTTCTCATCGCGGGTCATCATCCGCTGAAGCGATCAGCACTCACAGCCGATGGTCTGGCTTGGTATGGAGGCACGACTTGGCTTAGGAGGACGATGGAGAAGTACGACGTCGCGGGCTACGTATCGGCGCATACTCACAAGGGCGGAAGCCGGGAAATCTGGGACGGTAAGACAGAATGGAACGTCGCCTCTCTTGTTGATTGGCCGTTAGGGATGCGAGCGATGTGGCTTGGGGATAATGGGCTCGAGGGTTTCAGAGAGGTTCTTTTTGTTGACGATGAAACGCCCCAAGGGATTTCGGGGAAGTGTGGCGACAGCGCCGGATGGAAGTTTCAGAAAGAAGACTTTCATTACTATACAAGATATCGAGACCAGAAGCTCACAGGGCCCACCGGAAAATATATGCAACACTACCTGTTGGTCGCCGAGCTAATCAGTCTGGTCGAGGCGGTTGACAGGTTGGATTCGACCCGGAAGTACTCGACTTTGGTTAGTGAGCAGCGGCGGTTTATCGCCGGCGCCATTCATAAATTCTACCAGCGACGTGATACTGAATCAGAAGGCGAGATTGAAGATTTACACCCCAGGTTGGAATCAACAATGAAAGCCTTGGAGGCGCTGGTTGATGCAGCGACCGGGAAAGAGCTGGTCACGGCGAACAGGTACTTCTGGTGTCAGTTATGGTGGGCGGCAAAAGAGGACGCTCAGAGACAATGGGACGTGGACAACGTTACAGGGCATCGACGAAGATGGGACTAACTCATCCTTGTCTACGTCGCACTGCTGCTAAGGTATATGACTATCAAGGCTTGCGTTTCGATGGTCGGCACTCGCCCGTCAACGAAGCTCTGATGCCAGCTCTAGTGATTGTGCCCAGCGCCGAACGTTGAGCGCATGAACTACGAGTTACTTGTCGCCGTCTCTGCGATCGGCATATCGGTTATTTCGCTAGTGGTGTCGATATTCTTTAGTT
This sequence comes from Candidatus Binatia bacterium, assembly GCA_028278325.1. Lineage (GTDB taxonomy): Bacteria > Desulfobacterota > Binatia > UBA1149 > JAJCZL01 > JANQEO01. Next base: position 21,801 of record JANQEO010000082.1, read on the forward strand.
TACAGGCGCGCAAGCACGACCGTAAATCGGTATTGCCATATCCAGACCTGTACAAAGGGGATTACGAGGACGACCTGCTAGTCGAGTTGCGTAACCGAGGTATTGGGCCGATGATCGTGAAGTCAGTAACAGCACGATACGAAGAACGTTGCGGCTCACTTGTCGATCTCATGCCTGATTCCCCTCCAGGCTTTCACTTCGTAAACTTTGCGCACATAGAGGCCGAGCGTTCGGTGTTGCCAGGCGAAGCAATCGTGCTGCTAGATGCAGAGATTGATCTCGACGAGCCGTCCGAGATTGCGTATCGTGATGAGCTACGCAGAGTCTTGAGCGGCTGCAGCGTCGATGTGGAGTATACGGATGTGTACCGCTCGAAGTTTAGCGTCTATCGGTCAAATTGTTCTTGGTTTGGCCGCCATGTGGAATGTAGGGAGCGGCGCGACTCGGAGTAGGCGGTAGCGGGGGCGTTTTACGGGTACATACCAGGATTGCGTCTTCCCAGATATCAGGCCGCGGAAAGCTAGCCGCGTGCCCCCGATGCTGCACTAGTGCAGATGTTGGCCTGGTTGTGCTTAGTGACGCAGTGGCGGTGTCGATCCGCCTTGATTCACGGGCGCATGAACTGCGCCGCCGCGGGTGTTTCTCTCTCCTCCCCGCTGGGATGAATGCTATGCAACGAGGTCGTAGCCGCAGCCGGCGCTCGTGATGGCGTCGTCATCCGTGCTGTACAGCTATACGATTACCAACGGGTCACTTTTGACCGCAGCTGCGCCGCGGCTTGGCTGGCCCCGCACCTTGGTTGATTTGCATGCATTGCGGCGGTTCTGCGTGTGCTCGAGTCTGGCCTGGCGCAGCGTGGCAGCCATTCAGTTAGCTAAAACACTGATTATATGGGCTTTTCGAGGATGAGGCCGACTGCTAAGCAGTGCCGAAATGGGCATCTGGTTGTCTTGAGTTTGTTAATATATACATTAACATCAGGGCGTGGCTGAGCCATGGTGGCAGGTGTTGGTAGAGGCCGGGTTGCTTGTCTCGATCGGAGACGAGTTCCGCGGGCCTAAGCGGTTCATCTACGCGCTGGTTTTAGACGATGCGTGCGACGCTGGGGAGTTCCTTGAGAACCTATCCACTAGAGCGAAGGCTGTTTATCGGCGCTTACTACGTCACCACGCTAGCGAGGGCATAATACGCAATGCCGAAAAGTATAAGTATCTGAAATCAAGTGATCCAACCGCGTCGGGATTGTATGAGTACAAGGATAACCAGTCCCAGACCCGACTTCTTCATACGGTGGATAAAGACGGGCTCGTGATCTTGTTGCTCGGAGTAGAAGGTAAGAAGGAAAACAAGCTAAAAGCCGGCGCTGTGGATCGAGCGAAGCGATGTCGCGACGAGTATGCGCGACGACGAGATAAGATAGTGAGTTCAAAAGTGCCGTCACCAACGGGTCGAAAACGGAGAAGAAGGTGAAGCGAATAGACTGGCTCAGTAAAGAACTCCAGGACGAGGAATTCCAACGAGTGTACGCTCGTGAGGAGCTCGTCGAAGGGTTTCTGGAAGAGGTCCTCGAGTTCATGGAGCAGGAGAATATCTCGCGCAGCGAGCTTGCTGAGCGTATGGGGTGCTCTCGTGCGAACATCACCCAGCTCTTGCGGCGCACGCGAAATCTTACGGCTGAGACCATGTCTGATATTGCCTTCTACTTACATCAGACCGTCAACGTCACTCTCGGCCCCCGAGAAGCGACGGTGGCAGAGTTCGGTGAACGGGGGGTGGATAAGGTGATCGCTCAGCCGGCAAAGCAGTGGAAGTTTGTCTCTGGCGGACGGGGCGTGAAACCCAAGAAGATCAGGACCCGGGGATATGAGCTCGCGAGTGTGCCTGCAACCGAGGGATCGATCGCTGCGTGAACGGGTTGAATGAGAGATGAGGGAACTCGCTGATAAAGACGAGATTGCTCGAGCCGGTCGCATTGCTCGGTTCTTGGAGCTCAGAACTATCGAACTCGTTTCGGTAGACGCACGGATTCTCGTGCCGGCTGATCGAGTTAATGAAGTCGCAACTCTGGCGGTCGAACACTCCAGGGAGATCGGCTACGAGTTCGACGATCAGAGTTCAGAGCTGCAGGTAAAGTTGGGTCTGTCGGCGGATGCATATGATGACGACGAAGAACCTGAATCACGCGAGGAAGGACAACGGGAGTGTCTGGTCTCGGCGAAGATTGGGTTTCATCTGCGATATCAATTTTATCCGCCGCGCGACTTACCAGATGCGGAAGAGGTTCAGAAAGCCATGGAGTCGTTCGCCAAGATCAATGGCGTCTACAACGCATGGCCGTACTTCCGGGAGATTCTTCAGAATCTAAGTATTAGGATGTGCATCCCACCGATCACGGTTCCGTTGCTTCAGCTTGGTCCTAAGCGGGAAAGGGACGAAAGCGTTGACAGTGAGGGGCATCAAGAAGACAAGCTCGGTCAGAGTCCTGACTAGCGGGTTGGGGGGCCGGCGATGAAGAAATCTCACATCGCGATATTTCTCGTGTCGGGGATGTGCGGGCTCGTAGTTCTTGTCGTCCTTGGACTAGCTGCTCTAGCAGCCTTGCGCTTACTTTTCTCCCAGCAGAATGACGTTGCCGCGGCAATCATCGCCACCGCCGGTACGGTGTTGCTCGGAATCACGACAGTTGTGTACAACCAGCGAAGAGCGAAGGCGCGGGAAATCCAGGAGGCCCATCGTCCAATAAAGGTCGAGCTGTACAAGGACTTCATGGGAACAGCCGTAGTGGATGTGCTGCAGAACGCGGGAGACGATTCCGGGGAGAACAGTTTAGAGGGGGAGTCGAGAGACAAACTTCAGAAGTTTTTCTATTCGTTCACAGCCGATCTCATCATCTGGGGGTCTCGCGAGGTTATTCGAGCCTATAGACAGTACCGGACCTTCCCCAAATCTGATGAGAATGTGCTCCTCCTCGTTGATGATATGTTGCGCGCTATGAGAACGGACCTTGGCAATAGCAATTTCGGATTCAAGAGGGGTGATCTTGTCAGCCTGTTCCTCCGTGATCCGGATGAGCTGCACAATCTCATTGCCCAGCAGCAATTGCAGTAACTATAGTATGAACAGGCAACAGGTCACCGCTGAAGAGCTGATTGCAACCCTGAACGAGCGCCTCGCGCAGTATGAGGACTGCGAAGGTTGCTACATCGAATGCGCCGCGGTGCCGTTATCCGAGCCCGAGGACGAGGGATGTAACTGGAGTCCAAAGGTTATTATAAGCGGCGGTGCGACCGAGGCGTGTCAAAGAATAGCAGTGCGACTTGTCGAGCAAGCAACAGACGAGTACGACGTTAACTGGTAGTCGTACTGAAGAGATCACCGGGCCGATCATCTCGACGATTCGTGGTGCGTCCAAGAAGTCCTTACACTTTGGATGACCTAAGAATCTCTCGCTCGTCTCTAGTGCCTCTCGATCAGAGGTCAGCGATGGAAGCACTCGGGATCATGCCGCCCGCGGGTCGCGTCTCCCTCCGGGGACCTTGGAGTCGAGGCTCGCCGGTCTCGCCGTCTCCCAGCCTACTCTGCGATTTGGGGCAGATTGCCGGTTCTCGTGTTCGCTAACGGCCCGACCAGGCGTAGCGTCTTAGCCGCGCAGCATGCCCCCATATTCCCCCAGTTCAGTAACCGGCTACGGCATCAGCGGGGTCTTGCCAAGGAGGCTCCTGTCGGCTATGCACTGCCGGCACGACGAGGTGGCGAGGCCGAGGAACAGGCGCGGCGTAGGGCGAAGTTGACAAGAGCGGCCACGCCGCCTGGAAGCCAGAGTGCAGGTACGTGGCGAGCCGTCCGTAGTCGCGACGAGTCAGACGCGAAAAGGAGGCAGAGATTGACTTTCGGTGCGGGTTCCCATGCAGAAGTCGAGCTAGAGGATATCCAGAAGCTCCAGCAGCTGCGAAATCGTGACATACTGCTGATCGCGAATGGGCATGATCACGCGGATATCGAGGTTGATACTGTAGAGTTAGTCAACGAGGCGCTCGGCAAGCTAACCCAGGGTCATCCGCTCGATGTAGTGCTCGATTCCGAAGGCGGCGAGGTGACGAGCGCCTTCAAGGTCGCGAAGCTCATCGCGTGGCACAGTCAAGATGTCAATGTCATCGTTCCGAGGAGGGCGAGAAGCGCAGCGGTCTTTCTTTGTTTGGTTGCAAAGCAAGTCCTGATGGCTTCCACCGCCGAACTAGGACCTCTTGATCCAAGGGTCAGGGACGGCAGCGGATCATATCAATCCTCGTCACAGGCTGGCCGTGCGACCGTCGCGGCGGCTATCCAACTGCAGGTTCAGGTTGCGGACGCAATCCGCACTATGCTTGCGGGTCATTTCGACAACCTTTCGCAGCGTGATATCGCCATGTGGATTCCACGAGTGGCGAAAGCGTTCACGCCGCTCAAGAGCGGCCTTAACCTTCGGGAGCTAGGCTTGCATCTTCAGGCACGGGAGGCCTGCGAGTATTACGGGAACGACTTAATGGAGCACGCGTCCTGGTTGACAGCCGAAGAGTCAACCCAGATACTTCATAGACTAATCTACTCAGTGCCACATCACGATACAGCGATTCTGTGGGACGCTGCCCGGTCTTTGGGCCTGCCGGTGGACCTAGCGGAACCGCAGGTATCGAATTTGGCCTTGAGCGTTGTGAGGAGTCTGGAGGATGGCGCGTGTATCGAGGCTTTCGGAGTATCGTAAGATGGCAAAGAGTAATCGACAGAAACCCGGCAACTCTAATACCCAACAAGAGCGTAATGAGGCACACCATGCCCCGCGGGAGTCTGGCGCGCTTGAGGTTCACATACGCAAACCCCGTCAGGTCGTGAAGAGAGACCACGGCGCGGGTTACCTAGTCTCCGTGGAGGCCGCACAGATTGCTCGCAATGCAGAACAGTTCGCGCGCGAGGTAGTGCGTTTCTGCAAGTAGCATGATGGGCTCCGGCTTATCGAACTAGCCGGAGATCACCGCTGTCGAGTAGCGAGGCCAATTCCTCCTGCTCACCGCCTTGCCCTCACTTGGGTGTATACACCGAGAAGCCGTTACGCAGTGAGCGCCATGTCGAATCCTGAGCAGGATTCGGAACTTATGACGCAGAGTTTATTAATGAATTCTTGCATCATCATATTTTACTTTTTCTGATGATATGCGATTATCGCCCGCAGAAGGACACCGGAACGAACAGGCAAGAGAATGGCAGCATTGTCGCCGGAGGGGGCCCGTAAACCTCGCCGCTTCTGGTGTCGTGGAGGGAGTCAAAGATGGCGACGAAGGCAAAAGGTACTACTGGTCGCTCTGGCCAGAGACGGTCCAAGAGTTCGCGTGCCGGCGATGACGGGCAGGGCACGGAACCCAGGTCCCGCGCGAGCCGGGGGCGGCCGCCCGCCGGAGCGAATGGAGCGAAGATCAGCGAGTTTCGAACGATCACCATCAGGCTTGAGCCCGATGTCATAGAAACCCTTGATGAGATGGCTCGCGTGTTCAACAAGCCGCTGGCTAGTTTCACGAGAGAGCTAGTGGCGGCAGGCCTTGCCAAAGTTGAGAGAACTATGAGCCCGGCGGAACGCAAGGTGTTCGACGCGTTCAAGGCGCTACGGGAGAAGCCGTAGAGTTCTCGATCCACCCGGCTGAGGGTAGGCTAGCTCTGCGGCGCCCATCGCGCACGGAGTCCCGGACCGTGTAGGACCGGCAAGGTCGGTTCACCCTGTCCCATCCGTGGACGGTCCTAGTATTCGCAGACGATAAGAGATCGACGTTCAAGTCTTCCCCAGACTCAGCTGACGCGGAATCCCATATCCTCGTAGTGGCAGACTGAATCCGCTGGCCGCCGGCTGGCGCTATCGCCGGTGTCTCTTGCACTGGGGGCGTGCGTGGGGGTTCTGGGAGGAGAGTCGATGTGGCACAAAAAAAGGGCGCGCACCCTCGGGCGCGCGCCCTTTTCTGGCGCCTATACTTCCTCATGATAGTTACTAGAACCCACCAGCCTTGTCCCGGTCGAACTCGGCGTCTGAGCATGTACGGATCGGCAGCATTGTGCCGACGGTGTACGTCCACCCGTTGATCACCATCTCTGCGGCACACTCCTTCACGGCCCGTTCGTTCCCCAGGTTGTCGGAGTAGGTCCAAATCACCTCCGCCGCACCCAAGACGCTCAGCCCCACGAAGGAAGAACACCCCGTCTCATAGATCGAGAAGGTCACCGTGTTGATCTGTACCTCGGTGTGTTCACACTGGTCGCGATCCGTTGCCATCGCGGATCCGGGCGAAACGAGGAGCGCGAGTAACGCCAGCCTAGCCATCGCTTGTCCCATGTCCATTTTCCACCTCCTGTGTGTGCCTGGAGTATGTGACATAATGTATTTCTGTGTCAAGAAATCATTTATAATGCGACGCGTCGCCCGATCCCGCTAGCGGCTCACGCGTGAAACAATCGACAGGCGCAAGAGGCAGTACGCAAGAGCAGTAATTTCGCCACAGAGGCCGGAACGGGGGCATCCGTTAGGGTACGAGCTCGACAGTCCTGGTGCTTTCGACGGCGCAACAAGGGGGGCCTGGTGGCCTCAGTCTGGCAGGCGAGGCGACAGAAGAGGCGAAAGGTCGCTTTCGAGAGATAGTTCTCGCGGCCCCGGACATTGATGCGGGCTTTTTCAGGCGCGACAGTTTGCCAAGACTTTCACTAGGTCGGTCCCGCGTAACGCTCTATACTTCGTCAGCAGACGAAGCCCTATCAGCGTCCAAGTGTTGGCATGGATACCCTAAGCCGGTGATGCTGGAGAAGGACTCGTCGTCATGCATGGCTTGGATACGATAGATGCCACGAATGTCGATACTAGCTTCGCCGGCCATGCATACTTTGCGGAGAATGAATCAGTCATCGCTGACTCAATTGCCGTCATGCGTGATGCCTTGCCGGCAGACCAGCGACCGACGCTTGATGAAGCTTTCCTGGGTAATCTCACATACTGGAGAATGACGGGGGAGAGATAGCCGCCCCGCTGAGACCCTAGCCTTCGGCCGGCGCTGCGTGGACGCTACAGTCGCCGCACAGGCCACTTTGGTGAGTCGCGGGTTCTTGCCCGTCGTAGCTTTGCTACCGGAGCGGTTGATGGGACTCCTGATGGGACTTTTCGGGAAACTGCGCTCTGAAGCGTTCACCAGGGAACAAGCGTGCTCATGCAGTCCCGAGTAACTTCGCTAAGTTATCGATTACGCTTTGCCATCAAATTCATCCCAAAACGACTCGAAATCGTGTGACCCTCCGGGGTCCGTGGGTTCAAATCCCACCCTCTCCGCCAGCTCTCCTTCGACCTGCCTGGGGTATCTCGCAGCGCTCGTCAACTCGCGCCGCTCGCGCTAGCTCGACACGCTCGGGGTTCAAATCCCACCCTCTCCGCCACTTCGCAGTGTTGATATCTAAGACGCGTGAGGTATCTCGCGGCGCTCGTCGACTCGCACCGCTCGCGCCAGCTCGCGGGGCTCGCGTCACCCGTTATCGCCGAAGGTGATGCGCCAGCTGAACTCGACTCGGTTGATCACTGCCGGGTAGACGACCGCCCGGCGGAACGGATCGATCACGCGCATGTAGGTGCTGGTCCAGCGTCCGATGGGCTTTACGTAGATAGCCCAATACAGGCGATAGCCTTTCATCGTTTGACGAAGGGCCAAGCATGAAAACGCGTGCACGGTCGCGTTTCTCACCTCGCTCAGCGATTCGTTGGGAAAGACGTAGACGACGCGGAACAGCCCATCGTCCGTGCCCGGCTCGACGAGGGACCGTCCGCGGTCTTCGTCGTCGAGGCGGTGGACGAAATGCTCATCGGCCCAGCGATCCGCATCTCTGTCCCAGTTGAACATGCGGCCGACGAATCGTCGGATCGCGAACAGGGTGCGCACGGAAGCATTCGCAGTCGACGCTGTTTGCGCCGTGAAACACTGGCGCACGTCCATCATGTTGCGGTCGGGGCCGCCTCCTTCGAGTTCGCAGACCCACACGTCATGGAGCGGCACGTCGGACAGAAAGGAATGGGCTCTGAGGTCTAGCTGTCGATATTCGCTAGGGTCAGCCTGCATGGCGGCAGTTGCCGCATGGCAATGTGCGGCACCTCACACTAGCTCGAATGCGGACTCTGGCAAAGACCCGGCACTAAGCCCCAACGGCCGGAACGGATCTGCAGATGATCAGAACCGCAGCATATCGAAGGGAGTCATGCCGTCGGGGAGCGGAGGCCGCTCGAGCAGGCGCTCTGCCGGCTCGCCGGCCTCGAAGCGGGCACACAGATCGTCGGGGTCGAAATTCACTCCGATAGGATTCTCCTCGAAGGCGCCTCCTTTCATCCAATCGTTGAGTCCCGCAACGTCGGGAAAGTTGTCGATCTGTAACTCGATCCTGTTGGCATCCGGATCCTTGTAGTACATCGACGTGGTGGGTCCGTGATTGATGGCCCAGAATGGCTCGATACCTAACCCTCTGAGGCGGGTGTAGGTGTGCACGAGATCGGCGAGGCTGCCGTAGGTGAACGCTACATGGTCGGTGCCGACGGTGTTCTCCGGCCGATCTTCAAGCCCGGGAACAGTAGCAATGGCGATGCGGTGATGTTCTTCGTCGTAAGTAAGGAAGGCCAGCATTTCGTTGGCGAACACGACCTCGGCCTCCAGGACCTTGCTGTACCAGTCGACCATTTCGTCGAACCTGTTCGTTCTGCGGACGATGTGGGCGAGCTTGGCCGGCGCGATCCTGCCCCGTTGCTTGGCTGTCTTGGGTACGTGCGCTTCTATGGATTCCATTGTTCTCCTCCCTTGTCAGCGTGCCGGGCTGCTGATTGCGCCACCGACCGCAACGCCCAGGGCATCGCGTAGAGTCACTCCGTCATGATGTGACGGCCCCGAAAAGGCCCGCCAGCAAACGTGGCCGTCGGGCCGTACGAGTACGGCTCCCTGCCCGTCGAGACCGTAAACCTCGTCCCAACGGCCCTCTGCGTCGAGTAGATCCGAGTCGCTGCCGACAGGGCCGACGCTGAGTGAGCGCAACGGAACGGCGGCAGAACCGGAGTCGATAGACCTCGACCATTCGTCGCCTTCGCCGCGGGTCAGCAGGACGAAGCCCTTGCCGAACACATCGTGCATGGGTATCGGCTTGTCGGGAACGTCACGAAGCGCTACCCAGCAGTGCGGTGCGCGTGCGCCGGGTCGTGCGTTGGGGATGTAGACGTGAACAGGGTCGTCGACGTCGTTTGCTACTGCGTAGTGGTCGGTACCGTCGGGCACGATCAGAGGCGAATCCCAGTAGCCGAAGCCGATCTCCTGACCCAAGAACAAGAAGTGGGTCTTTTGTTCGGCTATCGCTCGAGTCTTGGCCGCCCTCTGGGCTCGGCCCCGATCAGTGTCGAGATCGATTTCATCGGTGTCGTCGGGACGGCCACCGAACGTGGCTCCCGTATCGCGAATGTTGATGGCATTCTCTCGACTCTTCTCCACGTTGAACACGGCGATCCCTCGCCGTTCACTGTGGTAGGTATCGAGGATCGCCTCGGGCGCGTCTCCTTTCAGGAAGGCCGCAAGCTTCCACGCCAGGTTGTGGGTCTCTTGCATCCCCGTGTTGAAGCCGAATCCGCCGGTAGGAATGTTGGAATGTGCAGTATCACCACCGAAGAAGATGTTGCCCTGTCTGTACTGGTCGACTACCTGGCCGCATAGAACCCAAGGCCCTACAGCGAGTATCTTGACGGGCAGGCTGTCGGTGCCGAGCGCTGCGTAGATGCGCTCCAAGCAGCGCTTCTCGTCGAAGTCCTCGGCGCTCTCACCGTCTTCGGGAAAGTAGGGAGTATTGAAGCACCATTTGAGGCGGTCGCCGCCAAGCCCGATGAAGGCCCCTGGGGTGTCGGGGTTGCAGATCCAGAAAAGGGCTTGGTTGCGTTCACCGGTCAGCCCCTCCAGGTCGGCTTCCACGTATATGTTCATTACGTGGCCGAAGGGTGGAGGACCCACCATCTTCCTGCCGCACGCATCGCGGGTGCTGCTCCTTATGCCTTCGCAGGCGACGGCAAAGCGTGACTCGATCTCGTAGGTCTCGCCGGCGGCGCGATCGAGTACGGAGGTGAGTACTCGGGCGCCGTCCTGTTCGATGGAGGTTTTCTCGTGACCGAACAGAACCCTGATCCCGGCGTTGGCATCTGCGTGTTGCTTGAGGATGTCCTCCAAAACGATCTGTGACGACACGCAGGCGGGGCTACCCGTCGATGCCAGAACGCGCGCTGTGTACTCCGGGAAGTCGGTAAAGTTGTAGCCTCCCAGGCAGTGACCGGTCAGGCGAGTATAGAAGAGCACGCCTTGGGGCATCAGCGCGGTCGCATAGACATCGTCTGCCACTCCGAGCTGACGCAGTATCTCCATCGTGCGGACGTTGAAGTACGAAGCTTTCGGGTGAGACGCCGTCGTCTCATGCTTCTCGACGAGAATGCAGTCGACTCCCTGATCGGCCAGCAACAGCGCCGTGGAAAGCCCTACGGGGCCGCCGCCGATGACGAGGACTTCGGTTTGCAGCCGCTTCACTCCTGATCCTCGCGAACGACCACGTTGCGCATGCTGCCGATTCCTTCGCCACTGACTTCTACGACATCGCCTGCGCGCAGAAACAGACCTTGGAAGAAGCCGACACCTGCGGGAGAACCGGTGAGCAGTACGTCGCCCGGGTCGAGCCGCATGAACGTGGAGACGTGAGCGATGCAGGTCGGTATGTCGTGTACCAGGTCGCTTATGCTCGCGTCCTGGCGGACCTCGCCGTTGACCTTGCACTGTATGCGAACATCAGGTGGCGTGTTGAATTCATCAAGCGTTGCAAGGCACGGGCCCATGGGCTTGAAACCGTCGAGACCTTTGGCGTGGGTAAGGTTGAACTCATGCCCGCCCATGGCCTGCATCTGGATGTCACGCGCCGATACATCGTTGGCCATCGTCAGTCCGGCAACGTATCGCCATGCATCCCGGGCATCCACGTTCTTGGCACGCGTGCCGATCACGATGGCAAGCTCGCTCTCGTAGTCGACCTGATCCGGCCAGCGTCTGGGCAGCACGATGGGATCGTTGGGGCCGGTAACGGCGCTGCCGGGCACGAGAAAGAAGATCGGACGTTCGGGGGTTTCGAAGCTCGGCATGACCGTGCGCAACTCTTCGATGTGGCTGGCGTAGTTGACGCCTATGCACACGACCTTGCCCGGCCGGCTCACGGGTGGGCCGAGCGACAACTCCGACAGTTCGGATCGTGACTTCACCGGCGCCGCGGCGAAGTCCTCGCTCTTCAAGCCCGCTTCCAAAGCCGAGCCGATGTCGGCGTGATCCAGATCGAGTAGCTCTACAGTCGCGCTGTGATCTTCCGCTTCACGCCCGATGCCATCGCCGGTTACGTAGAGTTTCATTCGCTGCCCCCGCTTGCTGACACTGTGTCGTTATCTCTACGGCACTCGAGACGCCAGAGGGGCGGCCATCCGGCGGACAAGGCGGAAGGGGCGGGAGGTGCCCGAGTATCGAGCTGCTGCCGGTCGGCCGGTCGGAAAAAACCCTTGACGAGTGACGCGCCCGCTTGATAGTCTCCGTGTACGCAAGTGCGTACAGTTACGATAGTTTCTGTAAAATCAGCAACTTAGCCGAGGCGATAGCTATGAAGGCGATACTGGCCCCCCTTGTCGTGATATTGGCATCCTTAACCTCGTTGTCTGCGCCGGCGCGTGCCCAGGCTCCGCCCGATCCTTGTCTGACTCCCCTGATCGAGGACCAGCCGCTGTGCAACCCGGCACTTGCGGACTCCGAGTGGCCCATCTCCCACTCGACCGGCTACGCGCAGGGCTCTTCTGCCTTCGGTGGACCGGCCGCGGCAGCCAACATCAGCGCCGCCCATGTGGACCTTCCCGGCCCCCCGATCACTCTTGCGATGAGCCCTCGATACGGGGACGGCGGGGTGGCCGTCTGGGGATCGGTTCTCGGACTCTCGAACGCGGTCGTCAAGATCGATCACGACACCTTCAGCATCATCGACATCTACGTGCCCGCCGACGAGGAGATCTCGCCGCCTCCGATTCCTCTTGGTGTGAGTGGCGCCTACAGCGCGGCCGATCCCGATTTCAACTTCGTGCTCGGCAGAGCCCAGTTCGTAGAGGTGTTCCGTGACAGCATCCCTGGCGACCGGAGCTCGGAGATCGAGTTGGCGAAACGCGTGTTCCTGCCGCCCGGAATCTTTTGCCGCTCGAGCGATCTCTTGGTCGGAGGCGTAATGCTTCCCGACGGCATGTTGGCTTTTGCTACCGAACAGGCGGTTGTCGGAGTCATCCCGGGGGATGTCTCGCAGATGGAGGCCGCTAATGTCATCGCGCTGCCGTCGGAGAACGGCGCCGACTGCGCTGACATGAACATCGACGACGAGGACCTCGAGACCGTCTCCAACAGCATAGCCGCCGACGAGAGCGGCGGAATCTACATGGTGACGGACGAAGCCGTGATCAAGTATCAGTGGGACGGAACGACCTTGCAGAAAATCTGGCGCACCGAGTACGAGAGCGACCCGCCGTTTTCGGTGTTGCGTCTGGGCTCCGGGTCGGGCTCCACTCCCAGCTTGATTGGTACTGCCTCGGACGACGATCGTTTCGTGGTGATAACCGACGGCCAGGAGATCATGAACCTCGTCCTGATGTGGAGAGACGACATCCCCGCCGGTTGGCAACCCATAGCACCGGGCAAGGATCCACGTATCGCTTGCGAAGTGCCGATCAACTTCGGGAAGCCGAGCGCGAGCCGCTCCTTGTCGGAGCAGTCCGTGTTGGTCCGAGGCTATGCGGCCGTGGTAGTGAATAATCTTTTGATCAACGAGACCGGGCTGTCACATCCTATCCCGTCGATCAGCACTGCCTTCGCAGCACTGGAGGGTGGCAACAACGTGTTAGCGCCTCGAGGGGCGGAAAGAGTGGACTGGGATCCCGTGACTCAGAGCTGCGTAGGGGTGTGGGTGAACACTGAGGTAAGCCTTCCCAACGCCATCCCGACAATGAGTGCGGCCGACGGCACCATGTATGCGATCGGCCAGCGTCTGGGGGCCTGGGGCCTGGAGATCCTCGATTTCGAGACGGGTGAGTCCGAGGGTTTCGTGCCCAGCTCACAGACCACGTGTTCCCAGGATGTGATCGATGCGGTTTCCGCCAGCGTACTGGGACCGATCTTGATACCGAGAATCCAACGCTTGCCGGCCAGTTGCGAGAACTCCTTCTTTGCAGCCACTGAGGTAGGCCCCGACGGCAGCATCTATACGGGCACCTTCCAGGGGGCTTCCAAGTTCACGCCCGATGCCGTCGCCGTGCACCCCGCTCGCCGCTCTGCAATCGCCGGCGTTGAACAGGGCCTCGATCTGGTGGCTCGCGGCGTCGCTGCGGCCGACGTGGAGAGCGTGCGCGACGCCGCCAAGCGTGGCCAGGTCCAGGCCGACGCTACGCTGTCACCGGTCGCTCAGGCCGACTCCGACGCAACTCTCGATGGTGATTCGGCGTCGGCCGCACTCGCGAGCCTCGCCCTGGCGCAGGGGCACTTCGCGGCCGCCGAGACCCTGGTCGACAGTGACGTCGGTCTTGCACAAGCCGCCCTTGCCGATGCGTCCGACGACCTGTCGGAGGCCCTCGACTACCTGACGCCTTGCCCGCCTCAGCCTCAGTCGGATTGCAGAACGCCCGATAGCAGTTCTGTCAAGATAAAGATCGACGGAGAGGCGAGCAGGTTGTCCTGGAAGTGGAGTTCGAGCTCGGCGCTTGACCCGGCGTCTATCCCCGAGCCCGAGGCCCGTAGCGCATTCGCTGTCTGCATCTATGAGGATGCAGCCACTCCGCGGGCAGCCCAACTACATCCGGCTACATGGCTGGGAGCGTGGAAGTCCATGCGCAGCGGGCTCGGCTATCGCTACAAGGACAAGACGGCTTCAGCCGACGGCCTCAAGAAGGCTCTGATACGCGAGAAGCCGGGTCGCAAGGCAAGCGTGCGTTTGAGCGGCAAAGGGACAGGACTACCGGTGCCCGCACTGCCATTGACCTCACCGATTACGGTCCAACTCGTTCATGGTGAAACAGCGTCGTGCTGGGGAACGCAGTTCGATGCCTCTGATATCCGGCACAATGAGGCGGGGCTCTTGCGAGCCAAGTTCAACGCCTCGAACTGAGTGAGGGGTAACGGCCATGGCTGTTGATGCGAGCCGGGGTGGGGAGCGTGGGGCCGGAAGCTCGGCCAAGTCCGCACGTGAGGCGCTTCTCGAGGCAGCAACGTTGTTATTCGGTGAAGCCGGACCGGCCGCCGTTTCCACTCGTCAGATCGCCAAGGCGGCCGATGTAAATAGTGGTTTGATCCACCGGCATTTCCGCACCAAGGATGCGCTTCTCAAGGAAGTCCTGGAACGGTTGGCGCGTGAAATATCGGAGTCAGCCAAGGAGGCCGTCGACGAGGCTCCGGAACTACTACGGTTCTTCGATGCCACCTACGAGCGTGCCTTGTACTGGCGACTGCTGGCGCGCTGCATTCTCGATGGTAAGGATCTGAGCGAGATTCAGACGGAGTTTCCGACCGTAGAGAGAATCGTCGAGACGCTCGGCAGGCTGCAGGGCGACGGCGCGATAAGGGACGACATCGAGCCCAAAGTTCTCACCGGCGTTTTGTTGGCCATGGGTTTGGGGTGGTTGGTGTTCGAGCCCTTCCTGCTGGCAGCGACAGGGTTGGATGAACGTGACAGCAAGGAAGTTCGCCGTGACGCACGTCTGGCGGGGGTCCGATTGCTGGCGCGATCGGACTGACACCCAGCCTTCAATCGACGGCCGTTTCCAGTAGTATCCGCCTCGCTGTGTCCGGGGGGGAAGCAAACGAACCGTCTTCCGGTTCTTCCACGCGAACGCTGGTGATCCTGGGGGTCTTCCTCCTCGCATTCAGCACTCTCTCTGATGCCGCCCTGAGTTCGAGCGCGGGTTTCTGGCGGGCGGCGATGCGCCTTGCCGAAGACGAACGGTCTTCGCCTCTCTACGTAGACGCCCAGCTGCACACCTGGGCGGCCGGCGAGAAGAAAGTCGTCGTTGTCGGCAGCAGTATAGTTGCCACCGACATCAACGAGGCCGAGCTTGCCGCAAAGTTGGGTCTGGCCGACGGTGAGGTGGCCAAGCTCTGGATGCCCGACGGCAGCGCGGTGGAGTTGTCGATGCTCGCTCCCGCCATTGCACGGGTAGCGCCTGATGTCGTCGTATATCTCGTCTCGATCTGGAACTTCTTCGATACCGACGATGTTGGTGAGCTGCGCTTCTACGATCCACGCGTGGCCGCGTCCCTGTTCCGGCCCAATGAGATACTCTCCGACATCGGTTCGCATGCGTCCGGCCTCCTGGCCTGGCACCACCTGGTCATCCGACATCGAGAGTACTTGAGGCGAACTTTCATCCGCGGCCCGCTCGAGAGTCTCAGCGACTCGCGCGCTCAGCGCAGGCGACTGCAGGTGCTCAGGCGGATGGCCGTGCGCGAGCGAATTCTGCAAAGGCGCGACCCCCGATTGACGGCTGGACCTGAAGACTTCGATTGTTCGGGGATACGCACACGCGCGCTGTCGGTAATGGGTGAGAGGCTCGAGCGTGACGGTGTCGAGTTCGTCATGCTGCGCACACCTACACGGGGTCGCTGGGACTACGACCCGGTGGTAAGCGCGCGCATTGACGCCTGCATGGATGAGCTATCGGAGCGGAAAGGACTCGGCTACGTGCCCGTAACAGCCGTTCCCGAATTTTTCCCCGACGACTTCCGCGACCCTTTGCACATGACGCCGGATGGCAAGGTGAAATTTACTGATGCGTTGCCGGGGGTGATATCGCCTTGGCTTGGCGGTGGACAAGGCGGGTCCTGAGACCGTGCGGTTCGACAGCGCAGAGTTCCTGATCTTCTTCATAGTCGTCCTGGTACTGCACAGGGTGCTGAAGGGACGACGCACGCTGCTAGTCGTGGCCAGCTATGCCTTCTATTCCTCCTGGAATCCTCCCTTCCTCTTGTTGTTGTGGGCCTCGACCGCCCTCGACTACACCCTCGGGCGGAAGATCGAGGAAACCGAGGCCGGGGGACGCCGCCGTGCGCTGCTTGCACTCAGTCTCTTGGGCAACCTGGGGGTTCTGGCCTACTTCAAGTACGTCAACTTCTTTCTCAGCATCCTGATAGACGCCGGCATTCCCCGTTCCGTACTCTCGCCCTTCTTCGTCAATACGCAGATACCCCTGGGAATCTCTTTCTATACGTTCCAGACCATCAGCTACACGGTCGACGTTTACAGGCGTCAGATTCCCGCTTGTCGTAGTGTTGCCGACTTCGCGTTGTTCGTTGCTTTCTTCCCGCAGCTGATCGCAGGCCCCATCATCCGTGCTTCGCAATTCATTCCTCAGATCCGCAACAACAAGGTCGCGGATCACAGCCAGGTTCTGCAGGGCCTGGAGTTGTGTCTCATAGGCCTGTTCAAGAAGGTCGTACTGGCGGACAACTTCGCAATTCTCGTAGATCGCTGCTTCGCCAACCCTGAGGACTTCTCGGGCTTTGCGCTGCTGCTCGGGACCTTCGCGTTCTCCGTGCAGATCTTTTGCGATTTCTCCGGGTACTCGACAATCGCACGCGGCTTGGCGCGGATGCTCGGTTATGATCTTCCGCGCAACTTCGCCTTCCCGCTGATTTCAGGCAATCCGATCGAATATCGACGTGGCTGGCACATGACCATGGGCGCATGGTTCCGTGATTACATGTACCGGCCGCTGGGAGGAGACCGCGTCAGTCTTCCGCGCATGTGTTTCAACACGATGTTGACGTGGACGGCCTTCGGGCTCTGGCACGGTGCGAGCTGGACCTTCGTGGTGTGGGGCGCGTACAACGGCGTGCTCCTTACCGCCTACAGATTGCTGCACGCGGCGAACCTGTTGTCCGGCCGAAGCATCATCTACACGGTGCTCGGCTACTTGACGATGCCTTTCTTCGTGGGTTTCGCCAACGTGTTCTTCCGTTCGACGAGCATCGACTCCGCGCTGCTTATCATCGGCCGGATCTTCACCTGGGCGCCCGGAGTCGACGTCAATAACCTCGGTTGGGCCCTCGGCTTGATCTCGCTCTACGTGTTGCACTGGATCAACCGGGCTTGGCTGGCCGAGGGGCTACTGGTCCGTGTGGGTTGGCCTGCACGTTTCGTGCTGCTGGGCGGCATGGTCTCGGTTCTGTACTTGTTCGCGGGCTCCGGCGCGCCTTTCTATTACTTCCAGTTCTGAGCGCCGGCGGTGGCCAGTAGGTAGTGATCGGGTTAGCATCGCCGCCTGAACCGGTGCTTGGCGCAACCGACAAGATGTATACGGGGCCGCGAGCGTGAACGTGAAGCATTTGACTCTCGGGAGCTTCCGGCCGGCCTCGATCTTGGTCTTGGCCCTAGTCGCTACCGGTATGAACGGATGCGTAACCCATGTCGTCGAGGAGACTACGACGGCCGTGGTCGCTCCCGACTACGGCCGAGCTGCCAACATTCGCACGGGTATCGACACCGAGATCTTTTGCGTGGGCTGGGCCGACTTCCCGGTGGAGGGCTGGCAGCGCCTGGATTGTGACGCGGACGAGGCCTCACAAATGATCGATCCGCTCACGCGGCGCACCTGGATAAGAACCGACGGTGAATGGCGCTTGTCGAAGGGCTCGGTTTTGGTAGATGGGCGGTGGCGCAACGCCGTTGGAGGACAACCCTGACCATGAGCGAGAGCAACCGCTTGTTGATCGACGGCGCGCAGCGGGAGGCCGCCGATGGTGGTCGAACCGAACTGGTGGATCCGGCCACGGGAGCGGTATGGGCGACTGTCGCTGCAGCCACCGGCGGCGATATGCAAGAGGCGGTCGCCTCGGCCCAGGGCGCTTTTGAATCCGGTCCCTGGCGGAGCATGTCGACCGGGGACCGCGCTGCGTGTCTGTTCGAAGTAGCCCGGCGGATCCGCGGCGCGGCCGAAGAGCTAGCCGAGTTGGAGTCGCGCAACGTGGGCAAGCCCATTTGCGAAGCTCGTGGCGAGGTCTCTTTGGCGGCCGATTGCTTCGAGTATTTCGCGGGTGCGGTGGGCAAAGCCTGCGGCTCGACAATTCCGGTATCCGCCGGCGGACTATGCATGACCGTACGCGAGCCTGTCGGGGTCTGCGGCCTAATAGTTCCGTGGAACTTTCCGCTCGTGATCGCCGCGTGGAAGGTGGCGCCGGCTCTGGCCATGGGAAACACCGTGGTGCTGAAGCCCGCCACGCTTACTCCTGTCAGCGCCCTGAGGCTGGGCGAGCTTGCGCTGGCTGCAGGGGTCCCGCCCGGTGTCTTCAACGTAGTTCCCGGACCCGGAGGCGACGTCGGCAATACCCTGGTGCAGCATCCCGCGGTCGCCAAGATCTCCTTCACCGGTTCGAGCGAAGTAGGCCGTGAAGTCGGACGGCTCGCGGCCGACTGCATGAAGCGGGTGACGCTGGAGTTGGGGGGCAAGTCGGCGAACGTCGTATTCGCCGACGCGGATGTGGACGCGGCGGTCGAATCAGCGGTGTGGAGCGTGCTCGGCAATGCCGGACAAGACTGTTGCGCACGTAGCCGTTTGCTCGTCGAAAGACCCCTGTATGAAGACTTCGTCGAACGTGTGGGCTCGGTGTTCTCCAAGCTGCGTATAGGGTTGCCGAGAGAAGAAGACACGGAGATAGGGGCGCTCGTGAGTCATTCACACCGGCAACGGGTGCTCGAGTTCGTGGAATCAGGCCGAAACGACGGCGCGCGCCTCGTATGCGGAGGCAACGTGCCCGTTCAGGCGCCCTTGAATGACGGGGCGTTCTTGGAGCCGGCTCTGTTTGCGGACGTCGAGCCCGAGATGAGGATCGTGCGCGAGGAGATATTCGGCCCGGTCCTGTGTGCGATGCCTTTCGACGACGAGAATCGAGCCGTGGAGCTTGCCAACGACAGCATCTACGGTCTGTCCGGGTCGGTCTGGACACGCGATATCAAGAGAGCCTTGCGTGTGGCGAGGGCTGTCAAGACCGGTGTGATCTCGATCAATTCCGGCAGCAGCGTGCATCTGGAAGCGCCTTTCGGCGGCGTGAAGCACAGCGGCGTCGGCCGCGAACTGGGTGCCAGCGCCCTCGATTCCTATAGCGAACTCAAAACTATCTACGCCGAGACGGCCGACTAGGCTTGGGCTCTTGCGGATAGGAATTGCCTGGATTTCGTGTAACTAATCCGACTGCGCAGCGTCTTAGGTTGCGATGCTGGAAAGCCTCATAGAGCCCAGCAGTGCCGGGTTCGGCAGAGTCCGAACGAGAAACCCATGATAGTCAGGGAGGACTACAAGAAGTGAAGAAGAAGACAGCGTTGCTAGCTACGGCCGCCCTCGGTGGGCTTCTGATTGCCTCATACGGCGGAACCGCTCACGCGGGTGAAGGCGCCGACGCGGAGGCCAAGGGTCAGTGCTGGGGAATCAACTCCTGCAAGGGCACCGGTGCCTGCCACGGCAAAGGCCATTCCTGCGCGGGCGAGAACGCCTGTAAGGGGCAAGGTTGGCTCAAGATGACCGAGAAGGAATGCGCCGAGAAAGGGGGCGAATTCAAAGCCCACTGATCGATCGTGATCCTTCCTAAGATAGGGGTGGGGCTTCGCCCCACCCACTATCCCTACCTACTTTCCAAGCCGGCGACGAAGGTCGACTGGTTTGAAGCGATCTCCGAGAACTACATGGACTCCCAAGGGAGACCCATCAAGGTTCTCGAAACGATACGCGCCGATTATCCTGTCGCGTTGCACGGGGTGTCGTTATCGATCGCGTCACGCTACAGCGCCGACCACAGGATCAACCCAGAGTATCTCGAACGACTCACGGCGCTGGTCGATCGCATCGACCCGTTCATAGTTTCCGATCACCTCTGCTGGACCGGGTTGGCAGGGGACAACCTCCACGACTTGCTGCCTGTCCCGTTCACCAAGGAGGCGCTCGATTGGATCGTGGGCCAGGTAGACATCGTGCAAACAGCGCTCGGGCGGGTCATCGCCTTGGAGAACGTCTCTAGCTACCTCACCTACACCGAATCGACCATGAGCGAGTGGGAATTCCTGGTCGAGGTGGCGAGGCGGTCGGGCTGCAAGATCTTGTTCGATATCAACAACGTATACGTAAGCGCCAAGAACCATGCCTTCGATCCGATCACCTATGTCGATGCCATTCCCGCCGAGCTGGTAGGGCAGATCCATCTTGCAGGCCATACCGACCTGGGGACACATCTTTTCGATACTCACTCGCGGCCGGTGTGCGAGGATGTATGGACTCTGTTCGACAGGGCGATGTCGACCATGGCCGACGTTCCCGTGCTCATCGAGTGGGACGAGGACATCCCCGAGTTCGAGGTATTGGAAGAGGAAGCCGTCAAGGCGCGCCGCATATGCGAACGGCGCCATCGCCGGTCCGAGCGTCATCTGCATGTGGTGACCTAGTCGTGGACCTCGAACAGCTACAGCGTTGTTTCTACGATTCGGCGGTAGAGATGGACCAAGGGTGTGACGATGCCCTACGGCCGTCGATCGTGCCCGGAGGCAAGCTGACCGTCGACGGTGCCATCGATGTCTACCGGGGAGGCTACTACGCGCGTCTCACCGAAGCCCTGGGGGCTGCCTACGAGGCCGTATGGAGAGTCTTGGGGGACGAAGGCTTCTTCGATCTGTGCCGTGGGTTCATAAAGTCCACTCGCTCCCGGTCCTACAACCTGTCGGATTACGGTGAGGGGTTCGCGGCTTTCCTCGAGGAGCACGAATACGCTGCCGAGTTTCCTTTTCTGCCCGAGCTGGCCGAGTTCGAGTGGATACTGAACGGCTTGTTTCACGCCTACGAGCACTCACATGTCGGCCGTGAGGAGTTGGAGGTGGTTTCGCAGGCCGACGATGCGCGCCTGGTGGTCGGCAGTGCCGTAGTACTACTCGAGACCAGATACTCGATCTCCAAGATTTGGGAGCTGCGCAAGAGCGACGACAAGCGGTGCCGGCTGCCGTCGTGGAACGAGCCCGAGCACCTTCTCGTCTACAAGCTCGAAGGTCAGATGTTCGTCAAGCCTTTGAGTCCGGCGAACTTCGAGATCGTCTACCGCCTGCAGCAGGGCGATTCCCTGCAGACGGCGATAGCCTGCGTCGGCCAGCAGTTCCCCGATCTCGACGAGAACGGAATCGGTTTGCTCTTCCACGATCTCTTCGGGGCAGGGGTGATTTCCTCGGCTCGTCCGATCGGGTGACCCGCCTTCGTTGAAGGGGTAGGCCCGGCCGGTCGATTCCGCCCCGAGCCGAGACTTAGGGCTCAACCAGCTCGAATCTCTCGCCCGTCATCGGTTGTGACGTGATACTGCGATGGTAGGCTATTGATCCAAGAGTTCCCATGGTTGCTTTGCCCGAGACCATTCGCATCTTTCCCCTCGGAGGCGTCGTACTGTTTCCCGACACCTTGCTGCCGCTGCACATCTTCGAGACTCGCTACCGCAAGATGCTCGCCGACGCCCTCGAGACCGACAAGCTGATCGGAATGGTTCTGTTGAAAGACGCCAAGAGTAACGACGGTGATGCCGATATCTACCCGGTCGGCTGTGCCGGCAGCATCGTGGCGCACGAGCCGCAGGAGGACGGTCGCTCGCACATCCTGCTCAAGGGCGTAGCAAAGTTCCGCATCCGAGAAGAGCTTGAAACAGACAAACCGAATCGGGTCGTCAGGGCTCAGGGGTTGTATGAAGCGATCTCGAGTATCGTCGAAGCCCGCCGCTGGCACGGTGAGCTAGTCGATCGCGTACGCACGTTTCTGGACTTCAGCGGCAAGGACGAGCAGGCGTTGT
Source organism: Candidatus Binatia bacterium (assembly GCA_028278325.1). GTDB lineage: Bacteria > Desulfobacterota > Binatia > UBA1149 > JAJCZL01 > JANQEO01. The sequence continues at coordinate 43,718 of JANQEO010000082.1, forward strand.
TGCGGGTCTTCGACAAGGCCGATCCGGGTCTGCTCGTAAACTACCTGTGTGCGGCATTGCCGTTGAGCGTGACGGAGAAGCAAAGCCTGCTCGAGTGCCCGACGTTGGAACGGCGTTTCGAGCTTCTCACCGGTATTCTCGATTTCAAAGCGGCCGAGGCTCGCTTGGGCTTGGATACGAACCGGGAAACCGACGCCTGAGCGACGGGGTAGCCTGGAAGTAGCCGATGGTGTCGTCATTGCTGTCCGTGGGGGTGTGCGGACTCGCTTTGTACAGGCTCGGCGCCACCCCGTTGCGTGTCCCGTCCCAGGTACTCTTGGCCGTGGCCATATTGACGGCGTTGGTGCCGGTGGTGATGAGGAGCCGAGATACGCTGCCGAGGCCACTTACCGGACTCAGGCACGTGACTACGGCGTTGGGCCTGTTCTTCCTACTAGTGTCGTTCTCACTGCCCTGACATCGAGGTGCACATGAAGGTAACCATCTATCACAACCCGGGCTGCAGTAAGTCGCGTAAGGCGTTGGAGATGCTCCAGGAACGGGATCTCGAATTGGAGATCGTAGAGTACCTGCAGGATCCGCCCGGAGGTTCGGCGATTCGCGAGTTGATCGAGATGTCGGACTCGGACGCAACGGAGTTTGTTCGTAGTAGTGACAAACGCTTTGGCGAGGCGGGACTGACCGCGCCGGGAGAGGGGGACGTAGACGCTGTCGTGAGCATTCTTACCGCCGAGCCGGCCGTCATGCAGCGTCCCGTGGTGGTTGTCGGCGGCAAGGCCGTGATCGCGCGACCCCCCGAGCGCCTACTTGAACTGCTTTGACCGAAATCGCGGGAGTCGAGTTTGCTACTGCCCAGGCCCGCTAGTCACGTCATCCACGATCTCGACGGCGTGCTTCTCGATACGGAGCCGTTCTATACGATCGCAACCACTGAGATATGCGCCGAATACGGCAAGACGTTCGACTGGAGTGTCAAGGCCAACATGATCGGCAGGCCTTCCCGAGATTCCGCCCGCTACCTGGTGGAGACCTTGGACCTGCCGATAACGCCCGAGGAGTATCTGCAGCGCCGGCGGGATCGGCTGGAGGAGTTGTTCCCGACATCGTTGCCGAAGCCCGGCGCCGAAGATTTTACCCAGGCCGTCCATGCAATGGGTGTGACGCAGGCCGTGGGCACCAGCAGTGAGAAGAAGCTGTTGGATCTCAAGATCACCAACCATCGCGAATGGTTTTCGATCTTCGAGGCATGCGTTACCGGGGACGACCCGCGTGTCAAAGACGGCAAGCCCGGCCCCGACATCTTTCTCGTGGCGGCCGACGAGCTGAAGGCCGAGCCGCCGAACTGTGTCGTGTTCGAGGATTCGCCGGCCGGTGTAGCTGCAGCCCGCGCGGCCGGAATGCTGGTCGTTGCGTTGCCTGATCCGGCTATGAACGAGGCCGAGTTTGCTGACGCCGATCTCGTCGTATCCGGCTACGACAAGCTGACCCCCACCGACCTCGGCCTATGACCGCCGCCGTGGGGCAGGCGAAGCGTAGGGGCTAGAGGTGCCGGATCAGGCGATTACCGCCGCGTCTCTGAGCTCGGCTATCTCGCTGTCACTCAGCCCCGCTTCGGCCAGCACTTCGTCGGACTGCTCTCCGGGAAGCGGCGCTGACCCGCTGCAGTGCCCCGGCGTCCGCGACAACCTCGGTGCGGCTTGTGGCGCCGCATCACCGTTTACCCCGTCGACGAACGCGGCCCTGGCTTGGTTGTGAGGATGTGAGGGCGCTTCACCCAGGTTCATGACCGGCGCGACGCAAGCGTCGGTTGAGTCGAAGATCTCGGTCCACTCCTGGCGGGTCTTGGTCTTGAAGACCTCGGCAAGCTTCTCCTTCATTGCGGGCCACTGACCACGGTCCATCTGGTGAGGCAGATCTTCGTTCGCCAGCCCGAGCCCGTCGAGCAGTTCAGCGTAGAACTGGGGCTCGATGGCGCCTACGGCCATGTGCTTTCCATCGGCCGTTTCGTAGGTGTCATAGAAGTGCGAGCCGCTGTCGAGCAAGTTAGTACCGGCCTCATCCGACCAGTAGCCGGCGGCGTGGAAACCGTAGAGAAAAGCTGCCAGGTTCGCGGCGCCGTCGACCATCGCAGCATCCACGACCTGACCCACCCCCGAGCGGGTACGCTCGAATAGAGCCAGAACGATCCCCATTGCGCACAACATACCGCCTCCTGCGAAATCGCCCAGCATGTTGACGGGAGCCAGAGGCCTCTCGCCTCGGCGCGCAACCACGCCGAGAGCTCCCGAGATGGCAATGTAGTTGATGTCGTGGCCTGCCATAGCCGCGTACGGTCCGTCCTGCCCCCAACCGGTCAGTCTCGCGTAGATCAGTGACGGATTGGCCGCCATCGTCGGTTCCGGCCCGAGCCCGAGCTTCTCCATCACGCCGGGGCGGTAGGGTTCGATCAGGACGTCGGCCCCCTCGCACAGTTTCAGAGCCAACTCGGCCCCGCGAGGGTCCTTGATATTGACGGCTACGGAACGTTTTCCCCGAGCGAGGTAGTCCCGGGTGGGGTCGAAGCCGGTGCCTTTGACGGCAGGACGGTCGACTCGCACGACATCGGCTCCGAAGTCGGCCAGGATCATGCCGGCATAGGGTGCCGGAGCCAGGCCTGCCATTTCGATTACGCGTACTCCTTCGAGGGGTCTCATGATGTTCTCCTTGACGAGAGGGCCACCGAGGCGACCCAAGTCGCTATAAGGCGCCGAAGCCATAGTCAAAACGCCTCGGAATCGGGCCCCGTCTTACCCGCTTGGGGGGTCGCAAACCCTTTGCTTTGCGCTGCATTTCACGTTGACAGAAGCGACGAACGAGGCCCATACTTCAGGCATTACCACTGTTTTTCCGAGGCTCTTCATGTCTCCGGGGGGTGAGGACTGCCCGGTGGTAGGGTCGGAGACGCTGCGCATGGGATTTTTTCGGTTAAGAATCGGTTTCCTTTCGACTAGCCTGCCGCTGGTTCTGGCTCTCTTGGTGGCTCTGGCCCACAGCGATGCATCAGCGCTCACCAACACGGAACTGCGATGCCAGCGAGCGATCGGCTCCCAGTCCACGAAGTATGTCGACCGCACCATACGGGCGCGGCAAGACTGCCAGTTCCGCATCATGAAGGGCGAGATCTCGCCGATGATCGATTGCATAAACGGCGACGGCGATGATGAAGCCGTTGCCGACATCGTAAGAGCCGAGTCCAAACTGTCGGCGGCATTGCCGCGTCGCTGCGACGGCCTCGACCTGACCGCCCTGGGTTTCCCCGGCATATGCGGCGGCGGCGGTGCAACCTTCACCGTCAGCGCTCTGGAAGACTGCATCAAGCGGGTCATGAACGAGAACGCAGTGGAGCTTCTCAACTACGAGTATCCACCGCTTCCCGGCCTCACCGAGAACCCCGAGCGTTCCTGTATTCATCGTGTAGGGCGTCGTTCGGCCCGCATGTCGACGCGCGAGCTGCGCGCCCGGCAGAAGTGTCTGGCTACCGAAGCCAAACTGTCGGATTTCCAGGCGGACAACCTCGAGTGCCGAAAACTCATCGTGCCCGAAGGCCCGGGCACCGGTGACTCTCGCACCGACCGCGCGATACTGCGCGCCCAGGTGGCCCTCCTGTCGGGCATTCCCGAAGGATGCACCAGCGTCAACGTAAACGATCTCGGCTACACCGACGATTGTATCGACCCCAACGGTCCGCCTTTCAACATACTCGACCTCAAGATCTGCGAGTTCGATGAGCACCGCTTCCGCGTGGCCGAGATGCTCGAGGTGTCCTACCCGAGTCCTCCCGAATGCGGCAATGGAGTCATAGAGGACGTCGAGGAATGTGACGACGGCAACGACGTCGATACCGACGCATGCATAGACTGCGTTCTCGCTACATGCGGGGACGATGCCGTGTGCAGTGATGCGTCTTGCACCAGCGGCCCGGGCGGCGGCCCCGAGGAATGCGATGACGCAAATGCCAGTGATTCCGACGCTTGCTTGAGCGACTGCTCGGTGGCGACCTGCGGAGACGGAGCCGAGTGCACCGACGCCGGCTGTACGACGGGCCCCGACGGAGGGCCTGAAGAATGTGATGACGGAAACGCGAGCAATAACGACGCCTGCCTGAACGATTGCGCCGATGC
>JANQEO010000171.1 GCA_028278325.1 Candidatus Binatia bacterium
CCCGTCCTTCTGCCACTTGGCGATAGGGAGCTGGCCGCTTGCGTTGAACTCCGGCGAGGTGGAGGCGAGGGTAACGGAGAAAAGCGGTATCTCGGTCGGTATCACGCGCGCCGTGTTCCCGCTGTCGCCTATGAGCAGCTGATTGTCGGTCGTGTCGAGTGCGATCTCCCCTGCGGCATCCACGGTCGGCCCCGTACCGTTCGGTATTTCCAGTGCGGTCGAAACAATAACATCGGTGAGCGATGTAAGAGTGTCGAGAGCGGATTCCATCGCGCTCTCGATGTCGGAAGCAAGCTCGGTGGCGTTGCGCCACGTAAAGTTCGTGCCCGTCGAATCGTATTGTAGGAAGTCGCCGTCTACAGGGGCAACGTCGGCGCTCAAATCCGGCTCAATAATCACGCCGCTGGCAATTGAGAGAGCGCCGGAGCCGGTTACGTCGCCGGTGTGCGTGGCGTTATCCAAAAGCGCTGCCGCCTCGTAGCCGTCCAGCGTACCCGTCCAGTTCCCCGTCTTGGTGAGATAGGAGTCTGCGATCGCGGTGCCCTGCCACACGCCCGTGCCGATGGTGCCGAGCGTAGTGATGTTCGAGGAACCCGCCCACGTCGAGAGCGCAGTGTTCTCGACGTTGTTGAGCGAGAGGTCGGTTTTCGTCTCGCTCGCGCTTCTCCATGTGAAATTGGTACCCGTGCTGTCATACTGGAGGAAATCCCCATCTACCGGAGCCACATCCGCATCAAGGTCGGTTTCTATGAGCGAGGCGGAGAGGTTTAGCTTCGAGTAGTCGATTGCCGCAGAAGCGTTCACGTCGGCGTTCACGATGACGCCGCTGTTCAAATTCGCGGTGATGGTGTTGGAGGTGTCCACGAAGTCTATGTCTCCGGTGGAGACGAAATCGGGGTCTGTTACTCCTGCGCCATCTATGGAGACGTTATCGCCTCCTCCGCCGCCCCCTCCGCTCACACACGTCCCGTTGATCGCAAAGCACCCGTCCGTAAGGTTGATGCCGTTTCCGTAGAAGGTGGACGTGGCCGTCGTGAAGTTCGCGATGCCGTTGAGCGAAAGAAGCGAGCCCGGACTCGTCGTCCCGATACCGACGTTGCCGGATTCAGTAACTGTAAGAAGGTCTCCGTTGTTATTATCATCCGAAGAAAGCAAAAATATATTGCCGCCAGAACTCCCGCTGGCGCTTACCTCAAGATGCGCGTCAGGACTAGTGTCACCAATACCCAGGTTGCCGTTCGCGTCTATCGTCACCTGCTGTGTCTGATTGGTAAAAAAGCTGAAGGTGTCGTCGTAATGGTTGTAGAAGAACCGGCCCGCAAGCGGTTGATCTGTGTCGCTGAACCCAACGGTTGTCGAGAAGCCGTCTCCCGACATGAACTCTATAAGATTAGCTTGGTCATTTTCAAACAGCACCGATTGGAAGACTGGACTTGAAAACGGTGTTACACCAGAGTCTCCCGAGTATACGTGGAGCTTGCCTGCGGGACTGCTCGTCCCCACTCCCACATTCCCGCTGTCGTCCTGCACCACGAGCGCGGTGGATTGCACGGTGAGGCCGCCCGCGAAGGTGGAGGTGGCGGCCGCGCCGCTCGCGACGAAGTTCGCGGCGGTGAGCTGGCCGGTGGTGGTGTCGTCGGTGTCGTTGCGAAGGAAGTTGTCGGGAATCAGATTGAGGCCGATGGAGGTGGTGGCGACGACTTGTCCCAAGCTGTTGGTGGAGAGGAGCGAATCGGTGATACCCGTAATCGCAAGGCTCGTCGAGGTCGCCCACGAATTCACGAAGAGGTTGGTGCTTGATGCGGTGCCGAGGACGTCGAGCTTTGTGCCCGGAGAGGTGAGCCCGATGCCAACGTTGCCGGTAGAGGAGATGAAGACGCTTGAAGTCGCCTGCGCCGCGCCCGCATCATCGCCGACGATGAAGTAGCCCTTGGTGAGCGAGATGTCCGAGAGAGTGGTGAGGTATCCGGCCGCGCCGTGGTCGCCCCAGCCGTAGGCAGTGTTCCAGTTCGAGGAGCTGTCGGTAATGGTGCTGTACGTCGCCGCGCCCGTTCGCCGTAGCAGGCCGGTTGTCGAGAACACGCCGTCGAGTTCCGTCCCAGACACGGTATCGTCGGCACTGGTGACGAATCCCGCGTCGTTCGTGTAGTTCGAGAGATTGCCGTCCACGACGAAATCAAACGTGCCGTCGACATCCTGATAGGTTGCCGTTATCAGCGTCTCGGTGTTGCCGGAGAAGCCCGCGCCGATAAAG
>JANQEO010000198.1 GCA_028278325.1 Candidatus Binatia bacterium
TCCTAAACAGGCTTGAGGCGTAGCGCCGCTCAAGTCGCCGGCCAGGACGTTAAACGAGGTCGGCAGGGGAAAGGCCCATGTGGGTTCATAGGCGCGGACGAGTACCCCGGCCTGAAAGGGCCAGATTGGCGAGCTGCTAACGCCAAGGGGGAAAGTGGCCCGGTGTGTTTGGAGGCAGGCGAATGAGCTTCGAGGTGTTTTGGCAACGCTATCCGAGGCGCAAGTGCAAGAAAGCGGCGCGCGACAAATACGAGAAGGCGCTGAAGATTGCGACGCACGAAGAGATCATGGCCGGTGTCGAGCGGTATCGAGCTGACATCGCGCGCAAAGGAACCGAGGAACAATTCGTCGCTCACGCTGCGACGTGGCTGCACAACGAGCGCTGGGAAGACGAGTACGGTTTGGACGTCGAGAGCGACCCGACAGCGGGTTTCAGCCCGACGCTACGTCGGCACATGCAGGAATGGAACGATGGGACTTCACGAGAGTTTTGCGAAACATCGGGTGATGACACGGATCATCGGACGGCTGGAGGGCATGGACTACCGGCCGCCACGGCCCCCTCTACTACCAGACGGCACTGAGAATCCGGCTTACGAGAAGGTCGTTGAGGCCTACGTGCGGCAGTTCGGCGGCTTCAGCGATGAAGTGGTGGATCGCGGCATGGACGAATGGGAGCGCTCTTGGACCGGCGGCGGCTGGCCGAAGATCGGGCAGCTTTACCCTTACATGATCGATGCTCAACGCGAGCTACGGCCGGCGCTGGAGAAGCCCAAGGAACCGAAGCCGTGGGAAGAGATCATTGTCCCGGAGCATGAGCGCGTTCATCCCGACGTGTTCGCGGAGTACCGCCGCATGCTGGCGAGCGGCGAGATCCTGAAGTACTCGACCGATGAAGGCATTCGACTCTGCCGAGCGAAGGACCCGAGGAACAAGGCCAACGCGGCTTAGGGAGATAGCTATGAGTAAGATAACTGTGCTGCCAGATGGTTCGGGCTTCTTCGTGGCAGAGATCGACCCGAACGCTACCGAGCCGGACGATCCTGTCTACTGGAATCCCGGCAACAAGGTTGTCCAGGACCATCGTGACGGCACGATTGACCACGACAGGACGAATGCCGAGCGGGCGAAGCGCGGCCTGCCTGTGCCGTGGACGCCCGAGATGGCTGACCGCGAAGTTCACGAGCCGCCGATTTTGTGAGCGGCTTAGGGAGATGGGGTGATGAAGCCTTGGCTGTTGATTGGAAGCTTTCTGTTTGGCGTGCCGACAATGTTCGCCGGCATGATGGCGCACTTCATTTTCGACGGTCCATTGCCGGCAGCTACGGCGGCGTTGGGGGCAGCAATGATTGTCTGGCCGCTCTTGCAGGTCAGGCGCGATATGGACAGGCGAACCGGAGACCCCTCATGACCGATCTTGAGAGGCTGGCGAGGGCGCTCGCAGGCGAGCATGTCGATACGTTGCTTGGCCGCGAGGAGTTGGAGTTCGAGGTTTACGAGGCGATGACCCGCGCCGTTCTCCGCGAGCTGCGAGAGCCGAGCCCAGAGACTTCGGCGGCGGGCGCGGAGCCAATAGCAGACATCGAGGCAATGTCCGGCGCTGCCCACGCGACGTTTATCTTGAGTTGGCAAGCCGCCATCGATTCCATTCTAGGCGAAGGGGAGGGGGATGAAGAGAGCCGCGCCGCCGGCAACTAAGTGGTGTAGTTGCTGTAGGGCGTGGCAGCCGGAGGACCGGTTTCTGAAGCTCAAGGGCGTGCGTTCGATCTACTGCGACGACTGCGGCACAAGGAACATGCGGGCTTGGGCGGCAGGCAAGAAGCACTTCAAGGCAGGCTTTCGGAAGACAACAAAAGGATTTGAAGATCAACAATGACCTGGAACGTTCTAGCGATCTACCCGAACCACGAGGCCCAAGCCGAGCGCCAGCTCAAGCGCCAGCGCTTCAGGATCTACCTGCCGAGGTGCAAGCACTATCACCGACGTGGCCGTGACAGGGCGGGGCCGATCTACCTGTGGCCCGGCTACATGCTGATCCAGCTTGATGAGGTTTGGCCGTCAGAGAACGACCTGATGGCGGCCTGGAGGGCGGTTCTTGACACGCCGGGTGTCGCTGACGTGCTCAAGCTGGCCGAAGAGGACTTTCACCCTGCGCAGCTTGATGACGACTATGTGGCTTCCGTGCGGCGCCTGGAGGGCATCGACGGCCTGATCATGCTGCGGAACCGCAGACCCCCGAAGTTCATCCGGGACCAGATGGTCAAGGTGGTCAACCGCTCCAGCATCTTCTGGGATCACCAGGACTTCCGGGTGGTGTCGGAAGACCCTGGCAGGCGCGTGACGGCGCTCAAGGAGATGCTGGGCAACCTGGTCAAGGTCGAGTTCGCGCCGGAGGAATTGGAGGCGGTGGCGTGAAGGTCGGGCGTGTCTTGGTTTGTGGTGGTCGGAATTTCTCTGACAGGATCGGCGCCTATCGCGAGCTTGACCGGCTGCATTCTGAGCTGGGCTTTGAGGTGCTAATCGAGGGCGATGCGCGTGGCGCGGATCGGATCGCTGGTTACTGGGCTCGATGCAAGCGGCTGGACAACCTGAAGTTTCGCGCCGATTGGAGAAAGCACGGGAGGGCGGCCGGCGCCATCAGGAATCAACGGATGCTGGATGAAGGGCGGCCGGATCTTGTGATTGCATTTCCAGGCGGGCACGGGACCCAGGACATGAAGCGCCGCGCTAAGGATGCAGGCCTGCCCGTCATCGAACTCTGGCATTGACGCGAATCCAGAAGCTTGCCTAATATCCTTCCAACGCGATGTAAGGATGTCGGTGCTATCCCGCCCTATCGCGTGGCCGTGACTGCAACAGCGGCCGTCAGCCACCACCGGCCAGGGTGGGTGCGCTAGCTATTCTCCAGGGCCTTGTCTATGAGGGCGAGATCGGTCTTTGGCTTCGTGACATTGGTGTAGACGACCTTTTCGGCGACTGTCTCAACGTACGGCCGCGCCGCCTCACAAGCCTTCCGAAGTCTGGCGTTCTCTGCTTTGAGGGCGGCGACTTCCTGGATCAGGGCGTTAAGGTCGTCGGCTTCGTGTTCGCCGTAGTGTTCATAGGGATTCCAGACCATCCGTCTTCTCCTTGCTCCCAAGGGGGTTGAGGGTTAGGCGGGTTCATCCTGTAGCTGGAAGAGCCCGCTAGGTGCGGGCTAGGTGGCTGGCGCGATGTCCAGCTTGTTGGCGAGCGCTTCAAGTCGAAGCTGCCGTGATCGACAGCCGCTCTTGTGATCCGATCCGGGGCGGGCATTGTCAGCGGTATCGCGCTGGTTGCGTGCAGTGCGGTTCAGGGCAAACCCAAGGATCTCGGCTTCGTCGTCGGTCAAGGTCAGGGTGATCATCATTCTCTCCATCGGTTAGTGGGCTCATCGAGCTACAAGGTGGTCTCCAGGCCCAGCCGCTCCGCTTGAGGTCCTGTGCCGGGGCTTGTCCCGACTGCGGTGTGGGCTATATGCCCCAGCGCCATGAGATGAATATAGCAACTCCGCTTACAGGTTTCAAGCCCTCAGTGTAGAATTTTGTTGCTTTCTGCGCGAACCTCGCTTACATTCATCGCATGGCACAAGGAAGGCGCGGCCCGCCCCAGCAGTATCCGGTATCGATCACGTTCCGCACGACCGAGGGGCAGCGTGGCTCGATATCCGACTACATGCGGAAGGCTGGCATTGATCAGCAGGCTGAAGCAATTCGTCGGCTGCTAGATCGCGGCCTCCGCGCTGAGGAGCGCAAGCGGCGATGAGGTGGTGGCGCCCAATTGACGATGAGGCAAGAAGCGGGGAGATGTTCTTGCTTTACAGCAAGGGCGCTTACCACGGTCTCCCGTTTCCAGGGATGTATGCCCCGTCAGACCTAAATCCTAGTCAGCCGTGGTTTTGCCAGCTCACGGGCTTTCGCCTCTACGAGCATGTGCCGACGCACTACATGCCAATCTCGGTCCCTCCCGTTTGGACGTGTGAAGCGCGACGGGCAGATTGTGAGTGGCCTCGCTGTAGTTGCGACCCGTATACTGAGCGTGTTCTTGCGGCGCTGGACCATCTGGATTTGCTCGATGCCTATCCCCGGAGGCCCGGGAAGTGAGCGAGTGGCGGGACGATGAGGTGAGATTTGCCCGCGTGCATCGGCTCTTGGAGGAAGAGTGGCTGCTAGAGGTTCAGCGACGACTGTGCGAGGTGATGCACGAGCACTTCAAGGCGACTGTGCCGGGCTATGAGGAATTCAGTTTGAAGTTCCCCGACCCCCCCAGGACCGCCGGAGTGAGGGGTGATGTGGAGTGACGACGCGCCGATTCGTTGGCTTTGGTGTTGGCATCCGGCCGGTTGGCGACTTGGCCGAACGCACAACTGGATTCACGTCGGGCCTCTGACGTTTCTGCTGTGGTCGGCCAAGCCATGACCCCGGAAGACGAGAAGCTGGACCTGGGCGATTCCCATGCCCTGAAACGGGCTGACGAGAAGCGCCTGGCGGAGATACGGGAGCGGCGCGAGGCCTCGAAGAGAGATAAGTGGTTCTTCGAGGCTGCCTCGCATGAAGTTGATCTGCTGCTGTCTATCATCGACGACCTCAAGCAGGAGAACGAGCGGCTGAGGGCTGAACGAGATGCGCCGTTGAAGTTATGGCGACATCCGATCACCGATGCAGTTGTCGGCAACTCGAAATGTCCTGGTGAGGGCTGGGAAGAGGTAGAATTGAACGGTCCAGAACCATGGTTGCTGTCATGACTGACGACGACAAGAGGCTGGAAGAGATTCGGCAAGACGCGCGGAACTATCGGGTCGCGACCGACTGTTGCAGGATACTGCCGACATCGGCGAGCATGTTCTGGAGCACTACCGGGAATCGATGCTTGGCGCTAGCTAATCCTAGCCAGTAGCCTTTCGACCCGAGGCCTGCGAGCCTCAGGATCTAGCGCACAGTTATCACCTTCCTGCCCACACCACTTACAAGGCCCGGAGGCCAGCCGGACCCGACCTCCGGGGCAGGTCTTGAGCGGAAGGAACTGAACCGCGAGCGCGATGACATCTGCCTCTTTGTCCATAACCCCTGATTGTGGACCAGCGGGGCGGTGCTCGCAATTGAGAGAGATCAATCTGGATCGCCCCGACAGCCTGCGCTACCATCGAGGGCATGAACCAGGTTGATCTTCTACTCGGCGACATAGACCTCCCGGTCTACCGCTTCGTGCCCCAGCCGGACATCACCGCCTATGAGCTGGCGCTGATTCTGGCTGCATCACCAATCACCTGCCCTCCCGAGGGCACCGAAAGGCACTTTGTCGAGGAGAAGAGCCATGCCATGCAAGAAGAAGGGCAAAGGGCGTAAGGGGCGTTAGGTGGCGCAACGCGGCCGGCCTTCGTCCTACAAGCCGGAATATGCAGAACAGGCGAGGAAGCTCTGCGAGCTTGGCGCGACCGATGCCGACTTGGCGGAGTTCTTCGAGGTCCATGTTGCGACGATCTATCGTTGGGCCGCTAAAAAGGGCGAGTTTTGCGAGGCCCTAAAGGTCGGCAAGGAAGTCGCCGATGATCGCGTAGAGCGCAGCCTCTATCATCGCGCGGTCGGCTACTCGCATCCCGATATGCACGTGAGCAGCTATCTAGGCGACGTGAAGCTCACGCCGATCACCAAGCACTACCCCCCAGATACAACGGCGATGATCTTTTGGCTCAAGAACCGCCGGAGGGCCGATTGGCGCGACAAGCAGGAGCACGAGCACACAGGCGCCGATGGCTTGCCGTTGAGTGCTGCTGTCACCGTGACGATAGGTCCGCCGCCGCAAGGAGACGACAATAATGGCTGACATCGAAACCCTGGAGCTGATCTCGGCGGGTAGCGCGACGAGTGGCTGGGAGCGCTGGGCGGGCGGACATGGGACCTTCAGCGTAGAGGGCGATCCCGATGGTGCGACGCTCAAGCTTCAGATGACCTTCAAGGATTCGCCGGCGTCTACCGACATCATCGATGTGGGCTCGGATGTCGAATTCGCCAACGCCGTTGGGGTTGGCAACTTCGATCTGCCCGAGTGCTTCTTGCGCGCCAACCTGAGCGGCGGCACGTCGCCATCTGTCACGGCCAGGGTCGCTAAGCGCGGCTAATGCCCTCGTTCAAGGCTGCCTACCCTCCTGCTGGATCGGCTGCCTGGGGGCCTGAAGGCCTGCCCAAGTACGAGGGTGGGGTGGTCGTGGCGGGCTATCAGCCGAACGCGGTCAATTTCGATGGCGTCGTGCGCATCCTCGGCAACGGCTTTGACGTGGCGAGCGACGAAGACAACTTCGTCTTCTCGTGCTGGCTAAAGCCTGCCGCTGCGATTGATGGGCAAAACGCCGAGATCCTGAACGGCAACAACCTGACCCTCGACATCGAGAAGACGTCGGCCAACATCATCCGGTGCCGCGCCTGGAATCCCTCTTCCAGCTTGATCGTGGACATGTCCAGCTCGACCCCGATCACGTCGTCGGGCGGCTGGCAACACATCTACATCCATCGCACCGGCACGACCGCGCAGATCATGCTCAACGGCGTGGACGATACGGCTGGATCGCCGACCATTCTTGCTGGTACTGCAAAGTTCGCCAACGCCACGCTTTGGGGTTTCGGGGTCAACTTCTCGGGCGGCCTGCGCACCTGGACGGGGTGCTTTGCCGATCCCTGGTTCGACAACGGCACGTCCTTGGGCGCGTCGGATGTTACGAAGTTCTACGATTCCGGCCCGGTCGATCCCGGCGCCAATGGCGAGACGCCGACAGGATCGAGCCCGAGCCTCTACCTCGGCAACCCCTTCGGCAGCTTTCACACTAACCTCGGCACGGATGGCGACTTCGGCGTGTTCGGCGGCTCCACCCTGTCGGCTTGCGCGGATGCACCTTCGTGA
>JANQEO010000086.1 GCA_028278325.1 Candidatus Binatia bacterium
AATTCATTGGCACCACAAAAACCCCAGAAGGTCAAGCTCGTCTCAGCAATATCAACATGTTAGCGGGCGCCGAGCCGCATCCACTGTAGAAGATGGACCCGAGCATCCCCGGCGGCAGGTCGATCACCGTCGGCCCGTCGCGCCCGAGGTCGAGCATGCTCCAGGTGTAGAGGGTCGAGGTGTTGGCGGTGAGGACGAGCGGTTTCGAATCGAGCAGCCGATCCGCGATCAGGAACTGGTTGACCGCCTTCGACCCGACCGCCTCGGCGCCCGTCTTGAGGCTCTCCATCGAGACCAGCGGCAGGCCCAGTACATAGGCTTGAACCGCTCGCGCCCGGTCCATGGTGTCGTAGACCGCGTCGGCCGTCTCGCGGGTCGGGATGCCGTCGAAGAACTCCAACGTCCCGATCGAGGTTTCGACTTGATCCGGCGTTGTGATCGAGGACGGGATCTCGGTTGTCATTTTCATGGCCGGCACCTCCGACGAGGCTTCGGTTGCCGACGCGAGCGCGAAGCCGATCACCAGGAACCGCCAGCTGTCAGGTCTCATGCCGCCACCCCAATCCGTTCCAATGAGCTCACGGCGCGCCTGATGCGACGCCGTCTCACCAGTCGGATCATGCCCAACTCTGCGGGATGCGACCTGCCATTCCACGACAACGCTGTGGCCGGAGCGGCCGAAAGCAGCCGGTCACCGGAACGTGGTCGTGTCTCCAAGCCGATGCGGGGAAGTGAATCGAACCACCGAGTCAGGCCTTACGGCGCTACCGAACGTAGCCAAGCTCGTCCCACAAAGCGTAACTCTCTCGAAACGTCGAGAGTGACTCCCAGACCCGGGCGAAGTCTGTATCTTCCGACGAGACTTCGGCAACCACCTCGAGCCAGGCAACCTGCAGCGCGTCGAGAATCTCTGGTGGCCATCGGTGTAGACGAACGCCTCGCCGCTTGAGCTCTTGAAGCGCCTCGAATTGCAGCGCTTCTCCCTGTGCGATTGTCCATTGGATGCTCTCGCCACAAACTGCTTCAAGCTGAGCTTGGTGAGTGGCGGACAATTCCTGCCATTTCTCCATGTGGATCATGAGATCAGCGAGAACCGATTGCTTCTGCCAGCCGGGAAAGTAGTAGTGGTTGGTGATCCTATCGAACCCGAGCTCGATATCAATCGCGGGGCTGGAGAATTCGGCGGCATCGATCACGCCGCGCTCTAGTGCAGGGTAGATCTCAGTAGCAGCCAGCAATTGGGTCGAGACGCCGAGCTTCTGCAGGACTCTCGCTCCGAGGGCGAAGGAGCGCATCTTGAGCCCACGGAGATCCGCTACGGTGGTGATCTCCTGTCGGAACCATCCAGACCCCGCCGGTGAGCCCAGGCCGCAGAAGATCGGATGGATCTCGTGAGGCGCCAGCAGTTCTTTCCAAAGTTCTTGCCCACCGCCGTGGTAGATCCAGGCCAAGTACTCAGGCGCAGCAGGCCCGAACGGAACGGCCGAAAAGAGCGGGGCAGCCCGAATCTTACCAGCCCAATAGCCGGGGATCGACCAAGCGGCATCCACAGAGCCCTTGGCGACGGCATCGAACATTTCCAGTGCCGGGACCAACTCACCGGGCTCATGAAACGTGATCAGGAAGCTCCCCTCTGAGACTTGGGCAAGCCTTTCGGTGAGGCGCACGCCGCCCGTGCCCGCAATGACGAGGGAGCTGGGGGCAAAGCTCGCCATCTTCCATTGCACCGCTTGCTCCGCTGCGTGCGGCGCCGCCAGCGGGGCAGCGACACTCACGCCGGCCCCAAGTAATGCGACTGCGCTCTGCAGAATCCGCCTCCACGTCATCGGTGCTTCCCCTTGGTTTCGAGTCACAGCAAGCCGACATCTCCTGAGGCCCGATTGATGCGCCTGCTTGGCGCACAACGCGAGCCTTCAGCTACCCGCGCGAGGGCCGGGACAGCTAGCGAGGCTATCGACGACCGCGATAGGGCGCCGCGGCTGCTTCGGGCCGAGCGCTTGTTCTTGGTTCGTCATGGACGCAGCCCGCCCTCCAGGTTGTTGTCGATCATTCCCGCCCCTCATGCCGCAAGCGGCGGCGGTCGTGGTCGCAGGTCATCGATCCGCCGCAGGATACTCGCGAATAGCGCCCGAGGTACCGCAACCTCGGCCAGTTGAAGGACGACGTAGCGGCCGTGGCGCACGATCCTGGCGCCGATTTTCACCAGCTTCTCGCGCAGGGTCGAGAGCGACCAGTGTTCGACCTTCTCGGGTCGGGCAGTGCCAAGGAGGGCCAGGTACTACATCGGCGGATGTATCCTGCCGTTGCAGCCGTTGGAGACCGTTAGAACCCTCCCAGGATTCTCCGGTCAACACCCACCAAAGACCGTGTCATTCATAACTCCTTGAAAACGCGTCGGAGAGGGTTCGACCGGGGTTCCCGTCGCACCGCCAAGCGATCTGAAAAACTAGGGTCTGAACCGAATTAGCCTATTGAGGAAAAGATAGAAGGGTTGTTCAATCGATACGAGGAGACGATCGGAGGACGAGGACGATGGCGACGCTGT
>JANQEO010000205.1 GCA_028278325.1 Candidatus Binatia bacterium
CCGGGAGCGAGCAGGCGAGTTGTCCGAACACAATCAGACGGGTACTTCGAGATCGATGGCTTGGTTCCGGGTCCGGCAAGCCTCAGCGTCCTAGGCCAAGGGGTCGAGGGCACCACGAAGGTCGTCTTGGTCGGCGGAACAACGACGGACGCCCGCCTCCAGGCGAAGCCGGTCGCCTCCCTGGTACTGGGAGGAGACATGTCTCAATACGAGGGGACCGTTGAGATAGCTACTCGAAGCGCGGGGAGTTGGACCGCAAGGGACGTGCTACGTCTACCCGTTTATGGCGACCCGTGGTTCTCGTGCAACCTTCGAGGAGACGAAAGGGAATGGCGTGCGACGTTCGAGCTGTCTTATCCGGCGCGGAAGCAGGTTACCGAGTTCGGCAAGATCAACGTCTCCGGGACCGAAGATGTGTACGTTCATATACAACGCTCCCTTTAGCCAGCTCTTCGGCTTCGATTGAGCTCTGGAATGTACTCTTTCATCGTGTCCCTTACGTCGCTATTCCCTTCCGCGCAGGAGACGAGCCCGCTGGTTGAAGGTGACTCGCAGGTCCCGTTCGTTCGCGGCCTGGTCGAAGTAGACCGAGCCTGCAGGTTCGTAATGGGATGTGAGGACGCGCGCCTGCTCGAATCGTCGAGCCTTCACAAGGACCCGACGCTCTACGCGACTATGGTCAATCTCGAGCCTGCGAATATCGAGGCCTTCCTGCACGGCTCGGCTGACGAATACCTCCAGGAAATACGTCGGGCCGTTGCGGAAAGTGAAAGCGGGGCTCGCATCATCGAAGGCGTTTATGAGGTCTCAAGGAACCCCGAAGCCGGCGTATTCTCGCATCAGCCTCTGGATGCCCCTTCCAACAGGGAGTCCCTGTACGAGAGCCCCGATGTGCGCTTGCGGTACAGCCGCATATCAGAGTCGATGACGGTGCTCGGGCCTGGCGAAGAGATGCTTCGATATGACCTCGATCTCCCCTTCTTCCCGCTGATGATTGGAGCGGCTGCCGAGGATCAGCTCGCAGCCCTCGAGTGGGAGGGTTCGGAGCTAGTCGCGTCAGCCACCTGTGGTGAACTGACGGTCTTCAGGGCACACCTCGAGGATGAGGGCGCGCTCACGATCCTCGCAGACACACTGGGACGCCCGAGGTACGGGCATTCGTACAACGCTCGTGGATACGTGGTGATGGCCGCCATCGACTATGCCGCCTCCGACAGTTGGGTCCCGTCAGAAGGCACGCACGTCGTCCAGACTGTCACCGATTCGCTTTCGGTGAGACGGTTCGTGGTGGCGGACTATACCGAAGCAGTGGCCGACACTGACTACCGCATCCACGTTCCGCTGGGTACGCGCGTTGCCGGGTCGAGGGGTTCGGGAACGTACTATGGCAAGAACCCCGAGAGGTGGCCGAGTGAGATTCGCGAGGCGGTCGTCGTCGACGGGCTCGCAAGCGATGCGCAGCCACCGTCGTCCGCGACCGGTTCGGAACGGCCGACGGACGGCGAGGATCCACCCAGCGAAGGGAAGCAAACCGTCCCAGCCTCTTGGCTGTTCGCTGCAGTCGGCGTGGTTCTCGCGTGCCTAGCACTTGGTCTTCGCCGTCGAGATGCGCGCACGGGCTGAGGTCCAGATCCTCGCGGCGAGCGTGGCAACACCCGTTGTGAGGCGCCGACTACGACGAGAGTCGGGGACGGTGGAGCGTGAGCTCGCCACCGGCCAGCTCCTCCGCCGTTTCGTGCGGCAGGTCGAGCGCGCCGGGACCAGGCTTCCATGGCGGACGGGGAACCTAGGAGGCACGACGCACTTGGTTCCCTTTGCACCGAATGCGCCATTCTCCCGTCCTAGTCGCAGATCCAGCCCTTGAAGGCGTTCTCGGAGTAGAAGAGCGTGAACGGCGGCGTGAAGTACGCGGCCTGAGTCATGTACGGGAAGCCCGCGAGCGCGGGGTCGGCCGCGATCGGAACGGAGGCCTCGGCCAGGCCGCTGGCCGGGATCGAGCCCTGCGCGATCGGGGTCGGGAAGTACACGCTCGTAAGCTGCAACCCGGCGCCGAAGCCGGGGAAGAACGAGATCGGGCCGACGAACGCGAAATAGAGCTCGCCGGAGACGCCGAGCGTGCGCAGCGTCGCCGTCTCCCCCACCGCCGGTCGCGGGTGGAAGTAGCTGTAGTGCTCGGAGAACTCGTCGGCGCCGATGTCCGGCGTACCGTCGCCGCCCTGCGCCGGGTTGCGCGGGTCGCCGTCGAAGTCGGAGAGGAGCCCCATGAGCGGAAGCGACCCGGCATCGGGCACCGGGCTGACCGGCAGCACGTGGAAGTCGCCGCCCGCCGGATCGACGAAGTGCGGCGGCCCGCCGATGCTCCCCCCGACGCCGACGAGCGCGGGATCCTCGAAGAGGTTCGTGACGAGCGTGTAGGTCGCCGGGTCGTAGAAGGGCAGGTCCGGCGAGTTGTTCCAGAAGATGGAGTTGCGGACGTCGTTCAACGGCTTCGGAACACCGGGGCTCGTGCTCTCGACGATCCCGCCGGAGGGCCCGCTCGCGGCGCCCAGCCCGTAGAAGACGAAGTTCTCGACGCGCGACGACGTCGCGCCGCCGATGAGGTGCAGGCCCGCGCCGGCGAAGCTCAGGACCGAAGAGGTGCCTTCGACGGTGAGCGAGTCGCCGATGCGCGTGGCGATCGCCTCGACCAGCATGCTCGGCGAGCCGCGCAGGATGCTGCGGTTGAGGCTCAGGTCGACCGTCGTCGACAGGATCGTCGTACCGGGCTCCAGCTCGGCGACGACGGCGGTACCGATCGCGTCGATCGTGCAACTGTTCACGTACGCGTAGCCGTTGCCACCCGAGCCGACGAAGAGATTCAGGAACTCCGGCGCGTCGACGATCAGGTCGTTCGCGTCGAAGCTGAAGTTCTCTCCGGGAACCACCGTCACCTCGATGGCGCGGTAGCCGCTGTCGATCGCCAGGTTCGCGATCATGCAGCAGCAGGGACCGCCCGACGGATACGTCACGCGGAACGTGGGCACCGGCGGGCCGCCGGGCAGCAAGGGATGCTCGATGCGCGCTCCGCACGGGACGTCGCCGACGACGTTGATCCCCGGCACGAGGTCGATCGGAAAGACCTCGCCTGTGGCGATCGAGTAGACGCCGGGCATCAGGTTGAGCCGCGCCAGCGGATCGAGCGGCTGGGACAGCGCGTAGGTCATCGATCGCCACGGATTGTTCGACGTGCCGCCGCCCGGGACGTCGATGCCGTTGACGGGATCGATGTAGTAGAAGGTCTCCTCCGCAGCGAGCGGCCCGGCGATCGCGGTGAGGGCGACGGGCAGAAGGATCTTCATGCCGTTATTCTATGCGCCTTCGCCACTCCATGGCTCCGCAGCAGAAATCCGGTTGCGGCCTGACCTCGTTCGGATGGGTCCTGGTCGCGCTCGTCGCGCTCGTCGCGCTCCGCACGCTGACCGGCTGGGGCAGCTCCGCCCCAGCGAAGACGGCCCTGCCCCGCGAGGTCACGCCGCGCGGCGACCTCGCCGACGACGAAGCGTCGACGATCGACCTCTTCGAGGCCAACGCCGCGAGCGTCGTTCACATCACGACCCAGGAGCGCCGCGTCCGCCGCACCCTCTTCAGCTCCGACCCCGTCACCGTCCCGAAGGGCCAGGGCTCGGGCTTCGTCTGGGACGGCGACGGCTACGTCGTGACCAACTTCCACGTCGCCGCCGAGGCCAGCAGCCGCATCGTCACCTTCGCCGACGGAACGAGCGTCTCGGCGGAATTCGTCGGCGGCGACCCGACGCACGATCTCGCGGTCCTGCGCGTGCCGACGCGGGGCCTCGACCTCCAGCCGCTCAACGTCGGCACCTCGGACGATCTCCGCGTCGGGCAGAAGGTCTTCGCCATCGGCAGCCCCTTCGGGCTCGACCAGACGCTCACGACGGGCGTCATCAGCGGCCTCGACCGCGCGATGACCTCCGTCGTCGGGAACGTGATCCGCGGCGTGATTCAGACCGACGCCGCGATCAATCCGGGCAACTCCGGCGGGCCGCTGCTCGACAGCTCCGGCCGCCTGATCGGCATCAACACCGCCCTCGTCAGCACGAGCGGCTCCGCCGCCGGCATCGGCTTCGCCGTCCCGGTCGACACGATCAACCGCATCGTCCCGCAGATCATCGCGACCGGCCACCCCGAGCGCGCAATGCTCGGCGTCCGCATGGTCTCCGACAGCTTCGCGCGTCGCTTCGGCATCCGCGGCGCGCTCATCTCCGAGGTCGTCCCGGACAGCGGCGCCGCCGAGGCCGGCCTGCGCGAGATCCGCGAGACCGCCGTCGGCGTCGAGTTCGACGTCATCGTCGCGATCGACGGCGACGAGGTGCAGAGCCAGGCCGACGTCTTCCGCATCCTCGCGGAGAAGCAGGTCGGCGACGTGGTCGACGTCGAGGTCCTGCGCGACGACCGGCGCGTGCGCTTCGAAGTCGAGCTGCGGACGTTCCGGTGACGGTTTAGCCGTCGACCGAGCCTATGTCGGTGCCCGCGCACCGGACGGTCAACTTGTCGCCGGGATCGAGATCGACGCTCCCGCTCTGAAGAAGGAAACCCTCGAACTGCGTCGCCCCTCCGGGAACCGTTCCGGAGTCGAGCGTCGTCGTGGACCCGGCGCTCGCGTCGAACCACTCGACGGTGACGGTCTGCGGGACGATCAACCGGCTCGTGACCAGCGACTCCCAGGTCTGCGTATCCGTGTTGTAGAGGATGTTGCCCTTGCAGGTCTTGAGCAGGTTCGTCCCGTGCCCCAGCGCCACCGCGCCGGTGAGCTCGACGGTGCCCGAGCCGGCATCGACGGTCGCCACCTGGAACGCCATCTGGAACGCGTTCAGCGGGGTCGCGTACGTCGAAACCGCCGACGCTCCGCCCCCGGGATCGATCCCGACGCCGCCCAGCGCCGTGATGCTCCCGAGATCGATGAGCAGGCTCCCGAACGAGGTCGGCAGCGGCGGAGTCAGCCCGCTCGAGAACGCGTAGAACGCCGTCCCCCCCGCCGGCCCGTTGCTGACGTCCAGCGCCAACCCCACGTCCGCCCCCGCGGGAATCGTCCCCTGGGCCGTCCCGGTGCCGAACATGGGCTCGACCAGGCCGAGGTTGCCTTCGAGGGTTGCCTGCGCCGAAGCGGTCGTGGCCAGCGACGCCAGGCCGAGAGCTGCGAGGGTCAAGCGAATGGGAGCGGTCATGGATGCCTCCTGCGGGGATTGAGGGGTTTCGTCTGAGCTGAGCGCGAGCTTTGGGATGGGGATAGTGGGCTTAGTACGTATGGGTACGAGGAGGATGTTGGAAAGGTGGGGTGGGGTGGCAGGTTTCTGGCCGGGTTGACCGGATCGGGGGTGGGGGTATGCTCTTCCGGCCCTGAAGGCGGGCGTAACTCAGTTGGTAGAGTGCAAGCTTCCCAAGCTTGATGTCGAGGGTTCGAGTCCCTTCGCCCGCTCCAGCACATCTCTATACGGACGCGGGAGTTACGTCAGCTCAACGGAATGAGCATGCGTAGGTTGGCGACACGAGTCCTCGTTTAGTCACCGTCGAGATTCGGCCTCCTTTCTCCAGAATGAAGGCTGCGGCGGAGCGGAACATGCCAGGCCGCGTGCCCCCAGCAGCTCAACCGAAGGTCGCCGAGGTCGCGGCCAACACTTCAATAGGCGGCGTGTGACATGGGCTGGTCTCGTCGGGCGATGCCGGGGTTCGGTCCAAGCATTCACCCGTGACCCCCATGAGCTTCAGTCACCGTCAACCTCCTCTGTGGATTCGGCCTTGCCGCTACTTCTATGGACACGGTTCCGGGAAGAGCAGGATCAGTCCTGTGGCGGTGAAAAGGAACGAGCCGATCCCCCCGATCGCAAAGCCGACGGCGCATCCCTGAATCCCCGCGAACCGGATCCCGATGCCACACCCAAATGCCCCAACAGCTAGTGAGGTCCCAATGTCTGAGAACGGAAGCTTCTGCGCGACCCTTCGTCCCGCCTGATCGAGTTCGTCAATGTTCGAGAACTCGTTGAGGAGATCTCGCTCTTGAGCCTGTAGCCCCGCATTGTCCACAAACCGCAGAGGGTTGTTGATTACATAGGGATACGGGTTCAACGTGCCGGGTACGAGGAGACCACCGGCCAAGGGATCCTCCTGTACGAACCGACCGATGGCCGAATCCAAGTGGCGAGCGCGGTAATAGAAGAGACCTGTGTCGCCATCTTGCTCGCGCCCAGCAAATGAGTACGTGGACGAGAGCGTTGCGACAGCTTGAGCCACCTCGAACGCCTGATAGACGTAGAAGTCGGTCACGACGCCGGTACTGCTGACGACATCCACTACGCTTCCGAGCGCATCAACCTGCAACGAATAGACCTGTCCAGCTTCTGCGAGGAGTAGGGGTTCATCAATACTGGGGCCATGCTCAAACGCCGCCAGCGTTGTCCCTGTCGTGTCGTATACAAGCGTAATGTCCTCATCGTCGTAAACGTACCGTCGCGTCGTACTAGCCACGAGCCTCTCGATACGCCGCCCCAAGCCATCGTACGCGTAACGCTCCACTGAGGATCCTCCGATGCGCACCTCGACAACCCGGTTCTCGACGTCATATGAGTACTCGGTCAGAATTCCACCGGCTCGGCAGAGGCCGCCCACCTTCGCCTCCTTGGTGATGAGATTCCCGTTCTCGTCATAGTCGTAGCAATAGTCTTCATCCTCCAACAGCCGGTTTGCGTCGTCGAAGTGAGCCACGAGAGTCTGTCCATCCTTGAGCAGCCTGTTGCCCACTGCGTCGTACTGGAACGTCTCAACGGGCATCGCCGGCAACGGCCTCGTTGCCTGAGTGAGTCGATAAAGTTCGTCGTACACGTATGTGAGGACTGGCTCAACCGCTACCGCTGCCCGTGTCTGCGTCAGACTCGTCCGGTTACCTACGTTGTCATAGTCGTAGGCAAACGAAGAGATCGTCATCGCACCGAGATCGTGTGAGAGCGTCTTGAGCTGACTGGCAAGGTCATAGGTGTATGTGCTGACCACACCGTTCGGAAACGACGCGGACTTCCTCCGGCTCAGCGCATCGTAGGTGAAATCGACTGCTCCCGAGGGGCTCGCGATTTGGGTGACGCGATCCAGCTCGTCGTACATGTACGTCGTCGTCCCCGTGGGGTCCATCATCGACGTACGGTTTCCATTTGCGTCGTAGGCGTAGTCAAGCACGACGCTTGGCTGGAGAGGCGAGCCAGCCGTCGATGCGGAGTCAAGGCGACCAAATGCATCGTACGTGAACGTGAGCGCGCTATCCGGATCCACCACTGAAGTGAGGTTGTCGGCAAGGTCGTACGCGTAGGTCACCACCTCTTCGGCCGGATCGCCGGGGAGCAAGGTCTTTGCGGTTCGCCGATCGACCACATCGTACTGGTAGCTAATCGCTTGACCCTTTCGATCGATCGAGAGGACCAGGTTGCCGTTCCCGTCGTAGAAAAAGAACTCGAGCGCTCCGACCTGGTCGATCCGAGAGCTCAGCCGATCGATTGGATCGTACGTAAAGATGGTTGCCCCGCCATTCGCGTCTACTACGGCGGCGAGGTTCCCCGCGTCGTCGTATGCCAGACACGTTGCCCCCGCCGTGCCACATGCTGGGTTCGTGCCGGTCGCCGTCGCGTCGATGACCTTCGTCACTCGGTTCATCGGGTCGTACTGGAACTCCGTCGAGTTTGTTTCCGCATCCGTGATCTTGATCACGTTACCGGCCGCGTCGTAGTCGAAGTTCGTTACGTGGGCGAGGGGATCAATGACGGTTGTGAGGTTGCAGGTGGTCGGCTCGTACTGGAATGAGACGGTGCTCTCCTCGGGCAGCCCAAATGCACTGGTTACGCTGGTCACCTGGCCAGGGCAGTTGGGGTCTGCATACGCCAGAACGGTCTTCGTCCCAAGAGCATCAATGATCTCAATGGGGTTCCCGCTTGCGTCGTGGTTGATGATCGTCGGCGGGTTGCCCTTGGGATCCGTGATCGATGTGACCTGGCCGAAGAGCGGGTCGTATTCGGTCGTTGCGGGATCGTCGTCGTACGTGAAGGTCGTCGCTAGGTCATCGCCCGCCGGATCTCCAGGACCGTCGGTCCCCTCTTCCGTCACGGTGAGGACGTTGCCGATACCGTCGTGGGTCATCGTCGTCACTGCGCCATCAAAAGCCACGATTTGAGTCGGGTTGCCGTCAGCGTCCCGCGTGATCGTCGTCATCCGCATCAACGCGTCTGTGATCTTCGTTGCCGCCCCGAAGCCGTCGGTCTCGAACGTGGTCGGGTTCCCGTTCCCGTCCGTGAACACTGCGACGACATCGGTCGGCCTCGTAACCGGCAGCGGATTCGCGGACGTGCCCTCCCCGGCCGCCACATCGGCTAGGCCGACGACCTCGCTTGGTGAGAGAAGGCGTGTTGAGCCGTCTGGCCAGTTCGAGGATGAGAACCGGCCCGCGAAGTCGTAGTCGTAGGTCGTTTGAAAGTCGGTCTTGGAAGTCTGGTTGATCAGTCGATGACGGAGATCGTACGCGAACTCTCGCTCGCTGCTGTCTGGATCCGTGATCTTGACCAGGTTTCCGAGAGCATCGTGCTGAAACAGTGTGGTGCGGTTGGCTGGATCGGTGATACTTGAAAGGTATCCGCCTACGTACTGAAGGGCTGTCGTCGTGCTCGTCGGATCCGTGATGCTGTCGACTCGTCCTTGAGGGTCGTAGCCAAAGATGGTGGTGTTACCGTTTCGATCGACAGTGGACGTATGTCGACCTGACGAATCAAAGCAGATCCGGGTTCCGTCCTTTAGAGTTCGGGTGTAAGAACCATCAGGATTAGCTACTAGTGATGAAAAGTCCCCCGGCGGCGTGATGAAGTCTAAACCAGGAGTTCCTGGAGCAAGACAGTTGAGTATCTGGACCTCCAGCGTCGTTAGCGCTCGGTCATAGATCTGGACCTCGTCCATAAGGCCGGGAAAGCTGTTGCCGCACGATCCAGAGGCAGCGAATTTCAATGTCGTAGTACTTTCGCCACCCAAGCTGTAGCTCGGGGTCGTGCTCACTAGCGAGCCGTTGATGTACTGTCGGAGTGTCTGCGACGCGTCGTACGTCACGATCCAGTTCATCCATTGCCCGATCGTTGGCTCTAGACCGATCGATACGTGTCCGCCGCCCGACGAGACGAAGTGTAGCTTCCTGATATTGTCGCGGGCCAACTGATAGTTCATCGTTCCGCAACCGCTACGCTTCCCAAGATAGTGAACGATGGACTTTGGAGCAGACTGCTTGATCCAGATCGAGATGCTCATTGGCTGTCCAGCTCCGAAGCTGAGTTCCGGAGCATGCGCCACAACTACTTGGCTTCCGCCGCTGCCAGGGAAGTTGAGCGATCCGCCGATCCCGGGGCACGGAGCCACATCTCCAGAATCGAAGGTCGCATTCTGCACATCCCCATCGTTGCCGCCGACCGTGTCGGCGGTCGGATCCATCCCGTCATCGAACGGCCAGTATCCAACAAGGCCGGGTATGGTTCCGCTCGGAGCAAAGTAGAGCGCTTCTCCGCTGCCATCGGTGATCAGCGCGCCGTCTGAAGAGTCGAGAAACAGACGTTGCAGCCCCGCGAGAGTCCAACCCGCTCCAAAGGGACTTGACTGCTCGTTCTGGACGATGACTCGGGAACTTGCCAGACCGGTAACTGATGACGGACCGAAGTGATTTGTTTGCCTGAGTGTATATGGGTAGCGGCCGGTTGGGAGGGCGCTCGCATCGAACTGAATGGTTTGAACGAAGGGCTCGTCCATGCTCTCGCTGAATCCACTCGTATCTGTGAAGACTTCGATCCCAAGATCGACTCCTCCGACCGAGAGCCCGAACGAAGATAGATCTGGCACCGCCGATACCTGGGTGATGGTGGCAGTCGACGACAGGATGGGCTGCGGGTCTGCGCTTAGGCTGTTGTAGACCAGAGTGTGAGACCTCGTCCTGTTGGCGGTTCGATAGGCAGCCGCTTCGTGGCTCTCACGTTGGTTTCCACTCGAAACTGACACGGTCGAACCCGAGCAGGCCTCTGTCGCTTCGCCCGGGTTGGCGATCGCTGAGGCTGGCAACCCCAACAGTGCAAGGGCCGCCGACAGGAACAGATGCCAGTCAGCTGCGATGACTCCGCAGCCCGTATTGGAGACGATGTCTGAGCCCGAGACCGTGCCCTTGCAAGCAACGAAGAACTCCCCCGTTGCGGGGTCTAGCGACCATATGTCGACCTCGTTCCCATCAGCGAGGCCGTCTGTATTCGGGAAGATGATTGGAGCCGGCGGATCGAAAGTCACACCGACCGGTTGGATCGTGATCAGGAGCGATGGAGAGAGTTCGTCAGGAAGAGGAGCAGGAGCCAAGGCGGCGGGCACCTCGGAGATCGAGAGCTGGCCGGTGAAAGGAGTTACTCCGTCAGGACTTGTGGCGGAGCCCGCTAGCACAGTGAGCGTCACACCCAGGCCCGGATTGATCACAGGTGTATCTACAGAAGGATCAATCGTGGTCAGGCTGCTCATGTCGATCCGTGGCAGGTAGACCGTCTGTGGTAGCACGTTGTCGACGCCGTCGATGAGTTCGATCATCTCGCGAAAACCCGCATAGAAGCCGGGCGCAGGGAGCACGGCGGGGTCGTTTGTGTCGATGTCGAGGATCTGATCTCCCGATGGAATCCCGGTGAGGGTGAAGTCTCCGTTCGAGTCCGAAAACACATCACAGGACGGCGTACAACTCAGCAGGGACACCCGGGCCCCAACAACCGGCGTCTCGATCCCGAGTACAAAATCGTTGGTATCTAACAGCCTTCCGGAGAGCTTCGTGACGCCGCCTGAAGGCGCCCCCGTCACGGTGATTGTGACTGCCTCGGAATCTGTACCCGTGCCATTGCTCACGATGAACGTGAGGTTCACGTCCCCTACTTGGCTCTCGTCAGGAGTGAAAACGAACTCGCCCGTCGCAGCGTTCAGGCTGGAGTTCGCGGGCAGCGGCAGTGGCATGGCGGCGAACGTCACAATGCCATGGGTTGGCCCCACGACGTCCAGCTGGAGCTCGAGCATGGTGCCGAGTGCCACGGTCTGGTTGCCGATGGGCTCGAGCACAGGGATCAAGCGCTCGTACCCCGAAGCACTCGGGGCTTTGGATTGCGCCCCAGCCAGGTTCAACGTAGCCGCGGCAACAACCAGGGACAGGAGACTCCAGAGCCTGCGAGCGATAAGCATCGATCCCCTCCAATCGGCAAGGATGAGTGAGAGCAACTCGGTGTGGGATAGTGCGCTGAAACACTAAGCTAGCACCCTCACCAATGCGTGGGTCTCTATGTCCCAGCAAGCAACGCAAGGTACTCTGGAACGCCGACTTATGAATTGCGACCGGACGCGGGCAGGTCGTCCTGGCTCATGGGGGGATGATAGCGCGGCGAGCTACGCGTCGGCCAGGTAGCCCCAGCAACGCGCATCGTCGGGCGTTGAATCACCACCAAGAACCTCTACCAAGGTCCCTGCTGGTGCCGTGAGCCCGGGGGGAATCAGCTTCACTGTTGAGCCGTTGCCGGTGCTGGTTGTGATGTTTACCCGAACTGTCTCGACCCCATCGAAGCGCAGGAGTGTGATGCCCGAACCGCCGCTGTTCTTGAATGAACCGAGCCCGGTCACTACGAACAACTTCCCCGGCGGCACCATGAGCGATTGCAACTCGGTGATCTGGATCATCTGGCCTGGCGTCGGGACCCCCTCAACGACGATCGGCGGATTGATTGGCTTCGCGGTGAACTGAAAGCCGAAGGCGAGGAATACTAGAATGGCGACACCAGCGCCGAGGAAGGCAGAGGGAAGGCTGAGCTTCATGGCAAGATCCTCCTTGTGCGGACCCGACCATCGTAGCGCGGCTACAATCACGCGTCCGCTAGGTAGCCTCGAACCCAGGCCGTCGCAGAGCTGCAAGTGACCTGATTCAGTTGCACTATGCTCCCAGGACCGGCTGCGACCCCTGGCGAGAACGCCACTTTCGTGCTCGACGGGATTGTCTCTGTGACCTGTTGTCCATCTATCAGAAGAGATGTTGAGGCGCACGCGGACAAGCTCAGCTCGGTAATGACTAACCTCTTGCCGGACGGCACGTCGAACTGCTCTGGGGGCGGTCCTGTTCCGGCCACAAGCCTAAACGCAACCAGTTGCTCAGGCGTCGGGATCCCCTCGACGACGATGGGCGGGCTGATCGGCGCGACGCTGAAAGACTGAGCGCCGAGGGCAAGAAAAGCAAGAGCGGCGACACCCGCTCCTGCGAGCGCGGACGGCACTTTGATCTGCATGGCAAGGCTCCGGGTTGGGGACAGAGTGATGGTAGCCTCTTCCTTACGTTAGGGGATGCCAGCCCTCGTACGGACGATGTCGCCCAGCAACAAGTGCAAGCTGTGCCTCGAGAACAAGGAGCTCATCAAAGCTCATGTGATTCCCGAGGGCTTCTTCCGGATTCTCCGCACCGGGCAGCAAGGACCCCACATCCACACGAACACGCCAGGCAGGCACCCAAAACGCGCGCCGATAGGCGTCTACGACAAGACAATTCTGTGCAACGACTGCGAACGCACCTTCGGAGCCTGGGACACCTACGCTCAGGATCTTCTTCTTCGAGGATTCAACGAAGGGTGGTCTGTTAGGCAGGACGGGAAAGTGGTCGCCTATCAGTGCGAGGCGTACGACTACGCCAAGCTGAAACTGTTTCTTCTGTCTGTTCTTTGGCGCGCCTCTGTCTCATCGCACGAGTTCTATCAACGGGTACACCTGGGGCCGTATGAACCTGAGGTTCGAGCAATGATCCTAGACTCGAAGCCGGGCGAGGCTGAGACCTTCGGCACCGTTCTCGCCAAGTTCGTCGAACCTGAGGCGACGGCTATCCTGGATCCTCATGAAGATCGCTACGACGACGTCAGGCACTATCGGATCTACATCGGCGCTGGATTCCTCGCGTACACGAAGGTCGACGCGCGACCAGTTCCGCGCTCCTGGCATTCCTTGCTGCTTCGCCCTAGCTACCCCCTGCTGGTGGTTCCACGGGATCTCCATGCAAGTAAAGACGGCAGCCTAATGAAGAAGATGGCAAGAGACGCTCTGAACCGGCACAAGCAGTGATCACTGCCTATGCCACTCACCCTCATCCACACCGCGCCTCTCAATCCCCGGCCATTTCCTGGTTAATGCGACACGCCGCCCTGTGAGGGTCTCACTGCCCCAGCAGAGGCTCTACTTGACTCCAGATCTCATCCGTGCGCTGGTTGATCTGGACCACCAAGTCAGGAATCGCCTTGTGGTTGCGGTAGCTCTGTTCGAACTGCTTGGCCATGCGCTCAAGTGGACTGTTCTCATAACCAGACTGAACCAGCCCCACGCCATACGCTAGGAGGAACCTGTCCATCCCCAAGCGCTTCCACTGAGCAACATGCACGAGCTCATGGAAGTGAAGTCGTGTCGAGTGTGACTCACTCTCGGCGACAAAGTACTTGTTCATGTAGGTGATGCCCGCGAGCCGCATCGTTTCGAAACCTGCGAGTTCCGGGATTCCTAAACGCGAGATCGGCGGGACCGGTGGCCGCTGCACGACGACGACTCTCACTTCGTCCAACAGGTCATTTGGAAAGTACTTGTCTAGGTGTTGGCGATGACCCGCTGGAATCTCAATGCCCGCATGTTCCGTCAGGAGCGTCTCAATCCACTCACGTATGGTTGGGAGCACCTGGCGGAACTTGGCAATCGTCTGTTGCGTTTGATCCATTTCGTCACCGCCCCTTCGAGCACAATCAGAATGTCACGCTTGCCAGGTTCGTGAAGCTGTACGTCAGCCCAGGTCCCAGCAGCCCCTGTTGGCACCAAGCCTGCAAGTACACGGTGAGACCAGAGAGTGCAGGATTGCTCGGGATCGGATAGGCCACTGTCACCGACGCGGCAGAAGTGAAGGCGTTGATCTCTAAGAGGATGTTCACCGAGGCCGGGTCCAGGAGCACGCCGTACCACGTTGGAGGACTTGCGAGCGGTACCGGGGAAGCCAAGCTCCCCGACGACAACAAGGGCACGTAGACCCCCTTGTCGCCGTTCTGCATCTCAACGTAGAGGGAGGCACCGGGACCCGCAGATGTCCCAGAGATGACGGGAAGGAGGCGTAGCGCCTTCTTGATCGTCACAGCCGGGTCTCCGGGATGCAGAACCGTCACATCACGGAAGCCGGGATCGGCGGGGTTCGGCTGAATGGTCAACTGCGTGCTGGTGAACGAGATCACCGGCTCGGGTACGCCGTCCAACTGAACTTCCGTCGTCGCGTCGAAGCCCTCGCCCAGAATGGACACTGGCGTAGAGGAGAAAGCGAGGACGGGCGTCACGGCGAAGGCGGAGAGCTCTGGGTTCTCGTACCAGACGAACAGGTTTCCTCCACCGCCGAAGACGTTCCCCTCGGTCGCGAGGATGTCTGCGTCGCCGTCTTGGTCAAAGTCCGTTGCAAAGAGCGCATCTACCATGCCTGTGCCGGACGTGGTCTGCGCCGGCCCGAATACACCCAGGCCGTCTGTGTTCTCAAACCAACTCCCTGCCGTGAGGATGTCCTCGTCGCCGTCACCCTCGACATCAACAGCGAAGATGCCGCCCGGCAACTGCGGCGGGCCGAAGGTGCCAAGGCCATCGATGTTCTCATGCCAGCCGACTGGCGACAGAGCATCCATGTCTCCATCTCCATCGAAGTCTGCGGCAACGCCGAACGCGGTTGTGATCAGCGGCCCAAACGACCCAAAACCGTCTAGGTTTTCATACCAGCCCGTTCCCATCAGCACGTCGGGATCCCCGTCCCCGTCGAGGTCCACGGCTGAAATGGGATCGCCAACAAGCGTCTCTTCCGCCAGGGGGTGCTCTGCCCACGTGAGCCCGAGGCCGTCGAGATTCTCATACCAGGCAGGGAAGCCGATGAACATCCCCGAAAGCACGTCCAGGTCTCCATCTCCGTCCAGATCAGCTGCGTCCAAACTCGCCACACCAATGCCAGAGGCCCCAGTGCTGATAGCATGCTTCGTAGGAAACTCAGCGAAACCGTCGTTCCCGTACCAGGAGATCAAGCTCCCCTCTCCGGCGACCACGTCAAGATCCGAGTCGCCGTCTAGATCCGCGGCAAACACCTCACTCGCACCCCCCGGAACCGAAGCATTGATCACCTGCTCAGGACCAAACACTACCGGTCCTCCGATGTTCTCGAACCAAGCGATCCTGCTGCCATAGAGCTCCGCTGTCAGCGCGTCTGAGTCTCCGTCTCCATCCAAGTCAGCTGCGTAGACTGAGTAGGCGCTGTTGACCTGATCTTTGAGAATGTGCTGCTCCCATTGGCCTGAAGGTGCGCTGGCAAGGAGGATCGCGGAGGCGAGACAGAACGCTGTCTTCTTCATGGCAATGCTCTTGTCGGTGGCTCGAGACACGGGTGACTACGTTCCGATTGTGAGTTCCAATGCCTCCGTCAGACCGAAGGGCACGGCTGCGAAAGGGCTCGGGTCCCACATAAGGCCCTGAGCGAAAACCGACGCTCCGACGAAGGCTGAAGACGCTGGGATGGCCAGCGGGATGCTCACGAGGTTGCCTGCCCCGCTCCAGAATGCGCCGGGAAGAACGGCGAAGGGGTCTGGCAACAAGAGGCTGATCAGCAGTTCGCCGGTAGCCCCCGGCCCCCCCATTCCAAAGCCGGTCAACGCCGTGCCACACGGGAAGGCCGGATCAGGGAGTGTTGAGAGCGCGAGGTAGGGAAACGAAGGAAGGCCTTGGGTCCCGAATGGATTGTCGATCCCGAGTTCAAACGTCGTCCCGATCGACGGCTGCCCGGTCAGTACGACCAAGCTACCGGATGGGTTCACTCCACATCCGTATGCCTGCACCTCGGGCGACAAACCGCCATCCAGGAACAGCATCCAGACCGCACCGCGGTTCCACCCGCCATCGTCATCTTGGTACGCCCCAACGGCGATATCGCTTTTGGCATCGCCATCCAGATCGCCGAGGCCGGTCACCGCGCATCCGAACCTGTCGTCGTTCAGGGCGCCGCCGAAGCTTCCCTGTGTATCACTGATCTTCTGATGGGCCTTCACGCGCCCGTCCGTCTGCAAGAACAAGAGCCATACGGCCCCATGAAACGCGCCTCCGTCGTCGTCGGCCCATGCGCCAACCGCTAGGTCAGTAACACCGTCGGCGTTCACATCTGCAACGTCGGAAAGAGACGACCCGAAGTTGTCGCCATCCTCCAGCGCGCCTCCAAACTCACCATCAGTGCTGCTTATCTTCTGATGGGACCTCACGGTTCCGCCAGGATTCAGAAACAGGATCCAGACAGCGCCTCGATCTACTCCGCCGTCGTCGTCGAACTGGGCTCCGACGGCGATATCGAGAACGCCATCTTCGTCGAGATCACCAAGAGGGGCGACCGAAACACCAAACACATCGTTCGGGTCTAGATCCCCCTGGAAACCGCCGCTGGTCTCGCTGATCTTCTGATGTGACCCGACTGTGCCGTCACTCCCGAGCATCAGAAGCCAGACCGCACCCTGATCGCTGCCACCATCATTGTCCCACCGAGCACCCGCGATGAGGTCGGGAACGCCGTTATCATCGAGATCCCCAAGCGACCCAACCGAGCGCCCAAAGGCGTCGCCGTCCGACAGGACGCCCGTGAAGCCTCCGGCAAGGTCACTGATCTTCTGGTGCGACTTGACAGTGCCGTCGCTCTTGAGGAACAGGATCCAGACGGCCCCCCGGTTGAAGCCGCCGTCATCGTCGCTCGCGGTCCCGACAGCGAGGTCGAAGACTCCGTCGCCATCGATGTCACCCGGAGCGGCGACTGCGAAGCCAAAGTGATCCGGTGATGCGAGAGAACCCGTGAAGCCACCAACTCCTTCTTTGATCTCCTGGTCGGCCTTGACGGTCCCATCGGGATTCAAGAGGAGGATCCAGACAGCACCCTTGTTGCCAGCTGCGGGAGTCTTGTGGGGACCGACGGCCAAGTCCCCAACCCCATCGCCATCCAAGTCACCCAGAAACGCCAGGGCACGGCCAAAGCGAGTGTCGTCAGCCAGAGTTCCAGCGAATGAGCCCTCCGTGTCGCTGATCTTCTCGTCATTCAGAACGTGGCCGGGGCCCTGACGAGCCAGGCCGGGCTCCGCGCCGAGAATCAGCGCCAGCGCGACGGATCCGGCTAACGATACAAGAGACGGCCGGAGAGACTCAGCCATCGCAGCACCTCACAACGTCACGCTCGCCAAGTTCGTGAAGCTGTACGTCACGCCTGGCCCGAAGAAGCCCTGCTGGCACCACGCCTGGAGGTACAACGTGACGCCCGCAAGGGCTGGGTTCCCCGGTACGGGATACGACGTCATCACGGGATCGCTGGACGTGAAGGCGTTCGTGTCGATGACCTGCAGCACACCGGCGGGATCGAGAAGGATGCCGTACCAGGTTGGCGGTGAGAGCAACGCAAGCGGCTGACCGAGCGCCTGGCTACCAAGAGCCAGCACGAACAGGCCTTCGTCCCCATTGTCTGATTCGACATCCACCACACCACCGACGCCGGTCGTCGTGGCTTGCAAGGTCGGCCAGAGTTCGACAGCGTCGGTAGCGCTACCCGTCGAACCGTCCAGGTCTAGGTCGGGAAAGCCCGGGTCGGCGGGAAGCGGCTGCAGGACGAGCACGTCGAATGACTTGGATAGGATGCTCGCAGGGATGTCCTGGACCGACGCCGACGTGATCGCATCGAGATGTGCGCCCAAGACCGTGACCGGGCCTGGGAACTGCGCGCTCGTTGGGCTGACCGAGCCAATCATCGGGGGGCAGGGCTGCGCCAGGAGAACCGACACGTCCACGCTCGTCCGGTTGGCGGTCACGAGGTCAGCGCGTCCATCGCCGTTGAGGTCTTCCGCCTCAATGCTATCGGGCGTAGCGCCGATGGCGACCGCGACTGATGGGGCGAATATGCCGGCGCCGAGGCCGCGCAGGATCGAGACGCCAATCGGATTCCCGAGCGCTGTCGCCACGTCTAGCATGCCATCGCCGTCCACGTCCGCGAAGGCGACGGAAAAGGGAGCACCACCGACGGGGAAGACCTGCGCTGAGGTGAAGCCACCCGCTCCATCGCCGAGCAAGAGCGCGACCTGCCCTACGTCGGGGACTGTCACGATCACGTCCGGGATGCCGTCGCCGTCGGCATCGGCCACGTCCAGCCCAGTCAAGGGGTTCCCAACGACTGGCGTAGGACCCGGGGTGAACCCCCCGAGTCCATCGCCCAAGAAGGTGCGCACGTCGTCGCTGATGCGGTTGGAGACGACGCAGTCCAAATCGCCGTCAAGATCTAGGTCTGCGACGTCTAGGCCGCTCGGGGTCTGTCCCGAGGGATAGGTAGTCGATGGCCCGAACGCGCCACCGCCCGCTCCCAACCACACCTCGAGGCCGTTCGGGGACGTGAGAATGTTCACGACCGCGACATCGAGGACTTGGTTTCCGTCGAAGTCGGCCAGCGCAACGGTGTGGGCACCCGATCCCACTGGCATCAATGACGGGAGTTGCGTCAGCCCCATGGCCCCGTCGCCGAGCAGGAGGGCAACCGCATCTCCGCTTCGATCGGCGCCCGCAATGTCGATGTCTCCATCGCCGTTGATGTCTCCCGTCGTCAGGTGGTTAACCTGCGTTCCGGCGGGAAAGACGCCTGTCGCCGTCCAGCCTCCCACACCGCCTTGGAAAACGGCGACGTTTCCAGGGCAAGAACTTGCCGCGAGGTCTGGAAACCCGTCGGCGTCGAGATCACCGATCGTCGCCCAGAAGGTGTCGGTGGCGGAACTCAGAGGTAGGGATAACGGCGCCTCGAAACACAGGAAGTCCAGAGTCCCACCAAACACGACGCCGGCGGGGTTCTGGCAATAGTCGATGCCGGAGCCAGCACCCTGGTTCTCTGCATGAACTGTGATTCTATTAGCACCCGGCACGAGGAATGCCGTGAGGTCGAACTTCTGAAGGCTCCCGTCACTTCCCCAAGTTCCAACGCTGGTCCCGTTCACAATCACGTCCGCGAAGTTGTCGACGGCAATCGAGAGCGTGCCGCCAACGGGGGCGGCTACGTTGAACTCCTTGGAGAAGAATACGGATGCGTTCACCGTCGAAGAGGTCGATCCGGTGACTCCGGGAGCCCAGATCCAGGTAGCGCCGGGAATAGTGCTGAGGTCTGCCAACCAGCTATTGGCGCCCCACATGGGGGACGCACAGTACGTGATTGCTCCAGGAGGGCAAGGCAACGGACCCAACGAGTCGAGACACACATTCTGAGCTAAGCCAAGCAAGGTGGCACTGCCACTAGCGGGATCGGCATCGAACACCTCCCACGTTGTATCCGATGCGAACGAAACCGTCTGTGCTGCCCTCGGTGAGGAGAAGAAGGCCGCGATAGCAGCGCCAACGCCCAGCAAGACGGGAGGAACGTTGATCCTCATGGCGAACACCTTGGCAAGGGACGCCTCGATAGTAATCCGCCCTCTCTGGAACCGCGCTACCCCTTTCGGCGTACTGCCTCCTGGTGTCGACCTATGCCGCCTCGCTACCCCGTCTCGTGCGTCGTCTCCGCCTCTGCGGCACCCGCAGCCCCATCTCCACCATCAGCTTGGACAACGGTGCTCGGGCCGCTTCCAAAGCCTTCGCCATCTTGTCGTCCTTCGCCTGCTTCGCCGCCTCCAGGGCCTTGTCGATGGCCTTGACGGCGGTGAGAAGGGCCTTGCCCTCGGGCAGGGACTTGGCTTCTTTCGCCGCCGCCCAGGCTCTCAAGCGCCGGGTTTCGGCCTCAAGGTCCGCAATGATCTGCGCCTCGGTCTTGCGGCCGCGACTCCGCTTCGTCGCCCTCTTGGGCATGGGTTCCTTTCTGGGGACCGGCTTGGTCGCCCCAACCC
This sequence comes from Candidatus Binatia bacterium, assembly GCA_028278325.1. Classification (GTDB taxonomy): domain Bacteria; phylum Desulfobacterota; class Binatia; order UBA1149; family JAJCZL01; genus JANQEO01. The sequence continues at coordinate 19,977 of JANQEO010000205.1, forward strand.
TGCAAGTCAGTATGCCGGCCTCAAGCACGCCCGAGGAGCTTCCCCGGAGACGTTCTAGCGCCGTCGCCACAAGGCACTATGCGCTGTCGCTAGAAAAGGGGACAGGCCGTCAGCATGCTGAGTTAGCATCAAGCCGGTTGGCAGACCAGAGATGTCTCGCCGGTATGGGATTACTTTGAGGGAGAGAGAACAGTGACTGAAGCAACAAGTGGCTGGTTTCGCCGCGGTGTTATTCGTTCCTCCGCGCTTGGCCTGGGAGGCATGGTTCTTGGCGCGCTCGTCGGGATTGCCGTGCAAGAAGCGGTGGCGAGCACAGGGATGCTCGGCCCTGGGCTCGATGTCCTGATCGATGAGCAGAATGCAAACTTCGAGCGCATCCAATCGAAGCTAGCCGAGCTTGCAGCCGCTGAGGACCTCACGACCAGCCAGGCGCTGGCAGCGGAACTCGAAAGTCTGATTGCAGAGCAGGAGGAACTTGCCCACCGCGCCCAGGATGAACTCCGCGGGGCGCGCACGGAGATTGCCCGGCTGAAGGAGGAAGCACTCGAGGCGACAGGCACGGCTGGCGGCGCCAACCTCTGGCTTGGAATAGGCGAGAGCGTGACCGTGGGTGCGCCAGGCAATGTGCTTGGCCTGCTCAGGATCCAACACGGCAACGATGTAAGGGTCAATGTCTCGGGAGAGGTGAAGGAAGTCTTGCTAGGAGACTTCGTTGAGTTCCCAGTCGGCGAGTCGACCATCCGGGTCTTCTACAAACAGGCCAAGCCGCGTCAGGATGGCCGCGTGGGGTTTGACGTCGTACTCGCCGACGCCGAGTAGTTCTGGATCAGATAGAACCTGGAATCGGTCACCGCTTCACCTCGAAGCCGCTGAAGATCCCCTTGGCGTAGAGGTCCCGGTTGGCGCCGACCCAGTGCGCGGTCTCGTCGTAGCCCATTTCCTCCGCGATCCCGGCAACGCGGGAGCGGTCGAGCATGTTGGTGAGGCCGGAGCGGCGGACGGCTTCAAGGTCCACATGGATCTCCGGGGTTACCGGGACGGGACTGCGGGTGGTCTCGCTCATCGCGCCTCCTTCGCCTGCTGTTCGGGCTCAGTATTGACCTTGGCCTCGATCGCCCTGCGCAGGTCCTCCACGTCCAGGTGCGTGTAGACCTCGGACGTGAGCTTCGCGTCGCTGTGCCCAAGGATGCGCTGGCGGATCTCGACGGGTACGCCACGCCGAGCCAACCAGGAGTTGCAGGTGTGGCGCAGGCAGTGGATCGTTAACACCTCGCCCAGTTCGTTCTCCTTCGCAATGCCCGCGCTATCGAGCACGCGGTGGAAGATGCGCCCGGCGTTGGTAGTCGGCATGGGCCACGGCTTGCCTTCAGGGGAGAGGAAAGCGGGGTCATGCATCGTCGGCAGCCGCCCCAGCACAGTCTCATGGAGCATCTTGAGCTGACGCAGAATCTCGACCAACTCATCGAAGAGCGGGATGACTCGCTGCTTGCGGCTCTTCGTGTTCTCGGCGCGCAGGATGAGCGTCTTCCCCGCTAGTGTCCTGAATCAGAAGTTCGTTCGCACTTTTTTGCGGCGATCGACCGATGTACCTCTTGGAGGTGAGGTCGATGGTGCAGAAAGGATTCCCGG
>JANQEO010000285.1 GCA_028278325.1 Candidatus Binatia bacterium
TGCGCGAGGATCGCGTCGCTTACCTTGAGCTTGGATTCGCCGTGACGGCGACTCTCCAGTTGCATGGCCACCTCATCCACCTTCATCCCCGACAGCATCGACCTGAGCATGATCTCGGCTACGGCTGCGAAGCCAGAAGCACGGAACCTTACTCTGGAAACGGTGGCACGGTTGTAGGCTCTGAACAGGCACGTGAACGTGTACACGTCCTGTCCGATCAATAGCTTGTAGATCGCGGAGACCATACGGCTGAGAAGGATTCTCAGCTTTCCGCCCTCCGCAGCTGCGCTCTCAGGGTGCCATGCAGACGCCGTGACTATGTCGGCTCCGTCATGCACTTTCGCGATCAGCTCAGGGAGACGCTCGGGCGGATAGGTGCAATCGCTGTCGATGGTGCAAATCACTGCCGAGTCGGTGTGCTCGAACCCGGTCTGGATGGCGGCGCCGAGGCCGAGGTTTTCATTGTGCCGTACTACCTTGAGCCACGGCCTGCCTCGTGTGGCCGACATGAGGTGCGTAAAGGTCTCGTCAGTGCTTCCGTCGTCGATGAACAGGAAGCACCAGTCCTCGGCGCAAGTCTGCCGCATGGCCTCGAGGCGCTGCAGCAGGTAAGGAAGCCCGGCCTCCTCGTTGTAGCAGGGCACGATGACGGTAACCGGAGAAGATTTCATGTCAGTGCGCACCGTGTCCAGAGATTACGGCGGGGATCGTCTTCATCAGGATCCTTGCGTCCAGTTTCAGTGACCAGTTGTCGATGTATTCCATGTCGGCCTTGATCCAGTCGTCGAAGGTCGGTTCGCGGCCGTTGATCTGCCACAAGCAGGTGATGCCGGGCTTCACGCTGAAGCGACGCTTGTGCCAGCGCACGTCGATCCGTGTCACGTCCCTCAAAGGCAGAGGCCGGGGGCCGACCAAGCTCATGTCGCCCTTGAGTACGTTGAAGAGTTGAGGCAGCTCGTCGATGCTCGTGCGGCGAAGGAAGGAACCTACTCGAGTGATGCGCGGATCCTCTTTGATCTTGAAGATCGGGCCTTCCGCCTCGTTGAGGGATTCCAGGCTCTCCTGCATCTTGTCGGCGCCGTCGACCATGGTCCGGAACTTCCAGGCACGGAACACCCTGCGGTTGTGGCCAACGCGCTCTTGTCCGAAGAGCACGCGGCCGTTCGAGTCCATCTTTATGGCCAACGCGACCATGAGCATGATCGGGGACAGCAGTATCAGACCGACCGCGCTGCCTACGAGGTCGAGAGCGCGCTTCGCGTGAAGCCTGAGCGTGTCGGGAGGACCGCTGAATATCGTTATCACCGGCTTGCCGCCGACTTCATCGATTACCGCGCGGCCCCAGGACAGATCCGCTACGCGCGCGAGTACGCGAACCATCACCCCCTGCTCCTCGCACAGCGAGATGATCGGCCATATCAGAGACTGGGAGCAATCGAGGGGCAGTGCGACGAAGACCTCGTCGATGGGTTGCTCCTCTATCAGCTTGTGCAGCCTTTCCATGGCGGCCGTGCTTTGCTGCTCCTCTTCTTCGCGGGAATCGCTACGGGTGATCTCGATGAGTTCGACCAGCCGGTAACCGAGGTCGTTGCGCCTGACCAGGCCAGCGGAAGTGCCCAGGGCTTCCTGCCCGTCCCCGACGACGACCACGTTTCTCAGGTTGTGCCCGCGTCTTCGTACCTGCCTGGCCACGGCCCGCAGGAGACGGCGTTCGAGGATGAGGGTGACGAAGGTGAAGCTTCCGAAGGCTGACAAGAAGAGCGAGTTGACGTACTCGAAATCCAAGAGCAGATCGAAAGGCACGAGCGGCGCTGTGGCCACGAGGCAGGCGAAGGCTACGTCTTTCGACTCTCGCGAGGCCGGAGACAGCCGGTAGGAGCGGTAGAGGCCGAAGGCCTTGAGTACAAAATGCCAGGCTCCCAGGTAGGCGGCGACGAACATCGCGTTCTGGATGCTCACCCGCATTTCGAGCAGGGCTTTCCAGCTCGTTCCCGAGCCGCTGTCGACTGTCAGCGCCAGTGCGAAGCTGAACGCGGCGATGACCACAGCCAGATCGCTAAGTTTGAGAAGTGTGATCAGCGCTCTACGTTTAGGTGTCATGTCGTCTCTTTAATTAATCCTACGCCGCCATACTTATAGCAATATCAGGACAGGATATGACGCACCCAAGTGGGTAGTTCTTCGGTCCCATTCATGACCAAGCCCAGCACCTTACAGCCGGCCTGTTTAGACTTGGTTACGGCGGCGGTGAGGTCCTCGTACGTCGTCACGTTGGGCTCGACGACCAGGACGAGCCCGTCGCATGCCTTTGCTACGAGGGCGGAGTCGATGGACGTCTCCAGGGCCGGTCCCTCGACGATGATGAGATCGTTGTCGCTCGCGCATGCGGCGAGCCAGTTCTCGAGTTCCGCGGGCGCCGGACCTCCGGCCAGAGAGAACGAGACGGAGCTGATCGATCGCTCGTCGGCGCGGCCGGCGTTGGCCTGGGTCACCAGGCGGGCTCTTTCCTTGAGCGCCACCTCGCCGGAGTCCTCCGTGAGTTCCGCCACGGCAACCTGAAGGTTGTGGCGATAGGCCTCCGAGCCCAGTCCCTTGGATACTTCTACTATGGCGGTGGAAGCGCTGACGGGAGCCACGACCACGCTCGTCAACTTGTGCTCGTGAGCGCTGGCCCTCAGGTTGTCGAAGATCGCTACGAACGCATCGCGTCCGTCGGATGTGCGCGCAACCGGAGCAGGCGTTTGAGGGGCGCGCGGACGCGTCTCGGCAACAGGCGAAGGCTGCTGCCGTGTGGCAGGATCGGCAGGCTGCCGGGCGTTCGTTGCCGGCGCGGGCCTCTTCTGCTGTACGGATTGCTTGGCCTTCGCCACGGGCTTGCCCGCGGTGTCCAAGTCCTTATCGGGTTCTTCGTTTTCGACCCGGTTCAGAATCCTAAAGTACTCACTCATACTGCTTGTCTCCTGCCCCCCCGTCTTCGACCCGTGACTCGGCAAGGCGGGTTCGGTCGCCCGCTACCCTGAGCGTGGAGTCCGTCGGAGAGGGACCCGTGCTGCGGATACGCTCGATGGATGCGGGTGAAAGCTGTCGCGCGATACGATCGCGTTCCTCGATGGCGGCGGGGTCCCCCGATGCCGCTGCCTGATCGCACCAGCGGTAGGCGGTGGCCAGATCCTTGGCTACGCCTCTCCCGTCTCGGTACAGCTCGCAAAGATTAAGTTGGGCCTTTGTGTAGCCCTGGTCGGCCGCCTTCCTGTACCAGTGCGCGGCCTTCGACGGATCCTCATCGACACCCGCGCCGGCCTCGTACATGTAGCCAAGGTTGTTCTGCGCGACGTCAAGACCTTCCAAAGCCGCGATGCGGTACCAGTGGGCCGCGAGAATGTAGCTCTGCTGGACACCCGTGCCTCTGTGATAGAGAACGCCGAGGTTGTACTGAGCACGCACCTCGCCCTTCTCCGCTTTCGCCTTGAAGTCTTCGAACAGACGCCTGTCGGCTTCGCTTATCGCAGGCTCTTCCTTTTCGGTCGCTGCCTGCGAACCGTCCGTCCCGGCCGCTTTGTCACCGGCAGGAAAACGAATGCGATCGCCGACCCGGATGAAGTCGGGATTGTCGAGCTGCGGGTTCGCCTCTCGGATCCTCTTCATGATGGCGGTCGAATAGCCGCCGTATACGTCACGGGACAAATCGAAAAGGGTGTTGCCCGGCTTGATGCGAACGACTTTGTCCGACTCGGGAGCCTCGGTTGCGACTGCCGTTGGCTTTTCGTCGGGTGAGGGCGTCGCCGCGACCGCGTCTTCAGGCGACGCGGGTTCTGTCCGGTCCGCGGGCTGCGCTTCTTCGGCCGCCGTTTCAGCTGCCAACTCTTCCTGTGTCTCAGCTGCGGGCTTGGCCTCATCTCCGGCCTCGCTGTCTGCGGCAGGCTCACCTTGGGTCTCAGCGGCGCTCTCGGGTTCATCACCGGTATCGCTGGCGGCGGCCGGCTCGTCTTGTGTGTCGACGGCGGTGACCGGCTCATCGCCGGCTTTGTCCTCCACCACTGGATCGGTTGACGGTTGCGCGGGAGCCGGCGCTTCTGCGACCACCTCCGCTACCGTGTCCGTGTCGGCTGAGGGCAATGCCAGGGCTTGCTCGGGTGCAACCGGCTCGTATCTCACCTCGCCGGTTGTCGGATCTTGTTCGCCGATGGCGGTGACGACCGTGTCGACGGCGTCGTCGCTAGAGTGGGCCACCGGGCTTTCGCTATCGCTGTCGGAAACGACGGATCCCGCCGCGGACTCGGCTGCTTCCTCTTGCACCGCGTCCGGAGCCTCCGGGGCAACCGGCGACTTCTCGGCAACGACCGTGGTGGGTGTGGTGTTCGTCGACGGAGAATCTGCCGATAGCAATGCGACGGTTCCGAGAGCACCGATCGCCAACCCCGCCGCGGTCCACGCAAGACCGATCGAGAAGCGCGAGTTCATCGCGTCGTTGAGACGCTCGAGCCAACCACCTATGCCTTTTCGACTGACGCGTACGAGATCGCTTCCTTGGCGCTCTCGCATCGCGGTCGTGACCAGCCTCTTGCTGATGCGGGGAAGGTCCCTTCCGAACGCGTAAAGCATCGTGTTGTGGCACAGGATGTTGATGCGCCTGGGTATCCCCTGAGACTCCTTGATGATCTGCTTGAGGGCCGCACGCTCGAAGATCTTGACCGAGCCGCCGACCTCGCCCAGGCGATGGGCGATGTAGTCCTGGCATTCGGAAGGTGTCAGGGGGTTCACCACGCAACGCACGGCGATCCTTTCACGTACCTGCCTGAGCTCGGGCTTGTTCAGCTTGGTGTCCAGTTCGGGCTGACCGACGAGTACGATCTGCAGGAGCTTGTGTTTGTATGTCTCGTAGTTCGACAGTAGCCGGAGCTCTTCGAAGGCCGCGTCGGAGAGATTTTGGGCCTCGTCGATCACAATCGCGGCCGTTGCGTTCTCTTCGTCGCAACGACGCAGGAAGTCGTTCAGAGAGTTGAGCAAGTCCAGGCGGGTCGGCCCTTGGGGGGTTATCCCGAAGTCTTTGAGTGCAGCGCGCAGCATCCCGTCGAAGGACAGCATGCTGTTGGGCACGAAGGCCGTCCTGATCTGGGGACCAAGGCTGCTCAGGAGCGAGTAGAGCAGGGTGGTCTTACCCGTCCCGACCTCGCCAACCATGACGATCAAGCCGCGCCGCTCGAGCAGCCCCAGTTTGAGGGCGGCCAGCGCCTCGCTGTGTACCTCGCTGGCGAACAGAAACGCCGGATCGGGTGTCAGAGCGAAAGGCTCAGCAGTCAGGTTGAAGTGGCGAAGGTACATCGGGTGACGCTCTCCTTAGGACGGAATCTCTCCGATGACGGGAATCCCTGCGGCTTTGCTTGCCTGTGCCGCGCTACGCACGGTGGGATCTATCCAGTCGATCAAGAAGGCCAGTGCCAGTCCCGCGGCCAAGCTCATGAAGAAGCCCATCACGATCGCCAGCATGGCGGGCCGCGGCTCGGGCGAGGAGGGAACCGTGGCCGGCTCGGCTACGGCGAGGTTGAGTATCCTCGACTCGTCCAGTGCGCTCGTGAAGCGTGCGGCCTCTTCTTTCCTCAGATAGGTCAGGTAGGCTTCTTTGGAGGTAAGCACCTCGTTTTCCAGCCTCTGCCGCTCGGTGTCGACATCGTCGAGCTTGGCAAGGATGGAACGGTAGGCCGTGACCTGTTGTCCGAGGGCCTCGGCTCTTCCTTCCAGCGCAGCCTGCTGGGCCCGTGCGGCCACGAACTCCTGGCCGATGTTCTCTTGGGCGGTAGGAATGGCTGCCAGCGGCGCACCGGAGCCTTTGCCGTCCAGCAATCGCCCGACTTGGGCGATCTGCTTGTCGATGTCGCGGATTACCGTGCTGGTAGGCGCGTAGCGGGTGAGAAGCTCGGTCTTCTGCAGCTCCAGTTCGAGAACCCGGCTTCTTACCAGAGCCAGCTCTTGGTCGGCCACGGTGCTCGGGCTGGCGGCGGCTGCCTGAGCGCCCGTGGTTCCCAGCTCGGCGCCGAGGAATGCCGCTTTGGCGCTCACCTCGGCCAGTTCGGTTTCGGTCGATGCGATCAGCGACTCGAACTCGGCGATGCGGGTTCGCAACTCCGCTTCGTCCTGGAAAACGACCTCTTCGCCGCTCTTGGCCCTGAACTCGTTCAGCGCCGCGGTCGCCGTCTCGAGATTCTCACCAGCCAACTCGCGCTGGCGCTTGAAGAACAACCTCGTATCGGACTGCTCGTTGATCGAGGCGTTACGCGCGATGTGCGCCGATACCAGCTCGTTCACGAACGACGTCGCCCATTCCGGATCACGGTTCTCGTATGAGACGTTGATCAGGTGAGAGCGCACTACGGGCGAGACTTCGATCGCGGATGACACTTTGCGGGCGCGCATGTCCAGGGGCGTCGGTGCCTCCAGCCCATGTAGCGCTCGATAGATCAGGCCGGGGACGCGAAACGGTAAGCTGACCAGGCTGCCGATGAGGCTGCCTTCATCATCGCCGTCGGTTTTGCTGCCGGTGGCATCGAGGACTTCTCTGATCAGGGTCTGGCTCTTCAGAAGCGCGACCTCGGAGTTGACTCTCGCCTCGCTAAGCCGGTCGACCGTCGCCTTGGTCGAAGCGTCCGGTGAAACCGCGACTTCCGCCCTCTTGGACATGACGATCAGTGTGGCCGTAGCCTTGTATTTGGGCGGCTGGATCCACACGAGAGCCAGGGTCGTGACGACACCGGCGATCACCACGCGGGTGATCAGCTTTCGGTGACGCATGGGCGTCGCCACTATCTCTTTCCACTGGTTGAGTTGGTCGTTCATACGATGATCCTCGACGGGTTCAGTTGTCGTTCTCTATGTTCAGTCCGATGTTCAGAGGCGTGTTGTTGCGGAACACCTGCTGGACGAACAGGTTCATGTCAGCGATCGCCGAGCGGGGCACCCACACGACGTCGTAAGGAGCGAGATAGATGTCGGCGGACAGGTCCTTGCCGTTTTGAACGGCCGCCAAGTTGACCACCCTCGACACCGGTCGTCCGTCGTTGCCTTGGCGGATGACGACGACCTGTTTGCGGTGAGCCGTGGCGAGAAATCCGCCGGCTTCCTGCACCGCTTGGTAGAGCGTCAGCGTGCCGGTTATCGGCAGGCTGCCCTGGGTTCCGACTTCGCCTCCGACGAACACCCGGTGGCCGGCGAATTCCTGGACGATTACGGATACATCCGGAGTCGCGAGCTCGCCCGTGTAGCGCCGGGTCAACTCGGCGTCCAGCTGCTCGGGGGTAAGCCCTTCGGCTCGTACTTCGTCGACGAAGGGCAGCGAGATCATGCCGTCGGGCCGCACTACCAACTCGCGATCCAGTTCAGGATTGCGGTAGAAGCGGATCTTGAGCCGGTCGCCGGTCTGCAGCGTGTACGCGGTCAATTCTACCGGCGACGATGCACTGCGGAAGGTCGAGTCGTCGGCGCTGACTTTGACGTGCTTGGTGTTGGCGGAGCAGCCGAGCAGGAAGAGCGCCGCGAACACGGCCAGCGCATAAGCGCAGACGGTTCGCAGCATCAGCCTGCCGAAGGTGAGTGGTGTTGATTTGCTCATGACAGTCGGCACCCTAGTTGATATCGAACGATATGTTCGGCTCGATCGGCCAGTTCTCTCGGAAAACCTGTTCGACGAAGAGGTTGACGTCGGCGATCGCCGAGCGTGGCACCCAAACGACATCGTAAGGCGCGAGATATACGTCGGCCGCCAGGTCCGATCCCTTCTGTACGGCATGGAGGTTTACGGTTCGTGAGATGCGAGCACCGTCGTCTCCACGACGGACTACGACGACCTGGCTGCGATGTGCAGTGGGCAAGAACCCGCCGGCTTCTTGAATGGCCTGGTAGAGGGTGAGACGGCCGGATATGGGCAGAGCCCCTTGTGTGCCGACTTCGCCTCCGACGAACACGCGGTGGCCGGCGAACTCCGTCACGATGACGGTGACCTCGGCGGTCGCGAGCTCGCCCGTATAGCGGCGGGTCAACTCGGCGTCGAGTTCTGCAGGCGTGCGCCCGGCGGCCATGACGTCGTCTACGAAAGGAAGCGAGATCTTGCCGTCGGGCCTGACGACGACTTCCTCATCGAGTTCCGGGTTCCGGTAGAAGGTTATCTCGAGGCGGTCACCGGGTTGCAGGTGGTAGGGCGGACGCTCCAACGGCTGCGCCGTGCTGACCAAGGCCGCTGCTTCGCCGCTATTGGCTACGTGGGCGGTCTGCGCCGAGCACCCGTTCGAAAGCAGGCCGGCGCCGAGCGCTACAAGCGCGATCAGGCGCAATGGCCCCGCTACCCTATATAGATGATTATTGGTCAATTGAGGCTGCCCCCTGTCTGGATTGCTGTGGTCCTGGTTTTTCGAGTCGCGGGCAGGGCTCGCCCAAGGACGAGGGTCGTGCTGCGCTCGCGACGCGCTATTTCAACTAGCCGGGAATCTGCACAGAGCCGGACGCGACAGCGGCTGGGGTCGCGGTCAGGATGGAAGCTGATCTCACCGGTGGGAGCGGGCTCTGGAGCCCCTCCGTGACGCACCATATCAAACACGCTTTTTCGTATCGACTTACGGGTCCGTGTGCCTGCACAGCGATGCTCACGCCACTTTACGTTTCCGTTTTCACGCCTGACCAATACGGTATTGTAACGGAAATGTAAAGTGGCGTGAGCAAGTAATTAAGTGCCCGGCCAATAATGGAGCTTAACCCATAAAT